>NZ_JBIVBY010000001.1:0-629459 GCF_044746405.1 Pseudomonas sp. NPDC086251
AACGCTGGAAGCTCTTTGATGGCTTTGAAGCCGGCTGCCAAACTGACACCCACCTCCAGAAGGGCTGCGTGAATCCGATTGACGGTCGCAGTGCGGTCTTTAATGAACGACTCACGTATCGAGTTGGACATGGCCAGCGCCTGCTGGGCTTGGGTTTTGGGCGGAACAAAACGCATCGTGGGCCGGGTCGCCGCCTCGCAGATCGCCTCGGCGTCAGCGAAGTCGTTCTTGTTGCTTTTGACGTATGGACGTACGAGATGAGGTGCGATGAGCTTGGGCGTATGCCCCAGCTTGGCGGCCTCCTGCGCCATGAAGTGGGCGCCTCCGCAGGCCTCCATCACGACGGTGCAGGATTCCAGGTTGGCCAGATACTGAATGAGCGTCACCCGATTGAATTTTTTGCGGCAAAGCTCATGACCGCGATCATCTTGCGCATGCAGGTGAAAAGAATGTTTTCCCAAGTCGATGGCGGCAATAGCTACTTTGTTCATGGCAACAATCTCCGATGAGCCCCCGGTGAAAGCTTAGTGGGCGATCACAGGGGGCGGCGGGGGTAGCCATTTCATTAGGGGTCGTGTCTAAAATCGGGTTGGGCAGTTTTCTTCAATACGTGGGCCAGGGTGCTCTTTACCTTGAGCACTGTTTCCACTGACTTGAAGAAGGTATGCGATGAGTCTGATTATCTCCATGGCGGCGTTTGCCCTGGTGGCCTCGATTACACCGGGGCCGGTGAACATTGTGGCGTTGAGTTCCGGCGCGCAGTTCGGTTTCCGCGCTAGTCAACGGCATGTAGCGGGGGCGACGCTGGGGTTCGTGTTGTTGCTGGTGTTGATGGGCCTGGGCTTGCACGAGGTGTTGCGGCTGTGGCCGGCGCTGACGCAGGGGGTGCAGTGGGCCGGCGTGGCATTTCTGTTGTTCATGGCCTACAAGTTGGCCGCCGACAACGGTCAGCTCGATGCCAAGGAATCCGGCCGTGCACCGTCGATGCTGTACGGCGCGGTCATGCAATGGCTCAACCCGAAAGCCTGGCTGGCCTGCGTCGCCGGCATGGGTGCGTTTGTCGCCGACGGCGAAGCGCGGTTGGTTTGGCAATTTGCCGCGGTGTATCTGGTGATCTGTTACGTGTCTGTCGGCTGCTGGGCCTATGCCGGGACCTTTTTGCGCGGCTATCTGAACAACCCGGCGGGGATGCGCCTGTTCAACCGGATCATGGCGGTGTTGCTGGCCATGAGCGCGGTGTATCTGCTGCTGCCTTAGCCGCGATATTGCCCCGGCGTCGCGGCCAGGTGCTGTTTGAACACACGTTGAAAATGCGCCTGGTCGGCAAACCCCGCTTCCAGTGCGACATCGGCGATCAGCTTGCCGCTGCGCAATTGATCCTGGGCGAACTGGATGCGCCGGTTAAGCAGAAACGCGTGGGGCGTCATGCCGTAATGCTGCTTGAACGCGCGGATCAGGTAGGACGGCGACAGCTGCGCCGCCGCGCAAATGTCTTCGAGCTTGAGCAGGCGCGTGCAGTGATCGCGGATGTAATCAGCGGCACGCTCCAGTTTGAAATTGGGCTCGCGCAACGGCTGATCGACCGGATTCAGCCGTAGCTGCACGTCGGTGAAAAACTCCACCGCCGCGCTGTGTTTAGCCAGCACGTCTTGCTGCTGATCGACCAACACCTCATACAATGCCTTCAGGCCTTCAAACAGGCTGGCGTCGTGAGTGTGGGTGATGGAAAAACGGCGAAACGCCAGTTCCTGGCTGAACCCGAGTTGGTGCTGCAAATCAGTGAGCCACGGCGTATCGACGTACAGCATCAGGTATGACCACGGCTGATCGTCGATCGGGTTGCAGGCGTGGACATCGCCAGGGTTCATCAGCACCACGGTGCCGGCGCTGACTTGAAACTCCGCGTGCTCGTGAACATATGTGCTGCGCCCGGCCGTGATCGCACCGATGGAAAAGTGCTCGTGGGAATGCCGGGTGTAGCAGACCTCGCGACCATCGGCGATGGAACGGGCTTCGATGAAGGGCAGGGCGTCGTCACGCCAGAAGCGCGGGGCCTTGTCAGCGTTTTTGGCAACGGTGTGCTTCATGGGCAGTCCTCGGCAGGTCAGCCTCGGAGTGTATTAGCTCTCACCGTCAAAGGCTCGTTGCAGCTCGGCGATGTCGAGTTTTTTCATCTGCATCATCGCCTCCATGGCGCGCTGGGATTTTGCCGTATCGGGGTCTTTGATCATGTCCATCAGGGCGATTGGCACAATCTGCCACGACAGCCCGAACTTGTCCTTGAGCCAGCCGCATTGCTGGGCCTGGGGAACGCCGCCAGCGGACAGGGTTCCCCAGTAGTGATCGACTTCTTCCTGGGTCTGGCAATTGACCTGGAACGAGACCGCCTCGCTGAACTTGAACAACGGACCGCCGTTCAGGCCGGTGAAACTTTGCCCGTCGAGTTCGAAGCTGACGGTCATCACCGAACCCTCGGGCCGGCCGTGAAATTCGAAACCGGCGTGGCCGTAGTAGGTGGTGGCGGTGATTTTCGAATGGTCGAAGATCGAGCAATAATACTTCGCGGCCTCTTCGGCCTGATCATCGAACCAGAGGCAGGGGGTAAGTTTTTGCACACGTTGCATGGCGCTGCTCCTCTACGGATTTCTCACGCTGACTTTCAGCGTAGTCAGCCTGGGGTTGTCTGGCCGTACCGTAGATCGCCAAATTTTTTTAGTGGAATAGAGTCGTTATGACCCGGTTTGAGTCATAACGACCAAGCAGGTAGAGGGTCGTTTTGACTCGGTAGATTTCAGGCTGTTGATTTGCAACGACTAAATAGATGGCACGAGACTTGATCAGCTGAACGTACAACTGAACCGCTTCAGGAGTACGAGAAAATGTTTGATTTCTTCAACAATCCTCAGAGCCTTTTGCACGGGTCGAGCCGGGTGCTTGCGATTGGCCTGGTAACATTTTTGGCCGGTATTTACGGTGCTTACCTCTACAACGGTCATTTACAGATCGCGGCCCTGGTGTCGATGCATGCCATGACCATCATCGGGCCGACCTTGCTGAAAATCGGCTACGTGATGCGCCTGCTGGCCCAGCATCGTTTGACTACGCATCCGGTGGCGGTGGTGGTCTGAAGGGTTTTGGGATGTACGCAGCCCAAATGCGGGAGCGAGCCTGCTCGCGATGGACTCACAGGCACCGCGTTTATCCTGGTAACACGCGTCATCGTTGACGACTTTCGCGAGCAAGCTCGCTCCTACGGCTCTTCCAAGTGATCCGCCGTAGCGGCGAAACCACCAGCCGCAACAACGGATATACACCTCATCAACCGAGCCCACTTTGGCTCGCCACCCACCCCGTCGCCAAATCAATAAATCCCCGCAGTTTCGGCTGCGACTGCGAACGGCTGGGAAAATACAGATACAACGCCGAACTGAGCGGCACAAAGGCCTGCAGCACTCGCTCCAGACGCCCATCCGCCAATTCCTCGGCAATCTCCAGATCACAGGCATACGCCAAACCCGTTCCACTGCGAGCAGCCGCCACCAACAGGCGCCGATCATTGACGATCACGCCACCCTCGACGCCGACGGTAAAATCCCGGCCCTCGCGGCGAAACTCCCAGCGATGGGCGCTGCCCGACGTCGAGAAGCGAAAGCCGATGCATTCATGCCGAGTCAATTCCTCAGGGCGGGCCGGCCTGCCAGCCTTGGCGAAGTACGCCGGGGAGCCCACCACCGACCATTGCAGATCGGGCGTCAGTCGCACTGCAATCATGTCTTTTTCGATCGACTCGCCCAGACGAATCCCGGCATCGAAGCCGCCAGCCATCAGGTCGACCGTGGCGTCGTCCAGGGAGATGTCCAGGGTGACTTGCGGATACGCCTGTCGGTACAGCGCAATCAGCGGCTCCATCAATAAACTGCCGGACAGCCGCGGTGCCGTGAGCCGCAAGGTGCCCATAGGCTGATCGCGAAAACCGCTGAGCACCGCCAGGGCCTCGTCGATTTCACTGGCCGCCGGGCGCAAACGGGCAAACAGACTGACGCCGGCCTCGGTCAAGGCCACCCGACGCGTGGTGCGCTGAAACAACAGCACGCCGGTGCGACGCTCAAGCAGCTTGATCGCGTGGCTGACCGCCGTGGGTGTCACCGCCAGTTTTGTCGCAGCCAGGGTAAAACTTTTGTGCTCGGCCACCGCCAGAAACTCGGTCAAACCGTCGAAAGGGTCGTGATTCATATCGGCGCCATTATGAAAGAGCGTTTCATAGTGCTTGTAGCACGAGGGCATTTTTCCGGCCAATCATCCTGCGTACCTTGTGCTTACCCCAACTGCACAGAAGGATTCACGCTCATGACCACTTCCCACAGCTTTAAACGTGTCTGGCTCATTACCGGTGCTTCCCGTGGCATCGGCGCAAAGATCGCTGCCGCCGCACTGGCCAACGGTGACGCCGTCGTCGGCACCGCCCGTGACGCCAGCAGCATTACCCAACGTTTTGGCGTTCAACCGGGTTTGCTGGCGGTTAATCTGGATGTGACCAACGAAGCACAAGGCGTAGCGGTCGCCCAGGCAGCCATCGAGCACTTCGGGCGCATCGACGTGCTGGTCAACAACGCCGGTTTCGGTTTGCTCGGCGCGGTGGAAGAGGCCAGTGCCGATGAAGTGCGGCGCGTGTACGAAACCAACGTTTTCGGCTTGCTGAATGTCACTCGCGCCGTCCTGCCGCACATGCGTGCCGCTCGCAGTGGGCATGTGATCAACCTCTCGTCGGTGGGTGGCTACCGGTCGGGGCCGGGCTTCGGCGTCTACTGCTCGACCAAATTCGCTGTCGAAGGCTTGAGCGAGGCGCTGCACGCCGAGCTGGCACCGCTGGGAATCAAAGTGACTGTGGTCGAACCTGGTTACTTCCGCACCGAATTCCTCGAAGGCAATTCGCTGGTCGAGTCGCCGTCCACGATTGCCGACTACGACAGCACGGCCGGCGAAGTCCGCAAGATTGCCAAGGCTGTGACCCTGAATCAGCCTGGCGATCCGGACAAACTCGCCGACGCCATGATCACCCTGGTGGAAGCGGAAAAAGCCCCATTGCGCTTGCCACTGGGCAGTGACTGCGTCGCAGCGATCGAAGCCAAGAACAGCTTCGTCGCCGAAGAGTTGCAGAGCTGGCGCGAAGTATCGGTCTCCACCGATTTTTAAAATCACCACGGACCTGTAGCAGCTGCCGAGCCTGCGAGGCTGCGTTCGGCGGCGCAGCCGTCGTAAACCCTGCACGCGAGGTTTTACTGAAACACCTCGGTGTCTGATTTCACGACGGCTGCGCCGCCGAACGCAGCCTCGCAGGCTCGACAGCTGCTACAGGTCGTACAGGTGAAACCAAAGGCCGCCCATCGAGGCGGCCTTTTCGTGACCGGTGGTCGATGAACCTGTCCGTTGGATCAAATTGCGCTTAGCTGTAGGGATAACCCCAATCCTGTAGGAGCGAGGCTTGCCCGCGAAAGCGTCCATGCTGACACCCCGCGTTACCGTTCTTCGCGAGCAAGCTTCGCTCCTGCAAAAACAATGGCATCACCGTGAGTCTGAGGAAATTCGCAATGCTGACCCTTAACATCAACGGCAAGGATCAGGCGCTGGATGTCCCCGCAGACATGCCGCTGCTCTGGGTGCTGCGTGACGTCGCGCACCTCACCGGCACCAAATTCGGTTGCGGCATGGCCCAGTGCGGCGCCTGCACCGTACACGTCGACGGCGCGCCGCTGCGTTCCTGCATCACACCTGCCACGGCCGTGGCCCACGGGCAGAAAATCCTCACCATCGAAGGCTTGTCTACTGACGGTACGCACCCGGTGCAGCAAGCCTGGGCCGAACTCGATGTTGTGCAATGCGGTTACTGCCAGTCCGGGCAGATCATGTCGGCAGCGGCTTTGCTGGCGAAAATCCCCAAGCCCACCGACAGCGACATCGATCAGGCACTCTCCGGCAATATCTGCCGCTGCGGCACTTATCCAAGGATTCGTGCCGCGGTCAAACGCGCCGCCGAACTCGGTTGATGGGAGGCTCGCCATGAACAGCATCAATCGACTCTCGCGCCGTGGTTTTCTCAAAGGCAGCGCCGTGCTGGGCGGCGGTCTGGTGGTGGCGTTTGTCATCCCCGGTGCGCATCGTTTCGCCGTCGGCGCCGAGAATCAGGGCAATGTGTTCGCGCCCAATGCCTTCCTGCGCATTGGTAACGACAACAGCGTCACCGTGCTGCTCGGCCATTCGGAAATGGGTCAGGGCATCTGGACCGGCCTGACCATGCTGATCGCCGAAGAGCTCGACGCCGACTGGTCAAAAATCCGCGTCGAACATTCACCCGCATCAGCCGCCGATTATGGTCTGGCGGCGTTTGGCGGGATGCAGATAACCGGTGGCTCGACCTCAACCTGGATGGAATTCGATCGTTACCGTCAGGCCGGCGCGGCGGCGCGTTTGATGTTGATCGACGCCGCCGCCAAACGCTTCAACGTCGCGCCCTCGCAGATTCGCACCGACTCCGGCGTGGTGATCGCCGGCGAGCAACGCGTGACGTACGGCGAACTGGCCGATGACGCCGGCCAGTTGCCGCTGCCGGACCCGGCCTCGATCAAGCTCAAGGACGCCAAGGACTGGAAGCTCATTGGCAAACCCACCAAGCGCCTGGACACACCGGAGAAAATCACCGGCCGGGCCAAATTCGGCATGGACGTGCAATTCGAGGGTCTGATGACCGCCATGGTCGCGCGTCCGCCGGTGTTGGGCGGCAGCGTCAAATCCTTTGAAGGCGCCGAGGCGCTGGCGATACCGGGCGTGCACAAAGTGGTGCAGGTGCCCACCGGCGTGGCGGTGATTGCCGATCACTACTGGGCGGCGAAGCTGGGGCGCGATGCGCTGAAGGTCGAGTGGGACCTGGGGCCGAACGCCGGGCTCGACAGTCAGAAGCTGCTGGAAAGCTTCCGCCAACTCGCCACCACCCCCGGCACATCCGCCAGCAAGGCCGGCGATACCGAGGCGACCCTGGCCAAAGCGGCCAAGACCATCGACGTCGAGTACAGCGTGCCGTACCTGGCGCACGCACCGATGGAACCGCTCAACTGCACGGTGAGCATTACAAAAGACAAATGCGAAATCTGGACCGGTACCCAGTTCCAGACCCTCGATCAAATGGTCGCCGGGAAAATCACCGGGCTCAAACCCGAGCAGGTCGAGATTCATACCGAGTTTCTCGGTGGCGGCTTCGGGCGGCGGGCCAACCCGACCTCGGACTTCGTCAGCGAAGCGGTGTACGTCGCCAAGGCCGCTGGCGGGCCGGTGAAAACCGTCTGGTCCCGCGAGGACGATATCCGTGGCGGCTATTACCGTTCGGCGTTCCTGCATCAGGCGCGAGTGGGGCTGGGCGCCGACGGCCTGCCACTGGCCTGGAAGCATGTAATGGTCGGGCAATCGATCATGGCCGGCACCATGCTTGAGGCAGCGATGGTCAAGGATGGCATCGACAAGACCTCGGTCGAAGGCGTCGCCGACAGCCCTTACCTTGAAGGGTTGGCCCATCACCAGGTGGAACTGCATTCACCGAAAACCGGTATCAGCGTGCTGTGGCTGCGTTCGGTCGGGCATACGCACACCGCGTTTGTCATGGAATCGTTGATCGATGAACTGGCTGAAGCGGCCGGCAAGGATCCGGTGGAATACCGACGAACCTTGCTCAAGGCGCATCCACGGCATCTCGGTGTGCTGAACCTGGCAGTGGAGAAAGCCAACTGGAATGCCCCTTTGCCCGAGGGTCATGCGTTGGGCGTGGCGGTACATGAGTCGTTCGGCAGTTACGTGGCCCACGTCGCCGAAGTGTCGCAGGACAACCTGGCGATTCGCGTGCACCGGGTGGTGTGCGCGGTGGACTGCGGGATCGCGGTCAACCCGCAGAGCATCGCGGCGCAGATGGAGTCGTGCATCACCTTCGGCCTCGGATTTACCTTGCACAGCAAACTGACCTTCAAGGACGGGCAAGTGGTGCAGTCCAACTATCACGACTATCAAGTGCTGCGGCTCAGCGAAATGCCGGTGGTCGAAGTGCATATCGTGCCCAGCAGCGAAAAACCCGGCGGTATCGGCGAGGCCGGTGTACCGCCCACGGCGCCGGCAGTGGCCAACGCAGTGTTCGCCCTGACCGGGCAGCGCCTGCGGGAATTGCCGCTGCAACTGTCGGGGGTGTGAGATGAAACGACATCTGCTGCTTGGCGCGGTGGTGTTGATCGGCCTGGTCGGCTACGCCGAGGATTTGTTCGCTGACAACAAGGAAGCGTTGAAGGCGTTCGATACCGTGCAGAAAGTCTTCCAGAGCCCGCGTTGCCAGAATTGCCACATCCCCGGCGACTCGCCATTGCAGTTCGACGCCGGGATTCCCCACGCGATGGACGTGGTGCGAGGAATGGACGGCAAGGGCGCGGCCGGTTTGCCCTGCGCGACTTGCCACGCCGAAAGTAATCCGCCGGCCAGTTATGGACCGCACGCGCCGCCGGGGGCGCCGCACTGGAGCCTGCCGCCGGCGGCGCACAAAATGGCCTGGATCGGCCTGCCGGCCAACCAGTTGTGCGCCATGATCAAGGATCGCTCCAGCAATGGTGATCGCGATTTTGCCGCGCTGATCAAGCACGTCAGCGACGACAAACTGGTGCTATGGGGCTGGAATCCCGGCGGCAATCGGGCGCCGGTGCCGGTGCCACATGACATTTTCGTGACCCAGTTCAAGCTGTGGGCGGACGCGGGCGGGCCGTGTCCGGTGGCAGGGATCTGACCAACGGTAAATTCATCAGGAGTCAAACGGGGTATGGGCGCCTCTAACGTACATACCCTTCACAGGAGTGAGCAATGCAGGTTCCAGACAAACCGGTCAAACCTGGCGCTTGCGCAGACACACTGCGCGGGCTTAACGTTCTCGAGACCGGAGTGCAGGAGCGCGAAATGATGCGCAACCTGGCGCGCAAGTTCGAGCAGCAGCTGACGGCGGTACAGATGGCAAGCATGGATGAGTTGACATTGTTGACCAATCTTCATGGCTTCCTGGCCTTGGCCCAGTTGTGGCTCGATGCCTGCCTGGAGTTGGACAAACCGGTCAGCCTGTTGTTTTTCGATCTCGCTTACTTCAAGCAGATCAACGAAGTGTATGGCCGTGCCGAAGGCGACGATGCCCTGAAAACCTTCGCCGACGTACTGCGCATCGCCTTTCGCGAGAGCGATGTCGTCGGGCGGGTCGGCGGCGATGAATTCGCCGTGTTGTTGACCGGTTCAGCCGCCGTCGACGCTGCCGGCATCAGGACGCGGCTCGAAGAGATGCTCAACGAGCGTAATTCAACGGTACATCGCTGCTACGACATTCGCTTCAGCATCAACCAGATCGAGTTCGATGCCCAGACTCACAAAACCGTTGACGGCCTTATGGCAGCCATAGAACGTGCTCGCCATCAAGGGGCGGTGCGGTTCTGAGGGTGTGCTGCACGTCGATCATTTGGCGAACAGCTGATTGATGTCCTTGAACGCCTTGAATTCCAGCGCGTTGCCGCAGGGGTCGAAGAGAAACATCGTCGCTTGCTCACCGACCAAACCCTCAAAGCGAATCCCCGGCTCGATCACGAATTGAGTGCCGAGTGACTTGAGCCGCTGCGCCAACGCCTGCCATTGCTCCATGCCCAACACCACACCGAAATGCGGCACCGGCACGTCATGGCCGTCAACGGCGTTGGTGTGTGCGGCTTCCTGAGAGGCATTTTTCGGCGCCAGGTGAATCACCAGTTGATGGCCGAAAAAGTTGAAATCGACCCAATGGTCGCTGGAGCGACCTTCTTCCAGGCCGAACACTTCGCGATAAAAATGGCGTGCGGCGCTCAGGTCGTAGACCGGGATGGCCAAGTGAAACGGGGAGAGTGGCATCGTGTGTTCCTTGGTTGTCAGTAGTTGAAGTTGAGTTTAGTCCTGTGCTTTTTGATTAAAAGACGATAATTTTTGCGTCGAGCTCAAATAATTTCGATCAATCGAGAACGCCATGCTGCGGGAACTGAAAACCTTCATTGCCGTGACGCGCTACGGCACCTTCGCGGCGGCCGGCATGCACATTGGCCTGACGCAGTCGGCGGTCAGCGCGCAGATTCGTAATCTGGAACAGGCGCTGGGCATTCGCTTGTTCGATCGCACCGGGCGTCAGGCGCTGCTGAATGCGGCGGGGCAACGCGCGTTGCCGATGGCCAGGGAAATGCTCGAAACCTTCAGCCGTATGGCGGTCAGTGATGATGTCAGCGAATACCGCGGTGAGTTGAAAATTGGCGCGGTGGCCACGGCGCAAACCGGACTGCTGCCCCAGGCGTTGTTGCGCTTGCGCCAACAGGCGCCGCTGCTGGAGCCGAAACTGGTGCCTGGCGTGTCGTTGAATCTGTTGAGCCAGGTAGACACCGGCGAAGTGGACCTGGCGATCCTGATCAAGCCGCCGTTCGACTTGCCCAAGGAACTGTCGGCGCAAGTGATTCGCCGCGAGCCGTTCGTGCTGATTGTGCCGGCCGACCTTGAAGGCGACGACCCGTTGCAACTGCTGGCGGAACATCCGCAGGTGCGCTACGACCGCAACTCGTTCGGTGGGCGACTGGTGACACTCTTTTTGCGCGAACAGCAGATCGACGTGCACGTGGCACTCGAACTGGATGAGCTGGAAGCCATCGTGAAAATGGTCGAATGCGGATTGGGCGTGTCGCTGCTGCCCGAGGCAGGGCTGTGGCTCGAACATGGTGCGAAGGTCAGGATCATCCCGTTGGGAGCGCTGACGTTCTACCGCGAAATTGTCCTGTTGCAGCGCTACAGCCAGCGCACACAGCCGATTCAGCAGTTATTCGCGAAATGCCTGAACACCCAATAACCCTGTGGGAGCGAGCCTGCTCGCGAAAGCGGAGTGTCAGTCGACATCAATGTTGAATGATCAACCGCCTTCGCGAGCAAGCCCGCTCCCACATTAAACTGAGTCGGGCGTGGAATCGCAGGCATTAAAAAACCCGCCTATCGAGGCGGGTTTTTCGTTGCGGCCGGAAGATTACTCTTCCAGGCTGCCCATGGCCGTGGTGTTGAAGCCACCGTCCACGTACATGATTTCGCCGCTGATGCCGGACGCCAGGTCCGAGCACAGGAACGCGCCGGCGTTGCCGACTTCGTCGATGGTGACGTTACGACGCAGCGGAGTTTGCGCTTCGTTGGCGGCCAGCATCTTGCGGAAGTTCTTGATGCCGGAAGCGGCGAGGGTACGGATCGGGCCAGCCGATACGCAGTTGACGCGGGTGCCGTCCGGGCCCAGGGAGCCGGCCAGGTAACGTACGCCGGCTTCCAGCGAAGCCTTGGCCATGCCCATCACGTTGTAGTTCGGCATGGTGCGCTCGGCGCCCAGGTACGACAGGGTCAGCAGGCTGCCATTGCGGCCTTTCATCATTTCGCGACCGGCCTTGGCCAGGGCTACGAAGCTGTAGGCACTGATGTCGTGAGCGATGCGGAAACCTTCACGGGTGGTGGCTTCGGTGAAGTCGCCGTCCAGTTGGTCGCCCGGGGCGAAGCCGACGGAGTGCACGATGCAATCCAGGCCGTCCCACTTTTTGCCCAGCTCAACGAAGACCTTGGCGATTTCTTCATCGCTGGCCACGTCGCACGGGAAGCACAGGTCTGGGTTGGAACCCCAGCTTTGTGCGAACTCTTCGACACGACCCTTGAGTTTGTCGTTCTGATAAGTGAAGGCAAGCTCAGCGCCCTCGCGATGCATGGCGGCAGCGATGCCGGATGCGATGGACAGCTTGCTGGCGACACCGACGATCAGTACGCGCTTACCGGCGAGAAAACCCATGTGTTGCTCCTCTCTTTCAGGTTATTGCGCAGTGGCTGGAGCCAGGAAAGCGGCTTCCAGCAACTGCTGTGTATACGGATGTTGGGGGGCGGCAAAGATACTTTGCGCGTCTCCCTGTTCGACCACTTGGCCCTGCTTGACCACCATCAGCTGGTGGCTCAGCGCTTTGACGACAGCCAGGTCATGGCTGATAAACAGATACGTCAGGTTGTACTTGGTTTGCAGTGAACGCAGCAGCTCCACCACTTGGCGTTGCACTGTCCGGTCGAGGGCCGAGGTCGGCTCGTCCAGCAGAATCAGCGCCGGTTTTAACACTAATGCCCGGGCAATGGCGATTCTCTGCCGTTGCCCACCGGAAAATTCGTGGGGGTAGCGGTTCCGGGTCTCCGGGTCCAGGCCTACCTCCTTCAATGCCGCAATAATCGCTTGTTCCTGCTCCGCCTCGGTGCCCATCTTGTGGATCCGCAGGCCTTCGCCGACGATCTGGCTCACACACATCCGTGGGCTCAGGCTGCCAAACGGGTCCTGAAACACCACCTGCATCTCCCGCCGTAGCGGTCGAACCTGTTGCTGCGTCAGGCAGTCTAGCTGCTTGCCTTCAAAACGGATCGCGCCTTTGCTACCGATCAGCCGCAAAATCGCCAGACCCAGCGTCGACTTGCCCGAACCACTTTCTCCCACAATCCCCAAGGTCTGGCCCTGGGGCAGGCTGAAATTGATGCCGTCCACCGCTTTGATGTGGTCGACGGTCTTTTTCAGAAAGCCTTTCTTGATCGGGAACCAGACTTTCAGGTCCTCGACTTGCAGCAACGGCGGGCCAATCACATTGGTCGCCGGCTTGCCGCTGGGCTCCGCTGCCAGCAGTTCCCGAGTGTACGGATGCTGCGGCGCGCGGAACAACTCTTCGCACGATGCCTGTTCGACGATGCAACCGCGCTGCATGACACATACGCGATGCGCAATTCTTCGCACCAGGTTCAAATCGTGGCTGATCAGTAGCAACGCCATGCCCAATCGGGCCTGTAATTCCTTGAGCAATTCGAGGATTTTAAGCTGAACGGTCACGTCCAGGGCGGTGGTCGGCTCGTCGGCGATCAGCAATTCCGGCTCGTTGGCCAGGGCCATCGCGATCATCACCCGTTGCCGCTGGCCACCGGACAATTCATGGGGCAGGGCCTTGAGGCGTTTCTCGGGCTCTGGAATGCCGACCATCTCCAGCAATTCGAGGGTGCGCTTGGTCGCTACTTTGCCGACCAGGCCTTTGTGGATGCCCAACACTTCGTTGATCTGCTTTTCGATCGAGTGCAGCGGATTGAGCGAGGTCATCGGCTCCTGGAAGATCATCGCAATCCGGTTGCCCCGGATGTGGCGGATGGTTTTCTCTTTCAGGCTCAACAGGTTTTGCCCGGAATACTCGATGGTCCCGGACGGATGCCGGGCGAGCGGGTAGGGCAGCAGCCGCAGGATCGAGTGCGCAGTCACCGATTTGCCGGAGCCGCTTTCACCCACCAACGCCAGGGTTTCGCCACGCTTGATGTCGAAGCTGACGCCCTCGACCACGCGCTGGCAGCGATCGCCGACGACGAATTCGACGGCGAGGTCGCGCACTTCGATCAGATTGTCCTGATTCATTTCACTTCCTCGGGTCGAAGGCATCGCGAGCGGACTCGCCGATGAATACCAGCAAACTCAACATCAACGCCAGCACCGCAAACGCGCTCATGCCCAGCCACGGCGCCTGCAGGTTGGATTTGCCCTGAGCCACCAACTCACCCAGCGACGGCGCGCCCGGCGGCAAACCAAAGCCCAGGAAGTCGAGCGCGGTCAGGGTGCCGATGGCGCCAGTCAGAATGAACGGCATGAACGTCATGGTCGAGACCATCGCGTTGGGCAGGATGTGGCGGAACATGATCGCACCATTCTGCATCCCCAGTGCCCGTGCGGCGCGCACGTATTCCAGGTTGCGCCCGCGCAGGAACTCGGCGCGAACCACGTCCACCAGGCTCATCCACGAGAACAACAGCATAATCCCCAGCAGCCACCAGAAGTTCGGCTGCACGAAGCTGGCGAGGATGATCAGCAAGTACAGCACCGGCAACCCGGACCAGATCTCCAGGAAACGCTGCCCGGCCAGGTCGACCCAGCCGCCATAGAAACCCTGCAACGCCCCGGCAATAACGCCGATGATCGAACTGAGAATGGTCAGCGTCAGGGCAAACAGCACGGAAATCCGGAAGCCGTAAATCACCCGCGCCAGCACATCGCGGCCCTGATCGTCAGTGCCCAGCAGGTTATCGGTCGAGGGCGGCGCCGGGGCCGGGACTTTCAGGTCGTAGTTGATGCTCTGGTAACTGTAGGGAATCGGCGCCCACAGCACCCAGGCATCCTTGGCCTTGAGCAGTTCGCGGATATACGGGCTCTTGTAGTTGGCTTCCAGCGGGAACTCACCGCCGAACACGGTTTCCGGGTAACGCTTGAGCGCCGGGAAGTACCAGCCGTTGTCGTAATGCACCACCAACGGCTTGTCGTTGGCGATCAGCTCGGCACCGAGGCTGGCACCGAACAGGATCAGAAACAGCCACAGCGACCACCAGCCACGCTTGTTGGCCTTGAACAGTTCGAAGCGTCGGCGATTGAGAGGGGACAGGTTCATCTCAATGCTCCCGGCTTTCGAAGTCGATGCGCGGATCGACAAAGGTGTAGGTGAGGTCGCCGATCAGCTTCACCACCAGCCCCAGCAGGGTGAAGATAAACAACGTGCCGAAGACCACCGGGTAATCGCGGTTGATCGCCGCTTCAAAGCTCATCAAACCCAGGCCGTCCAGGGAGAAGATCACTTCCACCAACAGCGAGCCGGTAAAGAAAATTCCGATGAACGCCGACGGGAACCCGGCGATCACCAGCAGCATGGCGTTGCGGAACACATGGCCGTAGAGCACGCGGTGGTGGGTCAGGCCCTTGGCTTTGGCGGTGACCACGTACTGTTTGTTGATTTCATCGAGGAAGCTGTTTTTGGTCAGCAGGGTCATGGTCGCGAAGTTGCCGATCACCAGCGCTGTCACCGGCAAGGCCAGGTGCCAGAAGTAATCGAGAATCTTGCCGCCCATGCTCAGCTCATCGAAGTTGTTCGAGGTCAGGCCGCGCAGCGGGAACCAGTCGAAATAGCTGCCGCCAGCGAACACCACGATCAGCAGGATGGCAAACAGGAACGCCGGGATCGCATAGCCGACGATGATCGCCGAACTGGTCCAGACGTCGAAGTGGCTGCCATGCCGCGTCGCCTTGGCGATCCCCAGCGGGATCGACACCAGGTACATGATCAGCGTGCTCCACAGCCCGAGCGAGATCGACACCGGCATCTTTTCCTTGATCAGGTCGATGACCTTGGCATCGCGAAAGAAGCTGTCGCCGAAATCCAGGGTCGCGTAGTTCTTGATCATGATCCACAAGCGTTCCGGCGCCGACTTGTCGAAGCCGTACATGTGCTCGATTTCTTTTACCAGCGCAGGGTCCAGACCTTGCGCGCCGCGATACGCGGAGCCGGCCACCGAGACTTCGGCACCGCCACCGGCAATGCGGCTGGTGGCGCCTTCGAAGCCTTCGAGCTTGGCGATCATCTGTTCCACCGGCCCACCGGGGGCGGCCTGGATGATCACGAAGTTGATCAGCAAGATGCCGAGCAAGGTCGGGATGATCAGCAGCAGTCGCCGAAAAATATACGCCAGCATCTGATTACTCCGTGCCCGCAGGGTCGGCTTGCAGTTTGGTTTCGACTTCTATCGCCGGTTTTGCATCCGGCTTGACCCACCAGGTGTTGATCCCGATGTCGTACTTGGGCGAGATTTTCGGGTGACCGATGTGGTTCCAATACGCCACGCGCCAGGTTTTGATGTGCCAGTTGGGGATCACGTAATAGCCCCATTGCAGCACGCGGTCCAGTGCGCGGGCGTGGGCCACCAGGCTTTTGCGCGAATCGGCATTGATCAGTTGCTCGACCAGTTGGTCCACCACCGGGTCTTTGAGGCCCATGGAGTTGCGGCTGCCGGGTTTGTCGGCGGCGGCGGACATCCAGAATTCGCGCTGTTCGTTGCCCGGCGAGTTGGACTGCGGGAAGCTGCCGACAATCATGTCGAAGTCCCGCGAGCGCACGCGGTTGATGTACTGCGAAACGTCAACGCGGCGGATCACCAGGTCAATGCCGAGGTCGCTGAGGTTACGCTTGAACGGCAGCAACACCCGCTCGAACTCGGTCTGGGCCAGCAGGAACTCGATGTTCACCGGTTTGCCGTTAGAGTCGACCATCTTGTCGTCGACGATCCTCCAGCCGGCTTCTTGCAGCAGTTGGTAGGCCTTGCGTTGCTGGGCGCGGATCATTCCGCTGGCATCGGTCACCGGGTTCTGGAACGCCTCGCTGAACACCTGCTCGGGAATCTTGCCGCGAAACGGGTCGAGGATCGCCAGTTGATCGGCGTCCGGCAGGCCAGTGGCGGCCATTTCCGAATTCTCGAAGTAGCTGCGAGTGCGCGCGTAGGCACCGTTGAACAACTGCTTGTTGGTCCATTCGAAGTCCATCAGCAGCGTCAGCGCCTGACGCACGCGCACGTCCTGGAACACCGGGCGGCGCAGGTTGAAGACGAAACCCTGCATGCCGGTCGGGTTGCCGTTGGGGATCTGTTCCTTGATCAACCGGCCTTCGGTTACCGCCGGGATGTTGTAGGCATTGGCCCAGTTCTTCGCGGCCATTTCCAGCCAGTAGTCGAACTGCCCGGCCTTGAGCGCTTCCAGCGCCACGGTGTTGTCGCGGTAATAGTCGGTGGTCATCACGTCGAAGTTGTAGAACCCGCGGTTGACCGGCAAGTCCTTGCCCCAGTAATCCTTGACCCGCTCATAACGCACCGAGCGTCCGGCTTTCACTTCGCTGACCTTGTAAGGGCCGCTGCCGAGGGGCTTTTCCAGGTTGCCCTTGTTGAAATCCCGGGTCGCCCACCAATGCTTGGGCAGTACCGGTAACTGGCCGAGGATCAGCGGCAGTTCGCGGTTGTTGCTGTGTTTGAACTTGAACAGCACCGTCAGCGGGTCTTCGGCGACCACTTCGTCGACATCGTTGTAGTAGCCGCGATACATCGGCGCGCCGTCCTTGATCAACGTCTGGAAGCTGAACACCACGTCTTCGGCGCGGATCGGATGACCGTCGTGGAAGCGTGCCTCGGGGCGCAGGTAGAACCGCACCCAGCTATTGTCCGGGGCTTTTTCGATCTTGCCGGCGACCAGGCCGTATTCGGTAAACGGTTCATCCAGGCCCTGTTTGGCCAGGGTGTCGTAGATCATGCTGATGTCGTCGGCCGCAACCCCTTTGCTGATGAACGGGTTGAGGCTGTCGAAGCCACCGAAACCGGCCTGGCGGAAGATTCCACCCTTGGGCGCGTCCGGGTTGACGTAATCGAAGTACTTGAAATCGGCCGGGTATTTCGGCGGCTCGTTGTACAGGGTCAGGGCATGTTGCGGGGCGGCACAGGCCAGCCCGGCGAACAACAGGCCGCTGGCCTGCAGGAGCAGGACGCGTACGGGTTTCATTGATCTTTCTCCGAAGATTTCAGCCACCACGCGCTCAGGCCCAGGGTGTAGGGCGGCGTAGTGACGAAGGCGAACCGGTTGCGGTAAGCCAGGCGGTGATAATTGAGGTACCAATTGGGAATGATGTAGTGCTGCCACAGCAGCACCCGGTCCAGCGCCTTGCCGGCCGACACTTGTTCATCGCGGGTCTGGGCGGCGAGCAATTGTTCAAGCAGATGGTCGACCACTGGGTTGGCAATGCCCGCGTAATTCTTGCTGCCCTTGACCCCGACCTGGCTGGAGTGAAAGTACTGCCATTGCTCCAGGCCCGGGCTGAGAGTCTGGTTGAGGGTCATCAGGATCATGTCGAAATCGAACTGATCGAGGCGTTGCTTGTACTGGGCGCGGTCGACGGTACGCAGGCGCGCGTCGATGCCGATGCTGGTGAGGTTCTCGACGTAAGGCTGAAGAATGCGCTCCAGGTTTGGATTGACCAGCAGGATCTCCAGACGCAACGGTTGCCCGGTCGCGTTCTGCACCCGTTGGCCATTGAGCTTCCAGCCAGCCTCGGCAAGCAGGCTCAGGGCCTTGCGCATGGTTTCCCGTGGAATGCCGCGCCCTTGGGTCTGCGGCAGGCTGAAGGGCTCGGTGAAGAGCTTGGCGGGCAACTGCTCGCGATAGGGCTTGAGCATCAGCCATTCATGGCCGACCGGCAGGCCGGTGGCCGAGAACTCGCTGTTGGGGTAATAACTCATGGCGCGCTTGTAGGCGCCGCTGAACAGCGTGCGGTTGGTCCACTCGAAGTCGAACATCAACCCCAGCGCTTCACGGACCCTGGTATCGGAGAAGGTCGCCCGGCGGCTGTTCATGAACAGCCCTTGGCTTTGGGTCGGGATCTGATGCGGGATCTGCGCCTTGATCACATCGCCGCGCCTTACGGCCGGGAAGTCGTAGCCGTTTTCCCAGTTCTTCGCCTGATGTTCGATGTAGATGTCGAACTCGCCGGCCTTGAAGGCTTCGAAGGCGACGTCGCTGTCGCGGTAGAACTCGACTTCCATGCGGTCGACGTTGTACTTGCCGCGATTGACCGGCAGGTCCTTGCCCCAGTAATCCTTGACCCGTTCAAAGACAATCTGGCGTCCCGGCGTTACCGACGTGATGCGATACGGCCCACTGCCCAGTGGCGGTTCGAAGGTGGTGGCCTTGAAGTCACGACCTTTCCAGTAGTGCTGTGGCAGCACCGGCAACTCACCCAGGCGCAGGATCAGCAAAGGATTGCCGGCACGCTTGAAGACGAAGCGGATGCGATGCGGGTTGAGCACGTCGACCCGCAACACTTCCTGAAGGCTGGTGCGGTACTGCGGATGACCGTCCTTGAGCAGCAGGCGGTAGGAGAACGCTACGTCGTACGCGGTAATCGGCGTGCCGTCGTGGAAACGCGCTTCGGGGCGCAGGTTGAACACCACCCAGCTGCGGTCTTCGCTGTATTCCACCGATTGGGCGATCAGGCCATAACTGGAGGTCGGCTCGTCGCCGGACGGCGCGTATTGGCCGGTGCCGACCATCAACGGTTCATTGAGCTCGTTGATGCCGTATTGCAGGAAGTTGGGGGTGGAAACCGGGCTGGAGCCCTTGAACGTGTAAGGGTTGAGCGTATCGAAGGTGCCAAACGCCATCACCCGCAACGTACCGCCCTTGGGCGCTTGCGGGTTGACCCAGTCGAAGTGGGTAAATCTGGCCGGGTACTTGAGCGTGCCGAACTGCGCATAACCGTGGCTTTCGCTGATCGTCGCGCTAGCGGAGGAGCTCAAGGCCAGGCTGATCAGGAGCAGGAGGAGGGGACGCTTCAAGTCAGAGATCCGATCCAGGCGGCTTGGGCTTTGTGGGCCGTACAGTAACAGCTTGTATCGACAGGAAAAAGACGGGTTGTTAATGCAGCGAGCACTAACCTCTGTAGGAGCGAGCTCGCTCGCGATGGACGTCAACGATAACGCGTGTTTGCTGGAGAAAAGCGTCGCCCTCAGGTCTCTCGCGAGCAAGCTCGCTCCTACAAATATTCTCAACCGATCGGCTGTCTGTAGGAGCGAGCTTGCTCGCGATGGACGTTAACGATAACGCGTGTTTGCTGGAGAAACGCGTCGCCGTCGGGTCTTTCGCGAGCAAGCTCGCTCCTACAGGTCCCGATCACAAAAAAGCCCCTCGTGAGAGGGGCTCTTGTTAGTGCGGATTGGCAACCGTCAGCATCTGTCCCGGCTTCAGCGCCTGGCCAAGTCGAGGATTCCAGCGCTTGAGGTGTTGCATTTCAACGTTGAAACGCTTGGCCACCATGTACAGCGAGTCGCCTTGCTGGACCTTGTATTGGGTCTGCGTCTTCTTGTCACTGCTCTTGCTGTTCGCCGCCACCACGGTGTTGACGCGCCCGGAACTGCGCTTGGTGGTGTCCTGCATCACTAGCACCTGGCCGGCTTTAAGGTTCTTGCCGGTCATTCTGTTCCAGCGCTGCAGGTCTTTGACGTCGACTTTGTTAGCCTTGGCGATGCTGGCAAGGTTATCGCCGCGTTTTACCCGGTAGGCACGCTTGAGACTGGCAACTTCGGTCTTGTCCACGCCTTCGAACACGGGCTTGAACGACTTCTTGCTGATCAGCTCCTCGGGACGCATGGTCTGCAAGCTGGTGGTCAGCAGTTGCGCCTTGGACGTCGGCACCAGCAAATGCTGGGGGCCGTCGATGGTGGTGCGCTGCTTGAAGGCAGGGTTGAGCTGGAACAACTCGTCTTCGTCGATGTTGGCCACCGCAGCCACCTTGGACAGGTCCATGCGCTGGTTGATTTCGACGACCTGGAAATACGGTTCGTTGGCGATCGGGTTCAGGTTCACGCCGTAGGCTTCGGGTGCCAGCACCACTTGCGACAAGGCCAGCAGCTTCGGCACGTAGGCCTGGGTTTCGGCCGGCAGCGGCAGGTTCCAGTAATCGGTCGGCAGGCCAAGCTTTTCGTTACGCTCGATGGCCCGGCTGACCGTGCCTTCACCGGCGTTGTAAGCCGCCAGGGCCAGCAACCAGTCGCCGTTGAACATGTCGTGCAGGCGGCTCAGGTAATCCATGGCCGCGGTGGTCGAGGCGGTGATATCGCGGCGGCCATCATAGAAACGGGT
The DNA here is from genome assembly GCF_044746405.1 of Pseudomonas sp. NPDC086251. Classification (NCBI taxonomy): domain Bacteria; kingdom Pseudomonadati; phylum Pseudomonadota; class Gammaproteobacteria; order Pseudomonadales; family Pseudomonadaceae; genus Pseudomonas; species Pseudomonas sp. NPDC086251. The sequence goes on from NZ_JBIVBY010000001.1 coordinate 20,585, forward strand.
TTGGCGCAGGTTGTAATAACGCCCGGTGGACGGGATGAATTGCCAAAGACCCACCGCGTCGGCCCGGGAATAGGCCATCGGGTTGTAGGCACTTTCAATCACGGGCAACAGCGCCAGTTCCAGCGGCATGTTGCGTTCTTCAAGGCGTTCGATGATGTAGTGAATGTACAGGCTGCCGCGTTCGCCGGCGTTTTCCAGGAAGGAAGGATTGCTGGCGAACCACAGGCGCTGTTGCTCGATGCGCGGGTTGACGCCCAGGCCGTCCTGCAACTGGAAGCCTTGGCGCATGCGCTCCCAGACATCCTGTGGAATTTGTGGTGTTGGTTTTTCGGTGAGCCAGATGGGCTTCTGCTTGGCACGTGCAGCGATGTTCGGGGTATGTGCCGCTTCGGTTTGCGGCACATGGCTGGAACAGCCCGCCAAAGTGGCGGACACAGCCACCGCAATGGCTTGAGCCAAGCGGGTCAATGCGTCTGAATTGATGGCTTTACGAAATGATGACGACATTGGCTGGAAGTAAGTTCCGGGCAAAAATGTCGGGCGATTCTAGAAAGCGCACCCCCTGCGGTCAACCATTCAGAATTTTTGTACCAACGTTCAGCTTACTTAGAACTTATCTTTCCAAGCACGAAGAGCAGCAAAAACCGCACTCGGAGCCCGGTTATGGGGTCCGTTCCGTTCGTCCACTTTTTCTTTAACAGATGTTTCGCCAGTACGCAAAAACGGATTTGTGCGCTTTTCAAGGGCCAGCGTAGAGGGCAGCGTGATAATTCCGGCCTCCCGTTGTTGAGTGACGTTGGCCAGTCGTTCGACGGTATCTCGATTGCCCGGTTCGACGGCGATGGCAAAGCGCAAATTGCTCAGGGTGTATTCATGCGCGCAGAAGACTTGGGTATCTTCGGGCAGAGCCGCCAGGCGTGTCAGCGAGGTGTACATCTGCTCTGGGGTGCCTTCGAACAAGCGCCCGCAACCGGCGGCGAACAGGGTGTCACCGCAAAACAACAGGCCCTGATGATAATAGGCAATATGCCCCAAGGTATGACCGGGGATTTCGATGACGTCAAAGTCGCAACCCAGCACAGTGACGCGGTCGTTGTCCTTGAGCGCGACGTCCCGGCCCGGGATGGTTTCGCTGGCGGGGCCATAGACTTTCGCGTCTGTCGCTTTTTTCAGCTGCTCGACGCCGCCGACATGGTCATGATGGTGATGAGTGATCAGAATATCGCTCAATACCCATTCAGGGTTGGCCGCGAGCCACTCCTGAACTGGCGCGGCATCGCCCGGATCGACGACGGCACAGCGTCGGGTGTCGGGGTCTTGTAACAACCAGATGTAGTTGTCGGTAAAGGCGGGCAGGGCACTGATCTGTATCATCGTCGGATTCGCCAAGCGGAAAACAATGGCGCATCTTAGAACTTCCTGACGCGTTGGAGAATGCAATGACCGATAAAGCGTTCGCTCAGGCTGATCCTGACTGGCTGGCGTTGATCAGCGCAGCCCGTGAATGGCTGTCCGGCCCGATCGGGCAATTTTTGCTGGATGAAGAACGCCGCATGCTCGAAGACGAGCTAGGCCGGTTCTTTGGCGGCTACCTGGTGCATTACGGGCCGTCGGCCCAGACCCCGCCGTCGGCACCGCAAGTGCAGCGCAATGTACGCCTCGGTGCGCCGTTGCCGGGGGTCGAGATTGTTTGTGAAGAGCAGGCCTGGCCGTTGAGCGAGCATGCCGCCGATGTGGTGGTGTTGCAGCACGGGCTGGATTTCTGCCTGTCGCCCCACGGTTTGCTGCGTGAGGCGGCGAGCAGCGTGCGGCCCGGCGGGCATCTGGTGATCATCGGCATCAATCCGTGGAGCACCTGGGGGTTACGCCACGTGTTCGCCCATGACGCCTTGCGCAAGGCCCGTTGCATTTCCCCGTCACGGGTCAGCGACTGGCTGAACCTGCTGGGCTTCGCGCTGGAGAAACGCCGCTTCGGGTGCTATCGTCCGCCGCTTGCGTCACCCGCCTGGCAAGCGCGTCTGGCCGGTTGGGAGCGCAAGGCCGGTGACTGGCAATTGTCGGGCGGCGGCTTCTATTTATTAGTGGCGCGCAAGATCGTGGTGGGCCTGCGTCCGGTCCGTCAGGAGCGACGCGAACCGATGGGCAAGCTGATTCCGCTGCCGATGGCCAAGGTCAACCGTCGCAACATCGAGCCGTAATACACTTTTTATTTTCCCGGCCGGGTTTGCCCCGGCCTCGGGCAGCGTCGATCGCAGATCGGCGAGCCACCGCATTTTCTGGATAGATTGGCATGAGCGATAGCGTAGAACTGTTCACTGACGGCGCCTGTAAAGGCAATCCTGGCCCAGGCGGCTGGGGCGCATTGCTGGTGTGCAAGGGTGTTGAAAAAGAACTCTGGGGCGGCGAAGCCAACACCACCAACAACCGCATGGAACTGATGGGCGCGATCCGTGGCCTGGAAGAACTCAAGCGCTCCTGCGACGTCCTGCTGGTCACCGACTCCCAGTACGTCATGAAAGGCATCAACGAGTGGATGGACAACTGGAAGAAACGCGGCTGGAAAACCGCGGCGAAAGAGCCGGTGAAAAACGCTGATCTGTGGAAGTTGCTCGACGAGCAGGTCAACCGCCACAACGTCACCTGGAAATGGGTGCGCGGGCACATCGGCCACCACGGCAACGAACGCGCGGACCAACTGGCCAACCGTGGCGTGGATGAAGTACGCGGTTACAAACAAGCCTGATTCCGGCGCAGCACCGCGTCATGGCCTTCGCGAGCAAGCCCGCTCCCACATTAGATCTTCAGTGAACATAGAATTTGTGTTCGACAACAATCAAATGTGGGAGCGGGCTTGCTCGCGAAGAACGATAACGCGGTATCCCTGAGCTCCAACATTCTCGGTCATCCGACGAGCGTGTTAATATCGCCGCTTTTGCACGATTGACCCGTTGAGAGCTGAGCACTGATGGCCACCAGATCCGTTTTCGAGTTCTGCCTACTTGTCAACAGTGTAATCGAGCCCCCTACACATCGGTGATCGTTTCAAGGTGCTGATTGTGTGGGGTTTACCGATCCAGCCCCCGTTTCTTTGGCTGAATTCCAAGGCTTCATGATTCTAAAGTGTAAACGATGAGTTGTTTTAGCTACCCATGGTTTACATTCTAAAATATGAGCCTGCGGCGGTCTGATAGCCTCTTTGTCGAATGCAACGTTTGCCGTCTCGGGATAGCAATTCCTACTGCAAGTCGACCGCAATAAACACTGTGACCTGCTGGTGCCGACTCAACGCGCTGGACAACCATTCCCGTTCTCCGAGAAACAGAGATTTGGCGCTTGGGCGTTATATCCATTTTCACGACCCATTGAACCTCTGGAATTTTCCCCTGGTTCGTTGCGGAGCGGTTGTCGATGTGCATTACGTCGAAGCAGATTGCCCATGGGATGCTAGCCTTCCAAACTCAAATAAGCAGTGAGTTTGAAAATGAAAAAAATGACTTCAGAAGGCTTTGTTGTGAGGAGAGTGGGTCTTTGCAAAAAAAACTCATTAGTCTATCCAGAAACATTCTCGTCTTTCCCATGTCTGCGATGCGGGCCTTGGACCCTAAGCGTGCATCGGATCCTGCAAGCCGCAAAACGGATACCTAGCCTTGGAGATAACTAATCTGTGGGCCTTAGGTGTATGGAGTTGGGTTCAGGTCGCACGAGCCAAATGTAACAAAATGCCCCAAAGGCCCCCTCAATGGCGGTTTTCGTGCGCAGAATGTAATGGGTGTAGACGACCGGCAAAAGTCTAGAAGTTATCATCGTGGGGGAATTGGAACTCGACACGACAGGCAGCAATCGGCCAGAAGCAGCCGTTGATGATTGATCACTTTCGACCCAAATCAGACATCGTTTAGGTCAGCCTCAACGGCGATGAGGTGTGACTCATTGTGGGCTTGACAGGTTGTCTTTACTATCGACCTCGCACATTGGTCGCTAGTGCGGCGTTATCACGCGATGGAACAGGCCGACTTATCTGGAGTTGAGACGCAAATGGCGATATCGAATTTGGAGAAGTACCGCAAAGACCTAGATGCCCTTATCACGGAAGGTGCGGTCGTCAGCATTTCGCTACAAGCAGGCGTACGGAGCACAGTACCGAGATATTGTCCTGAAAGGGCACGGGGGCGACGAAGCGAAGACGAAGAAGGAGCTTGATAGCATCAAGCCTTTCGTAGAGGTTTACCATCACTGGTACTCCGAGGCACTGCTCCTCGTTAAGCAACTTCTACCGGATCGCCTGGCAGACTTCGTACGGTTATACGAACGGCCCAAGGCGCGCAAAGAGATAAGCCACGATTCATATTGAATTGAGGATGCATGCCAAGGCTTGGCGGGGACTCTCAGAGGGCAAGTCACGGTCGATGCGAAGACTGCCGTGAACCTATTGGAGCAGCAGCTCGCCATTGTAGAGTCCATCAAGCGCCGCTTTGAAAGCTCACTGTTCGACATAAAACAGCTTGTTCAGGCGGATCTTTTCGACTCGGAGTTAGGTGCAGCCCGCGAACTTCTGAAGAACAAATTCACCCGCGGCGCAGGTGCTGTTGCGGGTGTCGTGCTTGAAGGACACCTCGGCCAGGTCTGCGAGACCCACGGGGTGAAACTGGCAAAGAAAAACCCTACGATCTCGGATTATAACCAAGCATTGAAAGACGCCAATGTGATCGAAACTGCGCAGTGGCGCTTCCACCAACACCTCGGCGATATCCGCAACAAGTGTGACCACAGCAAAACAGATGAGCCTACCGTTGACGAATTGAAAGATCTCATTGACGGCGTAGCCAAGGTCATCAAGACAGTCTTCTGATCCAAAAAAAATGGCACAGATTTATTATTCGGCAATGAACGACTGGAAGTGATTATTCGTGACGGGCAGAAACCGGCCAGAAGCAGTCAATGAACTATGCCGCAAGTGAGTAGCGCTAAGTTGCCAATCATGGTATATCGGCGAACAATGACCACCATTTAAAGGACCTAAAATGGCATTTCACAACCCCGAAACCGCACAGCGACTTCTGGATGCCTGGAAGGCAGCGAGAGAGGGGAGGTTGAAATTTCCTCCATCGCTACAATCCCATGCGGATGAGCTATTAGCTGCCCCTTTGACAGCTGCAGGATTGGTAGATACCAAAGGAATGTCCCGAGAGACTGTTTTGTTGGCGACGAGTTTTGGCGCAGCGCTGTCGATTCAGAGAGATGAGGCGTTAAAGGATAAAGGTTATCAGCCAACAACCGCCATGAATGAAGTTCAAGTTGAACTATTTGCCCTTTTTAGCTCGCTATTTTCTGCATTGACTGGCCGTTCGATCGATCTGGTCAGGGACGCGAACGAGATCAAACAACACATTTTGTGGCGTGTTGGATATCAGCCAGATGTTTTCGCCAACTCAGTAAACCAAGTGACAGAAGAGCTGAGTGAATTTTATAATCGTAATTCCATAAATATTTATCAGCAAGCGAAGAGCTTTGGTGGAATGAGATTGGTTACGGGCGGCCAGCGTCAATTCGGTCCATCCGCACTCAATGCCGTTCGCATAACCGGTCTTTACGCTGATACACAACTAATTCCAGATCCTATATATCCATTCCTAAGCTCAGACCTAAACCTAAATGCCGTGCATTTACAACTTGCTATCCAACTTTTCCATATCCTGCAGCTACGCCCTTTAGTAGATGCTAAGCTTCCCGTGCCAGCCGTTTTTATTTTCCCAAGTTTTGAGGAGGCATTGGAGCGGAACGATGCACATACCAAGTTAGGTCTTGAGCAGTTAGCGATTGGCTTGATCTCACCAATTTGCCGCGGACAGATCCAATCACTAGAAGAACTCTTCGAATATTCAAATAAACAAGAAACTGCATTTCTTGACTCGCTGATGTCATCAGGCTTGTTTGTCCCTCCAGGTGGTGAACCCGGTATTCAACTCAGCGCCGGCGAAGCGGCGAGCCAGTATATCCAACAGCTTGAGGGAGTGCGCTCGCCCCTTGTTCTAGATCAAATGAAACGCATGCCCACGGGCTCGCTGCTTCTCAATGGCGTTCTGGAAAGACTAAGACCTCAGTACCATTTATTTGAAAATTCCAATGAGCTCGGGGCACAGGCACTTCTTTCGCAGCCTGTTCACTGGCACTATTTTAAGAAAATCGCTCAAGCAAATGCAATAGATCTTCGCTCAAAAAATGTGATTTCTGATCAAGCGTTTCAGACGCTCCATGCGATCCAGGATGACAGCTTATCCTGGTTGGCTAATATCCCCGTAACAACTCTCGTCCAGCTAATTTCGAATAACGAACACCGGTGGCTGCGAGAGGAACTTAACAAATATACTAGCCAACTGGCATCCACTGGCCCCATTGATACTAATGAAATGATCAAAGAGGTCAGTCACGGCCTCGCTTCGCTGGTACAACGGCAACGCAAGAGCCTTAAGGATATTGAGTCAAAGTATGCACCGAAGAAAGCAGCAGTCCTTGCAGGAGGCATTATAGGCGCGGGTCTGGTAGCGTCGGCAGTCATGCTTCCCTTACTTTCCCCGCTCCTTGCAGTAAGTGTTCCCGCAGTTGCACTGGCAGGAACAGCTACCGGTGCCCTTATTGGGTTTGGTAAGGAAAAAATAGGCGAAGTCGTTGAGAAGCGTCACGCGGGTCAATCTATGCTTGGCGTGCTCGCTACAACCAGACCTAGTTAATACCGGGGGGCAGTTTGACCCGGCAAAGGCTTCAAACTGCTTCCTTTAGGCGATTCGTTGCTCATTCGTCGATTTCAGTTTCGAGAGCTTTCAAAACTGCGACAAGAGCATGATCACAACCTTCGGCCAAGTGGAAGAAGTGCGTACGGAAATTCCCATGGCTGGTACGGGCTTCCCGAATAGCGACAGCTTTCTTTTCGTTAGTCGCATGTCCCCGGATCTCATTGCGAAGCTCATGGAGTTTTCTGATCGGCGCCAAGATCTGCTTAGCATCCTCTGCGCTGATTGAGCTTCCCACGAGAATTTCATACAACAACTTGAGTGAGCGCCAGGTGGGCTCCAGAACGCGTCCTTTCGCCTCCGCTATCTTCCGCAGTGGCTTGTCGAGAAAGCCTTCTACCAGACATTGATCGAGAGCCATGACTTCATCTCCCCATTCCTTAGGCGAGTCTGTGGCTGGAGCAAGCACGCTATTGATCAGCTCCTCACCGCGAGGGTTCCACCAGGCAGGCTTCCTTTTGTCGAGCGTTCGGATCTTGCGCTTGAGCGCATCCAATGGATGATATTGGGTGAACCAATCGCCTTCGATGTCCGTTCGATGCGCGCGCTCGGAGATGGGAGCCTTGGGCCATTCGTTGAAGGCCTTCCAGTAGAGTTGTTCGTCATAGGGCAGATTCGATAAGTCCCAGATGTACGCATGAACTTGGCCGGCCTCATTAATATCGTAAGATTTAAGGTACCAAGCACCTCTGCACGAAATGCTCCGGTCTTCCAGCGTGTACTTCTCAGGATCGCCCTTGAAGCGATTTAGTACCTCTGCCCTGAAAAAAGCGGGAGATATCTGCCAGGGAAGATCGCTATCTTCAAAATAGCTGACGATGTGCTTGGGGCTGCAAGAAGTCTCTACCTGGCGGTCATTCTTACGGTCAAAGATTTTGAAGACTGCGTACTCACGATCTGGATCACCGTCGAAGTCTTTGCGCCACGCCTCTTCTTGTTCTTCAACGGTGGTGTTAGGCCTAACCACAATTGCTCCATGCGCGAAGCTCGCCTTACTGGTTGATCCACCATGGTAGAACAGATCTAACTCGTCTCGGTTATATCGGCTGGCGCCATCCCAGCCGTTGAAGCTGCCGGCCACATAACGAGTGAAATCAAATTTCATGACCAGCGCCATGTCCGCTAGGGCCATGTAATTGTCCAGATCCTTACGAAGGATCGTGACCATATCCCGCCCTTCTATTTGGTCGGGAATTTGGAGCCTCAGTATTCTGATGACGTCCTCGATATCGCCATTATCATTCAGGCGGCAATATGCCTTTCGCTCATCCACATAGTGAATGTCGAGGCAATGCACGAGTTTTTGGCTAATCTCAATCGGCGTTGACCCGGTATGAACCCCTTCAAGACGTCGCCGAATGACCAGAGGTTCCCCCCCTGCTAAAGCGGACCCGCTGTCCTCTGGAAAGGGTGACTCAATGTAGACACGATGTCCTTCATTGGAACACCAGGATTTCTCGATGCGCCAGGTAGTATCGGTAAACAGTGAGAGGTTTTGAAGCGCTTCACCATCGGGGGGGGTGACATTATCGGTTGGAGCGAGAGCCCCTACGATGAGAAGGAATGGAGCGCTAACGTAAATCACAATCTCGTCTGATTCCGAGTTTGCTTTCATGTACTGAACAGCCTGCTCGGCATCTTTATACCAAGGATCATCCTGGTCCTCTGGTGCTGTCGCAAACGCAATCAAAGGTCTGGTATCGAAACGACGCATTTCCACTCCCACAAGCCTAATTGAAGAATTCAGGGGTTGGCCCGGTAAGCCTGATCGTGCAAAAAGATGATCGCAGAGGCCGTCATATTCAGGGTGTACTTCGCCACATGCTCTAGCACTACTTTCTGCATTTCGCCGGCACCATGCGAGGTGCTCAGTTTGTTGCGTAGCGTGCCCACAGTCATCAGTGGCTGCTCCCAGAAAGTATCCATCTCTGTTTTCTGCATGATGGTCCGAATGAGCTTGGAGGTTGTGTCTCCCTGGGCATACCCAAATCCTTTCTGCCCGCAGATCACCTTCATGACGCTTTCGTAGCTGCTGTTGCACTTGGTGACGCAGTCGCCGAATTTTCCATGCCGAAAGTCTTCCAGAGCTGACATGAACTCGGAGTTCGCATTCAGGAATGCAGGCTGACGCAATAACTTCAGAGCAGGCTCGATAGCCGTCTCGTGGATCGCTTGACTTTCCTTCGGAATGACCTTCGCCTGCTCACGGATTCTGGTGAATTGAGTAAGGGCGCCTCGGTACATTTCCTCCGTGGTTTCCCATACCGGTTTGGTGACAAAGTAGGGAAGATCATCTACGTTTAAGAACTCGTTCAAACGATCAATTACGGGTTCATGTTGACCGCCTATGTAACGCCATCCTTCGTGATGGACTAGGTATTCAATAGCATCAAGGAAGTGTGGGTCGCTGCAGGTATGCAGAAACGCGAAAGCATCATCAGCATAGGAAAGATTTTTATTCCCTGAGAGGTTTTGGTGCCCGAGAAGGTAGGAAAGCCGGTCGTGAAGAAACTCTAGGGATTCGACCATGCCTGGACCAACGTCACGAATGAGCATGAATGTCCTCTGCCGGAATTGCTGAGTGAGCTGCTTTTTCGGCTTAGTCTGGTTTTCCCTACGTCGTGAAAAAACGCTGAAGATATTCCCTATCATTACGACACCTTTAAGCCGTTCAAAGAATGGCATCATATTCATGAAGGTATCGCATGGCCATCACTTGGTCGTCACCGCCAATCGTTAGCTGTGTTCTTTTATCGCAGTAGGCCAAAAGAATGTCCGTCGGTCTTTCGGCGTCGCCTCATCGTCGTTGAGTCATTTCAGCCATCTGGGTGGTGAGCGGGAAGCGTCCGCTTTTGGCCGACTGCTGCCTGTCGCAATTGGCTAGTTTCGAGCAGCGGCCGATTGGTCTTGGGAATTCTGAAGCCATCGCTTTCTGGCGCACGCTAGTTGGTGCTTTATATGGGCTGTCCATTGCGCCAGCCTCTAATTGAATAACCCAAGAGACGACTTTCTTGGGGTGATCGGGGAGGGCTGGGTTCTCCAGGATGATGGACTGCAGTCGAACAGTCGGCTGAACCAGCGGGAGAAGGCGCTCAGTTCGGAAAAACCGAGAACGGCGGCAATTTCACTCAAAGGATGGTGGGGATTTGCCAGATAACGTGATGCAAGTTCCTTGCGGACTTGATCCAGCAGCGAAGAAAACGTCTCACCCTCTCGCGTCAGCTGTCGATGCAACGTCCGTCTGTCGCGTCCCAAGTGCGCGGCGACCTGTTCCACCGAGCAGCGCCCAGTCGGCAGCAGCATCCAGATCATTTGATGCACCTGCTCCAGCAATGCTGTTCGGGAATCTTCGCGAATGCTGTTCAGGTAGTGTTGTACGTAGCGGGCCATTTCCGGATCGGCACTGGGCAGGGCGCGGTCGAGATCGCTGGTGCGGCAGACAATGCCGTCCATCAAGCAGTTGAACTGTACCGTTGTACCGAACAAACGCTGATGCCGGCTATCGTCCAGCGCGTTGCAGTGACGGAAACAGATCGCGGATGGATGCCAATGGTTGCCGAGCAAAGTCTTGAGCATTCGATGGGCCACCGCTACCGCCAGCTCTACTGATTGGCGTACAAACAAGTGGTTGACCGACACCAGTTCCAGCCGTAGCACCGCCACACCGCCGCTTTCCTCGATGTCCAGCACCAGCCCCTGATGGTGCAGATGGAGGAATTGCTGGAGCGCCTTTAAGGCTGAGCGCAGGGTTGGTTCGCGCCATAACAACGCCAGGGGGCCGAGGTTGGAGGCTTTGCGACTTTCCGCCATGCGCAGGCCAAAATCTTCCACGCTCGCCCCTCGCGCCGAGCTGTCGAGCAACTGTGCTACGGCTTCGATGGAAATTTTCAGGTCCGGTTGCAGCAAGCAGCGCGGGTCAAGACCGACAAGACGCAACTGCTGCATGGGATCGACGTTCAACGAGCGGGCAATTTCCGCGTAGTTGGTGAGGCTGGCACTGCGAACAAGACCTTTCATTGAGCGATTACCCATACGTTGCACGTGTCCCGAGATGTCACGCCGCTGCCCCCTGGAGTCAAGCCAGAGGGCACCGGCAGCCTTAGAGTTGAAAGCAACCACTCAACCTTGAGGAACTGCAAATGAATGAAGAACAGACCAACCCTGGCACCCCAACCTGCGATGCCATGCGTGACGCCGGCAGCTGGAATCCCGCCTGGGACCCGCTGGCCGAGCTGGACGCGCAATGGGTGGAAAAATTTTTCGGCATGGCCACGCACCCGATTCGCAAGGGGATTCTGGACCCCAAGACCTTCGAACTGATCGCCATCGCTGTCGATGCTTCCTGCACCCATCTGTATGCCCCCGGTGTGCGTCGCCACATTCGCAAGGCGCTGGAACTGGGCGTCACCATCGAGGAAATCCTGGCGGTGCTGCAGCTCACCTCGATTCTGGGCATCCACAGCATGGCGCTCGGCGCCCCGATCCTCATTGAGGAAGCCAAAAAACTGGCCGACGAGGGGCCGGTCGCAGGCACCTTCTAAATTCATCAAGTCACCTCATGCTCTGATGCGAAGGCCGGGTCGGCCTTCGCAAACCCGCGCTTTACAGCCCCCAGTGCAGCAATAGCAGAACCAAACCCACGAGAAACACGGTTTCGCCGACCATCAACAGGATCGGTTTGATGCCGATTGTGGCGAGTTCCTTCAATTGAGTTTTCATCCCCAGCGCACTGATGGAAATCACCAGGCACCAACGCGACAACTCATTGACGAATCCCTGCACCGCCGGAGCTATCCAACCGGTACTGTTGATGCACGCCAGGACCAGGAAACCGACAGCGAACATGGGCAGTAGTGGAGGGCGCTTTCCCGTTGGGTCCGCACCCTGAGCACGAGTGATCAGCGTTGCGCAAAGAATCACCGGCAGCAGCATCGCCACGCGCATCAGCTTGACCACGGTGGCGGTGTCACCGGTCTCGGTAGACATGCTGTAACCGGCGCCGACGACTTGCGCCACGTCATGGATGGCGCACCGAGGAACACCCCGGCCACCTGCGGCGACAAGGCAAACCACTCGGCGATCATCGGGTAGAGAATCATCGCCAGCGTGGACAGCGCCGATACGCCGATCACGGTAAACAGCGTGGCGCGTTCCTTCTGCGGGTGATTGGGCAGCGCGGCCGCTAGGGCCAATGCCGCCGAGGCGCCGCAGATTGCCGTGGCACCGCCGGTGAGCATGCCGAAGAGGCGATTGAAGCCCAAAAGCTTGGCCGCCAGGACAGAAACGGCATGGTCACCACCACAACAATCACCACCAATGCCACCGGCCTCCAGCCAAGGGTCGCAATCTGTTCCAGGGTGATGCGCATCCCCAACAGGGCTACACCCAGACGCAGGACAGTGCGCGCAGTGAACTCGATACCGGCCTTGCACTTGCCATCGCCGGCCAGAAAATTCAGCGCAATACCCAGCAGCAACGCGAACAACATTACCGGCGCACCATAGTGTTCGGAAAGGAAGGTCGCCGCGGTGGCAACGATCACGCTGACGAAAAATCCCGGTGCCAGTTCGAGGACGCGAGAGTGAATATTGACGAGAGCGATTGAGCTCATGAAGTGAAGTCCTCGCAGGCGGAACCATGGGGATGTGGCATCGGTGTGGCAGTTGGTTCACTCTAGGGCGCTGGCGGTTTGAGCACTTCTCATTTGGTGCCAGCCACCTTTCATTTGGTGCCAAATGCCGTCGCGTATGTGCCTAAGAGAATGGCGTATGAAAACGGGACAAGGCCTTCATTCGCCATTCGGGTCGCAGGTTTGGGAAGGGGGTTAATGCCCTGACGTAACGTCGTTCAACTGACCGCCGTTACTTCAGAGGAACTGCCCGCAATCGCAAGTACACGCAAGTCCTTGCGCAATATCTTGCCCACCGTGGACTTGGGCAGCGCCGACAGGAACCGCACCTGGCGAGGTACTTTGTAGGCCGCCAGATGCGCCCGGCAGTGCTCGATCAGCAGAGCTTCATCAAGCGCTGCATTGGCGGCCTTGACAACGTACAGGCACACGGATTCTCCGCTGCGCTCATCCGGCATGCCGATTACGGCGCATTCGCTGACGCCTGAGCAACTGGCGACAACCACCTCGACCTCGTTGGGGTAAACGTTGAAACCCGAGACAATGATCAAATCCTTTTTGCGATCGACGATCTTGAGCAGGCCATTGGCGGCAAAGATGCCGATGTCGCCGGTGCGGAAGTAACCCTCGGCGGTGAACGCGTGGGCATTGGCCGTGGGCTTTTGCCAGTAGCCGGACATGATCTGCGGCCCCTTGGCGCAAATTTCTCCCGCCTCGCCTAGCGCGGCGGGTTGATCATCGTCCTTGAGCAGCACGATGTCGGTCGAAGGCAGCGGTAGCCCGACGGCCGCCGAGAACTGACTGCGTCCCATAACATTCAGGCACAGGATGGCCGACGTCTCTGAGAGGCCGTAGCCTTCGAGGATTTCCTGACCGGTTATGTTCTTCCACAGCGTCGAGGTGGCCGGCAATACCGCTGCGCCGCCGCCGATGGCCAGGCGCAGACGCGAGAAATCCACTTCGCCGATGCGCGGGTGGCGCACTAGCGCGCCGTACAGGGTATTGACCCCGGTCAGCAGCGTCGGGCGGGCCTTGATCAACGTACCGACCAGGTCATCACTGTTGCGCGCGTCGGGCACCAGCCAGTTCTCGGCCCCGGCCGAAAAGCCGATCAGCAGGTTGATCGTCAGGGCAAACACGTGGAACAGCGGCAGCGCCGTGACCACCACGTTGTCACCGTCGGGATCAAACATGTCGGGAAGAAATGCCCGCGCCTGCATGATGTTGGCGATGAGGTTGCGGTGGGACAGCGCCGCGCCTTTCGAGGGGCCGGTAGTCCCGCCGGTGTATTGCAGAAAGAGCAAGTCATCGCCCGTCAGCTCGACCGGTGTCAGCTGCAACATATCGCCCTCGTGCAGGGCATCGGTGAAACGCGTCATCGGAAATGCCGACGATGACGAGATGACGAAATCGCCGGTTCCGTCATGTCCGTCCAGGGTGTCGCGCGGCTGTACCACGATGACTTTCTTGATGGTCGTGCTGACCAGGATCGCTTCCAGTGCAGGGAGGGCGCTGGCAATGATGACAATGATCTGGGCCCCGGCATCGTTGAGCTGATGCAAGAGTTCCTGCGGTGTGTACGTCGGGTTGACATTGACCTGAGCGGCGCCGGCCCGGAGGACGCCGAACATGGCGACGGGAAACGCCGGGATGTTCGGCAGCATCACCGCAATACGGTCCCCACGTTGCACGCCAAGGTGCTGCAGGTAGGCGGCAAACGCGCCTGATTGCGCGTCGACATCTGCATAACTGAGTGAACGGTCGAAGCAGTGGAATGCCGTGTGGCTGGCGTAACGTAGCATGGCATCTTCGGCCATCGCGACCACCGAAGGCCAGGTGTCGGGGTTGATATCCGCCGGTACGCGGGCGTCGTAACTCTGCTGCCAATGACGGGCGGTGGTGAATGATTGGGTCATGATCAACCTGCTATTGAAGTTATTGGTGGCGGGTGATTGGGGTGGGTAAGGTGATTCGAATGCAGTCCTCGGCGATCTCGACGGGATATGTGCGTACGCTCAACCCGCCACCGCGCATGCAGCCGGTGGCCAGGTCGAAACGCAGGCCATGGGCGGGGCACTGCACCCAGCAGCCATCGAGTTGACCGAACAACAATGAGGCGCCGTTGTGCGGGCAGCTGTCGTCGATGGCGTACATCCGGCCATCGACGTTGAACAACGCGATGTAGCGACCGTTGGCCTGCACGCGCGCGCGTTTGCCGATACCCGGATCGGAAGAGACAGGCAGTTCCAGGGTGTTGTTCATGACGAGGTCTCGCAGAGGGTGAGGATGCTTCGACGTTTGTCGCTACGGGTCATCGCGCCTGCCTCAGGTACAGGGTTGAACACAGACGCGCTGAAGATCCTGCTGGTAGTTGCGCACGCCCACCATCAGGACCAGCGCGGCGGCAACGCCCGCTAATGGCAGCAGTTGCAGCGCTGAGGCCAGGCCGATGCGATCGGCGAGCAAACCGGTGACGAAGGGGCCAGGAGCCATGCCCAGCAGGTTGTTGGCAATGGCCAGCGTGGCCATTGCGGTGCTGTGCAAGGCAGGCGGCGTCAGGTCGGCGACCATGGTGCCGGAGGGGCCGACAATGCCACCGCCAACAAACATGGCCAGGCCGATCATGACCAGTTGTGCCATGCCCACCGGCAGTTGAAAGGCTACGGTCAACAGCGCACTGCAGAGCAAGCAGTAGCCCATGGTCAATCTGATTTTTCGCGTCGGCGAACCGTGGCACAAGCGGTCAGCGATGGCGCCACACAGAGGCATGCCGACCGCCGTGCACAGCATAAAAATGGCCGCGACCGCACCGGCGTTCGTCAGCGGCATGTCGTAGAAGCGATTCAAGTAGCTGGGCAGCCAGGTCAACAGGGCGGCGATGGCGAACAATTGCAGGCCGCTGCCGATGTAGACACTCAGCACTGAAGACGTCGAGAACAGGCTCCTGAGCGGAGGAAGAACCTGACGCTGATCCGAGCCGGTAGCCGGGCGCGGCGATTCAAGACGGCCAGGCCTGACGACCAGCGCATACACCGCCGTCAGGGCGATACCATAAATCGCCATACCAACGAAGGACGCGCGCCAGCCGAAATGTGTCGCCAGGACGCCACCGAGGCCAATGCCAAGCACGGAACCGACCATGCTCCCGGCAAGGAATGCACCGGTGATCGTAGACCTTTGTTGCGGCGGAAAAATGCTCAGCACCACGGCAAGACCGACGCTGCCGTAAGCCGCTTCGCCGACGCCGATGAAGAAGCGCGCCACGAACATTTCTTGATAGTCGGAGGCAAAACCACACATCAGGGTGGCAAAGCTCCAGATCGCCGCCATGAGAATCAGGCTGCGGATGCGACCGAGGCGATCAGCGACGACCGACAGTGGGAAGGCAAGCACGCCGACGGCGATGGCGACGACGCCGGAGAGCGCGCCGAGTTCGGAATCGGAGAGACCCCACTCAGCCTTCAGCTGCGGGAAAACCACCGTCAGTACCTGTCGGGACATGAAGTCTGACAGCAACAGGCCGAAGGTCAGGGCGAAGACCACCCAGGCGTAGGGTCGTGCGACACGTCGCCAGGTGTCACTGCGTACTTCCATTGGAGCATGCAAAGTCACGGAGTCTTTCCTCTTGTTACGGCCGCGTTCATTCGCAGCTCTCGAAATGATGTGTTGCGGGACTCGCGGGACGCACGCAGGTACTGCTAGCGTGTGCCCCGCAAGGTTCGACTTAGCCGAATTGGGTAAAGCCTTTCTGACCGGATTTGCGGTTCGGCGCGAAGCCGTTCTCGGCCAGCGTCTCATCGGCGTCCTTGTAGAACGTGCCGATTTTGTAGATCTCGCGAGCCTCTTTGCCGTTGGCAACTTCGCGACCCATTTCCCGGGAAATGCGCACCAGTTGCTCGATCTGCTCCACTGTGCCCATTTTGCGATCGCGGCTTTGGGTCCAGATGTTGTCCTCGGTGCCGCAACGCACATGTAGGCCCAGGGCAATCGCCATCACGTTCAGTGGCAGCACGTTGAGGACGGAGGATTCCAGTGTCAGCACGGAACCGTCCGGACAGGCACGCACGAAATTCGCCAGGTTGTAGAGGTTAGGGGAGTCGGCACCACCACCAATCGCCACCCAGGTGAGGATCAGCGGAACGTTGCAGACGCCGCGGCGCATCATCCGCTCGACGGTTTCGAATGAAGGGATGTTGCCGAGCTGGAATTGCGTTTGAATGCCGTTAGCCGACAGGCGCTTGATGTGCTCCTCGACCCATTCCGGGCCGGCCGGGATGGTCATCTCGCGATAGGCACGAAAGCCCTCGGGCGTGCCCATGCTGGTGCCGGCAATGTCGGCTTCGAGCATTTGCTCCACGACGTTCATCTGGTTGCTGTTGATCGCAATCGTCACCTGATCGGGCTTGGGCGAGAGTTCGGCAAGCATGTGCCGTGTATCGTCCGAGAGCCATTTGGCGACATCCCCATCATCTTCCGGGGCGAAGGAGATCGAGCCGCCGACCTGGATGATCATGTCCGGCACGGTTTCGCGCACGCCGGCGATCAACTCGTTGAACATGGACAGACGCTTGGAGCCCTTGCCGTCCAGCTCGCGCACATGCAGGTGCAGCACCGTGGCCCCGGCGTTATAGCAGTCGACGGCCATCTGAATGTGTTCTTCCATGGTGACTGGAATTTCTTCCGGGAAGTCCGCTGGAATCCAGGAAGGTGCAAACGGCGCGGCGGTAATAACCAGTTTTTGCTGGTTTTCGGGGTACATGGATCCGTCAAGAAAGTTCATGCATGTCTCCAATCGGTTGTTATTTTTGTGCTTTGAGGGTGTCGTTGTCGGTGGTGCATGGCTTGTACTTTGCGGCAGCCGGCGGATGTAAACCTCTCATCACGTGCCAAAAACCTTTCATTACGTGCCAATACCAGTGTTCAATCGGTGCCCATATAATCGATTGCAGGCTTTATCGAAGAAGGCAGTCGATATCACGGGCGGAGGTGCGATGGACGCGTTTGTACGGGCTGCAACTCTCAAGAACTACACGGAGGTTGCCCAGAGCCTCGGCCTGAATCCGGGCGAGATGCTGCGTGGCGTCGGCCTGACTGCCGTCATGTTGAATGACCCGGAATGCATGCTGCCGCTGGAGGCGGCGCTCAAGCTGCTGGAGTCCTCTGCCGCTCGCTCAACCTGCCCGGCCTTTGGCCTGCGCATGGCAGAGGCTCGACGACTCTCGGATCTCGGCGCGATCAGCTTGCTCTTCAGCCATCAGCGCACACTGCGCGACATGCTGCTCACCAGCATCGAGTATCGACACCTGCTCAACCGGACCCTGGCCATGAACCTGGAAACGGTGGGAAACACGGTGCTGATCCGCGATGAAATCATGGCCGAAGCGGGCGTACCCAAGCGCCAGGCGGCCGAGCTGGCGATCGGCATCCTGCACCGCACGTGCAAATCGCTGATGGGCAGTCAATGGCATCCGCATAGCATTCATTTCAGCCATGAGGCCCCGGCAAGCCAGCAGGAGCACACGCGATTCTTTCGTTGCCGGGTGGTGTTCGACGCCGAGTTCGACGGCATCGTTTGCAACGCCGAGGATATTGATCAACTCAATCCCCAGGCCGACCCGGCGATGGCGGGTTACGCTCGCCAGTTCATGGACTCGATCGCAGACGCCAGCGAGCATTCGGTGATTTTCGATGTGCGTAAGGCAATCTATTTGTTGATGCCGGTCGGGCGCGCCACCATCAATCAGGTTGCCTATGCCAAAGGCGTCAGCGTGCGAACCCTGCAACGAGAACTCGATGAAGCCGGCCGCACATTTTCCGAGCTTCTGAACACTGTGCGTCGCGAACTCGCCTTGCACTACATGGCAAACAAAAATTATTCCCTGCAGCGTGTCGGCATGATGATCGGTTACGCGGTTCCGACTTCGTTTACGCGCTGGTTTTGCGCTGAGTTCGGTTGTTCGCCTCGGGAATGGCGAAACCGCAGCAAGCAGGCTGGCAACGATTCATCGACCTGAAAGGTCGATGTCCCGCCAGGTCAAGGCTCAAGCCCCAAGGGTGGGCGACACTGCGTCTTCCATAAGACGGAGTGTTGCCTCATGAAAATGAAGGGTCGAGTTGCGTTGATCACCGGTGGTGCAGGTGGGTTGGGCCAGGCGATAGCCCTGCGAATGGCCAGCGAAGGGGCCAATGTGGTCATTTGCGACATCAACAAGGCGGCGCTCGAAACCACACGCGGCATGATCGAGGAGTTGGGCGCGCAATGCCTGGCAGTGCGATGTGATGTCTCGTTGAGCGCTGAAGTGGATGCCATGTTCGACCGGATCGATGCGCGATTCGGCACGCTGCACATCCTCGTCAACAATGCTGCGTTGGTGCCGGACAGACCCCATGATGACGAGCGACGCAAGCGCCATTACGCGCTGGTGACCCAACCGCTGCCCCGTCAGTCGCTGGAGATCACTCGCAACATGGACGATGCCGAATGGAAGCGCTTTTGGGCGGTAAACGTCGACGGCGTGTTCTATTGCACCCGCGCCGCCTTGCAGCGCATGGAGCCCCAGGGCTACGGCAAGATCATCAACATCGCCAGCATCGCCGGCATTTCCGCCATGGGGGCGCATAGCCCGCATTACTCGGCAGCCAAAGGTGCCGTTATCGCCTTCACCCGTGCGGTGGCCTACGAGGTTGCCGGTGCCAATGTGCAGGTCAATGCGATCTGTCCGGGTGGCGTCCAGACACCAGCCTTCGAGCGCTACCTGGAACAGCAATCGCCTGAGCAACTGAGTGTGTTCAAGCAGGTCATGCCGCTGGGGCGTTTGGGCAAGGGCGAGGAGTACGCGGCGCTGGTGTCCCACCTGGCGTCGGACGAGTGTTACCTGGTCGGTTCGATCATCAACGCCGGTGGCGGCACCTACATCTGAGTTTTCGGGACGGTCTGTCGGACGTCCCGAAATGTCAAACCGATGCCCCGATAAGTCAATCCCGATCACAGCGCTGCTCTTAAAGTGAGTTCCGGGACTAGCGCTTATCCATCCGAAGCCTGAACCCCCATTTACCCGTCGTTAGCCGCCAGGTCTGACGGCAAGCCACAACAAAAACAATAAAGGTGTATCACCCGATGAAGAGTCGCAATCTCTGCGCGCGGCGCCAACTGCTCGCTACCGCTATCCTGGCCTCGACCCTGCCGGCCGCCCACGCTGTCGAGTTGGATACGGGCAGCGAAGACTGGTCCATTCGTTTCGACAACACTGTCAAGTACAACTATGGCGTGCGTACGGAGAGTGCCGACAAGCGCATTCTGGGGACGCCCAACAGCAACGACGGTGATTACAACTTCCGCAAGGCCGGCACCAACATCACCAACCGTGTCGACCTGTTGACCGAACTGGATGTGATCTACCAGAATAAAACCGGGTTTCGTGTCAGCACCGCCAGTTGGTACGACAAGGCTTATGACAATACCGGTTCGAACTCCAACCCGTTCGTGAACGGCAACGATGAATACTCGTCGATTTCCGGGTTTGGCGGGCGTCCGGCGGCACCGGCCATTTTCGGCAGCCCGCACCTGAGCAAGTATGCCCAGCGCTACTACAGCGGGCCGTCCGGCGAAGTCCTCGATGCCTTCGTGTTCTACAACACCCAGGTGGGCGACGATTCCCAGCTCAGTATCAAGGCCGGCCAGCACAACGTGTTCTGGGGCGAGACGGTACTCAATCCGGTGCACTCGCTGAGCTATGGCCAGGCGTCCCTCGACCTGGCCAAGGCAGCAGCTTCGCCCGGTACCGAAGCCAAGGAACTGTTCGTTCCGCGCAACCAGATTTCCAGTACCTTCACCCTCACTCCCGAACTGACCTTCGGCGCCCAGTATTTCCTGGATTGGGAAGGTGCTCGCCTGCCTGAGGCCGGTACGTTCTACAGCGGTTCCGACGTGGTCGGCTTCGGTGCGCAGTCGTTCCTGCTGGGGCATACCGGCGGCGCGGGGCTGGCGGGGCCGAACGGCACGCTGACCACCGTTCGACGCGGTCATGACTACACGCCGGACAATCGCGGTGACTGGGGCCTAATGCTCAAATGGTCGCCCGAGTGGCTGGACGGGACGCTGAGTGCGTACTACCGCAAGACCTCGGACATTCTCCCGCAAGCCGTCCTCGATACTCGGGGCCTGACCAGCGTGGGCGGTGTAGCGGGGTTGCGTAACTCGATCAGCACCGCCACCTATGAATTCGCCTATGGCGATGACATCGATATCTACGGTCTGAGCCTGTCCAAGGAAGTGGGCGGGGTCAGCGTTGGCAGTGATTTGAACATTCGCCACAACATGCCGCTGGCCAGTATTCCGGCGATCATCAGTGCTCCGGGGCCTGGCGGCTTGCAGGCGGGTCTTGGCTTGCTCCCTGCACGTAGCGCGGGTACCGGCGTAATCACCGATGTGCCACGGGACGGTGACAGCCTGGCCGCCACGGGCGACACGCTGCACTGGACCATCAATGGCCTGGTGGCAATCGCTGACACGCCGCTGTTCGATTCCGCCACGCTGTTGGGCGAGCTGTACTACAGCAACCTGCTGAGCCTCGATAGCAAAAACAAGGCGCTCTACAAGGGCGAGGACACCTATCGCGGCATCGACCAACCCACCCGTGACAACTGGGGCATCGCCGTCAACTTCACACCAACCTGGTATCAGGTGTTTCCCGGTGTGGACCTGAGCGCTCCGATGTCGGTCAACGTCGGTATCGACGGTGTTTCACCTGTGGTAGCGGGCGGCGCGGAAGATGCCGGCAACTACGCCGTCGGGGTGAGCGCTGCGATCTACAACAAGTATTACGTCGACCTCAAGTACGTCGACGCCTTCGGCAAAACCACTGACTGCGACGACGGCGCAAACGATGGTTCGACCCCTAACGCCCTTGACGGTACACAGCGCTACACCTGCTACGCGGGCGGTCTGGCTTCGGCCTCCGGCTCCGGTGCCACCGAGGATCGGGGTGCGCTTTACCTGACCCTGAAAACCACCTTTTGATTCACCCAGCCTCGCGAAAGCAGGAGAACACCAAGATGAAATTCGCCTATACCCTGATGGCCGCTTCCCTGGCCATGGCCCTTGCCGGGCCGACCCACGCTGCTGTCGATGCCTCGGAAGCTGCGAAACTGGGCACTCAATTGACCCTGGTCGGTGCCGAAAAAGCCGGTAATGCCGACGGTTCCATTCCTGCGTATCAGGGGGGCTTGACTACCCCGCCGGCCAGCTTCAAGACGGGCGACAAATCGCGCCCCGATCCGTTCGCTTCTGAAAAGCCAGTGCTGGTGATCGATGGCAAGAACGTGGATCAATACAAGGGTCAGCTGACCGCAGTGACCGCCGATCTGGTCAAGCGTTATCCGAGCTTCCGTGTCGAGGTGTTCCCGACCCACCGCACGGCCGCGTTACCTAAAGGCGTGCTGGACAACACGGTAAAAAATGCCACTGCGGCACGCTCCACCGAAGGCGGCAATTCCATCGAAAATGCACTGCCAGGCATTCCATTTCCGATCCCGAAAACCGGCGCCGAAGCCATCTGGAACCACTTGCTGCGCTACCAGGGCGTCAATCTCCAGGTCAAGTATGACAACTGGAACGTGGACTCCGCGGGTGTCGCCAGTCTGGCCACGACCGGTATCGCGCAGATCAACTACGCCGCCTATGACGACCTGTCCAAACAGTTGGCGGCCGCGGACACTTATTACCAAACCAAATTGACCTTCACCGGCCCGGCCCGTCGTGCCGGTGAAGCTGTGATGCTGCGCGACTCGGTCAACCCGCTGGTGCAACCGCGCCGTGGCTGGCAATACCTGCCGGGGCAACGCCGCGTGAAACTGGCACCGAGCCTGGCCTACGATACACCTAACCCGGGCAGCGCCGGGGCCTCAACGTGGGACGACTCCTTTGTATTCAACGGTGCGCTGGATCGCTTTGACTGGAAACTGGTGGGCAAACAGGAAGTGATCGTTCCTTACAACACTTACCGTGTGACGTACCAGAGCGATTTGAAACCGGTAATGACCCCCAACCATTTGGCCCCCGAGTTCGTTCGTTGGGAAAAACATCGGGTGTGGGTGGTCGAGGCGACGCTCAAACCGGGGGCACGGCACATTTACGCCAAGCGCCGCTTCTATCTGGATGAAGACACTTGGGTCGCTCTGGCATCCGACCAATACGATGCCAACGGCCAGCTGTACCGCGGCGTCTACAGCTTCCTCAGCCAAAGCTACGACCAACAGGTGCCGGATGCCTCGCCTTATCTGATTTACGACCTGGTCGGCGGCACCTACAGCGCCGTCGGCTTCCCAGGCCCATACGGCGGTATCAAGTACAGCGAGGCGCTGAGCAAGACCCAATGGGCACCGGAATCGCTGGCAGGTGCCGGTATCCGTTAACACCTTCGTCGCTACTGCCGATTGTCAATCGAGCAGTTTTTGCGCCGGGTCGTACGCACGTACCTCCCGGCGCCTTTTTGCCAAGAGGGCGCAACATGGGCTCCTGTAACAAGAAGATCGCGCCACTGGTGCTGGGAATGCTGCTGGGGTTGCTGCAGGGCGGCGCGCTGGCA
The DNA here is from genome assembly GCF_044746405.1 of Pseudomonas sp. NPDC086251. Lineage (NCBI taxonomy): Bacteria > Pseudomonadati > Pseudomonadota > Gammaproteobacteria > Pseudomonadales > Pseudomonadaceae > Pseudomonas > Pseudomonas sp. NPDC086251. The sequence goes on from NZ_JBIVBY010000001.1 coordinate 43,588, forward strand.
TCGACCTACGTTGACGTGCTGGATTTGCCGGCCCAGTCGAGTGCCCTGGCGGCGCGCAGTCCCTTGCTGGGTGTTGCCCAGGCGGGGAAGCGTCTGGTCACCGTGGGGCAGCGCGGGCACATTCTTTATTCCGATGACGCCGGACAGAACTGGCAGCAGGCCGCAGTACCGGTCAGCTCGGATCTCACGGCGGTGAGTTTTCCTTCGGCCACCCAAGGCTGGGCGGTCGGCAACGATGGCGTGGTGTTGCACAGCAGCGATGCCGGCGTCACCTGGACCGGACAACTTGACGGCCGCCAGATCGGCGAGCTGATATTCAAGCATTACACAGCTCTGGCGGTGGCTGAACCTGACAACGAACAGTGGGCCGTGCTGGCCGCTGATGGCCAGCGGTGGATTGAGGAGGGCGCCGACAAACCGTTGCTAGACGTCTGGTTCGCCAACGACAAACTCGGTTATGCGATCGGGGTGTTCAACCTGATCCTGCGCACCGAAGACGGTGGACAGCACTGGGTCCCGTTCCAGGATCGCACCGACAACCCGCAAGGCTTTCACCTCAACGCCATCACCTACACGGGCGATGCGCTCTACATCGTCGGCGAACAAGGTCTGCTGCTCAAATGGGATGACAACGCCCAACGCTTCGCCGCCGTTGCGACACCCTATCAAGGCAGCTTTTTCGGCGTGGTTGGCCAGCCTGGCGAAGTGCTCGTCTATGGCCTGCGCGGGCATGTGTTTCGCAGCACCGATGGCGGGCTGAGCTGGGCCCGGCTCGATAGCGGTCTACAGGTCAGCGTCACCGCTGCCACGCTGGATGCCGATGGCCATTTCCGGCTGTTCACCCAGGCCGGGCATATGCTCATGAGCCGAGGCGGCAATGCCCCGCTGCAATTGATACCGCAGGCCCGGCAGACGCCGGTAGCCGGTGCAGCAATGGCGGCCAATGGTGCGCTGGTGCTGGTGGGTAGCCGCGGTGTGCGTACGCTGTCCGCCGAATAATTATAAGAATCAGAGTGAGTACCCAGACATGGGCAATTTGAAGCAAGACACCATGCCGGTGATCCGCGAACTGCCGGACTTCGACCGGCGCTCCGGCAATCTGCTGGAACGGCTGGTATTCAACCATCGCCCGCTGTTCATGCTGCTCATGGCGCTGGCCACCGTAGTGCTGGGTTGTATGGCGGTGACGCGCCTGGAGCTGCGCCCCAGCTTCGAAAAAATGATTCCGCAGAGCCAGCCGTACATCCAGAACTACCTGGAGAACCGCCAGTCGCTACGAGGTTTGGGCAACACTGTGCGCGTGGTGGTGGAGAACACCCAGGGGGATATTTTCGATCCGGACTACTTGTCGGTTCTCAAGCAAGTCAATGACGAACTGTTCCTCATGCAGGGCGTCGATCGCGCCTGGATGAAGTCGCTGTGGAGTTCAGCGGTGCGCTGGACCGAAGTCACGGAACAAGGCTTTCAGGGCGGCGCGGTGATGCCGGACAGCTATCAGGGCTCGCCATCGGACATCGAACAGTTGCGGCAGAACATTAACCGCGCCGGCATAGTCGGCAGCTTGGTGGCCAGTGATTTTAAATCGAGCATGCTGATCGTGCCACTGCTGGACAAAACCTCGGCCACCGGCCAGAGCATCAACTACCACCAGTTTTCCCGTCTGCTCGAAGAGCGCTTGCGTGACAAGTTCGAGTTCGCCAACGGCGCCGTACACAAGGCCGGGGAGGAGGGCACGGGCCAGTACAAGGTCCGGGTTATCGGTTTCGCCAAGTTGATGGGCGACCTGATCGATGGCCTGATCCAGGTGATGATGTTTTTCGGCCTCGCCGTCATCACCTCGCTGATCATCATTTATGCCTACACCCGTTGCTTGCGCAGCACTCTGTTGGTGGTCGGCTGCTCGTTGATCGCGGTTGTCTGGCAACTGGGCATCGTTGCCTGGCTCGGTTACGCCATCGATCCGTACTCGGTGCTGGTGCCTTTCCTGATCTTCGCCATCGGCGTGTCCCACGCGGCGCAGAAAATGAACGGGATCATGCAGGACATCGCCCGCGGCACCCACAAACTGATCGCCGCGCGCTACACCTTCCGCCGTCTGTTCATCGCGGGCGTCACTGCGTTGCTGGCTGATGCGGTAGGTTTCGCCGTGTTGATGCTGATCGACATTCCGGTGATCCAGGACCTGGCGATCACCGCCAGTATCGGTGTCGCGGTACTGATCTTCACTTCGCTGTTGCTGATGCCGGTGGCGCTGTCCTACATCGGCGTAGGCCGCAAGGCCGCCGAGCGTGCGCTGAAAATCGACACCCGTGCCGAGCACCACAAAGGCTTCGGCAAACTCTGGGACTTGCTCGATCGCTTCACCACCCGCAAGTGGGCCACTGGCGCCGTGTTGGTCGCGGTGCTGATGGGCATCGGCGGTTTCATGGTCAGCCTGCAGTTGAAGATCGGCGACCTTGAAAGCGGGGCGCCGGAGTTGCGCGCCGACTCGCGCTATAACCGCGACAACGCTTACATCACCCGCCACTACGCGCTGTCCAGCGACCTATTCGCCGTGATGATCAAGACCGCGCCGGAAGGCTGCCTGAACTACAAGACCCTGATCCTCGCTGACCGCCTGGCCTGGGAACTGCAGCAGTATCCGGGCGTGCAGGCCACCGCTTCGCTGGTCAACGCGGTACGCCAGATCACCGCCGGCACCTATGAGGGTAACCCCAAGCTCAACAACATCCAGCGCAACCAGGACGTGCTGAACTATGCCGCGCAGCAGGCCTCGGTCAACTCGCCGGAGCTGTTCAACAACAACTGCTCGCTGATGCCGGTGATCGCTTTCCTCAAGGATCACAAGGCGGAAACCCTCGACGCCGTGGTAGCGATTGCCGACAAGTTTGCCAAGGAAAACAGCACCGACGATCGCCAGTTCCTGCTGGCCGCCGGCAGTGCCGGCATCGAAGCGGCGACCAACATCGTGGTGCGCGAGGCCAACCGCACCATGCTGCTGTACGTCTACCTGGCGGTGACGCTGTTCTGCCTGATCACCTTCCGCAGCTGGCGCGCGACGCTGGTGGCACTGTTGCCGCTGGTGCTGACGTCGATCCTTTGCGAAGCCTTGATGGTAGCCATGGGCATCGGCGTGAAGGTGGCGACTTTACCGGTGATTGCCTTGGGTGTCGGGATCGGCGTCGACTACGCCTTGTACTTGCTCAGCGTACAGCTGCAGTACCAACGCCAGGGTTTGTCGCTATCGCAGGCCTACCGCAATGCTGTGGCATTTACCGGGCGGGTAGTTGGGCTCGTCGGTATTACCTTGGCAGCCGGGGTCATCTGCTGGGCGTGGTCGCCGATCAAGTTCCAGGCCGACATGGGCATCCTGCTGACCTTCATGTTCCTGTGGAACATGCTCGGCGCGCTGATCCTGATTCCGGCGCTGTCGTACTTCCTTCTGAACGGTGAACGACGCAGCAGGTGTCGGTGGTGATCCGGCCTACGGCGGCATGCCCAAGGCGCTTTCGGCTCAGGTCGAAGAAATGGTCAACTCCGCCAGCCTAACGTTCGGTCTGTACCCGTTGCTGACCGCTGGCGCTTGCCTTTCGATCAACGCCCACGCCAGCGAGAGACTGTACATACTAAATGCCGATCAGTTTTGATGCGGCAACGCCATTTGAATATCAAGGAATAACCATGAACGTTTTAATCGTGCATGCACATCCCGAGCCAAAATCCTTTACCGCTGCACTGCGCGACCAGGCCATTGAGACTTTGCACGCCCAGGGGCATAAGGTACGGGTATCGGACCTTTACCAGATGGACTGGAACCCGGTGGCCAGTGCCGAAGATTTCTCCATCAGAGAGAATCCCGAGTATCTGGTTTACGCGCTCGAACAACGACGGAACAGCAAAGAACAAACCCTCGCCGCTGATATACAACAGGAGCTTGATAAGTTGTTATGGGCAGACTTGCTGATCCTCAATTTTCCGATTTACTGGTTTTCGACACCGGCCATTCTCAAAGGCTGGATAGATCGGGTATTGGTGTCCGGTATCTGCTATGGCGGTAAACGGTTCTACGACCAGGGAGGCCTGAGCGGCAAAAAAGCTCTGGTATCCGTGACACTGGGCGGGCGGGAACATATGTTCGGAGAGGGCGCGATCCATGGTTCGCTGGAAGACATGTTGCGCCCGCTCTTGCGAGGGACTCTGGCATATGTCGGGCTGGAGGTGCTCAAGCCTTTTATCAGTTGGCATGTGCCATACATCAGTACTAAGGCTCGACAAGATTTTTTGCTCAGCTTTCGCCAGCGTCTGGAGAACATCGATGCGGATGAGTCGATTGAGTACCCGCGCTTGAGTCAATTCGATGATCGGCTTTATCCCCTCAAACCTGTTTGCGTAAAACCGGACACTGACAGGCAAGTCTGAACTAAGCTTTTGCGTGTGCTTGCGGATGCTGGTCTTGGCCATCCTGGCACGGCTGAAGTCCGGGATGGAGCCGCTGGAACAAGTCAGACGAAAACAACGTGTGGAGCACTGACCATGGTGGGATTCCGCGACTGGTTCAGACGCCGTACGGTTCATTCCTCCGCACGCTCAGCGCTCATCTTCAACTCCGTTGCGGCGCTCGCATTCACTCTTTTCACCGGCCCGCTCTATGCCACAATCGAAGCAATGGCTCCACCAGAGTCACCGCAACGTGAGCAATTGACCCTCTCGACCGATAGCGCAATGAAACCGTGGACTGGCGATCTCGACGGGATGATCGATCGACAGGTCATCCGAGTTCTGACGGTTTACAGCAAGACCTTTTATTTTGTCGACAGAGGTGTTCAGCGCGGTACGACATACGACTTTTTCCGCGTGTTTGAGGAGGATCTGAACAAGCAACTGGCCAAGGATAAAAAGCTCAAACATAAGGCTCTGAAAGTGCGGGTGGTGTTTATTCCCGTCGCGCGGGATCAATTGCTGCCGGCGCTGGCTGCCGGCAAAGGCGATATTGCGGCGTCTAACCTCACCGTGACGGAGGAACGCAAGCACCTAGTTGATTTTACGTCACCGGTCTATCGCAACGTCAGCGAGGTGGTGGTCTCCGGTCCCGGCTCACCGGCGGTGTCCAGCGTGGGCGAATTGGCGGGACAGGTAGTCTTCGTTCGCAAATCCTCCAGTTATTACGAGAGCCTGATGGCCCTCAATCAGCGCTTTGCCGGCGAGGGCAAACCGGCGGTCATCCTCAAGGAAGCACCAGAGGCTCTGGAAGACGAGGACCTGATCGAGATGCTGAACGCCGGCATGATTCCTCTCATCGTCGTGGACAAGCACAAAGCGGACTTCTGGAAGAAGGTCTTCCCGGCTATCACGGTGCAGGGCGACGTCGCGTTGCGCACCGGCGGCGAGATTGCCTGGGCGATTCGCAAGGGCAGTCCGCAATTGCAGTCCGCCGCCAACGATTTCATTGCCGGTCACGGTCAAGGGACCACCCTCGGGGACATGATTCTGACGCGTTATTTTAAAAACGAAAAATATGTAAAGGCGGCTGTCTCCGAGTCCGAACGCAAGAAATTTATCGCATTGGTTCAGTACTTCCAGAAGTACGGGGACAAATATGATGTGGACTGGTTGCTGATGGCAGCCCAGGGATACCAGGAATCACAACTGAATCAGGCAGCCAGGAGCAAGGTGGGCGCTATTGGTGTCATGCAGGTCATGCCCGCCACCGGCAAGGAACTTGGTGTCGGCAATATTGCGCAAGTCGAGCCAAACATTAACGCCGGGATCAAGTACATGCGTTGGATGATCGACCAGTATTATGTCAAGGAGCCCATGACCGACCTGGACAAGGCCTTGTTCGCCTTCGCCTCTTACAATGCAGGTGCGGGCAGGATCTCCAAACTTCGCAAAGAAGCCGCCAGCCGTGGGCTGGATCCGAACGTCTGGTTCCACAACGTTGAGTACGTTGCCGCCGAGAAGATCGGGGCGGAGACGGTTACCTACGTCAGCAATATCTACAAGTACTACATAGCCTATCAATTGATCATTCAAGCTAACGCGGCGAAGGCCGAGGCTGCGCAGACATTGAAACACCAGAGCAAAGAGGCGCCTTGATGCTGTGAACCCTGATCGAGTGTGTGCGCCAACCGCACGCTAAGTGCAAATCTATATGTCGGCACTACATTCTGTTCGTTCGTGGTTGAATTTGTTGTCGGGGTATAATTCCCATTCCCGTACGAGCTGGGCTGCCCTCCATCGTTTGCTTGTTTTGCAAATTATCCTCTTCTTTTTGGTCGTGACAGGACGCACCACCAAGACAGATGGTAGCGGCAAGTACAAATATAGGACTCAAGTGCTTGATCATCGGATTCTCCACGCTTGGGAAGATCGAGTAGATTCTCTCCATCGCCCATGGGACGGCCACTTGCCCGCAGAACTGCGTCCATTCCACCTATGTGACTATCGATGGAAGACGGACGGTGAAAGTGGTACCGCTATCAGCTTCAGATTCGACTTCAATGTTACCGTGATGGGCGCTTACGATAGCTGAAGCGATATAGAGCCCTAGCCCCAGCCCCGCTTCAGCGCCGTACTCGACGCCCCCTTGTAGATGTCGACTCAACGGATTGAAGAAACTCGGCTTTGCGCTTTCCTCAATTGGAAGTCCCGCATTGTGGACCGACAACATGGCAAAGCCATCAACGGCTTTTAGCGTCACAGTAATTGGAGCGTCGGCCTCGCCGTGCTGAATCGCGTTCCCAATCAGATTGGCGATCACCTGTCCGATGGTAAAGCCGGAAGCATGCCGAAGGTCCGCGTGTGATTCTGCTGATGTGATACTGTCCGATCGAGGCGCATTTCCATGAGATTTCAAGATCCTTGCTTCAGGGCTCTGGGGGGGTTGTAGATCAGCGGCAATGGTCCGCAGCATTTGCTCTGCATGATTTCTCAAGGCCAGCGCGTCCATTCCCTCAGCGGCCGGTGTCAGCGACTTGGCGAAGTCCTTCCACTGCTGAAGGACTGGTTCCATGTTTTGTTGGATGAAATCAGCCAGGCGCATTTCTGCTCCTTTATGAAAGTGGACTGTCCGAACAACAGGTCCCAGAGAACTTCTTCGCCACCCAAATGCTGCCCAAGCATCAGTGTGCACAAGTTACCCAGCTGTTCATTCAAATCTAGGGTGCTAAAACATATTTCATGGAAAACCTGCGATCCATGTTGATTATCGTCTTTGCTGGTAAATCCCATACTGACTGCCAAGCCGTGCATCGCCTCGTTACCTGACGAATCCATTGACGAGATTTTGCTGAAGCCTTCGCGAGTTGCGGTGTCCATCAAATGTTGTAACAGCGCCTTGGCGACCCCTCGTTGTTGCCAGCGGTCTACCACAGCCACTGCGAATTCGCAATGAGCATCGCCTTGGTACGCACCATAGCGCGCAGTGCCAATTTCAATCAGCTGATTGCCTTCGTATGCCAGAGCAAGGTAGGCCATGCGATTGTGCAGATTGATGTCCATGAGCTGGTCGTGGGGTTCGACCAGATTGCTGAACGAGGCCAGGAAAAGAAAATGCGGTTTGCCTTTGCCTAGTTCGTTGAAAAAGGCCAGATCCCGGTCTCGATCAGTTTCTGCCAATTTACGAATCAGGAGGGGCGTACCGTCCGCCAAGTGTTCCACCCAGTATTCGCCGGACAGCCCATCCGTTTCATCCTTGAAGCGTTTGTTGATGCATGCGTCACAAGACATACGATGAACTCCGGCTCAATTATGGGACTGCTCATTCACCCTAGTCTCATGCGAGGTTAGCGGGAGCAATATCCGCTCACTGACAGGTTTAAGAGACAGCCGGTATTTCCGCCGGCAAACAATTCAAACGCATCACTCGTTCCAAACGAATGTCTTTAATCGTTTCGCGCATCTGATCAATGGTGTTCAGCGCAAGACGAATTGTCGACTGACAGCATTGCGCTAGTCTGACACTATCGGTCCAATTTGTAGGAACTGATACTTTCATCAGAACACTGGGTTAGGTAGAACCGCCATGCGCCTTTCAGCTTTCATCCTCGAGAACCTTGAGCCTATCCTGCAAGCGTGGGAAGACTTTGCCAGGTCTGTTGATACCCCATTGCCCGCCATGGATGCCCAAGCCCTTAGAAATCACGCCGAGTATATTTTGAAAGCTGTGGCTCTGGATCTGCAAAGCAAGCAAACCGAGCAACAACAGATTGACAAGTCCCATGGCCTTGGCCCGGTAGCGGCGGACGAGACAGCCGCTCAAAGTCATGCTCTGACGCGCCTGACAGCTGGTTTTTCTTTGGATCAGATGGTCTCCGAGTATCGCGCCCTCCGGTCGAGCATACTCAGACTCTGGTTGGCCGAAGGGTACGCCCACGACGATGATCATATTGTCGACATGATTCGCTTTAACGAGGCAATCGATCAGGCCCTGGTCGAATCAATTGCGTCGTATGGGCAAGCAGTGGAAACCACCCGGAAAACGGTGTTGGGGGTGTTGGGTCACGACCTTCGCACCCCCTTGGGTGCCGTAACGCTGGGCACCGACTTGCTGAAGCAGACCGAAGAACTGGGCAGCCGTGGGAAAAAAATCATCTCGCAGATCTCGACGAGTGTACAAAGTGCCAACCAGATGGTGAACGACCTGCTCGATCTCGCCCGCTGTAATCTCGGCACAGGCATCCCGGTACGACCGCAAGCCACTGACCTGACTGCGGTTTGCCAATCGGTTGTGGATGAGATCGCCATCGCCCATCCCCAGGCACAAATCTTGTTTACCGACACAGGCACCATTACGGGCCAGTTCGACCCCTCGCGCATGGCTCAGGTTTTCTCCAATCTCATTGGTAATGCGGCGCGACATGGCAACCCCGAGCAACCGATAAACGTCACGTTACACGGGGATGGCACCACCGCGTGCTTTCGCGTGCAAAATCATGGGGAACCTATTCCTTCTAGCGCGTTGCCTTCTCTGTTCGATCCGGAGGGCCGTTATTCCAGATATCCTGAAGGTGCACCCGGTGTCTCATCCGGTCTGGGGCTTGGGTTATTCATAGCCGCTCAGATTGTGGAAGGCCATCGCGGACAGATTTAGGTCGAATCGACGCTGGAGCAAGGCACTATTTTCCGCGTAATTCTGCCCGTTCATCCTTGAATTGAACCCGAACACTCGCACCCGTTCTCAGATTTAGAGCTAGTGCCAGCATCTGCCATTAAATTTTTGGAGAACTCCATGCGGGACATTATCGATGGTTTTCTGCGCTTTCAGCGCGAGATTTATCCGCAACGCGTCGAGCTGTTCAAGCAGCTTGCGACAGCACAAAATCCGAAGGCATTGTTCGTGACCTGCTCGGACAGCCGTGTTGTACCCGAGCTCCTTACGCAGCGCGAACCGGGCGAATTGTTCGTGATTCGCAATGCCGGCAACATTGTACCGTCGTACGGTCCCGAACCCGGCGGCGTCTCGGCCACCGTCGAATATGCGGTCGCCGTGCTCGGCGTACAGGACATTGTGATCTGCGGCCACTCCGACTGCGGGGCGATGGGCGCGATTTCACGCTGCACGTGTCTGGATCATCTTCCAGCGGTCGCCAACTGGTTACGTCATTCGGACGCCGCGAAAGCAATTAACGCCGCGCATGAGTTCGACACGCCCCGCGCGAAGCTCGACGGCCTCGTGCGCGAAAACGTAATTGCACAACTGGCGAACCTGCGTACGCACCCATCGGTGGCTCTCGCACTCGAGCAGGGGCGCTTGAATCTTCACGGCTGGGTCTACGACATAGAGGCGGGATGCATCGATGCGCTCGATGGTGCGACGCGACAGTTCGTTCCACTTGCTGATTCGCCGACCACCGTTGCGATCGCTGCGCGTAACGGCAGACAGATCTAATGGCGGCAGAAAAAAAGGGTGGAGCATTACTCCCGCAAAAATTCCGCCCCGCCTAATGCAGACTCGACAGCGCTCAGCAAATCTTCTCCGCTGAAGGGTTTACGTAAGCATTTGATGGGCGCATAGCGGCTGGATTCGGCCATTGTCGCTTCGTCCCAGTGTGCGGACATGCAAATCACCGGCAATTTTCTATCCTGGGCTGTCAGCGCGTGCATGACGTCTATCCCTGACAGTCCGGTCATTTTCAAATCCAACAGCAGACACGCGATGTCATCGAAGTTTTCGAGGGCCAGGAATTCCTCCCCCGAGGCGAATACCCGAGAGCGGTATCCGGCCGACCGGAGCAGGTTGGCCAGGCTTTTACGAACGGATGCATCGTCGTCCACAATACAGACGATGAACATGGCGCTACCGGATAATCCTTGGCGGTGACAGAATGGTGCCGAACCCGGTCATGAAAATCACCGGCCACGGGTGTCCGCGTTGTCCAAGTACCGATTGCAGTTCCAGGCCTGTCGCCTCGGGCAGGGTGACGTCCAGCAACAGACACGCGGGGCCGATCTTGAAGTCAGCGTTGAGCAATTCTTCAGCCGAGGCGAATATCCGGTGCGCAATGTCTTCGGACCGCAACAGTCAGCTGAGTACTGTGCGCACGGACGCGTCATCATCCACGATGCAGCAGTAATTTTAGGCAGTCACCCAACGGGAATTTCTGGATACTTTTATCAGCGGAGAAATTAAGCAGCGCTCGCCTTGTGACCGGCGCGAAGTCACTCCGGCGCCATCAGCACCGCGAGTGTCGTATTGATAAACTCTTCGTTTTTGCTGATTGTGTCTAGCGCGCCTCGAACGTTCTCGGCGACTTCAGCAGAGCCGCGATGCTCGACCCAAAGTGTTAGCTCCATGACGGCCGCCTCGAGGGCGAGTTGGTTTTGATTGATCTTGAAAAGCAGGGAAGGGAGCCCCAATCGATCCAGGGTTGTGCCATCTCGATCCGGTCGAAGCCGATACCCTGTTTCCCGATCGGGAACTCGCGGATGTTTGGCCGAACCGTTTTGTTGAATTCATCCCAGCACTTGCCGAGATAGCCGTAAGCCTCGCCGGCACGAATGAAGCGCGGGAGGAGGGGCGCGACCGGGGCCGCTCTGCGATTTGACATAGGGTGCTCCAAGCCGCGCGTGGCGGCGCAAGGTGGTTATTGGGCGAACTTGGCGAGTGCGCCGTCTGTGACCTTCATCGCTGCCTGAGCATCGTTTACAAAGGCCGGGTCGAAGCTGCCTCATGGGGGATGGTTGCTTGGCAGGATCTCAGGTTCTCGCGGGTGAGTTTCAATGCTGCGACCAGCTCTTCGCGGGCAGCGGCTTCGCCTCGGGCGATGTCGCAGAAGCCCTGTAGCCAATGGTCAGGTGGCGGAGGGTTTTTCGCACCGATCACAATCGCACCGACAATTGAACCGCACAGGTCGCGCTTGTAGGCGTTGTCGCCGTCGATGCTGTCGCCCATCCGGCGGAGATTGTTCAGCGTTGCGTCGAAACCCTCGTGGGTCATATCTCTAACGTTTTTGCTGAGCGCGGTGATCCCACCTATGGCAGCGCTCAGCCGATTCAGACCGGCCTGCCATCCGCTGCGTAATTATTTGGCGTCATCAGCGTTCTGTTCGGCCAATGTTTTCTATTGCTCAATTGGCGCCCAAGGACTGGTGATGACGATGCATTTCGCCACCGGCAGCTGCTTGTTCTGGGTTGTGGCCATTGTGTCGGCCTCCTCGTTGCTGGCGGCCGCATAGAGCTCATCAGGGCCCTGGGCGTGCACGGCATACAACGTTTCGGCTTTCTCGGACATGAAGATATTCCTCGCTCGCCGTTCACCAGCAGGCTGGTCGGTGGATGATGGAATTCAGACGAGGGGTGTGGGTCAGACTGGGCGGGTGAACTATGGTTTGAGGGTTCGCCTCGCCAGTTGCGGACCTGCTTTCTCCCCTGAAGGTCTGGCGGGGTGAACTGTTAGCTGAACTCCTTGTTCATCGGCGGGCAGTTGGCTGGTGCAAATCAGATGAGGGGTCAGTGGTAGGTGGAGCGACTGAGCTAGAGTTAAATTGTCCGCTTCGCCCGTTGTGTTAGAAAAAGCCTCCTTCGTGCGTGGCCGGTGGGGCGGACTTTTCTCCCTGACTTGATCGCCCTGTCCCCAAGGGGCTTATCACTTCGCAGCGAGGCTTGAAATGCATCCCATAAAACAACGACAGCGGGTGTTCTGGGATTGGGCGGATTGCCAGCTGCATAGCCGTTCACAGGACGGTATTTTCGGCGACAAAATTCAGGTCGATGTCCAAGTTCGGATGTCACGCTCAGGTACCGTACAGCTGTTTCTGGGGGGATACGCTGAAAGCGGTGAAATGATTTTCGAGGAGTATTACAAGGATCGTGTCGGTGAAACGATGACTGCTGCCTTGAATTGGGGATACGCTCGCGCGGAGCGTTTAGCGGTTGAAAAGTCGCAATCGAATTTCCAAGCAGGGTCTTTTGGCAACATTCCTCATCGCGGCTCCTTGTAGCAGTACACGTAGGCGAACCAGGCGAGGGCGATCATGGCGTCACCTGACCGGCCGGCACAGCTCACTGGCAAGTTCAGCGGCAAAAACCACAGGCCACCAGTATCGCGGGCGCTGGTAATCCCAATAAGCTTCCTCACGAATTACCAGACCTTTGCAGCGAAGAGCCTTGAAGACGCTGAGCACTGACGGGGCATTTACCCCTAGCCGGTGCGAAACTTAATAGATCAGCTACCCATGCCGAACACCCCGCATGGTCACCCTTGGTTAACTTTTCGCAATCCATTTCGTGCAGGTTTGATTGGGTGTCACGATAGAGATATGCATTTCTCCGACCGATCTTGAGCAACTCATCTAGGACGGCCTGCTGTTTATCTGTCAGTTTCATGCCCCCATCCGTGCAGCAATGAACCCGTCAATGTACGGCTGTGGCAGCACGGCGGCGAACCTTCCCTCCGACCACGAGAGAGGCTCAGCCTTGAAGACCATTCGTTGAGCAACTCGAAAGTTGCTTCGAGTTGGTCGTCACGGATCTTTCCGTCTTCTGGCAGGTCGTCGCCGAAGACATCCGTTGGATCGAGCTGCCTTTCGTAGTTCGGCTCACAGATGCATAGCTGCTCGTCAGTCAGATCGACATCGCTGTCGATTAGGTAGTCACGCAGGCTGTCTTCATCAAAAAAATATCGGTCGCTGTCGATGATCACCAGCGGTACGCCGGCCCACTCTTTGATCGACATCGCTGCGAACTTCTTGACGCCTTTCCTGACGACACACCTTGCAGTAGCTTTTTTACTGCATAAATCTGATGTTCAGGGTTGGCATCGCGGCGGCGATGGGTAGCACCACAATAACGAGCGAGGTTTTCATCGTTCCCGAAGAAGCGGCCCTCTGCGGAATCAAGCCGGTCACCGTTTGGAGGCTGGCTGCTACCGGGCCGTCGAACATAATGATTGGCTTTTGTGCAATCATGACTTTTTCCTTGCCGCTATAGCGGCTGACTTTTTAGATCAGCGCAGAGCACAGGAGAGCATCATGCCTTACAGACCGGACTTATGTCGCGGCGATAGCTGCGGCGAGGGATGGATTACCGGAGTAACCAATCGTCAGTTGGCGCCCAAATTAATTGCGACGATGTCACAATGATGTCACAGCAACCCTTAAACCATATGTGACGTCATGCCTTCGATTGATGATTTTCGTTTCACCGCACATCACCGCCTCCTTGATATCGACGAATCTACAAACCGCCTGATGATGCTCGTTGTGTCCCGCGAAGTTTCGGGCAGTCGTTGGGAAGAAGCAGTGTCCCTCCATAAACGTGCATATGAGGCATGGGCTGCCATTCTCTCCTCCGTTGAAATTGACCCGATGCCGATTCTTGACGGTCGTCCTGTTGAAAGTTCTGTTCACCTTTCTGATTAATCAGCTTCAGCTTGTGGCCTCCCGGGCTTCTTTAGGCTCGCGGATCAACCCAAGACGAACGCCTTCATCGCGGACCATCAGGATGTCTTCTCCATAGCTCCACGGGTTCTCAAATTCGTTGTCCATTTTGCATTGAAAGTAGCCGTCGCGCATTGTCTTGCCATGATGCCAATTGAGGACAGCGAACTTTTGAGCGTGCCGCCATTCAAAAACCGCTTCCCAGCGCGCCTCTTTGGCGACGTTGATGCGCGCACCTGCATAGTCGTTGTGCAACCAGACGATGTACCGCGGCTGTTCATCGACAAATATGCATCGTGACCGGCGCCCGTATTGCGGAAGAAGAACCGACCGCAGTTAGAGATGACCCGCATGAACTCGTTCGCATTGATGATTCGTTCCAAGCGCTGCTGGCTGAGAGTTTCCTTTTCTGTGGGCATGGGGCGTGCTATGCCGGGTCATGCCCGGGCAGTGGCGTGACTCGAGTTTATGGGCTATTGCTAGTTGGCCCGGCATGGAGCCGGATCAAGGAGCGGATATGTCGAACAAATATTGGCAATCAGAGCTTTGGGGTGAAGATCCTTCGGATGTATGCCAAAAGCACGATGCGGAGCGAGGTTTCGTCATCACAGTGAGGGTCAGGCGTCAGAGCAGGCATGAAGGAATAATGTTGACCCAGCTGTTTCATCCAAGCGGTGCGAAACACTCGGAGCATGTTTTCGATATTTCGGACGATTCTGACTATCATGCGATTCAGCACGGTATCGGTCATGGTGAATGGTTAGCTCGCGGAACTCGGCCGAAGTAATCGTTAAGCCCGCTGCAATAGGTGAGGATGAGTCACGCCGCGAGGCGCTGGTAAAGTTCGATGATGTCGGCGGCGTTGGCGCTGACCAATGCCTCCGCCTCATCCGGGCAAACGCTATTGCCGATCAGTCGGACCTGGTCCGTTTTGTCGATGTCGCGCCATTCATCGGCGCCAGTGATCGGGTCGACGAACAAGCCCCGATCGATGATGTAGTCCTTGTCGAAGCCCTGCGCAGCCTTCAGGTCAAGTGTTGGAGCATGCGCAGGGTGCTGCCCACCAGCACATAGCCACCGACCAGGATCTAATCGGACGGGTCATTGAAGTGTTCCGGCAGATACTCATGCATTAAGGCTGCGCAGTGGCGGGCGCATCCCATCTGCTCCGGAGTTAGGGTGTCGGGCACCTGCACAACCTCTACCAGCGCGACACGGTCCTTCGTAGACGGTGTGCATCGGCTTAGTCTGCGAGATGCTGTCCTTCTCGTTGCCTTAATACTTCACTAGATAGGCGTTGACCAGCCGTTGGTTGGCACCGGACGGGCGGATGGTCCATCTCGGGTCATAGGCCGATCAGCTGTCGCCTTTGTAGCATCCGCCGTCCGCCTGCTCGAAGAATGCGGCTGACTCAGCATGGTGGCCGGTGCTGGTAGCGACCACGCCGAGGGGGTTGTCGACATCAGCGCCAACCGAACCTTTTCGCAGATTGACCATGTTTGCCGCGGCCAGCGCGAAGTGTCCGCCTTTGACGTGGGCGAATTGCGTACGCAGCGGCTCGACAGCGCTAAAGTTGCGCTGCGCTGAGCCATAGGCACACTCAGTGAGGAATGGGGCTGCCAATGGTTGCACCAGCGCGTTATGCGTAAGCCGGCGCTGATGGTCGACATTGCTTCGTCCGTACCATGGGTGCTGGTATGCGAATCCGGATGTTCCGCGCATCGGGACAATGAACGGCTTCGCGCTGGTGAGCACATGACGCCCGCAGCCTTTGGCTACTCGGCGCATTGTGTTCACTGCCATCGGCCTTTCGCGGAAGATCGTGCGGCCGAGGTTGATCCAATCAATGCACTCCGCGGTGGTGCCCCATTAGGCTCGGCATCTTCTAATCAACCAGTAATGAGATGCGTCTCTCCAACTTCCTCCAGCGCGCTGTATTGCCCACGCAACTTTCTTAGCTCTTTTGTTCCCATTTTATCCAGGCACAACGAGGCATTTTGCGCTTGATTGCTGGAGCGAATGAGTTCGTCGATTTTTGAGATGCAAAATATCGTTGTCGCGGTTTTGCGTGTTCTGGATCAAGAACACCATCAGGAGCGTGATGATGGTCGTCGAGGTGTTGATGATCAGTTGCCAGGTGACGTTGTAGTGAAAATACTGCCCGGTGAAGGCCCACACCGTGATCAATCCGACGGCGGTGCGGAAAGTTTTCGAACTCCCAGCCCAGTGAGAAAGCGATTGGCAAAATTTTGAGAATTTCATGAGGGCGGTCTCCTGGATGGTTTGGGATAGACCGCCTCCATGCTCTGAATTTTTTTTACGATTGTTCTGTAAGTTCCGATGCGTGCGCGGTGACAAGTGAAATTGCGAAAAGTAAAAACGAGATAACCCCGCGCGGGCCATCTCGCCTCTCTATCACATTTAATCACTGCGCAATTACGGCGTCATCGTCATGGGGCACCGCGAGTGTGTTATCACCGGGTGTGAGTATGACCTTCATGCAATCTTCTTCCTTTTTGTCGAATATCTTGTAGCCCTCAGCCGCCTGTTCCAAACCCAGTCGATGGCTGATGATGACCTCGGGGAAGAGTCGACCGGTTCTCGATATGTTCAAGCAGTTCTGGCAGGAAGCGCTGAACGTGATTTTGACCCATCTTGAAAGTGAGGCCCTTGTCGAAGCATCGCCAAACAGGAATCCGTGAATGAAGCTGAATACACACCAGGCACACTCACCACGCCACCGCGTCTGACCAATGCAATACACTGGCGCAACGCTTTACCGCTACTGCCTTCCAGTTTGAGCGTAGCCAGCACGGTCTCGGTGGTACTGCCTTTGGCTTCAAATCCTACCGCGTCCACGACACCATCGACACCGCGCATCCCTTTGGTCTGGCGAATGATCGTGTTAGCGGGGTCATCGTCTTCATGGAAGTTACCGGTATCACGCCATAGGTTTTCTGTGCTTAAGCCAGACGGTAGGGATGGTGATCGACCATGAAAATCTGCTCGGCACCGAGCATTCTTGCACAGGCGGCACTCAACAAACCGACAGGGCCGGCGCCATAGATGGCGATGCTTGAACCGTTGCCGATACCGGTGTTCGTCACGGCCTGAAAGGCGGTCGGCAAAATGTCCGAGAGGAACAAGACCTTTTCGTCTGACAGGGTGCCCGGCACCTTGAATGGCCCGGTGTTGGCTTTGGGCACACGCACGTATTCGGCTTGCCCGCCAGGTATACCGCCATACATGTGGCTGAAGCCAAACAGGGCGGCGCCCGATGGTATGGCTTTCTTATTCAGTATCGCTCCGCGACCGGTATTAGTGGTTTCACACGCCGCGAACAAATCCATTTGGCAGAAAAAGCAGCTCCCACAAGTGATCACGAACGGGATCACCACCCGGTCACCTGGTTGAACGGCGGAGATCGCGGAACCCGCTTCTTCAACGATCCCCATAAACTCATGACCGAAGATATCGCCATGGTCAACAGTGGGAATCTTTCCGCGATAGAGGTGAAGGTCGGAGCCACAGATCGCCGTGGCCGTGAAGCAGAATGATGTCGTCGCTTTCCTCCATGACCGGATCGGGGACTGTGTCGACTTGGACGCTGTGCGCGCCGTGGTAGGTAAGTGCTCTCATGACCAACAGCCCCTTTCAATTGATGGTAAGTGGGAGAGGGGCAAAGACGGATCTAAGTTCAGAGTGATGGAGAAAAGGCGAGACTGGCGGTCAGAAATTGTCTGCTATGGAGACGTTGGCACCTTCTTTCTTTGAACGTTGCAGCTGGTCTTCTTCTAAGCAGGTACGAGCTGGATTGCTCGTGTGAGTGACCTCATTGCCCGCATGGAGTGCGGGCTCTTCTTGAGCATAAAAACGCCCGGCGTGAGCCGGGCCCCTCTACGTCCTTCAGGCCGCGAGACTTGGATTCGAAAGCGCTTTTTTGTACAGCGCTTTCATTTCTTCCATCTGCTGTCCCAACTCGTTCAGCTTGGTTTTTCCAAGGAGTTTGGTCGCTTGAGGAAACATTTCGGTTTCCTCTTCCTCGATGTGATGTTCCAGCAATTCTTTAACCACTTTCACGCGACCAGAGAACTCTGGCGTACCAGGGGATGTTTGCTTCAAGTCCGGCAGCACAAGGGAGTCCACAGTGCGATGCTCCTCCTTTGCTTCGTAATACATCACGTCCTGTTCTTTACCCCCAGCTTCTTTGAATGCGGGGTAGAGGATTTCTTCCTCTAGCTTGGTATGGATCGTGATCTCCATTTCCAGTTTGGCGAGAAGGTCAGTGCGTTTTTTGACACCGCGCTCGGTCGACTCGCTGAGCTGGGTCAGGATGGCTTTCACGCGCTCGTGGTCTGCTTTCAAGAGGTCAATGGCATTCATGGTGTAATCCTTCGGTCATCACAGTAGACGCGCGTCGATCAACGTGCCAACGCTGCAGGAGTAACCTTCATTGCACTGTCTGTGCCACGCCACGCGCCGATAAATATATGTTTTAAAACAATGGGTTATATATTTAATGGCTAAGCTTATATCGGGTCTTTTGCACGAGTGATTGAAAACCAGCTTGCAGATCGCCGCGAGCAACCAGCAGGTCAGAAGGATGTCACCTCCACAGCGTCAGCTGTGCGCCATTTCGCGTTGGCCGTCATCCGAGAAATTGATTAAACCTCGCTAACAGTCGAAGCGTCGAAAGACATGAACACCATGTAATCCGAAATTCGGTGGTGTGCTATTAGTCCTGGCTCAGGATTGGCGTTCAATCTTGGGGCGCAGGGGCCGCGTTGCGATTCATGTTATCCGGAGTATATCCCCATGAGCAAAACCATCACCGCACGGGATCTGCAGATCAACCTGGAGGCGTTGAACGAAGACGGCTTATTCAAATGGCTGATCGCCAGTTTTTTGATGGGTAAACGTATCCAGGGCGAGATTGCGGTTCGAGCTTATCGAGTGATTGTCGGCAAACATCAGCACGATACACCCAGGAAGCTTGCAGGGTGCTCACATCGCCAGCTTGTAGCGATGTTGGGGGAGGCGCATTACGTGCGTTACGACGAATCGACAGCGCAGCGTCTGTTGGCGTTGGCCAACAAACTCAATCTGGAATACGCGGGGAGGGTGATGAACATGCTGGAGGCAAGCGCCAACCTCAGCGAGTTCGAAAAGCGATTGGCATCCTTTGAGGGCATTGGCCCCAAGACTGTTGAGATCTTCATGCGGGAAGCGGTGAGAGTGATTTCGTGATCAGACCGCCTATTTCGTAGATGTGACTACTTGATAATCGAGGTATGGCCATGTTCCTGATCGAGCTCTTCCTACCACTCAATACGAACGAAGGCGCATGCCAACCTTCCGGGCTGCTGTGTGCTGTGCGTGAGCAGTTAATTGGTGAGTTCGGAGGAGTGACGGCCTTCACGCGTAATCCCGCTAGAGGAACATCACTGCTGGAAGACAATGAAAGATCGGAGGATGACATTGTTGTGTATGAGGTCATGGTGGCAGCGGTGGATCGACTGTGGTGGCAAAACTACAAGCGTGATCTTGAAAGACGCTTTCAGCAGGAAGAGATTTTGATTCGGGTTTGCGAAGTTGAATTGATTTGCTGATCTTTACCCTTGAATTGGAGCTGTAGGCCTTGCAAGAGGTGCGTGCTTGGCAGCATATAGATGCAGCAATCCCAAAGCTAAAAATCACTTGATAGCAATTCAGCTCTGATGAGTGATAGGTAGGATTACTCGGAAAATTGTGCCCAACTCCAGCGTCGATTCGACTTCAATTGTTCCACTATGGCCCTCGACAATTTGAGCGGCGATGAACAACCCCAGCCCTAATCCAGAAGACGCTTTAGGTTCACCCTCAGAGTACCTGGAGTACCGTCCTTCTGGGTCGAATAGAGTGGGCAATGCGCTTGGGGGGATGGGGGCTCCGTGATTTTGCACACAAAAGGTGGCCGTCGTACCATCTCCATCCAACGAGACATTAATGGGGAATTTGGAGTTGCCGTGTCGCACGGCGTTGCCGATGAGGTTCGAGAAAACCTGTGCCATGCGCGAGGAATCGTACTGGCCCATCATTGAGCCTGTATGGGTGAACTTGATTTGCGCTTCGGGATGCGCGGTAGCGAGTTCGTCGACGACGGATTGGCAGACAGCTGTCAGATCCGTTCTTTCCAGTTGTACCGGGATACCGGTACCGAGGTTACACCGAGCCAGGTCGAGTAGGTCAGCCACCATCTCGTTGGCGCTTTGCACGCTGGTGGAAATCTGAGCAATGATTCTTTTGCCACGGCTGCCCAATTCTTCCGTCTGTTTCAGCAAATCCGCACCCAGCGTCACGGCGCTCAACGGAGTACGAAGGTCGTGGCCCAATACGCCCAAAACCGTTTTTCGGGTGTTTTCCACCGCTTGCCCGTAGGACGCAATCGATTCGACCAGCGCTTGATCTATCGCTTCGTTAAAACGAATCACGTCCACAATCTGCTCTTCGTCTCTGGAGAATTCCTGCGCCAACCAGAGTCTGAGTACACTCGACCTTAAAGCTCGGTATTCAGAGACCATCTGATCAAGTGTGAAACCCGCCATCAGCCGCGTAATGGCGTGGCTTTGAGCGGCAGAGTCATCCGCTGCGACAGGCCCATGTCCCTGGGATTTGTCGATTTGCTCTTGAGGGGTTTGGGAGGTGCACATATCCAGCGCGACAGTCCGCAAAATGTATTCGGCATGGTTTCTCAACCCCGGCGGATCCATCGCTGGCATCGGGGTCTCTACCGTCCTGGCGAATTCCTCCCACGCCTGCAAAATAGGCTCAAGGTTTTTGAATATAAAATCTGAAAGTCGCATAGCAATCCTATCCAGTCCCGCGTTCCATTTATGGTAAAGGCATCGGCCAGACCAATTTGTTCGACAGAATCAGACTAGCGGAATACCGAATATCGGCAATTGATTTAGGCAGCACCGCTCGTCTGATGATGGAAACGCCCGGGCGTGCACTAACACTAAATGGTGACTGGATTGGAATCTATGTCATGGCTCATACAGTGCTCATCGTAGAAGATAACGAGATATTTCGCTCAATGATGGCTGAGGCGATTTCGCTACTGGGCGTCAACATCAGTGACTGCGCCACAGCCGATGAAGCTGTCTCCATTCTGGAAAACACGTCTTCGGTAGCGCTGGTGATTACCGACATCTGCATGCCCGGCAGTATGGATGGGCTAGAGCTGGCTAAGTTGATCTGGTTACGTTGGCCTCGGCTCCCCGTCATCATCACCTCTGGCACTCGGATAGTTCCCGACGAATTGTTGCCGTCTCACGCATTGTTTTTGAGTAAACCATGGTCGCTCAAAAGGTTGCATCAAGCGATCAAAGCATTCCTACCGAGTAATGCTCCGGAGTAATGATGGCATTAGCCAAGATCGGGCAATAATCGAGGGCCGCTTATTGAGAAGCAGAGCAGCACCCTTGGTCAGTTTGCGTGAACCGGAAGCGTAGGGGTTTTCCACCTAGAAAACAGGGACACTTCGATGAAAGTCTTCAAAGATCTGCTCACGCCGGAAGAAGAAAACCGACTTCAGGCGTTGGACAACTGGCATCGCACTTTTGAAGACAAGAGGTTGCGGATGGAATGTCCAGATGCTTACCACGAAGAACTGCTTAGACAATCTGACGAAATGGATCGCAGAAGGATTGTAACTTGGGTTGAGTGGCGAGACCTGAGATGCGCAGCGGATCAGGCGTATCTGCAAGCTATCGCCGGCGGAGACTACCACTAAGCCTCACGCTGCTATGTGTGCTCTTGAGCACTAGCCTTACCGTCACACCTCCAATCCTGCCGCGCCTTTTAGTGCTGCAAAAAGAATCTGGAATGATCAGCCTTCCCCAAGGTCAACCGAGCATCAAGCTAGAGGTGCCTCCCATGTCCATTGCTGAGGATACTGTTGATTATCTTCGTGGGCATTCGTTGATTCTGACCACTGCCGAATCCTGCACTGCGGGCAAAATTGTGACGTTGCTCTCCGAGGTCGAAGGCAGTGGTGAATTAATCGAATCCGGCTATGTCGTCTATTCACCTCAAGCGAAGCGACGCCTTTTGCATGTCAGTCCCCTCACCATCGAAGCGTTCAATCTGACCAGCGTTGAAGTCGCTCGCGAAATGGCGCTCGGGGCCCTTCGTGATAGCACTGCGAATGTCGCAGTCGCCACAACAGGTATTCTTGGCCCAGATGACGTCGACGGCATTCCTGCGGGCACGGTTTGTTTTGCATGGGCGTTTCAGTCACAAGTGCGCTGCGTGTTCACCCGCGAACATCGTTTTCTCGGCTCCAGATGCCAGGTACAGGCAGAAGCCTCTGACTACGCTTTGAAATGGCTTCCACACTTCCATCGTCATGCACTGCTAGGTGAACGAGGTTTGGTCTGATGAACGATAACGTCGAGCATTCGGATTTGCGCAGCCGTGGATATCCCATTCGCGAAGACATGTCGTACCAGTTAAAGGTCTGGCGTTTCGAACGGTGCGGTTGGTACTTACTGGTGCTGGTAGTCGTACTGTCTCTGGCGGGTTTGTTTTCCCGGGGCATGCTTAGCTCAAGGGATGTGAGCAGCGTGGATGGCAAACTCAGAGTGGAATACGAAGTTTTTCACCGCAACGGCTCCACCAATTCGATGACAATCAGCTTGCGCGGAGCCCCAGGTACTCCGCTCGAATTTGAGTTGGTGGGTGAGCTTTTGGAGGGCTTCAGTATTGAGACGGTACAACCTCAGCCTATTCGCACCCGCAGTTCCGCAAAAGGCATCCGGTTGTGGGTGCAAGCCGATAACGAAGGGCTTGCCGTTGTTTATTTCACCCTGCGCGGCGACGGGTTAGGCTTGTTCCGCAGCAGCATCGCCTCGCCCGGCTCTAGCAGGGTGAACCTCGATCAATTCATTTACCCTTAGGTGACCTATGGATTCGGTACTGCGGGCTGCGGCAATGTATGTGGCGCTCTTGGTGCTATTCAAAATTGCCGGTCGACGCTCGTTAGCGGAGCTGACAACCTTTGATTTCATTCTGTTGATGATCATCGGTGAGGCGACCCAGCAAGCATTGCTGGGTGATGATTTTTCATTGACGAACTCGATGTTGGTCATCGTGACGCTGATTGCCATCGATGTCGGGCTGTCCCTGCTCAAGCAACGCTCGGGATGGGTGTCACGGCTAATCGACGGTGAGCCTACGGTGATCGTCGAAAACGGCAGGCTGCTTCAACGACGAATGCGATTAGCCCGATTAGTGGAAGCCGATGTCATGGAAGCGGCGCGCTCCAGTCAAGGAATCGAAACCCTGGATGAAATTAAGTTTGCGATCATCGAGCGTAACGGCAAGATATCGATCATTCCCCGTGAAACCTGATCTGTGCACTGCGTCTCGCCGCATGCCGAAATGATTTGAACGCCTTCGTTCTCTGCAGACCTAAGCTATAACGGTCTTTGGAGTTACGATCATGACGGAAGCAACCAGTTATTTCGCGATTGCCATGGCAGTCATCATTTTGCTTGTCGATCTATGGGCAATGATTAGCGTGTTTCGTAGCGACAAACCTGTAGGCGTCAAGGCGGCCTGGGCCATTGGCCTTGTCATCTTTCCCGTGCTGGGCTTGATTGTGTGGGGCGTTGCAGGCCCTCGTGGCATCAAGGAAGGGCCAACGTCACCGGAACACAGCAAGGGGTAATGATGGTGCTTCGTCATCTATGCCAGTGCCAAAACACAGGCGGACTACATCCGTCCGAATTGTGTCGAGATATGAGGCGTTGAGCGGTGAGGAGTGCGACGATCAATCAGATGACTGGCAAACAGAAGCTAGTGCCTACAGGAGGACGAAATGATCGACGACTCATCCATTCGTGAACGTGCCTACGCACTGTGGGAAAAGGACGCATGCCCCGAAGGAGCTGCGGGCTTTTATTGGCAACTGGCTCGTGCTCAACTGGAAGCCCAAGAACAATCAAAGAAGGCGGATAGTTGCGTTGTGGAATTCGTTGGGAGGAAGAGCGAGCTCCATCCTATTTTCGTCTCATTGAAATCTAAAACGCATAAAGCGACTTTCTCTGCGAAAGCCGCATCAGTTCTAAAGAGTGTCTAGGGTACCGAATTCCAAGCTCATGTGTAGCGTGCACGCCTTTCGGCGTGACATGCTTCAGGCATTTTTTGTGTGTTCAAAGCACAACCTCCAAAATATCGACGAAGATAATCATCACGCCAGTCGCATAAGTCGCGGAGCCTAATAAAAACGATGGATGCGACATCAGGCTAGTGAATGATCCAAATCTGCTGCTTCGTGGAAATGACATTGTCTGTATCTCCTATTACTGGCTAAAACTTTCAGGGATGTGCAGAACGACGTTTTGTGCCCGCCGAGCATTATCCAAACCCCTTGAAAAATTGGTGGTCTGCCTTGACTCTCCGCTGTGAACCGTATCGGGTTTACTACGACTACCAATCCATTGGTAATCATTTTGTTGAGGGGATAAGTTGTTTGGCAGAATTGTACCAATGCCGAAAACATTGACGGCCATACTCACTCTTAAGCCCCTACAGGCTTGTCTGCAATCGAGCTCAAAGCCCGCGCTTGCCTCGGCCATGACGCTTTGAAATAAATCGAGGTCTGGTGATTTAAAAGATTTTTTTCCCATGTCCATCACTCCTGAGCAAGGGAGCGACCCCATCATTGGGGCCGCTGTGGCGACGTTATGCATTTTTACCCTGAACAAAACCTGATCCCAGATCCGCGCCAGTCACGGGCTCACTCGAGGGGTCTGATGCGGTGCGAGATTTCATCGCTTCGAGCACATCCAGATCTTCTGGCGAAAGGTTTACGCTGGCCAGGCCATCACCGCCATCAACTGCCGGCTCTGGACTTTCAACGTATTCCCATTCACCACCTTCATTCCATGGGCCACGCACATTAGGCTCGCCAGACATATTGAAATACTTGTGGGTGAACTCTGGCATTCCTGGAAGTTTGCCCTGCGGGAAGTTCGGTTGAATGGAGTGCAACGCTTTTTCAAAAGAGAGTTGATGAGCGATTTCTCGGGTCATTAGAAAGCCGAGCGCTTCTTTCACACCGGGATCACCGGTGAGATTCATCAATCGCTCGTAGACGATTTTTGCGCGCGCCTCGGCGGCAATATTGGAGCGCATATCCGCTGTGGGTTCGCCGATGGTATCGACGTAGGCCGCCGACCAAGGCACGCCAGCCGAGTTGGTAAGTGGCGCTCCAGCGCCGTATAACAAGCTGGTGATGTGTGAATCGTTACCCGCGCCATTGATGGCCCGATACAGTTCGCCTTCTTCTTCCACACCTTCAGCCAATTGGCCTTTGGCGCCTTTGTTCAGCATCACGATAATCGATCCGACGATCTCAAGATGACTGAGCTCCTCGGTAGCGATGTCCATCAGTAAATCCTTCCTTCCAGAATCTTCTTCTGCCAGCGCTTGAGTGAAATATCTCGAAGCGGCGGCTAATTCGCCTTGTGCTCCGCCAAATTGCTCAAGTAAAAGATTGGCCAAACCAGGATTGGGTTGGGCCACGCGCACGGTGTACTGAAGTCGCTTGTTATGTAAGAACATTTTAATTTTCCTCAGGTTAACTAAAGGCGCAATTCACCGTTGCGGGAGTTAGCGCATGCATAAGCTGTGAGGGGTATACCCAGCAGAAATTCTTTTTTTGTTGCTAGCCCAGACCGACGGCACAGCCCTGATAGTTCAAAGAGTTTCTTAGCTGGAGCGGAGTCTTATAGGCGCGGTTATTGGCTGATTTTCGCTTCAAGGTTAATCAAAGTTATAATCCACACCTTTCGCTACCACACGTCGACGCCAGTGAACACCACGCTTGTTCCGTGGTTCTACCGGATACACATGCCTTGGGAATCGTCATCATGTACGAAGATCTAAAAGCGAAAGCGCTTGAGCAATGGCGGTCATTGCTGGCAACGCCTGAGATTCGAATGACTGCTCAAGAGCAATACGAAGAGCTGCTTAGCCTTGCC
This sequence comes from Pseudomonas sp. NPDC086251, assembly GCF_044746405.1. NCBI lineage: Bacteria > Pseudomonadati > Pseudomonadota > Gammaproteobacteria > Pseudomonadales > Pseudomonadaceae > Pseudomonas > Pseudomonas sp. NPDC086251. The sequence continues at coordinate 69,494 of NZ_JBIVBY010000001.1, forward strand.
GAAAAATATTTGAAGCAGGGCCTTATCAACCGTGATGAACGTAAGGTTTTGGTGACCGAGGCGACCCTGAGGTATGCCAAAGCGGTGGAAGGGATTGGCCAAGGAACGTAGCGTATTTCTAAGGCTGCGATTTTTTGATGGGCTACTTCAGCCGGAACTGTATTAGCTTGTGCATACATCGTCTAAAATAACGGACCATGGCATATCCTTATCCAGTAGCACTGACCTGATGCTCACATCGGATAACTTCGGCGACGTAGTACTATTAGTCGCATTTGAGAGTAGGGCGGGGAAACGCCTACAACCACTGCTGCGCCGCGCTGACGAGCAGTTTGATATTCAGCATCACGATAATTGCTGAAATACCCCATGCAATCACTGCCAGCCAGCGTCCAACCACCAGCGAGCCCATTTTTGACGAATCGGTGACGAAGCGTACAAGTGGGATAACTGCCATTGGCAGCTGCATCGATAGAATGACTTGGCTGAACACCAGAAGCTTTGCCGCGCCGTGCTCACCATACAGTGCTGTCACGATCACCACGGGTACGATTGCTAGGCACCGTGTGGTCAGCCGACGCATCCAGCCGGGGATTCGCAAGTGCAAAAAACCCTCCATCACGATTTGTCCCGCGAGCGTTGCGGTGACTGTCGAGTTCACTCCGGAGGCGAGTAGCGCAATAGCGAAAAGTGTGGAAGCAATGCCGACGCCTAACATTGGTGAGAGAAGTTCATGGGCCTTTTCGATCTCCACGACATCTGTTCGCCCTGCGGAATGAAACACCGCCGCCGCAGTGATCAAAATAGCGGTGTTCACGAACAGCGCCAGGCAAAGAGCAATCGTACTGTCAGTGACCGCCCAACGAAGCCCCGAGCGTTTACCGGTTTCACTGCGCTCGTAAGCCCTGGTCTGCACGATAGAAGAATGCAGGTACAGGTTGTGTGGCATCACGGTCGCACCAATGATGCCAATGGCTATGTAAAGCGCGGCGGGGTTAGTGACGATTTCGGACTGCGGGACGAACCCTGACAATACTGCGTTCAGCTCTGGTTGAGACATCACTATCTGGGCAGCAAAGCACGCGGCGATCAGCATAAGCAGTGCGCCCACAAATGCTTCGAGCCAACGGAAGCCCCAACGCATCAACATTAAAATTAAAAAGACATCGGCGGCGCTTAAAATAGCGCCCCATAGCAGTGGGATCCCGAACAGCAATTTGAGCGCAATCGCCGTCCCGATAACTTCTGCCAAATCGCAGGCTATGATCGCCAACTCGCACGCCAGCCACAGGAAAATACGTACAGGCCCGCTGTAATGTGCGCGGCAGGCCTGGGCTAAATCCAGGCCGGTCGCGATTCCCAACCGGGCCGCCAGCGCTTGTAGAACGATGGCCATCAAGTTCGATAACAAGATAACCGAGAGCAGCATATAACCGAATTGCGACCCGCCAGCGAGATCAGTGGCCCAGTTGCCCGGATCCATGTACCCAACGGCGACCATGTATCCGGGGCCTGTGAATGCAAGCAACTGTCGGAACCACCCGCCTTTGCGCGGCACCCTGACGCTTGCGTTTAAATCACCCAAGCTGGGGATCGCACCTGCGCCTTTATGGCCAATTAAGGACGAATCACCATCATTGAAGGTGAAGTTGGCACGGCGTTGAGGCTCCATCAGCGTTAGCTCCCGAGGCGAAATGACTTGCACAGGATTTTGAGCTCGCATTACTTCGGGGTGTTCAGATCAGAACGTTGATACCGATGAGTGGCATTCGGACAATGCAGACAATTTCACAACTTCTAAGTCTTCAGGCTCCTTCAGGACGACCATCCCTTTCCCATAATTCATAAGCTCTTTCCCGTATTTGCGATTCTTCAGTCATCTCCTTTCTCCTATGCTAAGAAAAGACACACGAAAAAAAGCCCGCGCATAGCGCGGGCAACAGGAGTTTTGCATGAGCGGCCTGATGAGGACCTATTATTTGGAGCAGGGCGGTCAGCTGCCGTTCGGTTTATTTATCATGATGACTGAGTGTCGGACAGACGGTCCGTGTTTCCCAAACGCCATCTAACACATGTTTGTCTGAATCGACTAAGACCATGTATTTCGGCCGTCGCGGACGCAGGCTTATTTTTTTGCTTCCAGCTCCGGATCTGCTGAGCGGATGATAAACGCTTGGGTGAGTTCCGGCAGGTGCTGCAGGAGCCATTCGGCCATGGCAATTTCTTGGGGGAGAATCGTTTCGCAGGCCGCTTTTGTTTCCCTGTCCCCCGCCGCTTCCGCTGCCGCAATAAGCACTGTATAGCTTGCAATCTCTACGTTTTCGAACACATAGCCAGCCATCGCGCCTTTTATCACTTCGTCACTCATCAACGAGCCTCCGACGGCCTGTCCGAAGGCCATCAGTTTGCCCGTCATATCTTTTAACGTGGAGGAACTACCCCCCAGACGCTTCAAGCAGCCGTCGACGAGCGCCTGCTGACTCAGCGTTTCTTCAATGTGTCGGTCTATCCGTGCTTTGAGTTTGGGGTAATGCTCCAGCCGTTCTGACTGAGCCCGTAACATTTTCTCGGCCTGCTGCTCCATCGCATGAGCATCCCGCAGCCAGTCCAGTAGATTCTCTTGTGGGGTTGCCATTTCTCAGTCCTCATGGGGTAGGTAAAGAATAGAAATTAAGGCTGCGTCATGAGTTCAGACAATTTGAGGGAGAGTTGCGACCCCTTCAAACAGTAGCCGCTATGGGATGTGAGAATTCCGAAACTCAAATTTCAGTCATGTCAGTCACTGGCCCAGACTGGTTCAGGGTTTTGGTCCACCGGTATGCGCCCTTCATCGGCTGGGGGCAAACGCTTTGAACGCTGGCGTGACGGCGTGTCTCCAAAACCATAGAAGCGCGCAGAACGTGACAACGGGTCACCGGGATCGCCTTTCGACCGCATGAGTTAGCGTCGGAGCCAGATGGTTTTACTGTGCTTCAGATTCTGTTTTGGTAAGTAATGGCCAGCAAGGAAAGATTATGAATCTTCTAGAACAACCTGACTCGCAGTTGACCCCCACGTCCCTCCAGCCTGATCCACAGCTTGCACTGTCCATACGCCCGCTTCTGTTGTGCCTGTCGCATTTGCGCTGGGGCTTTGTCTATCAGCGCCCGCAACATGTGATGTCGCGGCTGGCGAGAAATTACGATGTACTGTTTTTCGAAGAACCGGTTCACGATGCCGGCGACACGCCCTGGCTCGAACAGACCACGCCTACTGAAGGCGTGACCGTGTTGGTGCCGCATATCGCCGGCGGGCTCGATCCGCAACAGATTAACGCGGCGCAGCGTCAGTTGCTCGACGACTATCTGGCTATCCAGGCGCCAGCGCAACTGCTGCTGTGGTATTTCACCCCAATGAGCCTGGATTTCACCTCGCACCTCGAAGGGCAGGTCACGATCTTCGACTGCATGGACGAACTCTCGGCGTTCAAAGGTGCACCCAAGGCGCTGGTGGAAAAAGAGCGGCAGTTGATGAATCGGGCGGACGTTGTCTTCACCGGCGGCTACAGCCTTTGGGAAGCCAAACGCAAACTTCACGTCAATGCTCACGCGGTGCCCAGCAGTGTCGATCGCAACCACTTCGGTGCCGCGCGTCAGGCGCTCCCGGAGCCGGCCGATCAGGCTGACATCGCCCATCCTCGGCTTGGATTTTTTGGCGTCATCGACGAGCGCTTCGACATCGAACTCGTCAGCGAACTCGCGCGCCAGCGTCCACAGTGGCAGATCGTGCTGATTGGGCCAGTGGTAAAAATCGACCCGGCGATGCTGCCGCGTCACCCCAATATCCATTACCTCGGCAGCAAAGACTACGCGCAATTGCCGGCGTACCTGGCCGGCTGGGACGTCGCCTTGATGCCCTTCGCGCGGAATGAGTCGACACGTTTCATCAGCCCTACCAAGACCCCGGAATACTTGGCCGGTGGCTGCGCGGTAGTGTCGACCCCGATTACCGATGTGGTGCGCACCTACGGTGACAGTGGGGTGGTGAAAATTGCCGCGTCGGCCGACGCGTTCATTGGCGCGATCGAGAACATTCTGGCCGACGATCGGGATGCGCTTGCCTTCACTCAGCGCATTGATGCCGTGCTCGACGGCATGTCCTGGGACAAGACGTGCGCGGTGATGAAGGAGCAAATCGAATGCCTCAGATAACCCTGGAATCAGCGGTCTCTGGTTCAACCGCGGCGCGCTACGATTACCTGATCGTCGGTGCCGGATTCGCCGGCAGCGTGTTGGCTGAACGTTTGTCCGCGGGACTGGGCAAACGCGTCCTGCTGATTGACCGCCGTGAGCACATCGGCGGCAATGCCTACGATCATTTTAACGAAGCGGGCATCATGGTCCATCGATATGGCCCACACATTTTCCACACCAATGCCGAGCGCATCGTTCAGTACCTTTCGAGGTTCACCGAATGGCGCCCGTACGAGCACCGCGTGCTGGCGCAAGTGGCCGAGCACCTTGTACCGATTCCGATCAACCTCACCACGATGAATACTTTGTATGGTTTGCAAATGACCGAAGCGCAAGCGGCCGAATTTCTCGCCAGCCGCGCGCAACCAGTGGACAACGTCCGTACCTCGGAAGATATCGTCATCAATCAGGTTGGCCGGGAACTCTACGAACTGTTTTTCCGCGGCTACACGCGCAAACAATGGGGCCTCGATCCGTCGGAACTGGACAAATCGGTGACCTCGCGCGTGCCAACCCGCACAAACGGCGACGACCGTTACTTCGGCGACACCTTCCAGATGATGCCGCTCGACGGCTACACGCGAATGTTCGAGCGCATGCTGGATCAGCCGAACATCGATATCCTCCTGGAAACCGATTTTGTCGATGTTCGTGAGCAGGTGAACTACGGCCATCTGGTGTACAGCGGCCCGATTGATGAGTATTACGACTACTGCTTTGGCAAGCTGCCGTACCGCTCGTTGAAGTTCCAGCACGAGACCCTCAACCAGGCGCAGTTCCAACCGGTGTCGGTGGTCAATTACCCGGACGAAGCAGTGCCGTACACGCGCATCACCGAGTACAAATACCTGACCGGCCAGACCCATCCACTGACCAGCATCAGCTACGAGTTTCCCTGCGCAGACGGTGACCCATATTACCCGGTGCCGCGCGCAGAAAACGCAGAGCTGTACAAACGCTACAAGGCACTGGCCGACAGTGCACCGAACGTCTCCTTCCTTGGGCGGCTCGGCACCTACAAGTACTACAACATGGATCAGGTGGTGGGTCAGGCGTTGGCGCTTTATCAGCGCATTGCCGAAGCGGCGGCCGACGCCAACGCGTCCGCTTGTGGAGCGTCCTCATGATCATCGCCGGCGCGGTCCAGGTTCCATGAGTGCACCGGGGATGTTCAGCAGTTTTCTGTTGGCGGGTTACGAATGCTCATCCCATCGACGCAACGACGGTCGTCGCCTCGACCTGGCCGCCAGCACCGGTCACGCGCGTTGGGTGGAGGGTGATTATCGGCAGCTCGCGGCGACCGGCATTCGCAGCGTTCGCGATGGCCTGCGCTGGCACCTAATCGAAACGCGCCCGGGGCACTATGACTGGAGCAGTTTCCTGCCGATGCTGCGTGCTGCCCGCAGCTGCAATCTGCAGGTGATCTGGGACCTTTGCCATTACGGTTACCCCGACGATCTGGACATCTGGCGGCCGGCGTTCGTTGAGCGCTTCGGCAGATTTTGCGCGGCCGTGGCCCGGCTATTGCGCGAGGAGGGGATCGAGGTGCCGATCTATTCGCCCCTCAATGAAATTTCGTTCTGGAGTTGGGCGGGCGGCGCAGTCGGTTACTTCAATCCATCGGCGCAAGGGCGAGGGCTGGAGCTCAAGCATCAATTGGTGCGGGCGAGTATTGCCGCGATCGAGGCCATTCGCGAGCAGGCGCCGGCCGCTAGGTTTGTGCAGTGCGAACCCTTGATCAATGTCATTGCCGGTACGCACCGGGTCGATCAGGTTAACGCCGCCGAGAATTATCGCCAGTCTCAATTTGACGCCTGGGAATTGCTCACCGGCCGCCAATGGCCAGGGTTGGGGGGGCAGGAGTCCTATCTGGACATCATTGGCGTCAATTACTACCCGCATAATCAGTGGTTCATCAACGGTCCGAAAATTCTCCGCGGTGCCCGTGAATATAGACCGTTGGCAGGCATGCTCAGCGAAGTGCACCAGCGTTACGGACGACCCATGTTTATTTCAGAAACCGGCGCCGAAGGCGATGAGCGGGTGCCGTGGCTGGCTTATATCGGCGACCAGGTAGAATTGGCCAGGCGCCGCGGCGTGCCGATCGAGGGTATTTGTTGGTACCCGATCCTCGATTATCCCGGCTGGGACAACGACCGCTATTGCCCGGCGGGCCTGTTCGGTTACGCCGACGGCGAAGGCCAGCGCGCACCGTGCCATCCGCTCGGAACGGCGATGCAGCAACTGACGCAACGGTTCTCGCCCCCCTGCAGCGCATCCACTTCCGATACCGATCGCCATGGACAGTGAAGAGCACGATCAGGAGCCGACCTTACCCGACCAGCCAATAGCATTTCTCTGGCGCTACGTGCTACGGCGTCCCTGGCATTTCAGCGGCATGCTGTTTCTGGTGGTTGGCGCGGCGAGCTGCGCGGTGGCCGTGCAATACGGCATGAAATTGCTGGTGGATGTCATGACTGTGGGCGATCGCGCCACCGACCATATCTGGGTGCCGTTCTCGCTGTTCATCGGCTTGATCGTGTTGGAGAACATTTTCTGGCGTCTGGGCGGATGGCTCGGTTGTCGCACGGTGGTCGCCAGTTGCGCCGATCTACGCGTCGACCTGTTCAGTCACCTGACGGGCCATCCCATGCGCTATTTCTCGCAGCATTTCGCCGGTGCGTTGGCCAACCGGATTTCTTCGGCAGGGGCGGCCGCGGGCTCGATATACGGCGGGCTGGCGTGGAAAATCATTCCGCCGTGCGTGGACTTTCTCGGTGCAGTGATCGTCCTGTGCACGGTCAGTATCGGCATGGCCGGAGCCTTAATCGCCTGTATGTTTGTGGTTGGTCTGCTGATCACCTTTTTCGGCATTCGCGGGCGCAAACGGCACATCGATTTTGCGTCGCAGTCGGCCCGGGTCGGCGGCGAAATTGTCGACCTGGTGTCGAATGTCTGGACGATTAAAGCGTTTTCCGCGCGCAACCGCGAACGGCAACGACTGGAACGGGCTATCGGCGTCGAGGCCAAGGCGCAGCGCCGCAGCTGGATTTACCTGGAAAAGGCCCGCGTATTGCACGATATCTTTCTCTCGGTGATGGCGGGCGGCATGCTCATCTGGGCCATCAGCCTGTGGCGTTAAGCGGGCATTACGGCGGGCGACGTGGTGATGATCAGTGCGCTGACCTTTCGCATTTTGCACGGTTCACGGGATCTGGCGTTGGCCCTGGTCGACACTTCGCAGCAGCTGGGCGACATTTCCGAAACCTTGCGCATCATCGTCCAGCCCCATGCGTTGTCGGACGAAACGGAAGAAATGCAGGCGCCCCGCGGAGCGATCAAGTTCATCGACGTCAGCTACAACTACCCGGACGGTCGCGAGGTGTTCAAGCATCTGTTCCTCGACATTCCGGCGGGGCAGACCGTGGGCATTGTCGGTTCATCCGGCGCGGGCAAATCGACCCTGATCAATTTGCTGCAACGCCTCGATGACGTGCGCAGCGGCATCATCCTGATCGACGACCGCGACATTCGTTCGGTGAGCCAGGACAGCCTGCGCCGACAGATTGCCGTGGTTCCGCAGGAAGCGGCGCTGTTCAATCGCAGCATCTTCGAGAACATCGCTTACGGACAGCCGAAAGCCACCAATCAACAAGTCATGGACGCGGCGAAACAGGCGTATTGCGATGTGTTCATTCGCGCCTTGCCACACGGTTACGGCACGTTGATTGGTGAACGCGGTGCGATGCTGTCCGGCGGTCAACGACAACGCCTCGGCTTGGCCCGGGCGTTTCTCAAGAACGCGCCGATCCTGGTGCTGGATGAAGCGACCTCAGCGCTCGACTCGCAAACCGAGTCGGTCATTCGCACGGCACTCACGGCATTGATGCGCGGGCGCACGGTAGTCGCGATTGCGCATCGGATGTCCACCGTGGCCAATTTCGACCGGGTCATCGTCCTGCACGAGGGGCAGATTGTCGAAGACGGCATTCCGGACGATCTGCTCAAACGCGATGGGCCGTTCAAAGCGCTGTGGAAAGCGCAGGCGATGGCTACCTGAGGGTTACACGGTCGGCTGTAAAAGTTCGTTCAGCATTAACTAGGGATTACCCTACTGATCGTCAATTACTCGGACCACCAACCTTTCTCTGCTTGTCCATAGTGTGAACCACTGAACCAGCTTTCTAGCTGTACGTCCAAGGTGGTGATTAATGCCAGACTCTCCTGCAGAGGATCCAGGCGATCAGCCTGCTTGCGAGCCCAATCGATCCAGGGCTGTACCATCTTTGGATCTGCTAACGGGGCAATATTCAGCCGATCTTCCACCGCTTTTATGAAGGCTCGTAAGCGCTCGGCGCGCTCCCATTGCTCTGTATGTTTAACGAGGCTTCGTCTGAGGCGACGTTGAGTTTCTGATGTGCGGGCACGTTCAAGACGTCGTCTTTCATCTTCAGCCCATTCACGGTCTCTTGCCTCCTCTTTCTCTCGGAGGACCTTGATAGAAACTGATGCGGAACTCAAGCCCGCCAGGATGCTAGAGAGTTTTTTCTCGAGCGGTGCGGTCTTAGTGTCCTTCCAGTTTTTCCGCTCTCCGTAATCCATCCGCGCTTCGATTTGAAACGTCAATTCACCCGTTGAGGTCCATTCAAACTGTGGGCTTCGCAGGGACATGAAATTAGGCTCCCAAGGAGCACCGGGGCGGCGTTTTGGGGGAGGCGGTGGTGGTAACGCGCGTTTGTCTAATCGCTCTATGAGTCTCAGCCATGGTCTCGCCGTTAACAGTGGTAATGGTTTTTCCTTCAGCGTTGATCTTCCATGAATAACCTTCAGCCTCACCCTCTTTGATCAGTGCATCAAAAAGGATTGCGCAGCGTTCTATCAATGTCGAGGAGATCATCACATTCAAGACACGCTTGCCTGCGTAATCGAGGTAGCCGTCCTTGAACTTCGACGTTTTTGCGCTCTTTAGCCATTGACTCACTAGCACGTGAGGCTCGGATAATTGATAGGGGGCTTCGATCTTCCGCCGGACTATAGGTGAGTTCAAATCAGTGCCAGTCGCGACGAGCGAGTTGTCACGGTCGAGCACTTGGAATCGGACATTGCCTTCGACCTGAGGAGGTTTGGGTTTGCGTTGTCGCTGCTTCTCCGATTTGGCCCAGTGGCCACGCCCAGGGAGAGGGATGCCGGCTTTGCGACAAGCTTTGGCGACGGCGACGTCGGAAACACCAATGTCGTGGGCCAGTTTGACCATGGGCATTTGCCATACTTTTTCGAACAGTTCCGCAGCGGTGAAGCTCACGAATGTGTACATGCAGTCGGTCCCCTTTGCGCATCGCGAATGTAAGGCCACAATATTGGTTGTCGTGGATCTTAAATTCCGGGGAGCGCTGGGTGCAACCGCCTATGAGGGTGTCTGCATCTCTGTCGCCGCGTACGCTGGAAAGGACAACATCGATGTGTTTGGCGTGTGCTCGTAGGTCGAGGACAGCACGGCGCTGAGTCGATCACCCAACAGGTTCCAGGCACACTTCTTCTCTTCGGCATACTCGTGATGTAGGTAATGGCGTCTCACCCGGGAGCCAGCCAATACATGATTTTGGCAGCGATCGATGACGTCCAGGCTGACCCCCAAAGCCTGCATCATGGTCGCGCCCGTGCGGCGCAGGTCATGTGGTGTCCAGTCGCCGTGTTGGCCGTCGGCCAGGACTAGGGTGTCGTCGTGACGCCGTCTGGAGAGGGCCTTACGGTTTTTGAACCGAGCCTGACGATCGCCCACCTGTTTGCTCACCACTTTCACATCCACATGCCCATCATCCTGCTTGTTGGGAAAGCACCATTCAGAGTTTCCCGTCAGCGTCTTGAGTTCCTGAAAGAAATGCAGGGCGAAGGGGGAGAGGAAGACATGGTGGTCCTGTTTCTTGCCGCGCGTACCTTTGACGTTTTCACTGGGGAGGAACCAGGTCTGCTGGTCCAGATCGACATTTTTCCATTCGGCCTGCAGCAACTCGCCAATCCGGCACAAGGTACCCAGGCTGATCCAGAGCGCGAGTTGCGTTTCTTTCTTTAACGGCCGAATGCCCTCGTATTTTTGCCCGGCGGGGAGGGCGTCGTAATCGGTCGTCATTTGCTGGAAGCGGTTGTGCAGTTCCAACAGCTCAGCCGGGGAAAGGATGCGGCTTCTTTCGACTTCGTAGTCGGCAGGAATCAATGGAGTAATATCGACCAGTTCCGTCGGATCGCCCTCGACCAACAAGGCCCGCCAGGGCTGGCGTTTTCTGGCCCAGCCGAACATCTGGGTGAGGTCGGCGAAAAAGCTGATGGCTTGACGGTGAGCGCCGCGGTTGACCACGGTACGGATCAGCGCCGCACATCGTGTTCGGAGACGCTGCTCACCGCGGTCTTGCCGAGTGCCGGAAAAAGGTCCTTGTTAAAACGGCGCTGCAATTCAGCATTGCCATCTTTGCGCGCCACGCCATCCAACAGCCACGCCTTGGCCAGATCCAGGACGGTGAGCGTTTGCACCTTCGTCGTTTATACTTGTTCGGCCTCTACGTTAGCCGCGGCGTATGCCTGTGCCTTGGCGGTTTTCTTGTGCTCGTTAGGATTGATCTGCTCATCAATGAGTGCCCGGGCCTGGTTACGCGCCTTGCGGATGTTCGTCAGGGATTTGCGTGGCCAGGTTCCGCAGGCGTACTCTTTGTTCTGGTCGCCCCAGCGATACCGATAGAAAAAGCTGACCGACACACCGTCCTTACGGACTGAGATTCGACCGGCCAGATTGCCATCCTCCCGGAGGATTCGGCCGGCATCGTTGGTGGTCAGCGACTCGAGTTCTTTGATGGTGATTTTGGCCATGAAACGGACTCCCCCTACTTTTACCCCCACAAAAACGTCGGCTCTTGGTGGACGTTACTGGACTCTCGTAGAGCAGAACACCCCTGGAGCTCAAGTAAATACTAGCTCAGAAAAATCCAGAGTAAAATTTTGGAAGCTTTCAAGAAGTATGAAAAAGGAGATGCGGTGCTAGGGGTCGAGTGTTCGAATCACTCCGTCCCGACCATATAAATCAAGGGGTTGCGAGATATTATTTCGCGCCCCCTTTTTATTTTCTATCGTTTTTACCCCTACAAAACGACTGGCTCTTGGTGGAATCTTCAGTTGATACCAAGGCCAGAGTTCGGGCACAAGCAGTACGTCAATGCGTCCAGCCAGAGCTTGGGGCTGTGGGGCAACGACGGATCGCTCCAGTTAACCTGTTCATCGCCCGGTATGCCGCGCTGCCGAATCGCACCTGCATCGATGATGCTCTGGCGTCCACGGAAAATCCTTCGCTCTTGACCAGGCCAGTGTCATTGGACAACCAGCGAAATAGATATCTGCCCCAAAAACGGCCGTGTCGATTTTTGGAGAACGTCGAATGATTGGGTACTTCATCTTCAAGGCTCAACCGGCAGAACCAGCGATACGCCAGGTTCAAATGGGCCTCTTCGCACAATCGCCGTTCTGAGCGAAGGCCGTAGCAATAGCCCACGATCAGCATGTGGATCATTAGTTCAGGATCAATCGAGCGACGGCCAATCGGGCTATAGAAATCGGGGAGGTAATGGCGCAGGTCGCTCAATCGATACACTGATCAATGCTGCGCAGAAGGTGATTTGCCGGGATGTGATCTTCAAGGTTGAACGAGTAAAACAGTCGCTCCTGCCCACTCGATAACTGTCTCGTCATGCTGCGTGCTTCCCTGGTGGCCAATGCGAAGATTTTGCCGCAGGCCAGACAGCCGATTGCTTCCTGCCGCGAAGGGTCGCAACCGACCCATACTGTGAGAAAACGTTTCAGAGCAAGTTTGACAGTCAGGGCTAGAGCGTAAATCGCGTTCCTACACAAATCTCCGGCCTGCTGATTAACCAACCGCTGGCAGATTTTACGTAGTAACGCGGACTTCAAAGCGGCGCATGCGTTTTCACACAGACTGGACCCAAAGCTGACGATCAAAGCATCAAGCGCCAACTATGATTTACCCTGTTGGCCTCACGCGTAATGGCCTTGCCACCTCCGAAGGATCGCTACTCCCTCCGAGGTGGTCAACACTCAGCCAGTCACACAACCCTGCGGTACTTTCCCGGCAAAACTGTCCACTAGACTCGCCACTACCATCTCGCCCATTCGCGTTCGGGTCTGCAGAGTCGCGCTAGCGCGGTGTGGCTGCAGCACCACTTGCTCATTACCGAACAGCGCTTCGGGCACGTTCGGCTCATCGACAAATACATCCAGCGCCGCACCTGCGATCTCACCGGCAGCAAGTGCAGACACCAGGTCGACCTCGTTGACCAGCTTGCCTCGCGCTACGTTGATCAGATACCCACCTGTGCCCAACGCTTGCAGCACCTCGGCATTGATGATGGCTTCAGCCTTGTCGGCGGCGGCCGCGAGAATCAGCGCATCACTGTCGCTGGCCAGCTGCTTCAGATCGGCGATGAAGGTGTGGTTCACATCGCTCATCGGCTGCAGATCGGTGTAACTGATCGGGCACCCGAATGCCGCGGCGCGGGTCGCCACCGCGCGGCCGACCCGGCCCATGCCGACGATGCCGATGCGCATGCCGGACACCTGACGCGCCAACGGCAACGGGGCCAACGGTGTCGGGCTATGGGGCCATTGCCCCGAACGCACATAACGATCACTGGTGCACAGACCCCGGCACACGGCAATCAACAATCCCATGGCCAGGTCGGCGACGTCTTCGGTCAGCGCTCCGATGGTTGCGGTCACGCGAATTCCGCGATCCCGGGCGTACGCCAGATCCACCGCATCGGTACCCACGCCGTTGACCGCCACCACTTCCAGTTTGGGCAGTTGCGCCATCAGTGCGTGGCTGATCCCGGTATGCCCGCCGGTGATCACCCCGCGAATGTTCGCGCCGTGTTCCTGCAAATAAGCCTGCTTTTCGGCCTGCTGGAAGTAACGTCTGACGCTAAACAGTTCATCGAGCCGCGCGTTGATTTCAGGGATCAGGATCGGGCTGAGCTGCAAGACTTCTGGCTTCATGTAAACCTCGCGTAACGGAATAAAAAGGCCGGTTTAACCGCGACCGGCAAACGGCATGGCACTGGCCATGACGGTCATGTTCAGGACGTTCGCCTCCAGCGGTAGGCCTGCGATGTAACGCACGGCATCGGCCACATGTTTGACGTCCACCATCGGCTCCACGGCGATGGTGCCGTTGGCCTGGCGCACGCCTTTGGTCATGCGCACCGACATTTCGGTCAGGGCGTTGCCAATGTCGATCTGGCTGCAGGCGATGTTGAATTCGCGCCCGTCCAGGGCCAAGGATTTGGTCAGCCCCAGCACCGCATGTTTGCTGGCGGTGTAGGCGCTGCTGAAGGGGCGTGGGGTATGCGCCGAGATCGAGCCGTTATTGATGATGCGTCCGCCCTGTGGCTGTTGCCGGCGCATCAGTCCGAAGGCACCACGGGCACAGAGGAAAACGCCGTTGAGGTTGGTGTCAATCACGTTTCGCCACTGCTCGAATGTCAGCTCATCGAGCGGAACGGCAGGGGCGTTGACCCCGGCGTTGTTAAACACCACGTCGAGGCGTCCGTATACCTCGGTGATAGCGGCAAACAGCGCATCGACACTGGCCGGATCGCGCACATCAGTAGGCACCGCCAGCGCTTCGTGTCCTTCGCTGAGCGCCAATTCGACCAAGGCCTGCAACGGCTCCGGCCGACGTCCGGCCAATACCAGAGTGAATCCGTCGGCCATCAGAGCCAGCGCCACGGCGCGGCCGATTCCGCTACCGGCGCCGGTGACCAGGGCCACTTTCAAAGGACTGGACATGTTGTTATCTCCTTTTTTCAATTCACGAGCGCGTATGTCAGGTTCAAGGTCGCTGACCGACGCGCATTTCCAGTTGGCCGATGCCGTCGATCCCGGCGTTAATGATGTCGCCCGGTTGCAGCACATCGACGCCTGCCGGGCTGCCGGTCATGATCAAGTCACCGGCCCGCAGCGCCACCGACTGCGAGATACGGCTGATGATTTCACTGACTGACCAGATCTGGCTGTCGAGGCTGTCGCGTTGGCGCTCTTCGCCGTTGACGTTCAGCCACAAATCGCCGTTCGGGTGTCCGGCGCGAGTCACCGGCACGATGGCGGTCATCGGTGCGGCGCCGTCGAACACCTTGGCGCCTTCCCAAGGCAAGCCATTGCTCTTGGCCAGGCGCTGGACGTCACGTCGGGTCAGATCAAGACCGGCGGCGTAGCCCCAGACATACGCCAGCGCCTGGCTTTCCGGAATGTTGGCGCCGCCTTCACCGATGGCCACGACCAGTTCGACTTCATGAACGAACTCTTCGGTCAACGGCGGGAACGCCACTTCACCGAGGGCATCGACCACGCTGCTCGCCGGCTTCATGAAGAACACTGGCGGCTGACGGGATTGGCCTTGGGTGTCTGGCCAGGGGTAGTTGCGGCCGACGCAAAATACCCGGCCGACGGGAAAGCGTTGCTCACTTGCGGCAACCGGCAAGGTCACAGGCAGATCCGGGGTAAAGACGTATTCGGTCATGTTCATCCTGGTAAAAATCCTGATTGAAGCGTCAGCGTACGGCGGCAATCTTTGGTGAAGTTGGAGAAATACCGCCTCGTGTTGGAGAAAAACGCTTTTCTGAGCTCAGCGCACCTTGAGTTCAATGCGATACAGGCGGCCCAGCAGCAGCGAATAGGACAGGGTGCCGATCAACGCCACGCCGCCGATGAACCAGAAGGCCCAGGCAAACGAACCGGTGGTGTGAACGATGGCGCCAATGACGATCGGGGTGACGATGCCGCCGATATTCGCCGCCAGGCTGGTGACCCCACCGGTCAGGCCGATCAGTTCCTTGGGCGCCACTTCCGACACCGCCGCCCACGACGACGAGGCGATGCCCTGGGCGAAGAAGGCTATGGTCAGCACGGCAATGCAGATCACGTTCGAGTCGGTGAAATTTACCAGCACGATCGACATGCCCAGCATCGAGCCGACCACCAATGGCAACTTGCGGGCAAACGACATGGAGTAGCCACGGCGGATCAGCAGGTCGGAGACGATGCCGGCTAGCAGGATGCCGACGGTGGCGCCCACGAACGGCAGCACCGCGAAGATCCCGGCCTTGATCATGGTCAACTTGCGCTCTTCGATCAGGTAGGTCGGGAACCAGGTGAGGAAAAAATACAGCGCCGAGGTGCTGGCGAACTTGCCGATGCAAATCGCCCAGATCTGACGATAGCTGAACAGCTCGGCGATCTGCCGCCAGTTGAAGCGGGTGCGCTCCTGACTGCTTTTGACCAGCCCGCCGCCGGCTTCGATGTACTTCAGTTCTTCCTTGCTGACTTTCTTGCAGTTCAGCGGATCGCGGTACAGCCACAGCCAGAGCACACCGAAAACAATGCCCAGGCCGCCGGTGCTGTAAAACACGTGGCGCCAGTCATAGGTGGTGGCCAGCCATAACAGCGCGCCGGTAAACAGCGCCGTACCCAAGTATTGGCCGCACACGTAAATGCTGCTGGCCAGGCCCCGTTCGCGGGCCGGAAACCACACCGTGACCGCGCGGCTGTTGGCCGGAAAGGCCGGCGCTTCCATTGCACCGACAGCCAGGCGCAGACCGAACAGGGAAGCGAATCCCGTGGCCAGGCCCTGACAAACGGTGACGGTCGACCAACTGATCAGCGACACCCCATAGGTGAACCGCGAGCCGAATCGGTCAGCGATAAACCCGGCCGGCACCAGGGCGAGGGCGTAGGTCCAGGCGAATGCGGAAAAGATCAGGCCCATTTCGATTTTGTCCAGGCCCAGATCTTTGGCCAGGAAGGGGGCGGCAATCGAGATGTTCACCCGGTCGATGTAGTTGATGATCGTCGCAATCAGCAGCAACGACAGCATGAACCAGCGCCGACGCGAGGGCAGACGCTGGGGCAGCACGGCGTCCTGGACGCCGGCACTGAACGGTGGCGCGGTGGACGGGGAGGTTTGCGAGTTCGACATGGATAGACCTCGTTATTGTTAGAAGAATCGAGATGTTTGCGCGCAGCCGAACCCGTTGCCCCTGATGCCGAGGGCTGAGCAATCGCTACTTGAGTTGGCGGCGCGAAGGGCCGGTGTCAGGCGTTCAGAGGCGCCTGTTGCGGGACCGACCGGGAGGGAAGTCGGAAGGGCCAGCGAGGAAAGCGAACAGATTCATGACGTGCGCACCTATGATTGTTTTTGGAGGGGTGGGGCTGCATTGGCTGTAACAGTGGTCGTACAACATTACAAAATCAACGGATGGGTTAGATCGTTTTTTCTCTTCAATTCATCGCTCAATGCATCTGTCCAAAGAAATTCAGTCGGTAATTTTCCAGGTAATTGCCTAGTTAATTTTTAACCTTTTGATTTATAAAGATTAACTATTTTTATAATCGAACGATTTTTTGGACAAGCGATCTTGCGCACGGCGATACAAATAATTCTCCGTATTTTAATGTCATCCTATGACCTGTTGAGATCGGCGTACTTCGCCTTCACAATCAGCCCTATCGCCGCCTTCTTCGCGAGTGCGGCCACAACCTGTCCATGCGCCTGCCGAGGATCTTCAGGAGATGCCTTCACCGAGCCAAGTCCCCACCTATGTCATGCAGCAACGCAGCGAGCTGACGGACTTCTACATCCGCGACAAAAAGGGACGAAAGGCCGAAACCAGTCCGCATCGACACGAGTACTTCCAGATCCAGGTCAACCTCGGCGGCGATACCGTGCAGCACATCGGTAATGTCGAGCGCCCGTTTCCGCGCAACACCCTGGCCTTCATCCTGCCGCATCGGGTGCACGTGATTCCGCACCCGGCCGACAGCAGTTTCATAGTGATCAACTTTTCCCAGACCTTTCTGCTGCCGCACTTGCAGTGCGACCCGATGGACCTGGAGGAAGTCTCGATTTTGCTGGCGCCCGAGTTGTCGCCGTTTCGCTGTCAGGAACACCTGGATTTCATTCTCGGCGACGAGGATTTCGCCAGGGTCTGTGCCTTGATCGAACAGATGCGCGTGCTGGATGAAAACCGTCAGTTCGGCACCCGCGAGATACTCAAGGGCTTGCTGCTGCAATTGGTGGGCAGCGTCTGTGCCTTGTATGCCGAGCCACTCAAGCGCCTGGCCGAAGAGAATGCCTCCGAAGTCAGCCGACGCGATGCGCTGAGCAGGATGTCCGAATACTTGCGCAAGAATATTGCCGACCCCGATCTCAACCTGATCAAGGTGGCTGCTGCGACTTACCTGTCACCGACGTATCTGACACACTGGTTGCGCAAGGAAATCGGCAAGACTTTCACTGAGCTGGTGCTCGAGCGCAGGATGCACGCGGCACGCAATTATTTGCTCAATGGAACGCGGCCGGTGGGGGAAGTGGCGAGATTGTGTGGCTTCGCCGACGAGGCCTATTTTTCGCGACGCTTCCGTCAGATCCACGGCCAGCCTCCAGGGCAATTCAGGCGTCAGCAACTCAATCCTGATACGCCGCAATCGCCGTCCAACACGTGATTGTTCATCGCTTACATTGCAGCGCAAACTCGACGGCGCTCAGAAGGGCATCGCCACTGAAGGGTTTACGCAAGCATTCGATGGGCTCATAGCGGCTGGATTCGGCCAGTGTCGCTTCATCCCAGTGTGCCGACATGCAAATCACTGGGAATTTTCTGTCCTTGAGCGTCAACGCGCGCATTACGTCCAGCCCAGACAGGCCGTTCATTTTTAAATCCAGCAGCAGACACGCGACATCATCAAAGTTTTCGAGGGCCAGGAATTCGTTGCCCGAGGCGAATACCCGAGAACGGTATCCAGCCGACCGGAGCAGGTTGGCCAGGCTTTTGCGCACGGACGCATCGTCGTCCACGATGCAGACGATGATCATGGCGCTACGGGATGATTCGTGTGGGGCGCAGCCAGTCTCCATAGTCATGAAGAACCCTGCATGCCAAACGCTGGCTCCGTGCTGATCAAGCCATACAGCTTGACCAGATTGACCAGCGAGCGCGTCTGCATCTTCTCCATGATGTGTTTGCGATGGACCTTGGCGGTGACTTCACTGGTGCCCAGCTGGTTGGCGATGTGCTTGTTGGACAGACCCGCGACGATCAGCGGCAGCACTTCGCGCTCACGGGGGGTCAACAGGGCGGCCCTTTGACGGGCACTCTGTATGCATTGCCATTGCTCGAACGCCGTCGCTGCACGCTGACGGGTGGTGCGCAGGGTGTCCAGCAACTGGTCGTCGTTGAATGGTTTGGTCAGGAACTCCACCGCACCTGCTTTCATGGCCTGCACCGACATCGAGATGGTGCCGAAACCGGTCATGAAAATGACCGGCCACGGATGCCCGCGCTGTCCGAGCGCCGATTGAAGTTCCAGGCCTGTTGCCTCGGGCAGACTGACGTCAAGCAACAGGCAAGCGGGGCCGATGTCGAGGTCAGCGTTGAGAAATTCTTCGGCCGAGGCGAATATCCGGTGCGCGATGCCTTCGGCCCGCAGCAGTCGGCTGAGTGCTGTACGCACGGTCGCTTCATCATCCACGATGAACACCGGCACGCTGTCAGGATCGATCGTCTCCTGAACTTCGGACGCCAAAGGGCCCGGTGCCACCGGATGGAACAGGGGCAGGGGCGGTTCACGTTCTTTCAATAATCGGTAACCTCGGCGCGAGACCGTCTGGATGAGTTCTTTTTCTCCGAGCAACTTGCGCAGTGAGGAAATCTGCACCTGCAGATTGTTTTCCTCGACGACGGTGTCGGGCCAGACCTGTGTGATCAATTCATCTTTACTGACAATCCGGCCATCGGCCCGCATCAGCACCGAGAGGATTTCGAACGCGCGGCCCCCGACACGCAGCGGCCGTCCATCAAGAAAGGCTTCACGTCGCTCCAAGGAAATAGTGGCTTGGCCGAGTCGGATCATACGTTCCTCTGCACTGCGTTGATGGGGAGTGACGCCGGAACGTCGTTTCATCAGGGCTACACGCTAGGGGACGGCCTCGCATAATGCAATTATCCCGAGGGATAACACGCAGCGATTTCAGTGCGCAAAAACCACAGGCCGCGGGGGCCCTCAACTGCCATCCTGGTGTCGATAACGGACAGGATTGCTCAAGCGCAGCCATCGGGCTAGAGCCTTGCGTATACTCACCGGCTCAGCCCGAAACGAATCTTCAGCGGTGATTGTTCATGCCCAGCAACTCTATCTCAGCATCCGGTTCCCAAAGTCTTGATGTCTCACACGATGAAGCCTGGCTTGAACGTTGCACCTTCGTAATACTGCGCCGGGAAAACGACCTGACCTGGTTCACGCTTCAGGATCGGCAATCGGGCACACGCTGGCTCGCCGCGCGGGCGCCGATTCAGCGGCCCGCCGTATGCCAGCGGCTGGAGCGCGATTTTCACCTGCGCCTGGATCCGACCTGGGCGATTGCCCCTGTCGCGTTCATCCGCTCGGCCGAAGGGCCTTTGTTGATCTATCCCGCGCATGGGGCGCCGCTGACTGATTTGATGGGTGACACAGGGATGCCACTGGCGCGCGTGCTGGTCATCGCCGTAACCGCAGCCAACGCGCTCGCGAGCGCCCAGAAGATGGACGTGCGACATGCCAGTCTGCTACCCCACCACTTGGTGGTGGACGCCGCTGACTCGGTCAGGCTACTGAGTTTTCACAGCCATGCCGGGGAGGCGCCGGCCGTTGAACTGCCCGGCCTGGAGCAATGGCCTTATCTGGCCCCGGAGCAGGTCCGACGCGATGCCGCCAGTTTTGATGCGCGCAGCGATGTCTACGCGCTGACCGCGATTATTTATCAAGCGCTGACCGGCCGACTACCGCTCACCGCCCGCGACCCATCCCAATGGCTGCACGTGCACGCCGCTGTCCAGCCGGATTCACCAGCGATCCATGTCGCCGATCTGCCGGAAGGCATCTGCCGAGTGCTACTCAAAGGCCTGGCCAAAGAACCGGGTGCCCGCTACCAGAGTGCCGAATCAATGGCTGCGGATCTGGCCTGGTGCCAACAGCAGTGGCTGGAACATAAGCGTATCGATGCGTTCCGCCTGGGCGCTTTCGACGCGTTGCCTTCCTTGGCCCGCAGCGATGTGCTGTTCGGTCGAGAGGCCGAACGTACGCAGTTAGTCGAGTTGATGCATCAGGTTGGCAGCGATGGCATTGCGCGGGCTCTGCTGGTCGGTGGCGCGCCGGGTGCCGGCAAGTCGACGCTGATCCATCAGGGTGTCCGGCCCCAGGCGCCTGGCTACTGGGCCAGCGGCAAGAGCAATCTGTTGCAGCAGGAAATTCCATTTGCACCCTTGGCAAAAATCTTCAAGTCACTGATGACCCAGTTGCTGGGCAAGCCGGCTCTGGAGCTGCAGACGCTGGGCGAGCAACTGGTCGAACGGCTTAAGGGGCGGGGCAGGCTTCTGGTGGAACTGGCGCCCGAGGCCGAGCTGGTCATCGGGGTCACACCTGAGCTGCCGAACATGCCAGCCCGACATGCGCTCGATCGCGCCAACCGGACCCTGCTCGATGTATTGGAAGTCTTCGCTCAGCCGGGACGCCCCCTGGTGCTGTTCGTGGATGACGTGCAATGGGCGGACGATTCGACGCTGTCGTTTTTGCAGGCCTTCGTCGCCCGGCGGCCCCGGCATCTGGTGCTGATCCTGGCGTATCGCGAGGCGGAGTCGCAGGCCCTCGAGCGCGAGGAGGGATTGCTCGAGGTGCTGGGCCGCGAGCAATCGTTGCCCTGTGCAAGCGTCATGCTGGGGCCATTGTCGGTGGCCGCGGTCGCGGAGCTGATCGCCGCTGAGCTGGACACCGACCCCAGGGAGATTGAGACGCTCGCGCAAGTCGTGCATCACAAGACGGCCGGCAACCCTCTATTCGTCAGTCAAGTGTTGCGCGCATTGATCGATGAACGTCTGGTGCGCTTCCACGTGCAGGGTCGCCGCTGGGTCTGGAATCAACAGGAGGTGGACGGTTATCGCTACGCCGACAACGTCGCGGACTTGATGGTACTGCGACTCGAACGCCTGTCACCGATGGAACGCGAGGTGCTGCGCACGGCTGGCTATGTCGGGGGGCGCTGTGATGAATCACTGCTGCATCGGCTATTGCCGTGTGAGCGGCAACAGATCACTCATGATGTGCAAAGCCTGGTCGATGCAGGTTTTCTGCTGCGTGAGCACGAGCAACTGGTGTTTCTCCATGACCGTGTGCTTGAGGCGGCCTGTCAGCTTGCGGCACCAGCGGGACGCGCCGCCGAGCATGCGCGTATCGCCGGCGCCATGCTTGATCATTGGGGTGAGCAGATCCATGAGCACGTATTCGAAGTCGCCAGCCAGGTCCAGCGCATTGACGCCGATGAACTGGAGGCGCATCGCCGCGCCGCGTTTGTCGAGCTGTTGGTTGAAGCCGCCGAACGCGCCCGGGACACCGCCGCTGTCGAGCAGGCCGTGGGCTATCTTCGCACGGCCGAAAGTCTGCTCGGCCAGACAGGTTGGTCGAGCCTCTACACCCAGGCGTTCGCCACCCAATGGTTGGCGGCCGAGTGCGACATGCTCCTGGCCGATCTGACCGGTGCCCAACGCCGTCTCGACGACTGCCTGACCCACGCCACCACAGCGCTTGACCGCGCGAAATCCTTTCGGTTGTTAGCCACCTTGCGCACGCTGCACTCCGATTACGAGGGGGCGATCACCGAGGCGTTGAACGGTATGGCCCTGCTGGATATTCCCCTTCAGCGCAGGCCCTCACAGAACGACTTGACCCTGGCATTTACCCAGGTTCGTGAGCTTGTCGGCGCACGCCGCATCACCGATCTGGTGCATTTGCCCGAGGCCGATGACCCGCCTGTCGAAGCGGCCATGGAGTTGCTCAGTACGTTGACTTCTTCGTTCTTCGTCGACGACGACATTCGTTTTCTGCATTTGGCGAAAATGGTCGAACTCACGCTGCTGCATGGCACCACGCCTAGCAGCGGTTACGGGTTTGCCTGGTTTGGCGTGATGATTGCCGAACGCTATGGCGAGTATGTGGACGGGCTGGCCTTCGCCGAAGTGGCTCTTGAACTCACCGACAAGCACGGCTACGAAGCAGGGCGCACAGGCACGCTGGTGGCGCTCGATCAGGTCAGCCCCTGGACCCGACCGATGGCGTACGCTCGACAGAAGGCCTTCGCCACATTCGAGTGCGGCCAGGCCGGCGGCGACCTGGGCATGTCCTGTTACGCCTGCAACCACATTGGTTCCGACCTGCTGTTCATGGGCGAACCCTTGCAAGGGGTGCTGAACGAACTGGAGCATGGGTTGGCTTGGGTGCGGCAATTTCATTACATCGATATCGAGCGCATCCTGCTGGCGCAACAGGCATTCGCCACCGATCTGCGCGATGGGCGCCAGCATCGGCCGTTGGCCGAACTGGATGGCATCGAACATGACCGTTTCGGCCCCATCGACCGTACCCGTGTGTCGCAGCCGACGCTGTTCTGGTCATGGCTGTATTCAGGTATGTCGGCGTTTTATTTCGGCGATATCCCTTACGCATTGCGACGTTTCGAAGAAGCCGCCGCGCTGGCCTGGTCCATTCCGGCGCATATCAATCTCGCCGATTACTACCTGTTCTATTGCCTGGCGCTGGGCAGCGCGCAAGCGCCGGGCGAGGTGGCGGAAAAACTGGAAAAACTCGAGCGGCAACGTCTGCGGTTTCTGCCGTGGGTCGAGCTCAACCCGACAACCTTCCGCAACAAACTGCTGCTGATCGAGGGGGTCATCGCCCGCTTGCGCGGTCAGGAACTGGTAGCTATCCGTTGTTTCGATCAGTCGCAGATCGCTGCTGCGGCGGCCGGTTTCATCCATGAGCAAGCGCTGGCCCATGAACAGCTGGCCGATATCTGCCTACCCAACGGGCTGGTGTCGGGTGCCAACCACCACCTGCGTGTCGCGCGCGATTGCTACAACTTGTGGGGCGCCAACAGCAAGGCGCGCCTATTGGAAACCTTGCACCCGTTTCTGTGTGCGCAGCCATCGTTCGAACCCGTCCGGCCCATGACCCAGGTCCGCCTCGATCTTGAAGTGGGGATCGAAGCGGCGCGTGCACTGTCGCAGGAGGTTCTGCTCGAGCGACTGGTCGAAACCCTGATGAATCACTTGATGATTCAGGCCGGTGCCGACAATGGCGTGCTGATGATGGTCAGCGGCGCCGAACTGCAACTGGCTGCGACGGCTTCGGTCGAAGCCGGCAATGTGCGGGTCACTCTGGACTGCGCGCAACCGCTCGAACAGATCGCGCCGGCCTCGGTGCTCAACGCCACGATGCGCACGCGCACGACCCTGGTGCTCGACGATGCCCGGGCCGATTGTCCCGAGGCCTACAGCACCGATCTGCAACAGCGCCAGGTGCGGTCGGTGTTATGCCTGCCGTTGCTCAAACAGGGCCTGTTGATCGGCCTGGTCTATCTGGAAAATCGCCTGGTCCCCAAGCTGTTCAACGCCCAGCGCCTGACCATGTTGGAAATTCTCGCCTCTGCGGCCGCGGTGTCACTGCAAACCGCCAGGCTGTACGAACAGCTGGTCGAGGATAACCGGCTACACGCGCAAATGGAGGCGGATTTGCGCAGTTCCCGCGCGGAACTGGCGCGTAGCTCGCACCTGAAGGTCATGGGCGAGCTTTCTGCTTCGATTGCCCATGAAATCAGCCAGCCGCTGCTGGGCATCGTATCCAATGCCTCGGCCAGCCTGCGCTGGCTCAAGCGTGATCAGCCCGATCTGGAGGAGGCGATTCAGGGGCTGGAAGACATTCGCTCGGACAGCGCCCGCGCCGCAGACATTGTCCAGGCGCTTCGCGTACTCGCCAAGCAGGCGCCGTTACAGCGGTTGCCGGTACAAATCGATAGCTTGATCGCAGAGGTCGTGCGCTTGAGCGCCACCGACCTGGCTAACCGCAACGTGCGCCTGGAAACCCGGCTCGATGCTCAATGCCCCGTGCCGGTGGACGAGGTGCAGATCCAGCAGGTGGTGTTCAACCTGATCACCAATGCGCTGGAGGCTATCGCCGGAGCAGGGTTGCCCAATGGATGCATCAACATCAGCTCAGCGGTGAAGGACGCTCATGTCCAGGTCTGCTTCCAGGACAACGGCCCCGGAATTGACGCACACCAGCGCGAGCAGATCTTCGATGCGTTCTACACCACCAAAGGCAGCGGCATGGGAATGGGCCTGGCCATCTGCAGGTCGGTGATCGGCGCGCACGGTGGGACGCTGGTGGTCCAGGACTGCCAGCAGGGCGCCCGGATCTGCTTCAGCCTGCCCCTGGCACCTGCCAGCACGGGATAAAAAAAGGCCGCATAAGCGGCCAAGGGGGAGGAGTTCTTTTTGTCGACCTCGATCAGTTCACGGCGTGCAGTTCCTACGCGCGCGACTGTCCCATGCTGTCGACCAGGCTATCGCGAATGCTCCAGTGGGGTGTGTACCAATCAATCACGGGTGGCGGGGTGGAGTGGCTCGTTGCCTGATCAAAGGCCCGGCGCCATGCCTTGGGTGTCATTCCTTCCAGGCGGCTGAAGGTGCGGGTGAAGTGCGAGTGGTCCGCGAAACCGCATTCATAGACGACATCGGTGATCGGCATCGAAGTGATCAGCAGGCTTTTTGCTTTTTCGATTTTCATCATCACCAGCCAGCCTTGCGGCGAGTGGCCGGTAACCTTTTTGAACGCCCGGGAAAAATGGCTACGGGACAGGTTGCAGTGTTCGGCAATCGCGCTGATGCGAACGCAGCTGTCCATGTCACGCAGCATCAGTTCCTTGGCCCGGCGCTCCTGCCAGCCGGACAGGGCGCCCAACGGCCGTACAACAGGGCATGGATGGTTTGTATTCACCGATGGCGGGTTCATGGTGGCTCTCCTGATCATTCAGGAAAGTCTGTCCGCCGGCGACATTTAAAGTCCTTAAGCAAACCTTAAGAGTTATGAAGCGAGCCTCGTCACAGGCGTTGAACAGCACACCGCTATAGGCGGTTGAACCGTTGCAGATTTTCGACAGATCGGATGATCAACGTCCACTCACATGCAGTGTTCATACCCCTTCGCTAAATCAGCACATCGCTGCAATTTTCACGGTGTTGGGCTGGGCATGATCGAATTTACTCGGCTGAGGTGATTAGCCGTTTTCTGACTCGATCAAAGGTGAGGCATGAAGCATTCTCTGGTTTGCACACTGCGTGGATTAAGCTTGGCATTCGTACTGACATCGGTTGGCGCCCAGGCTCAGGCGCCGATTCAGGCCACTCAGGTCCCCGGCTACTACCGGTTGGCGGTGGGGGATTACGAAGTGACGGCGCTGTTCGACGGTTACAACGATCTTTCACCGAAGCTGCTGAAGGGCATGAGCCAGAGTCAGATCCGCGCGCTGCTCGCCCGTCGTGCGATTGAAACACCGGGCGTGCAAACGGCGTTCAACGCCTTCCTGGTCAATACTGGGAAACAACTGATCCTGGTCGACACCGGGGCAGGGCAGTGCATCGGTGCAACCGCCGGCCAGCTCTCGGCCAACATGCAGGCCGCCAGTTACAAACCGGAGCAGGTCGATGCCATCCTGCTTACGCACTTGCATCTGGATCATGTCTGCGGTCTGGTGGATGGTCAGCAGCAGCCGATCTTCGCCAATGCCTCGGTGTATGCCGCCAAGGCTGAAGCCGATTACTGGCTAGACCCGCAGGCGCTGGCCAAAGCTCCAGAGGCAGCCAAAGGCTTCTTCAAGATCGCGCAGGACTCCACCGCACCTTACATCGCCGCGGGGCGCTTCAAAACCTTCGCCCCGGGTCAGTCGCCGTTGCCGGGTGTGGTCGAGGCTCAACTGGAGAGCGGACACACGCCGGGCAGCAGCACGTACCGCTTCACCTCCCAGGGGCAGAGCATCCTGTTCATGGGGGACCTGGTGCACAACCTCGCCGTGCAATTCCTGCACCCGGAGGTGTCGATCGGGTTCGACGTTAACAATCAGCAAGCCATCAAGAGTCGCAATCAGGTCTTCAGTGCCGCTGCCGCGAGCAAGACCTGGGTGACGGCCGCGCACTTGCCGTTCCCCGGTATTGGTCATATCAGCGCCGTGGACAAGCATTTCGAGTGGATGCCGGTGGAATACTGGCCGTACAAGCGAGCGGCCAACGTTCCGCTAATCGAGTAACGCCCGCTGTACCTGCGCCGACTCAACAACTTGCCGGCGCTGTTTCTAGATATTCAAACTCAAATAACTAAAAAGGATTACTCATGGACTTCATTCAGAAAACGCTGGCCATCACCCTTCTGGCTCTTTCCATAGATAATGCCATTGCCGCAGGCAGTCCGGGCGTCGAACACAATACCCTGGCCTTCCTTGATGCCCTGGCGGCCGGTGGCGGAAAACCGCTGGAGCAACTGAGCCCGAAGGACGCACGTGCGGTTCTGACCGGTGCACAGGCCTCGGTGAAGGTTGATCTGACTGGCGTCGAAGTGAGCGATCGTTCAATCCAAGCGGGGGAGATGAGCATCAAGCTGAAAATCGTCCGTCCGGCCAAGGTCAAAGGTGAGTTGCCAGTCTTCATGTTTTTCCACGGGGGCGGCTGGGTCTTGGGCGACTTCCCAACTCACCAACGCCTGATTCGCGACCTGGTTGTGGGCTCCGGCGCCGTCGCGGTGTACGTCGATTACACGCCGTCCCCAGAGGCGCAGTACCCGACTGCGATCAATCAGGCCTATGCCGCGACCCGTTGGGTGGCCGAGCATGGCAAGGACATCGGTGTCGACGGAAAGCGGCTGGCGGTAGCCGGCAACAGTGTTGGCGGTAACATGGCGGCGGTCGTGGCGTTGATGGCTAAGGAGCAACAAGCCCCGGCCCTGCGCTTTCAGTTACTGATGTGGCCGGTGACCAACGCCGGGTTCGACAATGGCTCGTATCAGCAATTTGCCGAGGGCCACTTCCTGACGAAGGGCATGATGCAGTGGTTCTGGGACAACTACACCACCAACCCGGCGGAGCGCGCACAGATCCATGCCTCGCCGCTCAACGCCAGTGCCGAACAGCTTAAGGGCCTGCCGGCTGCCCTGGTGCAAACAGCCGAGTTCGACGTGTTGCGTGATGAAGGCGAAGGTTATGCCCACCACCTGGATGCGGCCGGGGTGCCGGTCACCTCAGTGCGCTACAACGGCATGATCCATGACTTTGGCTTGCTCAATCCGCTGAACTCGATTCCCGAGGTCAAGGCTGCGGTGCGTCAGGCAGCACTTGAGCTCAAAACGCATCTGAACTGAGCCCCCAAAATGGAGCCTGCCGTGCCGGCAGGCTGACGGCTCACGTCAGTCAGATGCCCGCGAAATGGGAATTGCTCGACACCAAGGGGAGTATGTGGCGAAGATCGCCGCAAAACTTATTGGGGCTTGAATGACATTGTCAAAACCCGACTGAAAAGTTGGTGATAACGCCCATCAGCCTAAAAGCCCAGCCCCGCTGGGCTTTTCATCGGTCACGCTTACGTTCGCTCGAAAAGCACCTTTGGTACTGGGGATGTTGATGTCCACCACCATGGTCGCCTGCAATTATGTCGATGCCGAGTGGATGATCGTGGCAATCATGGCACTGGCCTATTTCGGTGTCCCTTCCAAATAGAGGTCGCAGAATAAGTGTCGACTGCCCGCGTCATTTCCAACTCGAATGGAAGCATGTCTGTCAGATTCTCGATGCCAGTCCCGGCTGGCGTTGAAAAAGAACCGTGATCGTACTTAGTGACCAGGCTGGTGTCGGTAATGGAGGTTGAGTCAATAGGGAGTGACTGCTAATGGCCGATTTCTGCCGTTTCCGGCAGGCAGCTATCGGCCGTTTTCTCACGACTGCGGAAATGACTCGACGCTACCCCACCTCATCCCCGCCACGCTGGAGCTGGGCGACAAGTCGGCGGATAACGCGTTGGGCTTACTGAAAAGCATGGCGCATGATGGTTTAGTCGTAACAAGAGGAGGCACGTCATGGTCAAAGTAGCGTTGTTCGTTCGTCTGGAAGCAAAACCCGGGAAAGAGAAAGAGGTAGAGAGCTTTCTCTTGGGTGGACTTACTTCACAGGTAATCTTCAAGACCAGCTTCGAGTCGGATGTATCTACGAACGTATGTCAGCCAGCGCTCCGCTGGACGTGAATATAACGATGCTTGAGATACGCCACCTTGCTATTAGGCGCGAGTCGACAGAACCTTCGCAGGTGTGCGCTTCCATAACCTCAGCGGCCCGATGCAACGGAAAATCCAAAGCTTCGTAAACCAGCTTCAACGTGAAGCGCTCGGAAATCATCCGAACTAATTCAGGCACCTGATTCAGGGTCACTCGCAGGCATCCCGCGAGCCTCCTTATCGTTTTCGTCCTGGTCATTCATCTGTGGGTCGTTGTCCGGATTATCAACGTGGCTGTTCGTACCCGCTTTTGGATGCTCGCTCAATACCGAATCAGTCGCCGCCACATCAACCATATCTTCATCGACAGGAGCTTCATCGTCGGGCGGTAACGGAACTTCGTACTGATTCCAACTCGGGTCGTGGCCAGCTTCGTTGTCTGTGGTGCGTGTTTCGCGTTGCTGCGATTTATTGCCTGGTGCGTTCTCGTCAATTTCCATGGTGGCTCTCCGATCTACTGCACGGGATTTCCGTGCTTAAACATGTGAAGCGGTCGTGCGCTGCAAGTGCCTGCCACTGGACAGACGGCGAACACAAAAAACCGGCCAATAGCGGGAGTTCGCTGAATGACCTACGCTCAGATTCGGCATTAAACAAGCTGGAGTCTCGACGTGTTCAATCGCAAATCAAGACAGCCAGGGCAGAGATGATTTTGGTCAGGAGCGATGAACGATGAAACCGGAATATTCAACCTACTTGAAATGGATCGCCATCGCTTCCACTGCGGTGGCGCTTGTCTCAGGCTGTGCCAGCAGGCACGATCCCGTGACCCAGGCCGAGAAAGCAGATCAAGCCCAAGGCATAGCTGCGCCCAGTCTCGCCGAGACGAAGTCCATCGCCGAGGATGCCTTCATCTACGGGCTACCGATCGTAATGAATTATGCGGTGATGTATGAGTACGCCGTGGATAAAAACGGTCCGCAGTTCAAGGCACCTTTTAATCAGATCAAGAATGAGCCCCGCGTGTTCACTTACCAGGACACGGCCATCGTCACGCCCAACAGCGACACCCCCTATTCATTTCTCTGGTTGGACCTTCGCGCCGAGCCCATGGTGCTTTCGGTACCGGCAGTGGACAAAAAACGTTACTACTCAGTGCAACTGATCGACGGCAATACCTACAACTACGGCTACATCGGCAGTCGTACCACGGGTAACGGCTCTGGCAATTACATGGTCGTCGGACCTGACTGGAAGGGGGCGGTGCCGGCAGGTATAAGCAAGGTTTTCTATTCGACCACACCGTTCACAGTCGCCGGCTATCGAACCCAGCTCTTCAATCCCAAGGACATGCCGAATGTGATGAAGGTGCAGTCAGGGTACAAAGTGCAGCCGCTATCAGCGTTCTTGAGCAAACCAGCGCCGCCTGCATCGCCGGTCATCAATTTCTCTTCGATCAGCACTGCGGAAATCAAGGAGAATTTCTTCGAATATCTGGATGCCGCACTGCAATACGTGCCGCCAACACCGGAAGATCAGGAGGTTCGGGCTCGAATCGCGAAAATCGGCATTGGGCCGGGCAAGAGTTTTGAGTTCAAAGACCTCTCGCTCGAACATAAGGCTGCAGTCCTGCTGGGCATGAAGGAAGGTGACGAGAAGGTGGACAAGTGGTTGTCCGGAGGACTCAAGAATGTCAATGGCTGGGGCATTGGTTCGTACTTTGGCGACCGCCATTTCTACAATGGAGATTGGTTGAAACGCGCGGGCGCGGCCAAAGGCGGTATTTACGGCAACGATGCAGTGGAAGCCACTTATCCCATCACCCGCACCACCGCGACCGGCGAGCCGTTGGATGGCAGCAAACATAACTACACTCTCACCTTCCCACCGGGGCAACTACCCCCCGTGAACGCCTTCTGGTCGGTGACGATGTATGACGGTAAAACCCAGCTTTTAATCAAGAACCCGATCGCCCGCTATCTACTGAACTCGCCCATGCTGCCCGATATGAAGAAAAATGCCGACGGATCGCTGACGCTCTATATCCAACGGACCTCACCCGGCAAGACACTGGAAAGTAATTGGTTGCCCGCGCCCGACGGCCCGATTTATTTGGTGATGCGCCTCTATTGGCCCAAAGAGACGCCCCCTTCAGTCCTGCCAGCGGGAGAAGGAACCTGGAAGCCAGCGGGTATCGTGGTATCGAAATAAACCTCCCGCAGTTCCCCCGGCATCTGTCGGGGGTTCTCTTTTCTTGCACCGGCAAATATCGCTTCCACCGATTCCAGCCGATGCTGACCGGCAGCTTTGGGTCCAGGCTGTGTGAAAACGCCTGCGATTGTCTAATCTTCTGATCGTCTAGATCGTGGCGGGGACGATCATGAAGCGATTCATCGAAGGTGAGGCTCGGACGCAAGTCACGTTGCGGCCAGAGTGCCTGGACGATTATGTTGCCGAAGAAAATCCAGTGCGAGTGGTCGACGTTTTCGTCGATGAACTCGACCTGCGGGCACTTGGATTTGAAGGTGTTGATCCTGCTGCAACGGGTCGTCCGGCCTACCATCCAGCGATCTTGCTGAAGCTCTATATCTACGGCTATCTCAATCGGATTCAGTCCAGCCGTCGGCTTGAACGTGAGGCCGAGCGTAACGTCGAGTTGATGTGGCTGACGGGGCGTTTGGCTCCTGACTTCAAAACCATCGCCGACTCTCGCAAGGACAATGGCAAAGCCATTCGCAGCGTATGCCGCCAGTTCGTAGTGCTTTGTCGCAACCTCAATCTCTTCTCTCAATCGATCATCGCCATCGATGGCAGCAAGTTCAAAGCCATCAACAACCGTGACCGTAACTTCACCCAGGGCAAAGTGAAGGCGCGCATGCAACAGATCGAGCAGAGTGTTGGCGCCGATGTGATTTTGACCCAGTCTGCCGATTTTGACTGACCTAAATTCTGTCTCTTTAATCCCGCGCTTAGACATCGTTTGCTGATGTATTCGAGTGGGTCAATGATTTCCGGCAGCCTGGGTCAAAATCATATCAGCGCCAACAGCATAGGGACTGCCAGCCCGTTTACCAATGATCCCTTCCATTTCCATTTTGCAGACGTTTGCCATGAAATGATGGGGATCGACATCAAGAGTTTCTGAAAAACGAACGTGTTCGAGCGAGCTGTCATCGATCAGTTCACTCAGCCGTTCCCGCCGTAACTCAACCGGCAAACTGCGCATATCAAGACCATTCAGATACATCAGGTCGAAGGCGAAAAATAATGAGCTCATCGGTTTCGCCGGTGCTGAAAGCCGACTGCAACGGCTGGAACACGGGGCGGCCGTCTTTATCCCGGACAATAATCTCACCATCAATCCAAGCCGAGACGATCTTTAGCGTTTCCAGTTCTTTAACCAGGCGGGGCATGCGCTGGGTCCAGTCGAAGCCGTTGCGTGTACACAGCCTGACGCATAACGGGCCACCATTCTGTAGCCGTCGAATTTTATTTCGTAAAGCCAGTCCCCCCACGCGGCGGGGTATTGGCCAGCGTGACCAACTGCGGGGCGATATTTGCAGGGCAAGGAGACGTTTTTGCGCGAGCCATTGCAAATCCCCTAGTCGAGATAGCTGCACCGTTAACAATGGATTCGTAAAGAGATGGAAAGGTCACTTGAACATTCCGCGGCTATATTCAAGCGACAAGAAAAATCTGAGGTGCGGAAATGAGACAACGGGGAGAGCGATATTGGGCCTGGGCCGACCCCTCGCTTCACTGCCGAACGCATGATGAAACGCTCGATGATGCGACGACCATAGATGTACAAGTGAGGCTATCCAAAGAGGGCAGCACTCAAATGTTCATCGGATTGTACGCGTCTAGCGGCATGAGCCTTTTCGAAGAAGCCTGTGATTCCCGCCCTGGCGAGTCGATGACTCGGGCTCTAGCTTGGGGTGTTGGGCGCGCTCGTCGTATGGCAATCGAGCTGGCACAGCACAAAGGCATAAATGAACAGTGATAAATGACTTGCTGGGCCAAAGCGGCTCGTAAGGTCCACGCTTTCCTAGTCAAATTGTCTGAACTCATGACCAAGCCAAATCTCTACTCTTTACCTTCCCCATGAGGACAGTGATATGGCGACCCCACAAGAGAATCTATTGGATTGGCTGCGTGATGCTCACGCGATGGAGCAGCAGGCCGAGAAAATGTTACGGGCTCAGTCTGAACGGCTGGAGCATTACCCCAAACTCAAAGCACGGATAGACCAACACATTGAAGAAACCCTGAGTCAGCAGGCGCTCGTCGATGGCTGCTTGAAGCGTCTGGGGGGTAGTTCCTCTACGTTGAAAGATATCACTGGGAAACTTATGGCCTTCGGACAGGCTGTGGGTGGCTCCTTGATGAGCGATGAAGTAATCAAAGGTGCCATGGCTGGCTATGTATTCGAAAATGTAGAGATTGCCAGCTACACAGTGCTCATCGCAGCAGCGGAAGCGGCGGGCGATAGGGAAACGAAAGCGGCCTGCGAAACGATTCTTCCCCAAGAAATCGCCATGGCTGAATGGCTGTTGCAGCACCTCCCGGAACTTACCCAGGCGTTTATCACCCGTTCAGCAGATCCGGAGCTGGAAGCAAAAAAATAAGCCTTCGCCTACGACGGACGCCCTCGAGGCAATCAAGTTAGTTGAGTAACCCTCTTGGGGGTGTCCGTCGCCGCTCAAAGTCCTCCCAGCGCTCCGCTGGTCG
The DNA here is from genome assembly GCF_044746405.1 of Pseudomonas sp. NPDC086251. Classification (NCBI taxonomy): domain Bacteria; kingdom Pseudomonadati; phylum Pseudomonadota; class Gammaproteobacteria; order Pseudomonadales; family Pseudomonadaceae; genus Pseudomonas; species Pseudomonas sp. NPDC086251. Next base: position 102,622 of record NZ_JBIVBY010000001.1, read on the forward strand.
TTGCTCCCCGCATCTGAGGCAGACAAAGTCGTCCCCGGGCAACCCCAGGTAATAACCTTTTCGGATGAAGGGATGGGGACAGTCGGTCGGTTTTACCTTCATTAGCTCATCCATCATGCACCTCGCCAAAAAACTCGGTTTTGTCGACTTGATATGCATTACTTCGCGTTTTGGAGTTGGCTGACCGCCTGTCTGACATTCAGCTCGTTCCTCTAAATAAACCGAACGGGGAAGCTCGCCCTGGCTCCAAATAATAGGTCCTCATCAGGCCGCTCATGCAAAACTCCTGTTGCCCGCGCGAAGCGCGGGCTTTTTTTGGCTTCTGAAATTCACCCTGCGTACCGCTAGTTAATGGTCATCCGTGGATCTGTTCGTGTGCGGAGCTGTAGATTTTGATTAAGCATCACGTGTTTCGACAGGCGCAGAGCGTCCCGCTCAAAGGAGTCCGCCGTGAGCGTGAATAAACGTGAGAAGTCCGAAGGTGACTCAGCGCTGAAATTTCTGCGATTCGAAATCATGTCATTACCCCTGTTAACGGTGGAAATCGCACGCCGGAGGCGTGCGATGGGTAAATTAAGCCTTTGGCTCAGCTAGTTGCACGCCTGCGCCCAGATCTGCTCCGGTAATGGGATTGCTATCGGGATCAGACATCGTGCGGGCTTTCATGTCCATCAACAGCGCTTCGTCTTCAGCGCTCAGCTCGACACTGGCGGTACCATCACCGCCGTCAACGGCAGGCATGGGTTCTTCTACAAATTCCCACTCTTCACCCTGGTTCCAGGGACCACGGGTGCTGCCTTCACCTTGAGACATATTGAAGTAGACGTTGGTGAACTCCGGCATACCGGGAAGCTTGCCTTGAGGGAAGTTCGGCTGGATCGCATGCAAGGCTTTTTCGAAGGAAAGCTGATGGGCGATCTCGCGCGTCATCAGAAAACCCAGCGCCTCTTTCACCCCAGGATCGTCAGTGACGTTCATCAAGCGCTCATAGACGATTTTGGCGCGGGCTTCGGCGGCGATGTTGGAACGCATATCGGCCGTAGGCTCGCCTATCGTGTCGACATAAGCTGCCGTCCATGGCACCCCGGCTGAGTTGGTCAGCGGTGAACCGGCCCCGTACAGCAAGCTGGTGATGTGTGAGTCATTACCGGCGCCATTGATGGCGCGATATAACTCGCCTTCTTCTTCGACGCCCTCGGCCAGGCGGCCTTTTGCCCCCTTGTTCAGCATTACGATGATCGAGCCGACGATCTCCAGGTGACTGAGCTCTTCGGTGGCAATGTCCATCAGCAGATCCTTTCTCCCAGGGTCATCTTCGGATAACGCTTGGGTGAAGTAGCGTGAGGCGGCTGCCAGCTCGCCTTGCGCACCGCCAAATTGCTCTAGCAGCAGATTGGCTAGCCCAGGATTAGGTTGGGCCACACGGACGGTGTATTGAAGTCGTTTGTTATGTAAAAACATGACGAATCTCCTCAGGCCAAACAGGCGCCGATACTCATCTGGTGAGATCACCAAACGCGGCGCCTATGAGTATCTGAAGGACGAGGACGGACAAAAATTTGAAAAAGATTAGACGCTAGCGATGAACGGCACTGCTCAGCTTCAAACCCGTATTTATGAAGCCCGCATCCAAGGCGGACATGGAGCAGTTCACCAGAGCAGGGCTTGTCTCAGGCGAGCGGGCAGTGGCGGAGGGATAGGCTGGGTGAAGCGAGACTTGCCCAGTGGCCACGCCCATAAGGCGATTTATTCCATCTGCAACGTATCCAGCTGCTTTACTTAACAAGTTGTACAAGTGACGTGGCATAGCCGCAGCATTGAAAGTATCTCCACGTCGTAATAACGCTCACCAAGGAGAATGACCATGACTGAAGAATCAAAAATACGGGAAAAAGCTTACGACTTATGGGAAAAGGATGGCCGTCCTGAAGGTGCTGAAGAGTTTTATTGGCGTCTCGCTCAAGATCAGCTTGAAGGTGAAGTGAAATCTTCTGATACCCCTGAGCCGGGCTCCCCAGTTCAATCATTCTCTCAGGCTGACGACGGCGCACCTGATAGTGAGTGGCCAGCCAAAGGGGAAGCTAGCCGCTATGAGGGCACCTAATACGGATAGCTTGAGCGGCCGCCATTACCGGCCCGGATGAAGATGCGTGTGCTTACTACCAGTTTCTGGCTGGGGACTCATGGAACATCCAGTCAGGACCGCCTCCCCTCGGCGCTGGCTTAAAGCCACTGCTGCACAGCACTGATCAGTAGCTTGATGTTTAACGCCACGATGATTGCGGTAATGCCCCAAGCCAGCGCCGCCAGCGCGCGACTGATGACCAGCGAGCCCATTTTCGAGCGATCGGTCACGAAACGTACCAGCGGAATAACCGCCATGGGCAGTTGCATGGAGAGGATGACCTGGCTGAACACCAGCAACTGGGATGTGCCGCGCTCGCCATACAAGGCGGTGACAATGACCACTGGAATGATCGCGATGGCCCGGGTGATCAGGCGGCGCGCCCAAGCTGGAACGCGCATCTGCAGGAAGCCTTCCATGACTATTTGTCCGGCTAGCGTGGCAGTCACCGTGGAATTCACCCCGGAGGAAAGCAGCGCCACGGCGAACAGCGTGGAGGCCATGCCGATCCCCAGCATGGGCGACAACAACTCATGAGCCTTTTCGATATCCACCACGTCGGTACGTCCTGCCGTATGAAACACCGCCCCGGCGGTGATCAGAATCGCCGCGTTGACGAACAGGGCCAGGCTCAACGCAATAGTGCTGTCTGTGACTGCCCAGCGCAGCCCCAGGCGTTTGCCGGACTCGCTGCGCTCGTACGCCCGGGTTTGCACAATGGACGAATGTAAATACAGGTTATGCGGCATCACAGTGGCGCCAATGATACCAATAGCCAAATACAACGCCGCGGGGTTGGTGACGATTTCCGGTTGCGGCACGAACCCCTGCAACACGGCTGCAAAGGACGGCTGGGACATCACAATCTGCACGGCAAAGCACACGGCAATCAGCGACAGCAGGGCCACGACGAAGGCTTCGAGCCAACGGAAACCGCGCTGCATCAGCAGCAGAATCAAGAACACATCAGCCGCGCACAGAATAGCGCCCCAGAGCAGGGGAATGTCGAACAACAACTTTAGGGCAATGGCCATACCGATGACCTCCGCCAGGTCACAGGCAATGATCGCGAGTTCGCAGGTCAGCCAAAGGCCGACGCGCACCGGCGCGCTGTAATGGGCGCGACACGCTTGGGCCAGGTCCATCCCGGTAGCGATGCCCAAGCGTGCCGCTAGCGCCTGCAGCACAATGGCCATCAAGCTGGACAGTAAAATGACCGATAGCAGCATGTAGCCAAACTGTGAGCCCCCGGCGATATCCGTGGCCCAATTGCCGGGGTCCATGTAGCCGACGGCGACCATGTAACCGGGACCGGTGAAGGCCATCAAGCGCCGCAACCAGCTGCCGTGACGCGGCACACTGACGCTGGCGTTCAGCTCACCCAAGCTTGGCTGAGGCCCGAGGCCTAAGCGGCTGAGGACGAAGGGCTCGCCCTCACCACGAAAGTTCGATGGATCTTCGGGCCCGGTCACGGTTCAGCTCCCCATGATAAGAGAACGCACTTAGGCTTTGACCGCGCGGATCCGAGGTGTTCCATCCCTCTGTGGCCCGCTGGTGAGCTTTGTTTGGGCGCCGGCAATAGGCGTTGCTCGGCGTTTGCTAGCCATTTGATTACGGCAGATACCGTCTGACTGCTTGATGCAAGGTATTCAATGAACAGGGTTTGGGCAGGAGCATGACATGGGCAGGCAACCGTTCCTCGGATACCGCACTATTGCCCGACGTGATGATGACAGGCAAGCTGGGCCAGCGAGCCCAGATCAATTGGGCCAATTCGATCCCGTCCATACTGCCCGGCATGTTCACATCGGAGATGACCAGGCTAATAGCAGATGTTTCGAGCAAGGGCAGTGCGTCATCGGCGGAGGCACAATCCATCACGTTGACATCCAACAGGGAGATTGCCTCCACCATCAGGGAGCGGAGGATTTCAGCATCTTCTACAATCAGTACTGTTGACATCATCAACATCCAGAGCAGCTTCCAAGGCTTAGGGTGTTGGCAACACATCCTTGTTTCGACCAACTGACGATCGGTTTCGGTTCGCATATTGCTTTACCGCTAGGCTACTGCAATGGCGATTGGCTTTGGCTGATATTCTCCAGTGAACAAACGCCTAAATATGTAAATAGGATCTCCATGAGACTGTCAGATTTCATCCTTGCTAATCTGGACCCCATTCTGCAAGCGTGGGAAGACTTCGCCCGCACAGTCGAAACGCCGTTGCCGGCCATGGATGCCAAAGGTCTGCGAAACCATGCCGAGTATATTTTGCGGACTGTTGCGCTCGATATGCGCACCGCGCAAACAAACCAGCAACAAATTGACAAGTCCCATGGGCTAGGGCCAGTGACTGAAGACGAAACGGCGGCGCAAACCCACGCGCTGCAGCGCTTGATGTCGGGTTTCACCCTGGACCAGTTGGTCTCCGAGTATCGCGCGCTACGATCAAGTGTACTTCGCCTGTGGCTAGCTCAAGGTATTATCGGAGACAAGCATGAACTGGCGGATATGATCCGCTTCAACGAGGCCATTGATCAGGCGCTGGTCGAATCGATTACCGCCTATGGCCAAGCCGTAGATGCCACTCGAAAAACCGTTTTGGGCGTGTTAGGCCATGACCTACGCACTCCGTTGGGCGCCGTGACGCTGGGGGCCGACTTGCTACGACAGACGGAGGAATTGGGCAGCCGTGGAAGAAAAATCATTGCGCAGATTTCTACCAGCGTGCAAAGCGCGAATCAGATGGTGAATGATCTGCTTGACCTGGCGCGTTGTAACCTGGGCACCGGCCTCCAGGTAAAACCAGAAACCACTGACCTCACATCGGTGTGCCAAGCCGTCGTGGCAGAGCTCACGATTGCTCATCCAGTCGCGAAACTTGTATTCAACGCTCAAGCAGCGGTAACGGGCCAGTTTGACCCCTCGCGCATGGCCCAGGTGTTCTCTAATTTGATTGGTAACGCGGTGCGACACGGCAACTCACAATTGCCCATTAACGTCACGTTAAATGGGAACAGCGCTACTGCCTTTTTTTGCGTGCAAAATTACGGCGAGCCTATTCCTCCCGAGGCCTTGCCCTCTCTCTTCGATCCAGAAGGACGTTATTCCCGGTACTCCAGCGGCGACCAGGGCAACTCTATGGGTTTAGGACTGGGACTATTCATCGCCGCTCAGATCGTAGAGAGTCACGGAGGGACGATTGAAGTTGAGTCATCGCGGGAGCAGGGCACGATTTTTCGCGTGGCATTACCCACCGGCCGATAAATAAATAGCGGCAGGGACGAAGGTTTAAGGTCAAACTTTTCCGGCGCTGCTATTGTTACCAGCGGTGCCGCTGGGCCGTCATCCCGGGCCCAACAGCAGTAAAAGTGAAAGAGAACCCCCGGCAGGGCCAACCTCCGGGGTTTTTTTCGCCTGTCGCACTGATGGAGCGTAGGGTCGTCTTCGATGATGAGTGATCACTGCGTAAAACCAATGATAATGAGGCTGTCGCTGCCGGTAAGACGTCAATTAGTTCATGAAACGACCTTTCAATACCAACCAAGCCCCGAAAGTACCCGGGGCTTGGTTTGGATCAAGAGGCATCACGATTTACGATTTCCACCACCGCTTTGTTCACCTCCTTTACGCCCCGCTTCTGAGGCTTTTTCCCGATCATTGGCAAAGTTGCCGCCGCTACCGCTTCCTTGGCCACCACTTGATTGATCAGTTTTGCTTGATTGGCGTCCACCAGATGCCTGATCACCTTTTTGGCCGGCCTCCGATGCTCGTTGTGGATCATTGGCAAAATTACCGCCTGATGCTGCTCCGCCTTTCTTGCCTGCTTCAGAAGCCTTTTCACGGTCATTAGCAAAATTGCCAGGGTTATCATTTCCTGAATTGGCCATTTCTGTACACCTCAGTTAGTTAATACGAGCTCGTGCTCGTCTAATACCGACGATGCGAAAAAACTAAAGTTTGAAGCAATATAAGGGAGTCACGACGGGCGGAATTACGTTATTAGTTCCATCGAAAAGGTAGGGTTCGACTGGCGGTATCGAGTGCAGGGAACAGACCTCTGAACTATGCCGTTCATCACAGAAGAACGAGCCTCAACGGGTTGAAGAACATAAGTCTATACTCGAAGGACTACCGACAAGCGCGATGTTTTGGAATAAGCCATGGACAACCGATTTGCCGTTCCGGTTGCCAGACAACGAGCGCGTCCAATACCCTCGGCTAGAGCCCTGAGAAAATTTACTTTGGTAAATGCGCTTTAACCGCATGATGCAACAAATAATTGACCCGTGCTAATCGCCTGGATTTTCTTTAAATAAGAGGGGACGCGAAACGGCCTGAAGCGTCCGCTTTTGGCCGGTTTCTGCCTTTCGTGAAGGGCATAAATCGATTGCTGCCTGTCGCATGGACGGAAAACAACTCGTAGCCTGGCACGGCTGGGCGGGCGAGGGCGACACTCGCTTGAATGTGTACCATGCTTGGCTAATCGAAGATTTGTCGGGTGGTCGAGTTCGAATCCTCACCCAAGAAACCCAGAAGGGAAAACTCGCCAAAGAACTCGCCATGGCGCGGCCGAACCCAATGATCAATGGGCATCAAGATTGGCTGGAGGGGTTGGTCAGCGCTGCGCGTCTGGTCAAAAAGAGATAAAACGAAACTGAGTCCATTATCTTTGCTGATTTTTTGACCGTTAACATATAGTTACTTTCAACGCTGACTGGACGCGATGCTAGATCACGCTCAAATTAGGGCTTCAATTCCTTGATTCCCTATGGATCCCATCAAAGGCCAACAATGTCGCAGAAATATTTTTACCGTCGTCGGGCGCTGTCTGAGCGGCTCACTAAGCTGATAACGCAAGTGGCGGTAGGCAGTGCCGCTGCGTCAGGTGTCTTCATGACAGCGCCACGCCGCACCGGGAAGTCCACTTTCGCCCGCGAAGATTTGTGGCCTGCCTTGGAGGACGCCGGAGCCATTGTGTTGTACGCCGATCTTTGGAAGGATCTGACGAAAGATCCAGGAGCTGTCATCGTCGAGACTGTCCGAGAAGCTATTGGACTTAACGAGAAACTCATCAGCCAATTGGCGGAAGCATCCGGGCTGGAAACGGTAGGTGTCGCTCGCGTTAATTTTGACGTGAACAACATTGGGCTCGGGAAGGAAATTGATCTTACCAAGGCGTTTGAAGCACTGTCCGATGAGTCGAAACAACTCATAGTGCTGATAATCGACGAAGCCCAACATGCGATCACGTCAGAGGAAGGCGTCGCAGCGCTTTTTGCGCTAAAGGTGGCCAGAGACGAACTTAACAGTTCGCAGCATTATGGTCTCCGTATTGTTTGCATCGGATCGAACCGAAACAAGCTTGCCATGCTTCGAAACAGCAGCGATGAGGCGTTTTTTGGGGCTTCAATGGTGCAGTTCCCAATGCTGGATGAAGACTTCGTTGACTGGCACTGCAAGGGACTTGACCTTCCACAGGATCTCGACCCTTCAGATGTATTCCAGTTGTTTCAAGAGAGCGGCTATCGGCCTGAGCTTCTCAGCGCAGCCGCAGACGGTATCCGCTTCGATCTCACCGTGGACCCTAAAACCATCTTGGTGCGTTTTGCCGAGCTTGTCCGAGCGCAAGCTGTAGCACTCCATGCGAATCTTAAGACGGTGATTCGTAGCCTCACTCCATTGCAGTCTGCAGTCATTCGTGTGATGGGTGCGAAGGGCGATGGTTTCGCGCCCTTCGAATGCTCGACTATGGAGTTGTATGCCAAAGCGATACAGAAAGCTGGCATAGCCACAAGCGAGCCGAAGGTTGAACTGCCAGATGTGCAGCTAGCGCTCATGGCACTGCAAGAAAAGAAACTGGTCTGGAAAACGTCTCGTGGTGTCTATACGATCGAAGAACAGGAGATAGTTGACCTTCTACGCGAAGATGGTCTGTTGGATGGCTTGGTGTGAACCTCATCAATAGTGTTTCCTGCGTTACACAACGGTAGGTGAGTGCACCCTTGTATGGTCACAACACGGTTGGCTTCCGCAAACTAACGCTTCAATAGAGTTCAGGCGCTGGAATTCAGTCTATTAGTTACCATTTTTCGACTATTTAGTTTGTAGAGCTAGCGTGGCGTTTCACTTCTCGTTATCGAGGCAGCTAAATCGGTGTGGCCGTGGAATTGGTGAGTTGCCACGTAGAACCGCTTTGATATGTTCCGCTGCGAGCTCAAGGCTTTCACGATCTGCTGCGTACCCCGCATCAACAAGCCTGTCCCTGGCTCGACGCTTGATCATCAATATCTCGTCAAAACTAGCTTCTCCTGAATGCTTGTTGCGATTACTCATGTGATGCCTCACTCGCTGATTGACTAAAGCCTAAGCTGATGGGATGCCAGAGCGCTCCAGCTTGAAAGAGAGCGCAATGCGTTCTCTCCTGGATTTCACTGACCGTACACAAGATTCCGGTGGTTTTATTTTTTTTGGAGTTGACGTACTTTGAAGATAGCGTCGAAATACCGCAAAAGCGATCACTTCAATCGTTATGCCGGAGTTTCGTGTACGGTCATTTGACCTATCAAAGTCAACCCACGCAGGAACTCTGAACGATGACCGATAAGCCCGTTGGATGTCGTCCCTATAGCCGGTTTGAAGATGGGTACGAGGATCTTCCACTCGATTCAAACGAGATCGAGGTGCGCCTGGCTATCGCTGACTATGTGATTCGCCGAGTTGCTGGCACACCCACGGGTGAAAGCATTTTCAAGGGGTTGGTCAGGGATTTTGAGAATCGCTACCCACACCATAAATTACTCGCTCTTTATTTGACTAGCCCTGAGTCTTTGGTGCCTGAGGACGGGGACAGTGAGTCAGACGCGGAGGTTGATGACGGCGAGGCTCTCCAAGCACTCGATAAACTCAATAAACTGGATCACGATTTACGGGAAAGATTGCTCCATTGTCATCCAGATCAAGAACCGTGTGGCCCACTCGCAGGATTGAGTTTTGATTTCACTGAACAAGAATCTCGTCTCCGAAAAAAGTGACGTTTTTTTGGATGTTAGGAGGTGATGTCATCCAAAATCCTCGAAACGTGTATCGAATGCGCGGACAAGGTGTCCATCAGGTTTTTTACGTATCGGTGCTTTGAAAAGGTGGCAAAGAATGAGCGCTAAAGTCGATAGCGATACAGCAGCTACTGCCCGAGCCAAGCTTGAGCGTCTACAAAAATCATCCAAGTATCGTAGTTTTTTTAACGTCGATGCTGTTGATGCTTTTAGTAAGGTAGAAGGTACCGCCTTCGCCGGCAATCCCTTGAAGTTCACGAAGATTTTGAGCGATCCATCGCCACGTGACTGATAACCGATGATGTGAAACATCGGAACTAGCTTGGTTCAGGTGGCGAATTTTTGTGGTCGCATCACTGCGGAAAGATTACGTTGTATACCGCATCCGAGTAAGTCAGAGCTGAACGAGCAAGGCAGACCTCCACGACTGAGGCGCAGCCCACCTACAAAAAATCAGTCATATCAGTCCGTTTTGTGGGTGAACAATACCTTAACGTTCGTGAAGTCTATCTCGGTGCTGATGTCCATTGGCGAATACGTCCGCCCCGCAACTGTCAAAATGGGTATTTTCTCTCCACTCTGACCGATCGCTTCGCTCGCCTCCAGAAGAGGCTCCATGCACCACTGACCAGTTTTGTTGACAAAACTAGGGGTGACATAGTGGATAGACCGGATTCGAAAGGAGTCATGCTGCTGTTCAAGGATATCTTTCAGAGAGTCAAACGAAGGGACCATGAGCATCTCACCCACGATCTCCTTGCCTTCACGAACCTCCGCTTGCAGATAAAACCATGGACACATTACCGTCTGTCGAACGAAGGGGCGGGCAAGAAAATCGTCGTTGAATAGGCTGGAAAAGATCATCGATCGTCCATGGTCCCGTTTCATAGCAAACCTCTCCGCATCACAAATGACCAATATATGTTGTAGTCATATATTGTGCAATGAAGCCTTATCGTTCCTTTTGTGAGATTGCAAAATGGAACTGAGAAAAGCATTTGGGGCAACGCTGAGGCAGGTTCGCCTTCAGAAAAGCCTCACGCAGGAGGATTTTGCGCTTGTCAGTAGTCGAACTAATGTCAGCTTGCTCGAGCGAGGTGGCACCAGTCCGACGCTTGATAAGCTCGAAGAGCTGTGCAGCGTTCTAGCCATCCATCCGGTCAGCTTGGTGGCGGCATGCTATATGCGGAAAGAAAACACCGGGGATGTCAGGAGATTCCTATCCCGCGTGCAAGAGGAGCTTCAACTAATGGAGCTGCCATCAAACGTTGACAAAGGGGGCAGGGGTGACATTTGAATCTTTCGTCGTAGGGCGATGGAGTCGATCAATTAGGTAGCAATTTATTCGAATTATCAAAGTGCTAACGGCGGGTTCAAAAATTAGCACCTAGGCCTCCCTCGCGGTGTATTAGTGATGCGGCTATGTCTAAACGCTGTGTGCGAAACCTTGAGGCTGCCTCACTTCGAGATCCAGACGGCGTACTAGGTCAGAAAATACAAGAGTTACTTTCAACGATCACTGAATTCACATTTTGCGTGGCTGTGGTTCACGAATTGTCGGAAGGGGCGCCATCAGTCGCTCTCGTGTAAGGCCTGCAATGGTTGCGTTGTAGATGAGTCTGTTTGCGATTTCGGCCATCCTAGCAAGCTCTGCCTTTAATTCATCATTCTCTGCCTGAAGTCTAGAAATCTTTTTCATGGCATCCAGCGTGCTCCGTGGCCTTGGCATGTCCGAGAGCTTCTGTTTTTCTATCTTAAGATATTGTTTCTTATTTTTATAAGCGACTTTTATCGCTATTTTTTTGTCGAGTGCCTGACGTGTTGGAGGTTTATCCCACCCCAATATGCTTTGTGCAGCAGTGCAGACAGCATTCCAATCCAGCGCATTCTCGACTGCCCAATTACGGATCGTCTGAGCAATTTTTCTTTCATGCTGCTCTGTGATAGTTTTAGGCATTATCGGAACTCCTAAGTAACTCCAGGCAAGCCAGTAGACCATCGCCGTAAGTAATGCGTAGTTTATTCTTGTCTAGCAACTTTACGCCTGCTGCTTCAGCTTTCTCGGACACAATCAATCTTTCATGACTGAAGTCTTCTCCGGCCATTTCGATAGGGCTGCCGTCAGGTATTTCAGGGTTGTGCAGGATGGCAAGCAGTTGGTTGAGTCTATCAATCTGCGGTCCTGCCTTCTCAGTCCAGAGCGAGGCAGCCCGCTCGCCTTCCGCTATCGCCTGTTGTGCGGCCGTGTAAGTCAGTACGAGATTGTCCCGATCCAATTTGATAATTTTGGCGGCTATTCTGTCGCCCTTGCACATAAGTAGTTCTGAGCAATTGAGGCAGTCGGCGAATTTGTTGCAGGGCCCAGCTCTCCAGCTTCGTCGACATATACCATAGCGGCTGCGATGGAATGGCCCTTGACCATAATGCTCTACTTCTTCATTGGAAACAGGTTCCATGGGGGCCTGCTCTTGAGCGGTCCCGAGCAGAACAGCTCCTTTCGAGGCCGCTTTAATCGGGTCGTCGTGCAGGTAAGTGCGTGTCTGCTGTGAATGGGCGCGACTACTCCATTCGGTAAGCATGTCTACTGAGATGCCGCTGCTGCGCCCGAGCCTGTTGAGAAGGTGGCGGAGGGTATGAGATAAAAGCTTTATGTTGCCATAGCCGTTCCTGTTGAAGAAATTCATGGACTCAGCAGCCTTGCCCTCGGTCGCTAAGTGTTGCCCATAGGTGAGATTGGTGTACGGCGCCAATAATACAGGGCTAGTCGTAAGCTTCGCCAACTGTAATCGCCTAAAGCACATCAGGGAATCTGACATTCTGAGAGGTAGTTGCACTGAATTGTATGGAGCTTCTTGGAATGGAAAATGTGGGTTACGTGCGCGGTGTTCGATCAGCACTATTTTCCACAAGGAATCCAGAGTGAATCCTGTCAACGAGTAGCTGTTGGTGTGCTTCTTTATAAAATCCTCACTACTTTTCCGGCTTGCAAAGCCAAGCGCTTTGGCCACTTGATCGCGGCTAAGTTCTTGGTCATCAGGGACATTGGGGCAATCGGTGTGTCGGTAGAAGTGGAGTGGATCAGTCTCCATATAACGCGCTAATAGGCGCCCATCCATGGTGATTTCGCTGAGCCGTTTAATGGCCTCTTTGGTGATCGCAGACATTGTCTTCGGGATAGCCTTGCGGGCGAAGTGTCGCGACTTCGGTACCCAGTATGCCAGGTAGTATTGAAGATCCCCATTTTTGTCCATGGCCTCGTGCAAGCAATCAGTACGAAGGCGCAGAGTCTCACCAATTCGCATAGGTGCGCTTAATAGAATCCCTGTTACGCAAGTAACCATTATATCGCTGTCCTCTTGCGATGCATTTGTGCCTTGCGAAAACACCTCGGCAATGGCCAATAGTGTGTCTTGTTCCGGTGCTTTCTTCGATCTCGCTTCGTTCGGTGCATTTGTCCCGTTCGCGGCGTTATAACCATTCAAGCGCCGGTAAGGATGCTTCCAGAAGCTCGGGTCGACCGTTAGTATGCAAAAATCTGCAAGTGTCTTCAAAATGGTGAGGATGAAACAACAGGTTTCTTGGCGAGTGGTTAAAGGTTCAAGGGTGCTTACCGCCGCTTCCCAGTGACGTTGCCCAAACTTAGTGATATCGGGCACTAACATGTCTTGGCGTAATACGTATTCTATCGTCCGAAGCGCTAGCATCTCGGCCTGGCCTCTTTTTTGTGGGCGCAGAGTACATTTATAGCGTAAATAAGCTTTGGCAACCTCGGCAAATTCAGGATGCATCACTTGGTGCTTTTCGGGGTATCTGCTGGGATGCAAATTTCGGTGTTCAAAGCAAGTGAAACGGATGGCAGTATCTGTTGTTGGCCATCTGACTGAGTCCCAAGCGAAACCTTCCAGATCAGCCCAAAGCGTCAGGCTTTCTCTTGCCATAACAATGAAGTCGCGAAGATTCTGCTGAGCAGACAGCTCGTGTTTTGGAGTGAAATTAACGATTTTGCTCATAGGTTCATCGCCCTTTTTCGATAGTGCGCGCATTGCAACGGGCAATGCAATTTTCTACAGCGTGGATGTCAGCTGAGAGATCTATAGGGATTAGAAGATTTCTCGAGCCTCCAATTTTAATTACTTGTTTTTCGGCTGCTTGTCGCTGTATCAGCGCCTCTAGTACCTCCTGATGTGGCGCATCGACAAAAGGTTCGAAATGTTTGCAGCGGTAGCAGGGAATAGGTATTGAGGTTGTTGCGCAAAAGCTGAGTTTTCCACAGTGACCTACACTTTTGAGTTTCCCTTCGTGGTCGAACTCCAACTTGCTAGATTGATCTCTAGGTCTAGAAACCTGATCGGTGGAGTCGATTAAAGTTCCTGCAAACGCCATTGCAAATGGTGCTAATGCTGGTGCCATTGCTTCGTCCAGTTGCCGCGCTTGTTCGGCAGGATCGTTGTAATAGGCGGCCAGAGAATGCTCAGACGAATGCCCCAGCCAGTGAGAAAGCATGTGATGGGGTATGCCCTGTCGAGCGAGCTGTCTTGCACGGGTATGGCGCATTCGTGTGGCACTCACAACCATTGCTTGGCCAGTGCGAGCGCTGATCGGTGGCTTTGCAGGTAACAATCGGTAGGATTTTGATGCACCATAGCTGCTAATCGGAGAGTTACCTGCCCATCTGAGAATGTAAGAAATACAAGACTTCCGCAGATGAAATAGCTCGCTGTCTAGGTTTTCTAAAATATTGATTTGAAGTTGACCTGCAATTATTTTTAGAGCCTGCTTGGCGCGCGGCTCGCTGCAAAATAGAGGTAGTTTGTTAAGTTGATCGTGCGTGAGAGAAAATCCCAAGATATTCTCGTAGAGGGATTTGACCTCCCGACATTGAATATGGCATAGATCCCACAAGTGGTCGGCGAGAGGATGGGGTTCGAATTTACTGTCGCGAAAACCTGTTACTGAAGTTGAGTCTTTTGCACCCGGAAAAAAAATGAATTTTCCCTTAAGTCCAGTGTTGTTCGATTCAGCATGTTTCCGGATATCTCCGATTTTAAGATATGCGATCTGTATAGGTCTTCGTGCGTACTGCATCGATAGCAGTTTGATGAGCGTCACCTGCGTGCCGGAAATACCCTTGTCATAATTATTCCATACAGCTCCCAGCAAGCATTCATACTCTTGTTCGGTAAGCCAGCTTTTTGTTGGGTCGTCTGAAAGTACGTTACGTGGTCCTGCGCGCTTGGGATTAGTGTCCTTTAACAATCGCAGCGCATCTGTACTGATCACCGTATTATCACGTTCTTGCCATAGCAGGAAAAATTCAACGATTGCCCACTTGCTTCTATGAAACGATGGGCAGGTCAAGGCTTTTGCTATCCAGTTAGTGTCAAAGGAACTGGTGGGGTATGTTTTTAATCCTCTTGCCAGCGCTGAGATGATCCCTCTGTAAGTGCATTTCGCATAACAGCCATTGCTCGAAAATAATATTAAGTGCTGTTTGAATGACTCTTTTAGTGATGGGTTGAGTTTCATTAGTGCCTTGGTGAAAATAAATCTATCCTGACCTGTATGAACAAGAACATCGCCACCCCAATAAAGTTGCATATTTTGCAAGTCTGAACGCTCAGTGCGCGTGAGATCGGAATCAAAAAACATAGGTGTGTCTGTTAACGAAGCTTTAATTTTCATTTTGAAATCCGTGAAGTGTCAGACGCGATTTTTCGGCCTATTTCATTTGATTTTTCTTCAATATGGCGGCTGTCGTAGCGCCTTGACATGGGCGAACCTGGTACCCAACCCATCAGTTGTTCCCTAATAACCCTCTCTTCCTCAAATGGGATGCCTTCTCTATCTGCTAGCTGAGAAAAGCGATAATTCCAGTCGTGTCGTAGGAGATGAGGATGAATAGGAGTAAGTGCATAAAACACTTGTTTGAGGTTGGCAAGTCCTGTGCTGAATGATGTCTTGGGAAGCGCATTTCCCTGGCTGCGCCCACCGCGATGGACGACAAAAATAAAGCTTTCTTCCAAGAATCCTACGTTTAATATTTCTGCTCGCCAGTTGTCTCGATACTCAATCAGCTGCTCTTCGAGGCACTTCGAGATCGGTACCCTGCGGCCCATAGTTTTAGCAACTGGTTGATTTAACCGAGTATCTAACTCATCATGGTGGTTGCGCTCAATGTCTAAGTACGCGCTATCACCGCCACCGGCTTCGATGAAATGCCTGAGTTTCAGGCTTAACAGTTCGCCGAATCGCATTCCAGTTTCGTATAGAACACGCAGCATCAAAACATTGCGAAGTCTAGCGCCTGAGTTTCGTACTTGCTGAAGGCTCTCAAAGGGGCTGTCGAACAGATCTAGTAGCCGATTATGAGTTTCGGCAGGTAGTTTCAACGCGACAATCCGTTGCTCCCTTCCGGCTCTCGATCCTGCCCTGCGCCTTTTTCTTCGGAGAAGCATGGTGTGTTGCTCCTCAACGGCATTCCTTACCTTGTCTGTGTTGGAGTCGGTTATAACTTGCTGCGTGAGCCAGCGAATGTATCCAGATGCATAGGAAAGATACGTGTTGTACTTAGTGCTGCTGATGACCTCTCCCTTACCTCGAGACTTACTGGCACGCAGATAACTCGTTAGATCATCAATCTCCGCAGCGCTGAGAAATTTGCGGTTGTGGAAATTCATGGCCAGGTCGATTTTCCTGCTGGACTCCCATTCACAGACTCTTTTGAGCGCTGCAAGGTATACCTTTTGAGTTTCGTGAGTAGTGACGGACCTGAGCGAGCGGACAATGAAAGCGGTTGGGTAAAATAAAGGAAAGCCTGGGGCATCTGCTTCGTAGAGTTGAGAGAACCGTTCGCCGCCACTCGCAATGAAGGTCTTAACCGTATAATTCATATTTACACCTCGGCGTAGTGGAAGAGAATGTCAACTGCTGTTTACGACTGATCGTACGTTCGTGCGGCGATTTTCTGACGATATGTTAAGATTTAACGCGTATTTAGAGGCGACGATGCGATGACGGTTAACAAAACTATAGCTAACAGGATGGTAGTACTCGATACCGAAACCACCGGCATGCCGGTGACCGACGGCCACCGGATTATCGAAATCGGTTGTGTCGAGTTGATCGGTCGGCGCCTGACGGGCCGGCATTTCCACGTTTACCTGCAACCGGATCGCGAAAGTGACGAAGGCGCCATCGGCGTCCACGGCATCACCAACGAATTCCTGGTGGGCAAACCGCGTTTCACCGAAGTGGCCGATGAGTTTTTCGAATTCATCAAGGGCGCACAGCTGATCATCCATAACGCGGCGTTCGACGTTGGTTTCATCAACAACGAATTCGCCCTGATGGGCCAGCACGATCGCGCGGACATCACCCAGCACTGCTCGATCCTCGACACCTTGATGATGGCCCGGGAACGTCACCCCGGGCAGCGCAACAGCCTCGATGCCTTGTGCAAACGCTATGGCGTCGACAACTCCGGCCGTGAACTCCACGGCGCCTTGCTCGACTCCGAGATTCTCGCCGACGTTTACCTGACCATGACCGGTGGCCAGACCAGCCTGTCCCTGGCCGGTAATGCGTCCGATGGCAATGGTTCCGGTGAAGGCGCGGACAACTCGGCGACCGAAATCCGCCGCTTGCCGGCTGACCGTCAGCCGACTCGGATCATCCCCGCCAGCGAAGACGACCTGGCGCAACACGTGGCCCGTCTGGAAGCTATCGCCAAATCGGCCGGCGCTCCGTCGTTGTGGCAGCAATTGGCCGAGGCCAAGGCTCAGGCGTAGACCCTTCGAAAAAGATCGCAGCCTCGTTTCACTCGACAGCTCCTACAAGGGAATGCGTAACCCTGTAGGAGCTGTCGAGTAAAACGAGGCTGCGATCTTTTGATCTTAAGCGTGCCGCCCCCCAACGACCCATTTCAGTGCATGACACTCGCCACATCCGCCTCAACCCTCTACCCTGAGGTGATTGGCAGGCCACAACCTGCCGCCTCAGGACACTGAGCCTCATGTATAAAGATTTGAAATTCCCGGTCCTGATCGTCCATCGCGACATCAAGGCCGACACCGTTGCCGGCGATCGCGTGCGTGGCATCGCCCGTGAGCTGGAGCAGGAAGGCTTCAGCATCGTCTCGGCGGTGAATTACACCGAAGGGCGCCTGGTCGCGTCGACCCATCACGGCCTCTCCTGCATGTTGATTGCCTCCGAAGACGCCAGCACCCACTCGCATTTGTTACAGAATATGGCCGAATTGATCGGCCTTGCGCGGGTTCGAGCGCCGGATTTGCCGATCTTCGCCCTGGGCGAGCAAGTGACCCTGGAAAACGCGCCCGCCGACGCCATGGCTGAACTCAATCAGCTGCGCGGCATCCTTTATCTGTTCGAAGACACCGTGCCATTCCTCGCCCGTCAGGTAGCCCGCGCCGCGCGCAAATACCTGGACGGTCTGTTGCCGCCGTTTTTCAAGGCGCTGGTGCAGCACACCGCCGACTCCAATTATTCGTGGCACACGCCCGGGCATGGTGGCGGCGTGGCGTATCACAAGAGCCCCGTGGGGCAGGCGTTTCACCAGTTCTTCGGCGAAAACACCCTGCGATCGGATTTGTCGGTGTCGGTGCCGGAACTCGGTTCGCTGCTCGATCACACCGGGCCGCTGGCGGAAGCGGAAGCCCGTGCGGCGCGCAACTTCGGCGCCGATCACACCTTTTTCGTGATCAATGGCACCTCAACCGCGAACAAGATCGTCTGGCACTCGATGGTTGCTCGCGACGATCTGGTACTGGTGGATCGCAACTGCCACAAGTCGGTGCTGCACTCGATCATCATGACCGGCGCGATTCCGTTGTACCTGTGCCCTGAGCGCAATGAACTGGGGATTATCGGCCCGATCCCGCTCAGCGAATTCAGCCGCGAATCTATCCAGGCCAAAATCGACGCCAGCCCGCTGACCAAGGGCCGGGCGCCCAAGGTCAAACTCGCGGTGGTGACCAATTCGACGTATGACGGCCTGTGCTACAACGCTGAGCTGATCAAGCAGCAACTGGGCAACAGCGTCGAGGTGCTGCATTTCGACGAAGCCTGGTACGCCTACGCGGCGTTTCACGAGTTCTTCGCCGGGCGTTATGGCATGGGCACTTCGCGCAGTGACGATGGCCCGCTGGTGTTCAGCACCCATTCCACGCACAAACTGCTGGCAGCGTTCAGCCAGGCCTCGATGATTCATGTCCAGGACGGCGGTGCACGGCAGCTGGACCGGGATCGCTTCAACGAAGCGTTCATGATGCACATCTCGACTTCGCCGCAGTACAGCATCATCGCTTCGCTGGATGTGGCGTCGGCGATGATGGAAGGCCCGGCGGGGCGTTCGCTGTTGCAGGAAATGTTCGACGAGGCCCTGAGTTTTCGCCGGGCGCTGGCCAATCTGCGTCAGCACATCGCCGCGGACGACTGGTGGTTTTCCATCTGGCAGCCGCCATCGGTGGAAGGCATCGACCGTGTGATTACCGAAGACTGGCTGCTGCAACCCGATGCCGACTGGCACGGCTTTGGCGGCGTAACGGACGATTATGTGCTGCTCGATCCGATCAAAGTCACCCTGGTGATGCCGGGCCTGACCGCCGGCGGTGCCTTGAGCGAGCGCGGGATTCCGGCTGCCGTCGTCAGCAAATTCCTTTGGGAGCGTGGGCTGGTGGTCGAGAAGACCGGTTTGTATTCGTTCCTGGTGCTGTTTTCCATGGGCATCACCAAAGGCAAATGGAGCACGCTGCTGACCGAATTGCTGGAGTTCAAACGCAGCTACGACGCCAACGTCAGCCTGGCGAGTTGCCTGCCGTGCGTGGCGCAAGAGAACGTTGCGCGTTATCAAGGCATGGGCCTGCGCGATCTGTGCGATCAATTGCACGCCTGTTATCGCAGCAATGCCACGGCCAAACACCTCAAGCGCATGTATACCGTGCTACCGGAAATCGCCATGAAGCCAGCGGACGCCTATGATCAGTTGGTGCGTGGTGAAGTTGAAGCCGTGTCGATCGATGCCCTGGATGGGCGAATCGCCGCGGTGATGCTGGTGCCGTACCCGCCGGGGATCCCGTTGATCATGCCCGGCGAGCGTTTTACCGAATCGACCCGTTCGATCAACGATTACCTGGCGTTTGCCCGTACGTTCGACAGCAGCTTTCCAGGGTTTGTCGCCGATGTGCACGGCTTGCAACACGAAGATGAGGGCAATGGGCGGCATTACACCGTCGATTGCATCAAGGAATGAGGACCTTTCCCAGTATGCAACCGGTTATGAATCCGAAATACCCAGGGCTGTCGGTGCGCGTTGCCGACGACGGCTTCGCAGCCTACATCTGGGGCAGTGATTTCAGTTTTGAAGTCGCCGCCTATGGCGCCGCCGAAATCGGCAGGCCGGTGGAGCAGTGGCCGGTCACGCCGATCACCCCTTATCGAAAGTGCTACGGCATTGATCCCGAGGAATTCAGCAGTTTCCGCGATGCGGCCGACAGCGAGATCTTCATGGCGTATCTCGATGATGAGCCGGTGGGTCACCTGGTGGTCAGCACCAACTGGAACGGCTTTGCTCATATCGACGAACTGGCGGTGCATGCACCGGCTCGCCGGCATGGCGTGGCCAAGGCGTTGCTGGACGTGGCGCAGTTCTGGAGTCGCAAGAAAAAACTGCCGGGGATCATGCTCGAAACCCAGAACAACAACCTGGGCGCCTGTCGATTGTATGAGCGCTGCGGTTACGTCGTGGGCGGGGTCGATCATCTGCGTTATCGCGGCATCGACCCAAACACCGCTGAAGTGGCGCTGTTCTGGTATCGCTTGTTCGATAACCCGCTGGAAAACCCGTTCAGCTCGCCAGCATCGCCGCGGCTTGTTCCGTAACGATGTCGAGCAAGGCCTGAACGGCCGGGGTGGGTTCGCCGTTCTTCAGGGTCAACGCATAGAGGCTGATCTGTACTGCCGGCGCGAGTGGGCAGGCATCCAGTCCGGCCGATTTGGCGCCAAGGGCGGTGAAGGGGTCGACGATGGCCAGGCCTTCGCCGGCCTCGACCATGCTGCGCATCATCTGGTGAGTCTGGACCCGGGTCTGGATGACCGGGGCAGGGCGCAGGGTGTGCATTTTGTGGTCGAGCGCCGGACTCAGCGGATCATGACCTTCCAGCCCGACCATCGACTGGCCGGCGAGGTCTTGCAACGAGATGTACTTCTGTTTCGGTTGCAACCAGCCGTGGGGCGCCAGCAGCTGCAATTTGCCCTGGGCAATCACCTGGCAGTGAATGTCGGCGTGATCGGGATCGTGCAGGCTCAGGCCCAGATTGCTTTCACGCAGCAGCAGGCTTCTGACGATGTCGCGGGTGGGTTGGCTCAGGAGGCTGCAAGGTACGTCGGGCAAGCGTCGACGTAGCGCAGCAATGCTCTGTGGCAACAGCTGTTGTGCCAGAGGCGGCGTGCAAATGATGCGTAGCGGCGGGGCCTGATATTGCTTGAGGCTATTGGCCAGGCGCTGCACCGGTTCGAGCGCGTCATAGACGTGGGCGATTTCAACCTGCAATTCCCGCGCCTCGCGCGTGGCCTGCAGGCGTCCACGCACGCTGGAAAACAGCATGAAACCCAACTGATCCTCGGCGTCGCGCAGAATGCGTTCGACCTCGGCCACCGGCAACTGCAACCATTCGGCAGCGGTGCCCAGGTGACCGGTCTGCAAGAGAGCCTGGATCACTTCGATATGACGTAAACGCATGCGTGAAGTCCATGTTCAGCAGGTGAGGGAGTCAGTGGCTGAATCCTACCCCAAGTCCGCGCATATGACTTCTGCTCATAACACTGGGTTATGAAGCGACGTTGGTTTCCGGCACACCCGTAACGTAGGTATCGGGTTCACGCACGATCGTGACGTCCGATTGGACCAGCAGGAACTGGTTTTCATCGAGCTTCTTGACGCGATCGCCAATGGCCAGCTTATAAGTGGTGACAGGCACCGAGCCGGTGAGACCGTCTGCCGACGGGATGGATTCCTGGAACTCATGCACGGAATAAACGCGGCCTTCCGCGTCTCTTGCATGGAACTGACCGACGAGTACTGCTGCCATCTGTTTAGAACCTCTGGAGATAAATCACTCAATTTGCGGCTCTGTAGACCGTGGTTGGGCGAGGTAAGTTTTCCTACAGGAAAAAAATAGTCAGGGGCGGTGATTTTAAGCCGTCCGCTGGGTGAATCGTCATCTATAACTACAAGTTCTTTCTATTCGGACAGTCGAGAAACTTCCATGAGCAACGTCTATACGATCGCCGTTCTGGTCGGCAGCTTGAGAAAGGAATCGATCAATCGCAAGGTGGCGCTGGCCCTGGCCGACCTGGCGCCTGCCAATCTTAAGCTCAATATCGTCGAAATTGGCGATCTGCCGCTCTACAACGAAGACATCGATGGTGCTTCACCGCCGGCAGCCTACAGCACTTTTCGGCAACAGGTGAGTTCATCCGACGCGGTGCTGTTCGTCACGCCGGAATACAACCGTTCGGTGCCGGCGCCCTTGAAGAATGCGATTGACGTGGGTTCGCGCCCCTACGGCAAGAGCGCCTGGAGCGGCAAGCCCGGCGCGGTGATCAGTGTTTCACCGGGGGCGGTCGGCGGTTTTGGCGCCAACCACCACCTGCGCCAGTCGATGGTTTTCCTCGATGTGCCGTGCATGCAGCAGCCGGAAGCGTACATCAGCGGCGCCGGCACAGCGTTCGACGAAACGGGCAAGTTGTCCGAGTCGCTCAAGCCGTTCCTGCAAAAATTCATCGATGCTTACGGGCAATGGGTCGAGCAGCACAAGAAAGAGTGAACAACCGCTGTACCTGTACCTGTAGGAGCAGAGCTTGCTCGCGAAGAGGCCATCACATCCAACATCCATGTGGACTGATACACCGCTTTCGCGAGCAAGCTCTGCTCCTACAGGTACAGGTACAGGTACGGGTGGGGCGGGGGATTACGGCGAGTTCAGCAATCGGCTACAGATCATCGTTTGCATTTCCGACAACCATGCGGCGGCTTGCTCTGCCGTCGCTTGCGTCATGACGCAATACCGACGCCCGCCCCACGCCATGATCACCCAGGCGTCAATGGTTGCTGCTGACGGTTGTGTGGGCAAGTCGCTACAGGCCGCAAAGGCTTCACGCCATTTTTGCGACAGCTCCTGGTACACCCGTCGATGATGTTTGGATTCGGCGATCTGGTGTTCAAGCGCCAGCACTTCATGGTTAAACAGCGGTTGCCCGGCATCGCCAGGGTCGCAGGTCAGGCGTATCAGGCGTTCGATTCGGGTTGGCCAGTCCAGGTCGTTCGCTTGTATGACCTGTTCATCCAGGCGCGCTAGCAACGCATCCAGACAACGTCGGATGTAACCCGACAGCAAGGCTTCCTTGCTCGGGAAATAATCGTACAGCGTGCCAATGGCAACGCCGGCTTCCAGCGCCACCTCGCGAGTGGTCAACTCCGACCAGCCATCGCGCTGCCAAATCCGAACAAAGGCCTCGTAAATGGCCTCGACGGTAAAAATCGCCCGCGCCTGACGCGGCCGTTTCAGCGGCTTTGCGCGGGGATTAAGGGTCGGGGCGTTGCCCCTGGAGTTTCCGAACCCGCTCTTCATCGGCTGCCACTACTCTGGTGCTACCCGCCACATCGTCATAGCAGGAGTCTGAAAGATGCAAAGCCCAGGCACGGTAACACGGCTGATCACGCGCAAAAACGCCCTCGATGAAAGCCGAATCGAGCAGGAGCAACGTAGCCTGATTGCGAATCCCGGAGAGGTGATCGTCAAGATTGACCGGTGTGCATTGACCACCAACAACATTACCTACGCCGCTTATGGCAACTCGATGAACTACTGGGGGTTCTTTCCTACAGGGTTGGCAGACTGGGGCCACGTCCCGGCATGGGGCTTTGCCGATGTCATTGCTTCAACGGTTGAGGGCGTAGAAGTCGGAGAGCGCTTCTACGGCTATTTCCCGATTGCCAGCCATCTGTGGATGCGCCCGGAGCGGGTGACTGAACGTGGGTTTTACGATGCTGCCGAGCATCGGCAAGGTTTGACCTCGGCTTACAACCAATACACCCGTTGCAGTTGGGATTCGTACTACAGCCCCGCGACCGAAAACCTGCAGATTTTACTCAAACCGCTGTTTCTGACCTCGTCGATGCTGGCGGACTTCCTACAGGACAAACAGTTCTTTGGCGCGACTCGACTGGTGTTCTCCAGCGCTTCAAGCAAAACCGCCTACGGCACGGCGGTGTGTCTGGACAACCATCCCGGCCTGGAGCGCGTGGCGCTGACGTCTGCGGGGAACAAGGCGTTTGTCGAAAAGCTCGGTTGTTATGAGCGAACGGTGTCGTACGCGGAATTGGCGAGCCTGGAAAATGACCGTCCAACCCTTTATGTGGATTTTTCCGGCGACCTGGATCTACGTGACCGGGTGCACCAGCATTTTGCCGGGCAGCTGGTTTACAGCTGCTTTGCCGGATCGGCGCAAAGTACCGGTGAAGCTCGGCTGACAGCCATCGAGGGGCCTCAACCGGTGTTCTTTTTCGCGCCGATCCAGATCCGCAAGCGCAATGCCGACTGGGGCCCGGAAGGCGTCAGTCGGCATATCGGCGAGGGCTTGCAGCAGTTTTATCGACAGGTGACTTCGGTAGAAAACCCATTGCTGGAAGTGGTTGAGAGCAAGGGCTATGAAGCGGCGCAGAAGGTCATTTCCCGACTGTTTCATGGCCAGGCCGCCCCGATGGAAGGGCATGTAATCCGTTTTTAAACCCACCAAAGACCTCTGTAGCAGCTGGCGAAGCCTGCGTTCGGCGGCGAAGCCGTCGTAAAATCAGGCCGCGCGGTGTATCAGGAAAACCTCGCGAGCAGGATTTACGACGGCTTCGCCGCCGAACGCAGGCTTCGCCAGCGGCTACATAAGGCGCGGTGTTTTTCAGTCTTTGCTTTACTGCATATTCGAAATTCCATATATTCACGCCTCGTTTGTCCAGAGGCGTGTTCCCTCATGTCCGATCCTCGTGGTCCCGTCGATGTTTTCAAGGCCCTGGCCGATGACACGCGCAGTCGTATCGCGCTGCTGATCGCCCGTGAAGGCGAGTTGTGCGTGTGCGAGCTGACCGCCGGGCTCGACCTCAGTCAACCGAAGATCTCGCGTCATCTGGCGCAATTGCGCAGCAACGGGTTGCTGGCGGATCGTCGTCAGGGCCAGTGGGTTTTTTATCGCCTGCACCCACAACTATCACCTTGGGTCATCACCCTGTTGCAGGGCGCGCTGGCCGCCAACGTTGAATGGCTCGCCGCCGATGTCGCCCGTTTGCAAGCGATGGCTGATCGGCCGGTTCGCTGCTGCTGATTTTCTCCACTCTTTAAAGGCTGCCCCGGATGCTTGTCGCGTCGTTGATTTTCCTGCTGACCATTACGTTGGTGATCTGGCAACCCAAAGGCCTCGGCGTTGGCTGGAGCGCGGTGCTCGGCGCGGTGTTGGCGCTGATCTTCGGGGTCGTGCACCTGACGGACATTCCGCTGGTGTGGCAGATCATCTGGAATGCGACCGGCACCTTTGTCGCGCTGATCATCATCAGTCTGTTGCTGGACGAGGCCGGTTTTTTTGCCTGGGCGGCGCTGCATGTGGCGCGTTGGGGGCGGGGCAGCGGACGTAAACTGTTTGCTTATATGGTGCTGCTCGGTGCGCTGGTTTCCGCATTGTTCGCCAACGACGGGGCGGCGCTGATTCTCACGCCTATCGTGATTTCCATGCTGCTGGCGTTGCGTTTTTCCCCGGCCGCGACCCTGGCGTTCGTGATGGGTGCCGGCTTCATTGCCGACACCGCAAGCCTGCCGCTGGTGGTGTCGAACCTGGTGAACATCGTTTCCGCCGACTTCTTCCACATCGGTTTCAACCGTTATGCGGCGGTGATGGTCCCGGTCAACCTGGTCAGCGTCGCAGCAACCCTGGCCATGCTGATGTGGTTCTTCCGGCGTGACATCCCCAAGGCTTACGACCCCGAACAACTCGAGCACCCGGAAACCGCGATCCACGACAAAGCCACGTTCTACGCCGGTTGGGCGGTGCTGGTGATTCTGTTGCTCGGCTGCTTTGCTTTGGAGCCGTTGGGCATTCCGATCAGCGCGATCTCGGCGGTGTGCGCCGCGTTGCTGTTGGCCATCGCCGCCCGCGGTCACAAGATTTCCACGCGCAAGGTGATCAAGGAAGCACCGTGGCACATCGTGATTTTCTCGCTGGGCATGTACCTGGTGGTCTACGGCCTGCGCAACGCCGGGCTCACCGGGTATCTGGCCGGTTGGCTGGACGGTTTTGCCGGTTACGGCATCTGGGGCGCGGCCATGGGCACGGGCGTGCTGACGGCGCTGCTGTCGTCGATCATGAATAACTTGCCGACGGTGTTGATCGGTTTGCTGTCGATCGATGCCAGCCAGGCGACGGGTGTGGTGAAGGAGGCGATGATTTACGCCAACGTCATCGGCAGCGATTTGGGGCCGAAAATCACCCCGATTGGCAGTTTGGCGACGTTGCTGTGGTTGCATGTGCTGGAGCGCAAGAGCATTCGGATTGGCTGGGGGTATTACTTCAAGGTCGGGATTGTATTGACGGTGCCGGTCTTGTTGGTGACGTTGGCGGCGCTGGCAGTGCGGTTGTCTATTTGAACCGAGTTGGCCCCTTCGCGAGCAAGCCCGCTCCCACAGGGGAATGCATTTCAAATGTGGGAGCGGGCTTGCTCGCGAAGAGGCCCGTCCAGCCACCACAAAACTTCAACCATTGCCCGGCACATTCGGCCAAAGATCCGCCACCAGAAACAGCCGCTCCGCTTCCTCCCAATCACCATCGGCATTCTCGGTCAGTCGCACCAGCAATTGCGCCGGTGCCAGCGGTTCCAGATCGCTCAGCCAGGCATTCAGCTGTTGCGTGCTCCAGGTCTGCTCGGCCGGATAGTGCGCCGGCGCCAGCCAGGCGTGGCGGGGCAGGGGCTGCCAACGGCCGAAAGGTCGCTGCACCACAAACGCCGCCCAGTCTTTCTGATGCAACCAGCTGCCGCGCAAGTGCTGCGGATGCGCGCCGTTCGGTGGTTCGGCCGGTCCCGGCCATGGATAGAGTAAATAGCCGCCCAGCCACAAATGTGCGCTGAACTGCTGGATGTCCAGCGCCGCCAGCACCTCGCGACTCTCCGGGCGAGCGGAAATCGGCAGTTGATGCTGGGCCAGGTGCGCCAATTTGCGATCCAGCCGGTCATGGCAGCCGGGGCCGAGCCATTGCGCGGTGTCGTGGCCATCGCCGTTTTGCGGCCCGAGGTAAAGCTTGATCGCCAGTTCCAGGTGATGCACGCCGTCACGGTCACGCAGCAGCATGTCCAGCTCGCCCAGCGTGTGACCTTCGCGGCGGATCGGCATGTTGGCGGCAATCAGGTCGATCCCCGGCGCGTGGCGCACGGCGTATTGCCATAGCCGTTCATAGTACAAACCCAGGCGCCGGGTCCTGGCCTGCGCCAGCCAGTGCAGCAGGTCATAACTGTCGCGGTCGAGCTGCCGAAGCCAGTGTTCCAGCCGCTCCGGTGCCTGCACCCAGTCACTGCCGGCCAACGGATGACGCTGCGGCCACGGGGTTTCGCCAAGCATCGGCGGTGCGAGGATCACCCACGCCAGGTCACGCACTTCGGGATGGCGTAACTGGTGGGGCAACTGCAGCAAATCTGGAAATAGGATCATCTTGCGAGCATAGCCTCAATCGTGAGTACACCGTTGTGGCTGAAAGGATTTTGTCTATCCCGCGCTTTCGCCCATAATCGTGTTTTTCGTCGCCGCAGACTGTAGGGACACCATGGAGCAATTTCGTAATATCGGCATCATCGGTCGCCTGGGCAGTTCCCAGGTGCTGGATACCGTCCGCCGACTGAAACGGTTTCTGCTCGATCGTCACCTGCATGTGATCCTCGAAGACACCATCGCCGAAGTGCTGCCGGGCCACGGCCTGCAAACCTCGTCGCGCAAGATGCTCGGCGAAGTGTGTGACATGGTGATTGTGGTCGGCGGTGACGGCAGCCTGCTCGGCGCCGCTCGCGCACTGGCTCGCCATAACATTCCGGTGCTCGGGATCAACCGGGGCAGCCTGGGCTTCCTGACCGATATCCGCCCGGATGAACTGGAAGTCAAAGTCGCCGAAGTGCTCGACGGCCACTACCTGGTGGAAAACCGCTTCCTGCTGCAAGCCGAAGTCCGCCGCCACGCTGAGGCCATTGGCCAGGGCGATGCGCTGAACGACGTGGTGCTGCACCCCGGCAAATCGACCCGGATGATCGAGTTCGAACTGTACATCGACGGCCAGTTCGTCTGCAGCCAGAAGGCCGACGGCCTGATTGTCGCCACGCCCACCGGTTCGACGGCGTACGCGCTGTCGGCGGGCGGACCGATCATGCATCCCAAGCTCGACGCTATTGTGATTGTGCCGATGTACCCCCATACCTTGTCGGGTAGGCCGATTGTGGTCGACGGCAACAGTGAGCTGAAAATCGTCGTGTCCAAAGATATGCAGATTTACCCGCAAGTCTCCTGTGACGGGCAGAACCACTTCACCTGCGCGCCCGGTGACACCATCACCATCAGCAAGAAGGCGCAAAAGCTGCGGCTGATTCATCCGCTCGACCACAACTACTATGAGGTCTGCCGGACCAAGCTCGGCTGGGGCAGTCGGTTGGGTGGTGGAGGCGACTGATGCTCGATCCCGCGCGTAGCTACGACCTGATCGGTGACGTGCACGGTTGCGCTCTGACCCTTGAGCACCTGCTCGACCGGCTCGGTTATCGCAAACAAAGCGGCGTCTGGCGGCATCCGTCGCGCATGGCGGTGTTTGTCGGCGACATCATCGACCGCGGCCCGCGGATTCGCGAGGCGCTGCACATCGTCCATGACATGGTCGAGGCCGGCCAGGCGCTGTGCATTATGGGCAACCATGAATTCAATGCGCTGGGCTGGAGCACTCCGGCGCCGCCGGGCAGCGGCAAGCAATTCGTGCGCGAACACACCCCGCGCCACGCCCGTCTGCTGGGGGAAACCCTGACTCAATTTGAAGATCATCCGGGCGACTGGCATGACTTTCAGCAATGGTTCTATGAATTGCCCTTGTTTGTCGATGCCGGACGCTTCCGGGTGGTGCACGCCTGTTGGGATTCCGGCCTGATCGAACCGCTGCGCGCGTTGTTCCCCGATGGCTGCGTCGATGAGCATTTCCTCCAGGCCTCGGCGGTGCCGGGCAGCTTCGCCTGCACCGTGTTCGACCGCCTGCTGCGCGGCACCGACATGCGCTTGCCCCATGGCTTGACCATGACCAGCGGCGATGGCCTGACGCGGTCGTTCTTCCGCACCAAGTTCTGGGAAGACGACCCGCAAACCTACGGAGACATTGTGTTCCAACCCGACGCCTTGCCCGATCCGGTGGCCCGTACGCCGCTGTCGTCCACCGAAAAAAATACTTTGCTGCGCTATGGCGTCGATGAGCCGTTGTTGTTCGTTGGTCACTACTGGCGCAGCGGCAAACCGGCCCCGATCCGTCCGAACCTGGCCTGCCTGGATTACAGCGCCGTGCTCTACGGCAAACTGGTGGCCTATCGTCTGGATCAGGAAACCCGTCTCGATCCGCATAAATTCGTCTGGGTCGATGTCGAGCGGCCGGAGGTGCTGCAATGAGTGCCGTAGCGGTGTTGCGCCTGCCATTGGCGGTGGACTTGAGCGGGTTCGTCAAACTGCTGCAACGCATGCAGGTGCCGCATCGGGTCAGCGAAGAGTCAGGCGAACAAGTGCTCTGGGTGCCGGCCGATATCAGCGAAGACGTTCGTTCGTTGTACGAGCGCTTTCCGGCTGGCGATCCCGATCAGCAACTGGACATTCCGGTGGCGCAAACCCAGCGCCGCCCGGGATTTGTCGAGCAGTTGCGCTACGCCAAGGCGACCGCACTGGTGCTGTTGCTGAGCGTGATTGTCGGCGCGGTGACGCTGCTGGGCGAAAACCTCGACACGATGCGTTGGCTGACCTTCCTCGATTTCCGCGTTGTCGGCGAGTACATCCACTTTGTGCCCTTGGCCGACAGCCTGGCGGCGGGGCAGTGGTGGCGCCTGGTGACGCCGATGCTGATTCACTTCGGCATCCTGCACCTGGCCATGAACGGCATGTGGTACTGGGAACTGGGGCGGCGCATCGAGTCGCGTCAGGGCAGCATCAACCTGGTTGGCCTGACCTTGCTGTTCGCCCTGGTGTCCAATTACGCCCAGTATTATTTCAGCGGCCCGACCTTGTTCGGTGGGTTGTCCGGCGTGCTGTATGGCTTGCTCGGGCATTGCTGGATCTTCCAGGTATTGTCGCCAAACCCGGCTTATCGCCTGCCGCGCGGCGTGCTCGTGATGATGCTGGTGTGGCTGCTGCTGTGCCTGTCCGGGCTGGTCTCGATGATCGGCTTCGGTGAAATAGCCAACGCCGCCCACGTCGGCGGGTTGCTCGTCGGATGCTTGACCGGTTTGTTGGGCGGTTTGTACAACCGCCGTAAACTGGCCGTCTAAACAGTTACGTCAATCAAAGAGCGCGGAGCCCTTGATGTCCTCTTTTAATGAAATGATCCAAAACATCACGCCCGATATCTACCAGAGCCTGAAGCTGGCGGTGGAAATCGGTAAATGGTCCGACGGTGGCAAACTCACCGCCGAACAACGCGAACTGTCGCTGCAAGCGATGATCGCCTGGGAAATCCAGAACCTGCCCGAAGAAGAGCGCACCGGTTACATGGGCCCGCAGGAATGCAGTTCGAAGTCGATCAGCGTGCCGAATATTCTGTTCAAGTCGGATGCCGTCCATTGATTGAGATTGGCCGCGGTGCAATCAGCAAAATGTCGGCGCGCCTTGACGGGCCGAACGTGCAATACGCGTTTCGTCTGGGCGATACCGAGGTTCCGGTCAATCCGTTGATCGGCAGCACGGTGCGTCTGGAATACCTGGGGGCGATTTTTTGCTCCCATTGCGGGCGCAAGACCAAAACCAGTTTCAGCCAGGGTTATTGCTACCCGTGCATGACCAAACTGGCCCAGTGCGACCTCTGCATCATGAGCCCTGAGCGTTGTCACTACGACGCCGGCACCTGCCGGGAGCCGGAGTGGGGCGAGAAGTTCTGCATGACCGATCACATTGTGTACCTGTCCAATTCGTCGGGGGTGAAGGTCGGGATTACTCGCGCTACCCAGTTGCCGACCCGCTGGATCGATCAAGGCGCCCGTCAGGCCCTGCCGATCATGCGCGTCTCGACCCGTCAGCAGTCGGGTTTCGTCGAAGACCTGTTCCGTAGCCAGGTGGCCGACAAGACCAACTGGCGTGCGTTGCTCAAGGGCGAGGCGATTTCGGTGGATCTGGCGCAGGTTCGCGACCAACTGTTTGAAAGCTGCGCCGAAGGTTTGCAAGGTTTGCAGGAACGATTCGGCCTACAGGCGATCCAGACCATTGCCGATGTCGAACCGCTTGAAATCCGCTATCCGGTCGAGCAGTACCCGGCCAAGATTGTCAGCTTCAACCTGGACAAGAACCCGATTGCCGAAGGCACGCTGTTGGGGATCAAGGGCCAATACCTGATTTTCGACACTGGCGTGATCAATATTCGTAAATACACGGCCTATCAGCTCGCCGTGCATCAGTAGAAGGATTCCAGCATGCGCACCGAACAACCGAAGATGATCTATTTGAAAGACTATCAGGCGCCTGAATACCTGATCGACGAGACGCACCTGACCTTCGAGTTGTTCGAGGACCACAGCCTGGTCCATGCGCAACTGGTGATGCGCCGCAATCCTGAGCGGGGCCCGGGCCTGCCGCCGCTGGTGCTGGACGGCCAGCAACTCGACCTGCTCTCGGTCATCTTGGCGGATCGTGAACTGAGCGATGCCGACTATCAGCTGACCGAGAATCACCTGACCCTGCACCCGACCAGCACCACCTTCACGGTCGACACCAGCGTCAGGATTCACCCGGAAACCAACACCGCGCTGGAAGGCCTGTACAAGTCCGGCACGATGTTTTGCACCCAGTGCGAGGCCGAAGGCTTCCGCAAGATCACTTATTACCTCGACCGCCCGGACGTGATGAGCACGTTCACTACCACCGTGGTCGCCGAGCAGCACAGCTATCCGGTGTTGCTGTCCAACGGCAACCCGATTGCCTCGGGGCCGGGCGAAGACGGCCGGCACTGGGCGACCTGGGAAGACCCGTTCAAGAAACCGGCGTACCTGTTTGCGCTGGTGGCCGGTGACTTGTGGTGTGTCGAAGACACCTTCACGACCATGACCGACCGCTCCGTGGCGCTGCGTATCTATGTCGAGCCGGAAAACATCGACAAGTGCCAGCACGCCATGAACAGCCTGAAGAAGTCCATGCGCTGGGACGAAGAGGTCTACGGTCGTGAGTACGATCTGGACATCTTCATGATCGTCGCGGTCAATGATTTCAACATGGGCGCCATGGAGAACAAGGGCCTCAACATCTTCAATTCCAGTGCCGTGCTGGCCCGCGCCGAAACCGCGACCGATGCCGCGCACCAGCGCGTCGAAGCGATCGTGGCCCACGAATACTTCCACAACTGGTCGGGCAACCGCGTGACCTGCCGCGACTGGTTCCAGTTGTCGCTGAAGGAAGGCTTCACCGTGTTCCGTGATTCGGGTTTCTCCGCCGACATGAATTCGGCCACGGTCAAGCGCATCCAGGACGTGGCTTACCTGCGGACCCACCAGTTCGCCGAAGACGCCGGCCCGATGGCTCACGCCGTGCGTCCGGACAGCTTCATCGAAATTTCCAACTTCTACACCCTGACCGTGTACGAAAAGGGTTCGGAAGTGGTCGGCATGATCCACACCTTGCTCGGGGCCGAAGGGTTCCGCAAAGGCAGCGACCTGTACTTCGAACGCCATGACGGCCAGGCCGTGACCTGCGACGATTTCATCAAGGCGATGGAAGATGCCAACGGCGTCGACCTGACCCAATTCAAACGCTGGTACAGCCAGGCCGGTACACCGCGATTGGCGGTGAGCGAGTCTTACGACGCCGCAGCGAAAACCTACAGCCTGACCTTCCGCCAGAGCTGCCCGGCAACTCCGGACAAGGTTGAAAAACTGCCATTCGTGATTCCGGTCGAGCTGGGCCTGCTGGACAGCAAGGGCGGCGAGATTGCCCTGCGTCTGGACGGTGAAGCCGCGGCTGGCGCTACCTCCCGCGTGATCTCAGTGACCGAAGCCGAGCAGACCTTCACCTTCCTCGACATCGCTGAAAAGCCACTGCCGTCGTTGCTGCGTGGCTTCTCGGCACCGGTGAAACTGAGCTTCCCGTACGACCGCGACCAGTTGATGTTCCTGATGCAGCACGACAGCGACGGCTTCAACCGCTGGGATGCCGGTCAGCAACTGTCGGTGCAGGTGCTGCAAGAGCTGATTGCCCAGCAGCAGAAGGGCGAGACGCTGGTACTGGATCAGCGTCTGGTGTCGGCCTTGCGTACGGTGTTGGCTGACGAGACGCTCGATCAGGCCATGGTCGCGGAAATGCTTTCGCTGCCGGGTGAGGCGTATCTGACTGAAATCAGCGAAGTGGCTGATGTCGTTGCCATCCACATTGCCCGCGAGTTCGCTCGCAAGCAGTTGGCCGATGGTTTGTTCGAGGCGCTGTGGCTGCGTTACCAGGCGAATCGCGACCTGTCGAAGAAAACCCCGTATGTGGCCGAGGCCGAGCACTTCGCCCGTCGTGCGTTGCAGAACATTGCGCTTTCTTACCTGATGCTGAGTGGCAAGCCGGAAGTATTGGCCGCGACCCTTGAGCAATTTGAAACCAGCGACAACATGACCGAGCGCCTGACGGCGTTGGCGGTGTTGGTCAATTCGTCGTTCGAAGACGAGAAAGCCAAGGCGCTGGCCAGCTTTGCCGAGCACTTCAGCGACAATCCGTTGGTCATGGATCAGTGGTTCAGTGTCCAGGCAGGCAGTGTCTTGCCGGGCGGCCTGGATCGCGTGAAGGCGTTGATGGCGCATCCGGCGTTCAACATCAAGAACCCGAACAAGGTGCGGGCACTGATCGGCGCGTTTGCCGGGCAGAACCTGATCAACTTCCACGCCGCGGACGGTTCCGGGTATCGCTTCCTGGCGGACCTGGTGATCGAGCTGAACGGGTTTAACCCGCAGATCGCCTCTCGCCAACTGGCACCGCTGACGCGCTGGCGCAAGTATGACGACGCTCGTCAGGCGTTGATGAAAGGCGAGCTGGAGCGGATTCGTGCTTCGGGTCAGCTGTCGAGCGATGTGTTTGAAGTGGTGAGCAAAAGCCTGGCCTGATTCTGCTTTGCTTCTGCGGGGTTCACTCGAACCCTGTAGGAGCTTGGCTTGCCAGCGAAGGCGGCCTGATAGCCTGTCTGTTTCTTGCAGATGTACGCCGATCAAATTGTGGGAGCTGGCTTGCCTGCGATGGCGGCCTGGTAGCCGACCTGTTTTTTTGACTGAGTACATATCCATTGCTGCGGTAACGGCTGCTTATGGTTTCGCTCTTACAGCGACTCCCTTTTGCAGACGCCGGAATGCCGGCCCAGCCAAAAGGAAGCAAAACGCTTTGCCCCTCCATTCGGTGCCTCGCTTAGGCTCGGCATGCCCTCACTCCGGCATTGCTCCGGGGGCCCGCCGCCATCGGCCATCCATGGCCGGGGGCGGCTACCGCGGCATCCTTGCCGCGGTGCCCCCTGCGCAACGCCTGCGTTCGGCCTCTGGGAAAGGGGCAACAGATCAAGATCAAAAGCCGAAGCAACGGCAAGATCAAGGGCGAACGTAACGTCTGAGATCACCGTTCCCCCTGTAGGAGCGAGCTCGCTCGCGAAGGTTTTGAATGCGTGGTGTTTATCCCGTTGAAACGCGTCATCGTTAACGTCCATCGCGAGCAGGCTCGCTCCCACATTTGGGCCGGGCTCATCTGCGGGAGATGGGTTGGCTGTCAGGCCGTCTTCGCGGGCAAGCCTCGCGCCTACAGAAAATCAGAAGCAGGGCGGCGTACGCTTTGGCTTCTCACCACTCATCAGGCCGAGCGTTAGCTCGCCTTGGCTTTTGATCTTGATCTGAGCGCCCCATCGAGAGGCCGAGTGGAGGTTCTGCGCAGTGGGCAACCCGGCAGGGATGCCGGGTTAGCCGCCGCCGGCCATGGATGGCCGATGGCGGCGGGCCCACGGAGCAGGACCGGAGCGAGGGCATGCCGAGCCACAGCGAGGCACCGAACGAAAGGGGCAGAAGCCCTTGGTTACTTGGGGCTCTTCCAAGTGACTCGCCGTAAGGGCGAAACCAATAGCGGCCATAACCCAAAAAACGGATATGCACCCAAACCCCAAACCCCAAACCCCAAACCCCAATCACCCCACCTGATACCCAATCATTCACCCACCCCCCAACCTCGCCGGGTTAACAAAACATAACGTGGCGTTGATTGTCAGACCTTTGAAAACCCCGATAGGATAAGCCAGCTTCCGAAGGGGCTCTAGATTGCGCGTTTCAGGACTATGCTTCAGAAAGGTCAATCGCAATGAACACCCCTTACGGCGCCCTGAAAGGTTGAACGACCTAACAATAATAATGGGGGAAGGTCTATGAGTGAGCCTGTCATGGGTGTGGGTATCTGCCGCCCGCCGGCATTACGCAAATTCGCGTTGCTGGCTACAGCGCTCTCGCTGTTGGGCTGTGCCGCGTTGTCGGCGCCTGTACTGGCTGCCGCCGCGCCGGCATCCGATGTTGTTTATTCCGTTGAATCCGCCAAGGCCAGCAAAAGCCTGATGCTCGATGTCGTGCACGCCGGCAAGCGCCTGGTCGCGGTCGGGGATCGCGGGCACATTCTGTATTCCGATGACCAGGGCGCAACCTGGACCCAGGCCAAAGTACCGACCCGGCAAATGCTCACGTCGGTGTTTTTTGTCGACGACAAACACGGCTGGGCCGTTGGCCATGACGCACAGATCCTCGCCAGCGAGGACGGCGGCGTCACCTGGACCAAGCAATTTGAAGACCTGACACGCGAATCGCCGCTGCTCGACGTCTGGTTCCAGGACGTCAACAACGGCTTTGCCGTGGGCGCCTACGGCTCGCTGATGGCAACCACCGACGGTGGCAAAAACTGGGAAAACGTCAGCGACCGCCTCGATAACGAAGACCAGTACCACCTCAACGCCATCGCCGCCGTCAAGGACGCCGGGCTGTTCATCGTCGGCGAGCAGGGCAGCATGTTCCGCTCCGCCGATGGCGGCCAGACCTGGGAGAAACTTGAAGGCCCGTACCAAGGCTCGCTGTTCGGCGTGATCGGCACGGCTCAGGCCAATACGCTGCTGGCCTACGGGCTGCGGGGCAATCTGTTTCGCTCGACCGACTTCGGCACCACCTGGGAGCCGGTCGAGTTGAAGGCGGCTCGCGGTGCACTGGAATTCGGCCTGTCCGGCGCCACGCTGCTCGACGACGGTTCCATCGTGATCGTCGGCAACGGCGGCTCGGTGATCCGCAGCAACGACAACGGCGAAACCTTCAGCGTGTTCAACCGCCCCGATCGCATCTCCGTTTCGGCAGTCACCGCGGCGGGCAATGGCAATCTGATTCTGGCAGGACAGGGCGGCGTTCGCGCTACTTCGCCAACCGGCGCTGAGCTGGCCAAATGAGCCGGGCAAATAATAAGAAGGCGGGTCTATGACATCCCTAAGCAGTCATCACCAAGACAAGGCGACGTTTCTCGAACGCCTGATTTTCAACAACCGCCCGGCAGTGATCGTCATCTGCCTGCTGGTGAGTATTTTCCTGTTCTGGCAGGCAACGCTGATCCGGCCATCCACCAGCTTCGAAAAAATGATCCCGCTTGAGCATCCGTTCATTCAAAAGATGATGGAGCACCGCAACGATCTGGCGAACCTGGGCAACACGGTCCGCATCTCGGTTGAAGCCACCGACGGCGACATCTTCTCCAAGGAGTACATGGAGACCCTGCGTCAGATCAACGACGAGGTGTTCTACATTTCCGGTGTCGACCGTTCCGGCCTCAAGTCGCTGTGGAGCCCGAGCGTGCGCTGGACCGAGGTGACGGAGGAGGGCTTCGCCGGTGGTGAAGTGATTCCCCAGAGCTATAACGGCTCCCAGCAAAGCCTCGACCTGCTGCGCAACAACGTGCTCAAGTCCGGTCAGGTCGGGCGTCTGGTGTCCAACGATTTCAAATCGAGCATCGTCGATATCCCGCTGCTGGAGTCCTACCCGGACCCGCAGGACCAGGGCAAGCTGCTGGCGCTGGATTATCGGAAGTTCTCCCACGAACTCGAAGAAAAGATCCGCGACAAGTTTGAAGCACAGAACCCGAACGTGCAGATCCACATCGTCGGTTTCGCCAAGAAAGTCGGCGACCTGATCGATGGCCTGGTGATGGTGGTGATGTTCTTCGGCGTTGCCTTCATCATCACCCTGATCCTGCTCTACTGGTTCACCAACTGCATGCGCAGCACCGTGGCGGTGTTGAGTACGACGCTGGTGGCGGTGGTCTGGCAGCTCGGCTTGATGCACTTCTTCGGCTTTGGGCTTGATCCGTATTCGATGCTGGTACCGTTTCTGATCTTCGCCATCGGTATTTCCCACGGCGTGCAAAAGATCAACGGCATCGCATTGCAGTCCAGTGAAGCGGACAACGCGTTGACCGCCGCACGACGGACGTTCCGCCAGTTGTTCCTGCCGGGGATGATTGCGATCCTCGCGGATGCGGTGGGTTTCATTACGCTGCTGATCATCGACATCGGTGTGATTCGTGAACTGGCCATCGGTGCGTCCATCGGCGTGGCGGTGATCGTGTTCACCAACCTGATCCTGCTGCCCGTCGCGATTTCCTACGTTGGCATCAGCAAGCGCGCGGTCGAACGCAGCAAGAAAGACGCGCACCGCGAACACCCGTTCTGGCGCCTGCTGTCGAACTTCGCCAGCCCGAAAGTCGCGCCGGTATCGATCGTCCTGGCCTTGCTGGCCTTCGGCGGCGGCCTCTGGTACAGCCAGAACCTGAAAATCGGTGACCTCGATCAGGGTGCCCCGGAACTGCGTCCGGATTCGCGCTACAACAAGGACAACAACTTCATCATCAGTAACTACTCCACCAGTTCCGATGTGTTGGTGGTGATGGTCAAGACCAAGTCAGAAGGCTGCTCGCGCTACGAAGCCATGGCGCCGATCGACGAACTGATGTGGAAGATGCAGAACACCGAGGGCGTGCAGTCGGCGATTTCCCTGGTGACTGTGTCCAAGCAGATGATCAAGGGCATGAACGAGGGCAACCTGAAATGGGAAACCCTGTCGCGTAACCCGGACGTGCTGAACAACTCCATCGCTCGGGCTGACGGCTTGTACAACAACAGTTGTTCCCTGGCGCCGGTGCTGGTGTTCCTCAACGATCACAAGGCCGCCACTCTGGATCGCGCGGTCCATGCGGTGCAGGACTTCGCCAAGGAAAACAACAAGGACGGCCTGGAATTCATCCTCGCCGCCGGTAACGCCGGCATCGAAGCGGCTACTAACGAGGTGATCAAGGAATCCGAGCTGACCATCCTGGTGCTGGTGTACATCTGCGTCGCGACCATGTGCATGATCACCTTCCGTTCCTGGGCGGCGACCTTGTGCATCGTGCTGCCGCTGGTACTGACCTCGGTGCTCGGTAACGCCCTGATGGCCTTCATGGGCATCGGCGTAAAAGTCGCGACCTTGCCGGTAGTGGCACTCGGGGTGGGGATTGGCGTGGACTACGGGATCTACATCTACAGCCGCCTGGAAAGCTTCCTGCGTGCCGGCCTGCCGCTGCAAGAAGCCTATTACCAGACGCTGAAATCCACCGGTAAGGCCGTGCTGTTCACCGGCCTGTGCCTGGCGATCGGCGTGTGCACCTGGATCTTCTCGGCCATCAAGTTCCAGGCCGACATGGGCCTGATGCTGACCTTCATGCTGCTCTGGAACATGTTCGGCGCACTGTGGCTGCTGCCAGCGTTGGCGCGGTTCCTGATCAAGCCGGAAAAACTGGCAGGGCAGAAGGGCAACTCGCTGTTCGCTCACTGATCCCTGGCTGAAATGGAAAAGCCGCAACCTCAGGGTTGCGGCTTTTTTATTTCTCAAATTTCACACAAAACCCTTGTGGGAGCGGGCTTGCTCGCGAAGGCGGGGTATCAGACAACGAAAATGTTGAATGATAAACCGTCTTCGCGAGCAAGCCCGCTCCCACATTTAATTGTGGTGATCAGGAAGATCGGTGCCTAGCACGACGTCCAGTGCGTTGCGAGCATCATCCAGCTGCACCAACGTTGCATGCCGGGCGCCCAAGGCATCGCGATTCTCGATCGCCGTCAGAATCGCCTTGTGCCGTGGCAGCGCCAGTTCATGCAGGTTCGGCCGCTGGTTGGAATGCTTTAACGCCTCGGCAATTGCCACCGACAGCATGTTGCAAAGATTCGCCAGCAAATCGTTGTGGGTCGCATCGGCGATCCGGCTGTGGAAATCCAGGTCGGGTTGCAGCAACGCTTCCGGGGTCGGAGCGGCTTCCATGCGTTGGTAGGCTTCGCCGATGGACGCGATGTCCTCGTCGGTGGCGAACTGCGCAGCGAGGGCGGCTGCCGCCGGTTCGATGATGCTGCGCACGCTGGTCAGCAGACTGAAAAACTCATTCTGCGGACTGCTTTGCATCAACCAGTGCAGCACGTCCGGGTCGAGCATGTGCCATTCCCGACGCGGTTTGACCACAGTGCCCACCCGTGGACGGGAATACACCAGGCCCTTGGCGACCAAAACCCGCGTGGCTTCGCGCAGCACCGGCCGGCTGACCGCGTACTCTTCGCACAGCAGGGCTTCGGCGGGCAGTTTGTCATCCGGTTTGAAGCGCCCGGAAACGATCTGCATGCCCAGTTCCTGGACAATGCGCGAGTGCATGCTTTTGCGGTCGGAGGGTTTGCGGTAATCCATGGGGAACGGCGCGATCCTGTGCGGTAGGGTGTCGCGCATGATAACAGGCACGGCGCAATCTTGAGGCGGGCGAAAATCAAATGTGGGAGCGGGCTTGCTCGCGAAGGCGGTTTATCATCCAACATATTCGTTGTCTGACACCCCGCCTTCGCGAGCAAGCCCGCTCCCACATTAGGACGATGGGGTTAGTGAGAATGGCGCGGTACTTCGGCTCCGCGGCAACCGACCAGGAAGTCAAAATCGCAGCCTTGGTCCGCCTGCAGCACGTGGTCGATGTAGAGCTGACGGTAACCGCCCACGATCAGGTTTTGCGGCGGTTGCAGATCCGCCATGCGCGCCGCCAGTTCCGCGTCCGGAATGTCCAGATGCAAACGGCCGTTGGCGCAATCGAGCTCGATCCAGTCACCTTCCTTCACCGTCGCCAAAGGGCCGCCGGCCGCTGCTTCCGGGGCCACATGCAACACCACGGTGCCGTACGCCGTGCCGCTCATGCGCGCATCGGAGATACGCACCATGTCAGTCACGCCTTGGGCCAGCAGTTTGGCCGGCAAGCCCATGTTGCCGACTTCGGCCATGCCCGGATAACCCTTCGGCCCACAATTCTTCATCACCAGAATCGAGTGGGCATCGACGTCCAGTTCCGGGTCGTTGATCCGTGCCTTGTACATGTCGAAGTTCTCGAACACCACGGCGCGGCCGCGATGCTGCATCAACTCGGCAGTGGCGGCAGAGGGTTTGAGCACTGCACCCAGTGGTGCCAGGTTGCCGCGCAACACGCAGATGCCGCCATCGGCGCGGATCGGGTTGTCGAGGGTGCGGATCACTTCGTCCTGGCCGTAGATCGGTGCGTCCTTGGTGTTCTCGCCGAGGGTCTTGCCGTTGACGGTCAAGGCGTTCGGATGCGGAATCAGATTCGCTTCGCCGAGGCGGCGCAACACGGCTGGCAAGCCACCGGCGTAGTAGAACTCTTCCATCAGGAAGCGCCCGGACGGTTGCAGGTCGACGATGGTCGGCATGCCGCGCCCGATGCGGGTCCAGTCATCCAGTTCCAGGTCCACGCCAATACGGCCGGCGATGGCTTTCAAGTGGATCACCGCGTTGGTCGAACCGCCGATGGCCGCGTTCACGCGGATGGCGTTTTCGAAGGCTTCCTTGGTCAGGATCTTCGACAGCTTCAAGTCTTCGCGAACCATCTCCACTGCGCGCATGCCGGACATGTGCGCCAGTACATAACGCCGCGCATCCACCGCCGGAATCGCTGCGTTGTGGGGCAGGGAAGTGCCAAGTGCTTCGGCCATGCAGGCCATGGTCGACGCGGTGCCCATGGTGTTGCAGGTGCCCGCCGAACGGGACATGCCGCCCTCGGCCGCGAGGAAATCGTCGAGGGTGATGGTGCCGGCCTTGACCTGCTCGCTGAGCTGCCAGACCACTGTGCCCGAGCCGATGTCCTGGCCCTTGTGCTTGCCGTTGAGCATTGGCCCGCCGGTGACGACGATTGCCGGCACGTCACAACTGGCCGCACCCATCAGCAAGGCCGGGGTGGTTTTATCGCAGCCGGTCAGTAACACGACACCGTCAATCGGGTTGCCGCGAATGGCTTCTTCGACGTCCATGCTCGTCAGGTTGCGGGTGAACATCGCGGTCGGACGCAGATTGGATTCGCCGTTTGAGAACACCGGGAATTCCACCGGCCAGCCACCGGCCTCGATCACCCCGCGTTTGACGTGCTCGGCAATCTGGCGGAAATGCGCGTTGCACGGGGTCAGTTCGGACCAGGTATTGCAGATGCCGATGATTGGCTTGCCGTGAAACTGGTGATCGGCGATGCCCTGATTCTTCATCCAGCTGCGGTACATGAAACCGTTTTTGTCGGCGGTGCCAAACCATTGGGCGGAGCGCAGGGTGGGTTTCTTATCAGACATGATCGGCTCTCTTATTGTATGACTATATTGTTCTAGCTAAGGCGTAACATAAGCGCAAATTGGCCTGTTTGGAAGTGTTGTTGGGTAATTAGTATTACTATATAGTCGTTTTCAACGGAGGGATGGCCCTGGCCATTTTGTGCGAGAGGCGTCTCCCGAGGTTCCATAACAACAACAATCGGAGACCGATCTCATGAGCCAGGAACTGCGGCTTATTCGTCGCATCACGCTGAAACTGATTCCCTTCCTGATCCTTCTGTACCTGATCGCCTATGTGGATCGCTCCGCCGTGGGCTTCGCCAAGCTGCACATGGGCGCCGACATCGGTCTCGGGGATGCGGCCTATGGCCTGGGCGCCGGGCTGTTTTTCATTGGCTACTTCCTGTTGGAAATCCCCAGCAACCTGATGCTCGATCGCTTCGGCGCGCGGCGCTGGTTTGCGCGGATCATGCTCACCTGGGGCGCCATCACCATCGGCATGGCCTTCGTCCAGGGGCCAAACAGCTTTTACCTGATGCGCT
This sequence comes from Pseudomonas sp. NPDC086251, assembly GCF_044746405.1. Lineage (NCBI taxonomy): Bacteria > Pseudomonadati > Pseudomonadota > Gammaproteobacteria > Pseudomonadales > Pseudomonadaceae > Pseudomonas > Pseudomonas sp. NPDC086251. The sequence goes on from NZ_JBIVBY010000001.1 coordinate 144,288, forward strand.
TTCTACTCGGTGCGGCCGAGGCCGGGTTCTTTCCGGGCGTTCTCTACTACATCACTCAATGGTTCCCGGTGCGCCATCGCGGCAAGATCCTCGGGCTGTTCATCCTTTCCCAACCCATTGCGATGATGATCACCGGCCCGGTGTCCGGCGGCTTGCTCGGCATGGATGGCACCCTCGGCCTGCACGGCTGGCAGTGGCTGTTTATCGTCATCGGCACCCCGGCGATCCTGCTGACCTGGCCGGTGCTGCGTTACCTGCCGGATGGCCCGCAGCAGGTGAAATGGATGGATCAGGCCGAGAAGGACTGGTTGACCGGCGAGTTGAAAAAGGACCTTGAGGCCTACGGCCAGACCCGCCACGGCAATCCGCTGCATGCGCTCAAAGACAAACGCGTGCTGCTGCTGGCGCTGTTCTACCTGCCGGTGACCCTGAGCATTTATGGTTTGGGCCTGTGGCTGCCGACACTGATCAAACAGTTTGGCGGCACTGATCTGGTGACCGGCTTCGTATCGTCGGTGCCGTACATCTTCGGGATCATCGGTTTGCTGATCATCCCGCGCAGTTCCGATCGTTTGAATGATCGCTACGGCCACTTGGCGGTGCTTTACGTGTTGGGGGCTATCGGCCTGTTCCTCAGTGCCTGGCTGACGGTGCCGGTGCTGCAACTGGCGGCGTTGTGCCTGGTGGCCTTCTCGCTGTTTTCCTGCACGGCGGTGTTCTGGACCTTGCCGGGCCGCTTCTTTGCCGGTGCCAGTGCGGCGGCCGGGATCGCCTTGATCAACTCGGTGGGCAACCTCGGCGGCTACATCGGTCCGTTTGTGATCGGTGCGCTGAAGGAGTACACCGGCAACCTGGCGTCGGGGTTGTATTTCCTCTCTGGCGTGATGCTGTTCGGACTGGTGCTGACGGGCGTGGTTTATCGCTTGCTGGAACGCAAGCATGTGCTGCCGGCCGATCAATTCGCTGCCAGCGCCCGTGGCGCAACCCGTACCTGAATTCTGAAATCAGCCCCGATCAACTGTGGGAGCGAGCCTGCTCGCGATAGCGGTGCATCAGTCGACATCCATGTCGGATGTGATGACCTCATCGCGAGCAGGCTCGCTCCCACAGGGGGGCTGCGTTGTTTTGAAGTCGTGCGTTCAAAGGAGAAAATCATGCGTTTGGTTCAGTTCGAATTGAGTAACGGTGAGCGCCGTGTCGGCGTGGTCGAGGGCGGTCTGGTGCGTGAAGTGCAGGCGGCGCGCACGGTGCGCGACCTGGCGCTGGCGGCGATCGAGGCGGGGAGCACGCTTGAGCAGCAGGTGCAAACCCTGGGCCTGGGCATCCGTCACGACTACGCCGAGTTGCTGGCCAAGCTGCGAATCCTGCCGCCGCTGGATCACCCGGACCCGGCGCACATGCTGGTCAGCGGCACCGGCCTGACCCATTTGGGCAGCGCCTCGGCCCGGGACAAAATGCATCAGCAGGCCGGCGATGAAGCTGCGATGACTGACACCATGCGCATTTTCAAATGGGGCGTGGAGGGCGGAAAACCGGCGGCGGGGCAGGCCGGCGTGCAACCGGAATGGTTCTACAAGGGCGACGGCAGCATTGTCGTGCGCCCGGGCCAACCGTTCCCGCTGCCGCCGTTTGCCGAAGATGCCGGTGAAGAACCCGAGCTCAGTGGCCTCTACGTCATCGGCCACGACGACAAGCCGTATCGCCTCGGTTTCGCCGTGGGCAACGAATTCTCGGATCATGTGATGGAGCGCAAAAACTACCTGTACCTCGCGCATTCGAAATTGCGCAGTTGCAGCTATGGCCCGGAACTTCGGGTCGGTGAATTGCCTCAGCACCTGGCCGGCACCAGCCGCATTCTGCGCGAGGGTGAAGTGCTGTGGCAGAACGAGTTTCTGAGTGGCGAAGCCAACATGTGCCACAGCCTGGCGAACCTCGAATACCACCATTTCAAATACAGCCAGTTCCTGCGCCCCGGTGACGTGCACATTCACTTCTTCGGCACCGCGACCCTGTCCTTCGCCGACGGCATCCGCACCCGACCGGGTGACGTATTCGAAATCAGCCAGGCCGAGTTCGGCGCGCCATTGATCAACGGCATCGAGCCTGTGGGCGCGGCGTTCGAGCCCGGCACCGTCGGCACACTTTAAGCAGCGCTCTCTAACGGCCGAACACCATCCCCTGTATGAGCTGCCGAAGGCTGCGATCTTTTGATCTTGGATTTTTCGGAATCGCCGAAGATCAAAATCAAAAGATCGCAGCCTTCGGCAGCTCCTACAGTTGATTGGTGTTGTGTGCGAGTTTTGTCACCGGCATTGGGCCCCTTGTACTTTGAGCTATCATTGCGTTTTTCCCATTCAAAGATTGACTGCCATGACTGCCGCAACCGACACCTTGCTCCACACCCTCGAACACTGCGACATGGTGGAGATCGACGGGCTGCACGCCTTCGAATTCTCCCTCGATGAAGACGACAACCTGCACATCGAATGCATGGACGGTCGAGCGGCCAAGCATTGGGAGTTCACGCCGACCGAGATCGGCGCGGCGACCTTCGATCCGACCTTGCAAAGCTGGGTGATCACCGGTGCTTCCGGCGAACACCGGTTGGTGTGCATGACCGCGATTCGCGGTGATGACGACGAGGGCGACGTGAATGAGGATGCGTAAACTCTGGCCGTTACTGATGGCTGGCAGCGTCGGCGCGATGGGCTTTCAGGTAGCGTCGGCTGACGACTATCAGTTGCTGGTCGGCTCCTACACGGCCGGCCAGAGCCAGGGCATTTATCGCCTGAACTTCGACGCCGCCACCGGGCAGATCGACGCCAAGCCGCTGCAAGTGATCGAGAGTGAAAACCCGTCCTGGCTCACCGTGTCAAAGGACCAGCGCCGCCTGTACGTGGTCAACGAAAACGGTCCGGGGCAGGTTGATCCGGTAGGGCGCGTCAGCAGTTATGCGATCGATTCCAAAACCCATGCGCTGAGCCTGATCAATCAGGTGCAGAGCCTGGGCAACGAGCCGACGCATTCGAGCCTCAGCGTTGAAGGCAATCACCTGTTTGTCAGCAACTATTCGGTGGCTGAAGATCCGGGCGGTACCCTGGCGGTGATACCGGTAGGAGGCCACGGCAAGCTCAAACACGTGGTGCAAATGAGCAGCCATCCGTCGAGCCGGGTCAATCCCGAGCGGCAGATGTCGGCCCATGTGCATTCGACGGTCTCGTCACCGGATGGCAACTATGTCTTCTCGAATGATCTGGGCGCCGACAAGATCTTTGTCTACCGCTTCGATCCCAAGGCCAATCCAGACTTGCCGCTGACCGCCGCGACACCGGCGTCAGTTCAATTGCCGCCCGGCAGCGGGCCTCGGCATTTGCTGTTCAGCGCTGATGGCAAGCACGCGTGGCTGACCATGGAAATGAGCGCGCAGGTGGCGGTGTTCGACTACCAGGACGGCAAACTCGAGCAAACGCAGATGATTGATCTGGCGGCGGGGCAGCCCGCTTCCGATAAGGCCGCTGCGGCCCTGCATGCTTCGGTCGATGGCAAGTTCCTCTATGTCAGCAACCGTGGCACCGCCAATCAACTGTTGGTGTTCGCCATCGACCCGGCGAGCGGCCACCTCCAAGAGCTGCAGCGCAGAGCGGTGGAGGGCGATCACCCGCGCGAGTTCAGCCTCGATCCAAGTGGCAAGTTCTTGTTGATTGCCAACCAGAAAAGCAACCAGATTGTGGTGGTCGAGCGCGACGCCAAGAGCGGTTTGCTGGGTAAAACCGTGCAAAAACTGCCGATGGATGCCCCGAGCGATCTCAAGTTCCTGGTGCGTCAATAGGCCGCAGGCCCCGGTTGATGGGGCCTGCATCCTTCTATCAATGACGCTGATGTTTAGTAATGCTACAAAGCATTTCAGCGCGTGAACCCCCGCGGTTAAGTTTGCTTCACGGCCCCACCGGGCAAGCAAGCCAACTGACTTCGAGGAATACCGCCATGAACTTCAATCTCTTCTCCGTAATCGCCGCCTCCGCTATCTCCGCCACCGTTGCTCTGCCAGCCAGCGCCAACGTTGAAATCAGCGACAAAAAATCCCACACCCAGAGCTACACCCAGAAATACCTGCAACAAAGTGCCAACTTCTACGCGGCGCTGGATCACAAAACCCAAGCCTGAAATTCAAGCCCTGCACCTTTTATGCAGGAGCGAAGTCACTTGTGTCGATCGGGCTGAAAAGCCTCGAAAAACCTGAGTGATGTCGCTCCTGCATAACGCGTTTCCGACAGCATCATATTGATATCAAGGTATCACTTGATATCACATGGCCATGAGTTTAAATTTGACGCTGATTTTCTGACTCCTTCTCCTATCACAAGGATCGACCGCATGGCGATGCGTCTGGCCGTGGTTCTTCTGTTTCTCTATTCCACCCCCATTCTTTCGGCTGCCCAGCCCGTTCCCGACGAGCCGGATGCGGCCCGCGAGCGCTTGATGAGTTTTATTGAAGACTGAAATAGACTGGCTTAATGATCAACGAAGCTGATGGTTACTATGGATAACCCTGAGTGGTTGTCACGGCTTTTTTGATCGATTCTGTGGGCGTCGAAACATGCCTACGGAGAACACCATGGCCAGCGCAATCATCACTTATGCCAAACACGGCGCCTACCTGGCTATCGCTCTTTACGTGGCTCTGGTGTTGGTTGTCAGCCTTTCGCCGCAATCGCAACAGTCTTTCGACGCGCCGATTCAAGTCGCTCATCCTGGCATCCAGTTCGATCACCACGTCCAAAACGCGGTGATCGATCAGGCGGACGTGGCAGGAGTGGCAGGAGCATGAAAGGAGGCAAACTCTGGGTCATCGCCTTCCTGGCGTTCATGACCAATGGCGCTTCACTGTTGGGGATAGGGCAGGGCTCGGCAGGTTCCGTGGCCCGGTCCATCGAAGCCAATCACAACCTTGCACGTAATATCGAAACCGCCAAGGCCCTGGGCCTGCTGGCCGGCAACCCGCCCATCAAACGCCAGGACGATTACTTCGGCCCGTTCCACGTCGATTGCTCGGCGCTGGAGATGTGCAACGTGCTGGCCTGACAGATCGAAACACCCCTGTAGGAGCGAGGCTTGCCCGCGAAGGCGTCATCAAGGCCGCTAAAGGCTTCGCGGGCAAGCCTCGCTCCTACACAGGAAGTGGTTATTTTTGCATGATGCCGGTGAACAGGTCCGAGTCGAGGAATCGCTGTAGCCACGCCTGCAACCGCACGTATGGCGTCTGCGCGAACCACGCGCGATCGACATGGGCGAATTGCCGCACGAACGGCATCAACGCCACATCCGCCAGGCTCGGATGCGCCGCCAGCAAGTAGTCGCGCCCCTCCAGCAACTCATCGAGCTTGCGCAAAAATACCTCGCCCTCGGCGCGATAGAACGCCATCGGTTGCTCGGGATATCGCTCGGCGTACTTGTAGCGATTCAGATGCACCTTGAACGCCTGATCGTTCTCCTCGATCAGCGCGGCGATGCATGACTGCCCATGCGGATCATCCTTGAGCAGCCAATCCTGCGGATCGTTCTGCGCCAGGGCCCAGCGCATGATCTCCAGACTTTCATCGATCACCTGACCGTCGATACTCAGCACCGGCACCGTGCCTTTGCTCGACAGTGCGAGCATCTCGGCGGGTTTGGCCTTCAGGCTGACTTCGACAATGTCCAGCGTTACTCCGGCGTAGCGCAGGGCCATGCGCGCTCGCATGGCGTACGGGCAGCGGCGGAAGGAATACAGCGTGATCATTTCACCTCCAGGGTACTCAGGCCGTTGCCCTGACGGCGGACCTGAATCTGCACCGGAATCCGTTCATGCATTTCCTGTACGTGGGAAATCACCGCGACCTTGCGGCCCTGAGCCTGCAAGCCGTCGAGGGCGTCCATGGCCAGTTGCAGGGATTCCGGATCGAGGCTGCCGAAACCTTCGTCAATGAACAGAGATTCGATTTTCAACGTGCTCGACGCCATTGACGCCAGACCCAAGGCCAGCGCCAGAGACACCAGGAACGTTTCGCCACCGGACAACGAGTGCACCGAACGCAGCTCGTCGCCCATCTCGGTGTCCATCACCAGCAACCCGAGCATGCTGCCGCCACGTTTCAGGCGATAGCGTCGCACCAGTTGCCGCAGTTGGACGTTGGCATGATGCACCAGCAGGTCGAGGTTGTAGGCCTGGGCGATCTTGCGGAACGTGTCGCCGGTGGCCGAACCGATCAGCGCATTCAAGCGCGCCCAGCGCTGATACTCGGTGTAGGCGCTGGCGATCTGTTGCGCCAAGGCCTGATTGGCGTTTTGCCGGCGCTGGTCCTCGGCCTGTTCGGCGCGCAGTTCGGCGCAGCGGTGTTCGCTGGCGGCGGACTGGGTTTGCAGGTCTGCCAGCGTCGTCGCCAATTGCTCGGCGTCGAGATGACCGTTGTGTTGCGCCTGATGATTGAGCAGGACCTTATCGCGCTCCTGCAACAGGACCTTGGCTTGTTCGATGGCTTTTTCGCTGTGCTGCAACCGTTGCCTGAGTTCACTGACCTGCTGGTCGTCGACGCTCAGCAGGTCTTCCAGGCCGCCGTCATCCAGTTCTGGATGCAAGGCGCGCCAGTCGGCGATCTTGCCACTCAATTCGCGATCTTCCGATTCCAGCGCAATCAGGCGTTCTTGCTGCGCTTTCAGTTCCGCCGCCAGTTGCACCAGCCGCGTGCGCACGGTTTGCAGTTCCTGATTGGCCGCGGCTTCGGCAGCGCGCGCCTGTTCGACCGCCTGGTCCAGTTGCTGTTGCCACTGCTCGGCGCTGGCGTGTTCGCCGAGCAATTGCGACAGCTTCTCCTGGCAAGCGTGTTGCTGCTCGGCAAGGGCGGTGAACTGCTGCTGCGCGGCTTCCAGTTGCTGGGCGCGGGTCTGCTGGCGATCCTGTTCTTTCTCCAGTGTCTGCTGGCGTTGTAGCTGTTCGCTGAGCTCTTCGCGCTGCTGATCGAGCTGCTCCAGACGCTGGGCGATCTGCCCGTCGAGCTGCGTGAAAGTCGCCGCAGGTTCATTGCGCAACGCTTGCAGGGTGTCGGCCGGGAGCAGGTTGCTGAACGCTGTCAACTCTTCGTCCAGGCGCTGGCGATCACTGCTCAACTCACGTTGCTGGTTGGTCAGGTGCTGGGTCGCTTGCTGGCTCGCCGCTTCGGCGCTGCGCAGCTGCTGTTGAAGCCGCGCGGCATCCTGTTGCAGGGTGAGCAGGGCGGTTTGGCGTTGTTCGTCCTGCGTGATGCTCTGGTTCAACTGGCTGTTTTGTTGCGCGAGCCAGCTGTCGCGTTTGCTCGCGTCCTGGGCCAGCAGTTGCGTCGACAGCGGATGCGCTTCCAGGCTCGGCCCCAGGCTTTGCTGCTGAGCTGCGAGGTGTTCCTGTTGTTGCAGCAACTCCTTCTGCTGAGCAATCAAGCCACCGACTTCGGCACGCAGGTCGGTGAGCTTTTCTTTCAGCAGATCGACGGCTTTCTGGGCGTTGGCCTGTTCACTTTCATCATGCCGGCCGAGGCTTTGCAGCAGCGCTTCGGGTTGATGATAAGGATGGTCCGGGCTGCCGCAGACCGGGCACGGTTGATCGTCCTGCAACTGCGCGCGCAGTTCTTCGACGCTGGCACTGCGCGCCAGGCGCTGGCGTTCCAGCAATTCGCGGGTGACGGTCAGGGTCTGCTCGGCGACGGTCAGTTCGCTCTTGGTTTTCACCCCGTCCTGGGTCAAACGATCCCGTTCTTGCTGCGCGACGAGCTGGCGCTGCTGGAGTTCGGCGGCGCGTTTGTCCAGCTCTTGTTGACTGGCCCACAGCCGTGTCAGCTCTTCAAAGGCGCGCAATTGTTTGCGGTTGTCCTGCAACAGACTGCCAAGAATCTGCACCTGCTCGGCCACTGCTTCCGGTTCGGCACCGGCCTCTTTGTACAGCACTTCAAGGCTCTGGCGCTGGGTGGCCAGTGCTTCGGCGGCATCGCTCGCGCGCTGTTCCAAAGCGGCCAGTTCGGCCTGCCCCTGGTTCAGCCGATTGCCCACCAGCATCAGCTGTTGCAGGCGGTGGCGGTAGGCGTTCCAGGCGTCGCTCAATGGCGCCAGATGGCTGCTTTGTTCAAGCGCCCCGGCAATCCGTTGCAAGCGTTCGGTGACCTGTTTTTGTTGGTCGAGCAAACCTTGAATCGCGTTTTGGCCCTGGGTGCAGGCCAGTTCTGCCTGTTGTTTGCGTTCGGCACTGAGTGCCGCATCTTTGACCAGGCGGGCGAGGGTGCTTTGCTCTTCAAAGGCCTGACGCAGCAGCGGCACGCCTGTGGTGTGTTGGCTTTGCGCTTCGACGAGTGCGGTCTGCGCCGCGTTCAGGCTGTGTTCAAGCTGCGCCTGACGCGCGTGCAGTTCTGTTTGTTGTTGAGTGTGCAGTTGAATCTGCGCGGCCAACGGCGTGAGCTGGGCGACGAGTTCAGTCTTGCGGGCGAACTGGTGCCGCTGCGGCGCCAGTTGCTCCAGGCGGGTCAGCTTCAAGCGTTCGCCGGTGAGGCTTTCCCAGTGCAACTGAGCGCTGGTCAGCTGTTCGGTGGCGCTGAGTTGCGCATCCTGCAACTGCCGCAACTCCTTGAGCCAGGTGTGTTGCAGCTCCAGCTGTTTGAGCTGTGCCTGTTGAGTCTTGAGTTGCTGCTGAGCCTCGTTGAAGCGCTCGTCCAGTTCGGCGCGGGCTTCTGGCGACAGCGGCGTGACGCCGGTGGCCTGATCCTGCAACAGCTTGTGGGTTTCGCGCGCCTCTTTGGTCTTGTCGAAGGCGCGGCGACCGAGGCGGGTGTAGAGCGCCGTGTCGGTGAGTTTTTCCAGCAGCTCGCTGCGTTCGTTATCGTTGGCCTTGAGAAAGGCACTGAATTCGCTTTGGGCGAGCAGTACGGCACGGGTGAACTGCTCGAAGTTCAGGCCCAGGACGGATTCGAGCTGGGTTTTGAATTCGACTTTCTGACTGGCCAGCAATTGATCCAGATCGATGTCGCGCAAACTTTGACGGCTGGCTTGCAGCTTGCCGCCCGCCTTCTCGCGGGCGCGATTGGCTTCCCAGCGAGCGCGATAGCGGCGGCCATCGATGCCGACGAAATCCACTTCGGCAAAGCCTTCACCCGTGCCGCGACGCAGCAGCGTGCGCGGGTCACCGGTGCCGATTTCGCCATCGGCGTCCGGCGCTTTGGCCGACACTTGCGCATTGCTCAGTCGCGGCACGGCACCGAACAGCGCCAGGCACAAGGCATCGAGCAAGGTGCTTTTACCGGCGCCAGTAGGCCCGGTAATGGCGAACAAGCCGGCGCTGGCCAAAGGTTCAGCCGTGAAGTCGATGTCAAAAGGCCCGGCCAGTGAGGCGAGGTTTTTCAGGCGGATCGCGAGGATCTTCATGGTTGTTCGCTCTCCATCTGCACGTCCTGCAACAGCTCGGCAAAGTCCTTGAGGGTTTGCTCGTCGACCTCGCTGCCGTAGTTGTCCTGCCAGGCCCGGCTGAACAGTTCCTGGGGCGATAGCTGATCCAGTTCGATCAAGGTCGCGCCCACATCGACGCCCTCACGGCCGCCGTTGCCAGCGTACTCGGCGGCAATTCGCACCAGCCGTACGGCTTTGCCTTGCAGCGCGGTTTCCACTTGGTGACGCAGGTCCGGTTGCGGCTCGTCGAGACGCACACGGACTTCCAGCCAGGGTTGACGCTGCAGGTCGGCGAGCAAGTCGATGTTCGGCAGGTCCGCCAGTTGCAAGAGGATTTCCGCCAGCGGCGCGGGTCCGATCCGCTGCAGGTTCACCGCGCGCGGGATCAGTTTCGGTTCGACGCTGACCAGGGTTTCGCCCTTGAGTGTGATGTCGAGAATCTGATGCTGATAGCCAATCTCGGAGAACGACAACGGAATCGGCGAGCCGCTGTAGCGGATGCGCTCCTCGCCGTTGACCTTCTGCGGCTTGTGCAAGTGACCGAGGGCGACGTAGCTGATGCTCGGCCCGAACAAACTGGCGGGCAAGGCTTCGGCGTTGCCGATGATCAAGCTGCGCTCGGAGTCTTCGGACACCGAACCGCCGGCCATGTGCGCGTGACTGATGGCGATCAGCGCCTGGCCTGGTTTGCGTTTGGCGTTCGCCGCTTCGATCAGCCATTCATGAACCTGACCGATACCGCGCAGGTAGTTGTCGCCCAAGTGCGCGCCGGTCACTTCGGCCGGCCGCAGGAACGGCAGCGCCAGGCACCAGCCGGCGATTTCACCGCTGGCGTCCGGCAATGGCAGCAACAGGCGCTCGGCGTCCAGTTGTCCGTCATCCAGCCACAGCACACGGCCCAACGCATGAGTACGCAAGCGGCGCATCAACGGTGCGGGCAGTTCGATGCGCGAGCCGGAATCATGGTTGCCGGCAATCATCACGATGGTCAGCAAGGGTTGCTGCTCGTGAGCGCTGACGATGAAGTCGTAAAGGCGTTCCTGGGCTTTGACCGGCGGATTGACCGTGTCGAAGATATCGCCGGCAATCAGCAGCACGTCGGGCTGGTCCAGCTTCAGCTGACGCAGCAGCCAGTCGAGAAAACAGCCGTGCTCGAAATCGCGTTCCTGGCCGTGCAGGTTCTGCCCAAGGTGCCAGTCGGAGGTGTGAAACAGACGCAAGGCAAACTCCGTAGGAAATAAGGTAATGGCCGCGAGGAAAATGACAGCGGCGAAAAAGGAGAGAGTTTACTGGCAAACGGTCGGGAATGCCGAAAGGCGAAAAGATCGCAGCATTCGGCAGTTCCTACAGGTGTACGTATTCCCCTGTAGGCGCTGCCGAAGGCTGCGATCTTTTGATTTTATTTGGGGTATAGCGGCGGAAGGCCGCTGTCGCCCACCGGGTCCTGGACCCGTTCGGCAATCGGGATGGCCTTGATCGCCCGCCACAATTCCTCGCCTTGCCAATGCTGGCCGGTTTCGCTGTAGAGCGCGCCGTTCAGGCCGTCGAGGGCGTCGGACAGCGGGACGAAGCGGGCGGCCATGTCGGCCAGGGTTTCCGGTTGTTGCCGGGCCCAGGCGTCGAGGGCCTGGCGGGTAGCGTGGGGATCGTTGGCCTGGCAGGCACGCTTGAGATCGTCGAGCACGGTGCGCGGGCTTGGGCCGGTCTGCGCCGCCCGCAAGATCGCTGGCTGCCAGCGGGCGCGCCACCAGAGGCCGAAGCCGAGCAGGGTGGTGCACGCCAGGATCAGCGTGCTGAGCTTCCACCACCAGAGGGCTTCGTTGATAGCCGCGGCCGTGGCTTGAGGCGCGCCGGCCGGGGTGTCGATCATTAGGCTCGGATTGGTGGCCACCGGCAGGGTTCGGGCCGGCAGACTGCTGTGTTCCAGATGATCCTCGAAGGTGTTCCACCAGACCACGTCCACCGCCGGCAACTCAATGTCGCCGCTACGCGTCGGCACCAGCGCTTCACGGTCCTCGCGACTGCCAATCAAACCGCGCTCGGTGTTCTGGTTGCCCAGCACTGGTTGATCCGGGTAGCGCCGCAAGCCATTGATGTCGGTGGCCGGCAACGGCGGCAATTGCGAACTGGCCAGGCCTTCGGCTCTCAAGGTCAGGCTGCGGGTCAGTGAATCACCGACCTGGACGTGATCCGGTTCCGGGTTCCAGCTTTCGCTCAGGCTCAGGCTGCGGGCGGGCAGCCAAGGCAAGTCGGCGGGATAGCTGGCGGGTTTGGCCTTGACCGTCAGCAGGAGTTCCGAGGAGCTGACGCGCATCAACTTGCCCGATTTCGGCGCTTGGGTGGCGTTGTCCTGAGCGGGCTGTGCGTCGACCAGCGCGGCATTGAATATCTGCGCCGGAATGGTCAATACGCCGCTGTGTTGCGGATAGATCGCGTAGCGCATTTCGATCACGCCATGGCGCAGGCCGTTGATGGCTTTCTCGTAGGTCCGCGATTCGCCCAATTGTTCGATGCGAGCATCGGGGATCTGCAAGGGCGGCAGGCTGCTGTCGTCGTACAGCGAAACCGAATGGTAGATGCGCAAGGTCAGGACAGCCTGAGCCTGCACATACACGCTGTTTTGATCGAGGCTCGCATCGATGAACACGGGCGCGAGTTTGCTGGCGGTGTCCTGGGTTTCGCTCTCGATCACTTGCACGGTGATCGGCTGGCTCTGCACATCGCCCAATTGCAGCGGCGGAATCACCACGCTGCCGTTCTGCTTCGGCAGCAGGGTGATGATCCAGCGAGTGGTAGCACGGCTGTCGCCATTGAGGGTGGTCAACTGGTTGACCTGGCGTGTGCCGCGCACTTCGAACAGCGGCTCCAGTGGCGTCAGGTCAGGCTTGCCGAACTGTGTGACGTCGTCGGATTCCAGCGTCAGTTCGACCGTTTCGCCGGAGTTCAGGCGACTGCGATCGACGCTGGCGAGCAGCCCCGTAGCCTGGGCCTGAGCAGTCCAGATCAGCAGCGCGAGCGAGAAGGCGGTGAAGCGGTTCATCGAGTTTTTCCCTGATCCTGATGTTGTTGCTGTTCGTACCAGAATTTGCGTCGGAGCAATTCACCCGGATCATCCGGGATCTTGCGCAACCATTGCTCCAGCGCCTGGCGCTGTTCGCCGTCGATACTGCTGCTGGCCGGGCGCAAGGGCGGCGTGGTGTGCTGTTCATCCCCCAGTTCACTGCCGGGGACTTCGTTGGTACCCGGTTTCGGCGGCGCAGTGGACTGTTGCTCGGTGTCCGCTGTGGTTTGCTCGGCGTCGGTTTTCGGTTCGCCCGGTTGGGTGGCTGCGCCGGGTGGTGGTTCCTGCGCGGTGGCCTGGTTTTCCTCACCGGTGTTTTTGTCCGGTTCGACGGGCGGCGGTGTGTTTTTCTGCTTGATCAGGTTTTCCACCAGCGCCTTGTTGGTCAGGGCCGGGCGCAAATCCGGCTGGCGTTCCAGGGCCTGATCGTAAGCATCCAGCGCGGCTTCCAATTCACCGCTTTTGGCCAGGGCGTTGCCACGATTGTAGTGGGCATGGGCGTCATTGCCTTCGGCGAACCGCTGGGCGGCGCCACTGTAGTCGCCGGCTTCATAGAGCGCCACGCCTTGCCATTGGTGATCGTCGAAATGCGCTGCGGCTTCGGCTGGGCGTTTTTGCTTGAGCAAGTGCAGGCCCTGTTGATCGGGCCGCAGCCACAGGTCTTCGAAGTCGAAGGCATAGCTCGGTTGTGGCAGCAGGAACAGCAACGGCAGGCAGAACAGCCAGCCGCGCCGGCCAGCGCAGGCCGCCAGCAACAAAAGAGGCAGCAACAGCCAGTAACCCTGGTCGGCCCAGGTGTCGAGGCGCAGGATCTGGCCGTCGTGGCGCACGTTGCGCGGGCCGTCGAGCAAGCCGAGGGCACGCAAGTCGGTATCGCCCAGGCGCGCGTGGCGATAGCGTCCGTCCAGGCCATTGGCGAAGGCTTTCAGGCTCGGCTCGTCCAGGTGTGGCACCAGAATCGCGCCTTGTTCGTCCTTGAGGAAACTGCCGTCCTCGCGCGTAATGGGCGCACCTTCGGCGGTGCCGATACCGAGCATCAAAAACTGTGTCGCCTTACCGTCCAGCGCCCGGCGAATGCCTTGGCGTTCCTCTTCGGTCAGGGTTGAGCCGATCAGCAGAATCCGCCCGTCGCCAAGGGCGCCTTGCTCCAATAGCGCGAGGGCCTTGACCACCGCCAGATCGGCGCGATGACCGGCCTGCGGCATCAGCGACGGCTTCAGCGCATCCAGCAGGTTGCCGCTGGTGGACAGGTCATCGGACAGCGGCACCAGCGTGTGCGCGCTGCCGGCGTAGACAACGATGGCAGTCTGGGCGTCGCTGCGGTATTGCAGCAAGTCGAACAGCTTGCGTCGCGCCTGTTCCAGGCGGTTCGGCGCGACGTCGGTGGCGAGCATTTCCGGGGTCAGCTCCAGTATCACCACCAGCGGGTCGGCAGGTTTCTGACTGGTTTGCTCGACACGCTCCCAGCTCGGCCCCAGCAACGCCAGAAGGGTCAGCACCCACGCCACGCCCAGGGCGACCCAGGGCAATTTGCTGTCGCGACCGCTACCACCGCTGAGCAACGCCGCGTGGAAGGCCGGCGGCAAAATCATCTGCCAGCGCCCGGCGCGTTTCTGCCGGTGCCAGAGTTGCCAAAGCAACCAGCCGAGCACCGGCAACAGCAGCAGCCACCAGGGACGGAACCAGTAAGGCCAGAGCGCACTCATCGGCGCCTCCGCAGACGCAGGCGTTTAAGCCGTTGGCGCCAGTCAGGCAGTGGCGATTGCAGATACAGCTCCTTGGTGAACAGGCGTTGCAACGGGTTGTCCGGCCAGCGTTCACGGACCACCAGCAGCATGCTCAACAGCAACGCCATCGCCAAAGGCCAGTGGTACAACGCTTGCGCCGGGCGAGCCTGAGTCGGTTGCTGGGTTACCGGTTCCAGTTGGTCGAGGGTGGCTTTGATCGCCTGTAGTTCTTTGCCGTCGTGGGCGCGAAAGTACTGGCCACCGGTGGCTTGGGCGATGGCCTTCAAAGAAGCCTCATCGAGGTCCAGGCTCGGATTGACGCCGAGGAATCCCAGCGTGCCGCTTTGCTCCGGATCGGCGCCGATACCGATCGGGTAGATTTTCACCCCTTCAGTGGCTGCCAGTCGCGCCGCCGTGAGCGGGTCGATTTCGCCACCGTTGTTGGCGCCGTCGGTGACCAGAATCAGCACGCGGCTCTGTGCCGGGCGCATGCGCAGACGTTTGAGCGCCAGGCCAATGGCATCGCCGATGGCGGTGTTCTTGCCGGCGATGCCGATCCGCGCTTCGTCGAGCCACACGCGCACGGTGTGCCGATCAAACGTCAAGGGCGCTTGCAGATAAGCCTGGCTGCCGAACAGGATCAGGCCGACCCGATCGCCTTCGCGGCTTTCGAGGAAATCACCGAGCAAATGCTGGACCAGCGAAAGGCGGCTGACGTCTTCGTCCTGCCACTGCATGTCGGGAAAATCCATCGAGCCGGACACGTCCACGGCCACCAGCAGATCCCGGCCACTGGCGGCAATCGGCAGCGGTTCGCCGAGCCATTGCGGACGCGCCGCGGCGATCAGCAACAACAACCACAGCAGAA
Source organism: Pseudomonas sp. NPDC086251 (assembly GCF_044746405.1). Lineage (NCBI taxonomy): Bacteria > Pseudomonadati > Pseudomonadota > Gammaproteobacteria > Pseudomonadales > Pseudomonadaceae > Pseudomonas > Pseudomonas sp. NPDC086251. Next base: position 159,382 of record NZ_JBIVBY010000001.1, read on the forward strand.
TGAACGGCGCTTGTTGGCGCCAGGCCGGCAGGTTGGCGCGGGCACGGCGGCGGGCCAGGCCTTCGAGGTCGCTGAGGAAGCTGACTTTGAGCGCCGGCTCGCCGCTGTCGGCGACCGGCAGCACGACACGCAGCAGCCATGGCAGCGGCAGCAGGGCGAAAATCCACGGCCAAGCGAACTCAAACATGTTTGCGAATCCAGGTGTCGACGGCTTGCGTCAGGCCGGCGATGGCCTTGTCGTCGAGTTTGCATTCGGGTTTGTAAGCGCCTTCGACCAGCACCATCCAGCGGGTCAGGCCGGCAGCCGGGCAACGGTTATCGAGGAACGCCAGCCATTTGCGCCCGTTGAGGGTGTGGCTCTGGCTGTACGGATAATGGTTGCGGCACAGGCGCTTAAGCAAACCGTTGAGTTGCTGTAACCAGGCACCGGCCGGCGCGCCGTCATAGGGCTTGGGCATTAGCGCCAGTTCGGCCAGCGCGGCGACGCGCACCGGGTCCAAGGGTTGTTCGGCGCGCACGATGGGGCGTTTGCTCGGCAGGAAGCGGCGCAACTGCCATAGGCCGAAACCGATCAGCGGCAGCAATAACAGCAACAGCCACCAGCCCGGTGCCGGCGGCCAAAACTCGATGGGCGGCGGCGAAATCAACGGCTGCAGTTGATCGAGGCTGCTCATCGAGCTTTCCCCGGTTTCTGTGGGTTCAGGTACTCGCGCAGTTGCTCGACCATTTCACTCTGGGTGCTCAAAGGCATCAGCAACACGCGCAGCTTTTGTGCGAGCAATTCCCAGTGGGCGATCCGGGCTTCGGCTTGTGCGCGGTAGGTCTGGCGCAGGTCGTAATTCAGCGTGTCGAGTTCCAGTTGCGCGCCGCGTTCGGCGAATCGCAGCAGGCCAGCGGCGGGCAAGGCGTGATCGAGCGGGTCGGAGACCGGCAGCAGCAACAGGTCGCAATGACGTGACAACAGGCTCAGCTGTTGTTCGGCGCCTTCGGTCAGCGCGCGTTCGTCGCAGATGATGATCACCAGACTGCCGGGACGCAGCACTTCCCGGGCGCGGCGCAGGGCAATGTTGAAGGCATCGCGATCAGTTTCGCTTTCGGTGTGCAGCGACTGATTGACCCGCACCAGTCGGTTGAGCAATTGCAACAGGCTCTGTTTGCTGCGTCGCGGTTTGATCTCGTAGTGCTCGTTATCGCCGAACACCAGCCCGCCAACCCGGTCGTTATGACCGAGGGCGGCCCAGCCGATCAGGCTCGCGGCCTGGGCGGCAAGCACCGATTTGAACATCAGCCCCGAGCCGAAAAACAGCCGGCGGCTTTGCTCGACCATGATGAAAATCGGCCGCTCGCGCTCTTCGTGGAACAGCTTGGTGTGAGGCTCCTGGGTGCGCGCGGTGACGCGCCAGTCGATGCTTCGCACGTCATCGCCGGCCTGATAGACCCGCACCTGATCGAAGTCGACGCCACGGCCACGCAGCTTGGAGTGGTGCAGGCCGATCAGCGGGCTGCGCTGGCTCGGCGTGGAGAACAATTGCACTTCACGCACGCGATGACGCATCTCGATCAGCTCGGCGAGGCTGACACGGATGCCCGGTTCCGGCGGCAGGATCGCGTTCATCGGGGTCAAGCGACGGCTACGACGTCGAGAATCCGCTGGACCACCCGGTCCTGGTCAATCCCGGCGGCTTCGGCTTCAAAGGACAGAATGATGCGGTGACGCAGCACGTCGAACAGCACGGCTTGAATGTCTTCCGGACTGACGAAGTCGCGACCGGCGAGCCAGGCGTGGGCGCGGGCGCAGCGGTCGAGGGCAATCGAGCCACGGGGGCTGGCGCCGTAGGCGATCCATTCGGCCATCTCCGGGTCGAACTTGGCCGGGGTGCGCGTGGCCATGACCAGTTGCACCAGGTATTCCTCCACGGCGTCGGCCATGTACAGACCGAGGATTTCCTTGCGCGCAGCGAAAATGGCCTGCTGGCTGACGCGGCGTTCGGGCTTGGTTTCGCCGTTCAAGGCTTCGCCACGGGCCTGTTGCAGGATGCGGCGTTCGACGGCGGCGTCCGGAAAACCGATTTTCACGTGCATCAGGAAGCGGTCGAGCTGCGCTTCGGGCAGCGGGTACGTGCCTTCCTGCTCGATCGGGTTTTGCGTGGCCATCACCAGGAACAACGGCGACAGCTCGTAGGTGCTGCGCCCGACACTGACCTGACGCTCGCCCATGGCTTCAAGCAGCGCCGACTGAACCTTGGCCGGGGCGCGGTTGATTTCGTCCGCCAGCACCAGGTTGTGGAAGATCGGGCCTTGCTGGAACACGAAACTGCCGGTTTCCGGGCGATAGATCTCGGTGCCGGTGATGTCGGCCGGCAGCAGGTCAGGGGTGAACTGGATACGGTGGAACTGGGCTTCGATGCCTTCGGCGAGTTCTTTGATGGCCTTGGTCTTGGCCAGGCCGGGAGCGCCCTCGACCAGCATGTGGCCGTCGGCAAGCAGGGCGATGAGCAAGCGCTCGATGAGTTTTTCCTGGCCGAGAATCTGCGTTGAAAGAAAGGTTCGCAGCGCTAGCAGCGCTTCACGATGTTCCATCGATGACTGTTCCTGGAAAGGGTGACCGAAGACGTTCGAATAACGCCAGGGCTGGGGGCGTTACTTTAATCTATCGCGGGGGGCGGCGACTAACGGCATTTTGCGCAAAGTGCGGGAAATGATTGGCGATTTTGCAGGCGCTGGAGTGTTGTGGTGTTCTTTCGGGCCTCTTCGCGGGCAAGCCTCGCTCCTACAGTAACGAGGTGCCCGCGTACCTGTAGGAGCGAGGCTTGCCCGCGAAGGCGCCCGAAAGCACACCCTCAAAGCTCGCTAATGTACGTCCCGGTCCCCTTGAGAATGTTCTGCAATGTCTCTTCCACCTCGGCCAGATCGCTCGCATCGGTGCTGTGAATGATTTCCAGCGAATCATCACCATTCAGCGCATCGGCATCGCCAGCCGCGATTTCGATCAGCAGGCGGGTAGGGCTGAGGGTGACTTTCACCCCATCCAGCGTTGAAGGCTCGCCGTCGAGGGTGATTTCCAGCTCGTCTTCGTCGGGGTAGCGGGTCATCAGGAACATATCGCCCTGGTCGCTGTGGCAGGCGAGCATGGCCATGTTGTCTTCTTCGTCGTCGCACGGGTTGACGATCAAGAGGGAGGTGGTCATTTGCATGGAGGGGTTCCTGGCGCTGAGCGCGGTGTTGGCAGGCAAAGTGCGATTTTGCCAGCGTCGAAAGGATTTTGCTGAAGTGTATCGAACCTAGCACTTCTGCTAGTTGTTGTTCCTGGCAAAACAATCGACAGTAAAGGCCGTTTCCCTGATCCCGGTCTGTCGGAGATTCACCATGCCCACCCAAACGAAAGCCCCGATTATCCGATATCGATACGATGCTCAGGATCGGCTGGTCGGTCATGGTCAATCGGACACTGTCGAGCGTCAGCGCTTTTACGGTGATAGCCAGCTGACTACCGAGATAGACGGGGATGAGACACTGTCGATTGTTCAGCACGGCGACCAGTTGCTGGCACAACAACGACGTCAGGGGGGCGAGGTCCGCAACTCAGTGCTGGCCACGGACCTGCAGCGTTCTGTGCTGAGTGCGCAGCAAGCGAATTCACAACGAGCCATCGCCTATTCTCCCTACGGTTTTCACCTTTGCGATAGTGGGTTGGCCAGCGTGTTGGGCTTCAACGGTCAGCGACCGGAACCGGTAACCGGGCATTACTTGTTGGGTAATGGTTATCGGGCGTTTAATCCGGTGCTGATGCGGTTTAACAGTCCGGATAGTTTGAGTCCGTTTGGGAAGGGAGGGTTGAATGCCTATGGGTATTGCCTCGGAGATCCTGTTAATCGTAGTGATTCCACAGGCCGTATTTCTATAGGGCTAGGCGAACTTTTCTCAAGCCTGAGGACTTTTTACGAATCTTATATGGCAGGATATCCAGTTAAACCGGCAAGAAACGTTATCAGACTTTCTGAAAAAATATTTGCGTTCGAGGATACTTACAAGAACAAAACCAGGCTTACCTTTCAGGGCCATGGATCTCAGAAAACTCATCTTTTGAAATTTGACAAGCACAGAAGTATAGATGCTGCTGAGCTATATGAGGTTGCATCAAGTAAAGGCCTGCACGTTAAAAACTACGAGTATTTGCGTATAGCAGCGTGCTACTTGGGTGACCCAACAATTTTGCCTGGTGGCGATATCATTCCGTCGTTTGCTGAAAAATTTTCCGTGATTGCCAGCCGCCCAGTAAAAGCCTTTCAAGGTAGTCTCGATGGAGATGATGTGAGTAAGCTGTTTCCCGGTCTAGAGGTTGGAGGTTCTTCTAAACGCGTCAAGTATTTAGGGTTGTACAAAAAGAAGCACCCCTATAACCCTGTGATCTATGGAGCGAAAATAAGAACTTCGTAGATCATTTGATTTTGCATGCGAAACGTAATGTTGCAGTCTTCACATAAGACTGATCAGAGCGTCCATCAGGGAGCTTCACAGGATTTACAACCTCTGAACTCACCTCGTACCTGAAATCGCGCAGGCCTAAATGTTCCTGCAAAACCGCTTTTTTCTCCCCGCGGCTGCTAGTGTTATCCGATGCCCCGCCGCTCCATTGCGTACCGATGACCGAATATGTCGCAGCACCGCAAGCACGGGCCTTGCCGCACTCGTTAAGCTGCGCAACGGATGAGCACCTGTAAAGACATTGCGCCATAGGTAGGCCAGTCGTTTTTGCAGATGCCCATTCATGGAAGGTGAATGTGACCTGAGTGTCTCGTCCAGCTTCACCCACCTGTCATCCTGTTTCCTCTGCCCGAGAATCAGGAACAGGGTGACGGAACGCCCCGAAAGGGGTTTTGCACGCGACGCTTCCATCAATAACAAGCCCAAGCGGAGTACCACAGATGGCGTTCTTCACCGCAGCCAGCAAAGCCGACTTCCAGCACCAACTGCAAGCGGCACTGGCGCAGCACATCAGTGAACAGGCACTGCCACAAGTGGCGCTGTTCGCTGAACAATTTTTCGGCATCATTTCCCTGGACGAGCTGACCCAGCGTCGGTTGTCCGACCTCGCCGGCTGCACCCTTTCTGCGTGGCGCCTGCTTGAGCGCTTCGATCACGCGCAACCGCAAGTGCGCGTCTACAACCCCGATTACGAACGTCACGGCTGGCAGTCGACCCACACCGCCGTCGAAGTGCTGCACCACGACCTGCCATTCCTGGTGGACTCGGTGCGTACCGAGCTGAACCGTCGCGGCTACAGCATTCATACCCTGCAAACCACTGTGCTGAGCGTGCGTCGCGGCAGCAAGGGCGAGCTGCTGGAAATCCTGCCGAAAGGCACCCAGGGTGACGACGTTCTGCAAGAATCGTTGATGTACCTGGAAATCGACCGCTGCGCCAACCCGGCCGAATTGAACGTGCTGAGCAAAGAGCTCGAGCAGGTTCTCGGTGAAGTCCGCGTCGCGGTGGCCGATTTCGAGCCGATGAAAGCCAAGGTCCAGGAAATCCTGACCGGCCTGGACAACAGCCAGTTCAAGGTTGATCCAGAAGAAAAAGCCGAAATCAAAAGCTTCCTGGAATGGCTGGTGGGCAACCACTTCACCTTCCTCGGCTACGAAGAATTCGTGGTTCGCGATGAAGCCGACGGCGGCCACATCGTCTATGACCAGGACTCGTTCCTCGGCCTGACCAAATTGCTGCGTACCGGCCTGACCTACGATGACCTGCGCATCGAAGACTACGCCGTGAACTACCTGCGCGAACCGACCCTGTTGTCGTTCGCCAAGGCCGCGCACCCAAGCCGTGTTCACCGTCCGGCCTACCCGGACTACGTGTCGATCCGTGAAATCGACGCTGACGGCAACGTCATCAAGGAATGCCGTTTCATGGGCCTGTACACCTCGTCGGTGTATGGCGAGAGCGTGCGGGTCATCCCGTACATCCGTCGCAAGGTCGAGGAAATCGAACGCCGTTCCGGCTTCCAGGCCAAGGCTCACCTGGGCAAGGAACTGGCCCAGGTGGTCGAAGTGCTGCCGCGTGATGACCTGTTCCAGACCCCGGTCGACGAACTGTTCAGCACCGTGATGTCGATCGTGCAGATCCAGGAACGCAACAAGATTCGCGTGTTCCTGCGCAAAGACCCGTACGGCCGTTTCTGCTACTGCCTGGCCTACGTGCCGCGCGACATCTACTCCACCGAAGTGCGCCAGAAGATCCAGCAAGTGCTGATGGATCGCCTGAAAGCCTCGGATTGCGAGTTCTGGACTTTCTTCTCCGAGTCCGTACTGGCTCGCGTGCAGCTGATTCTGCGCGTCGATCCGAAAAACCGTCTGGACATCGACCCGCAGCAGTTGGAAAACGAAGTGATCCAGGCTTGCCGCAGCTGGCAGGACGACTACTCGGCACTGACCATCGAAACCTTCGGCGAAGCCCACGGCACCAACGTGCTGGCTGACTTCCCGAAAGGCTTCCCGGCCGGTTATCGCGAGCGTTTCGCAGCCCACTCGGCTGTGGTCGACATGCAGCACCTGCTGAGCCTGAACGAAAAAAATCCACTGGTGATGAGCTTCTATCAGCCATTGGGTCAGGTCTCCGGCCAGCGCGAGCTGCACTGCAAGCTGTACCACGCTGATACGCCACTGGCGTTGTCCGACGTGCTGCCGATCCTGGAAAACCTCGGCCTGCGCGTGCTGGGTGAGTTCCCGTATCGCCTGCGTCACAACAATGGCCGCGAGTTCTGGATTCACGACTTTGCGTTCACCGCCGCCGAAGGCCTGGACCTCGACATCCAGCAGCTCAACGACACCTTGCAGGACGCTTTCGTCCACATCGTGCGCGGCGATGCCGAGAACGATGCGTTCAACCGTCTGGTACTGACCGCCGGCCTGCCTTGGCGCGATGTCGCACTGCTGCGTGCCTACGCTCGCTACATGAAGCAGATCCGCCTGGGCTTCGACCTCGGCTATATCGCCAGCACCCTGAACAACCACACCGACATCGCTCGCGAGTTGACCCGGTTGTTCAAGACCCGTTTCTACCTGGCGCGCAAGCTAAGCAGCGACGACCTTGAGCTGCGTCTGGAACACGCGATTCTGACCGCTCTGGACGACGTCCAGGTGCTCAACGAAGACCGTATCCTGCGTCGCTACCTGGACCTGATCAAGGCCACTCTGCGGACCAACTTCTACCAGACCGACGCCAACGGTCAGAACAAGTCCTACTTCAGCTTCAAGTTCAACCCGCACCAGATTCCAGAGCTGCCGAAGCCTGTACCGAAGTTCGAAATCTTCGTTTACTCGCCGCGCGTCGAAGGCGTGCACCTGCGCTTCGGCAACGTCGCTCGTGGCGGTCTGCGCTGGTCCGACCGTGAAGAAGACTACCGCACCGAAGTCCTGGGCCTGGTAAAAGCCCAGCAAGTGAAGAACTCGGTCATCGTACCGGTTGGCGCCAAGGGCGGTTTCCTGCCACGTCGCTTGCCACTGGGCGGCAGCCGTGACGAGATCGCGGCCGAGGGCATCGCTTGCTACCGCATCTTCATCTCGGGCCTGTTGGACATCACCGACAACCTGAAAGACGGCGCACTGGTTCCACCGACCAACGTCGTGCGTCATGACGACGATGACCCGTACCTGGTCGTTGCAGCGGACAAGGGCACTGCAACCTTCTCTGACATCGCCAACGGTATCGCCATCGACTACGGCTTCTGGCTCGGCGACGCCTTCGCCTCCGGTGGCTCGGCCGGTTACGACCACAAAAAAATGGGTATTACCGCCAAGGGCGCGTGGGTTGGCGTACAACGTCACTTCCGCGAACGTGGCATCAATGTCCAGGAAGACAGCATCACCGTAGTGGGCGTCGGCGACATGGCCGGTGACGTGTTCGGTAACGGCTTGTTGATGTCCGACAAACTGCAACTGGTCGCTGCGTTCAACCACCTGCACATTTTTATCGACCCGAACCCGGAGCCGGCCAACAGCTTCGCTGAGCGTCAGCGCCTGTTCGACCTGCCGCGTTCGGCGTGGTCGGATTACGACACCAGCATCATGTCCGAAGGCGGCGGGATCTTCTCCCGTAGCGCAAAAAGCATCGCGATTTCCCCGCAGATGCAAGAACGCTTCGACATCACGGCCGACAAGCTGACCCCGACCGAACTGCTCAATGCCTTGCTCAAGGCCCCGGTAGACCTGTTGTGGAACGGCGGTATCGGTACTTATGTCAAGGCCAGCACCGAAAGCCACGCCGATGTCGGCGACAAGGCCAACGATGCGCTGCGCGTCAACGGTAACGAACTGCGCTGCAAAGTCGTGGGCGAGGGCGGTAACCTCGGTATGACCCAATTGGGCCGTGTCGAATTCGGCCTCAATGGCGGCGGCTCCAACACCGACTTCATCGACAACGCCGGTGGTGTGGACTGCTCCGACCACGAAGTGAACATCAAGATCCTGCTGAACGAAGTGGTTCAGGCCGGTGACATGACCGACAAGCAACGCAACCAGTTGCTGGCGAGCATGACCGACGAAGTCGGTGGTCTGGTGCTGGGCAACAACTACAAGCAGACCCAGGCGTTGTCCCTGGCCGCTCGTCGTGCCTTGCCGCGGATTGCCGAATACAAGCGTCTGATGAACGATCTGGAAGGCCGCGGCAAGCTGGATCGCGCCATCGAGTTCCTGCCGTCGGAAGAGGCGATCAACGAGCGAATCGCGGAAGGCCATGGCCTGACCCGTGCCGAGCTGTCGGTGCTGATCTCCTACAGCAAGATCGACCTCAAGGAGGCGCTGCTCAACTCCCTGGTGCCGGACGACGACTACCTGACACGCGACATGGAAACCGCTTTCCCACCGTCCCTGGTGAGCAAGTTCTCCGAAGCCATGCGCCGTCACCGTCTGAAGCGCGAGATCGTCAGCACCCAGATCGCCAACGACCTGGTCAACCACATGGGCATCACCTTCGTTCAACGACTCAAAGAGTCGACCGGCATGAGCCCGGCGAACGTGGCAGGCGCCTACGTGATCGTGCGTGACATCTTCCATCTCCCGCACTGGTTCCGTCAGATTGAGTCCCTCGATTACCAGGTTTCGGCTGACGTGCAACTGGAGCTGATGGACGAGCTGATGCGTCTGGGTCGTCGCGCGACACGCTGGTTCCTGCGTGCCCGCCGCAACGAGCAGAACGCTGCCCGTGACGTCGCTCACTTCGGTCCGCACCTGAAAGAGTTGGGCCTCAAGCTCGACGAACTGCTCAGTGGCGAGATCCGCGAGAACTGGCAGTCGCGCTATCAGGCGTACGTCGCCGCCGGTGTACCCGAGTTGCTCGCACGCATGGTGGCGGGCACGACACACCTGTACACCCTGTTGCCGATCATCGAGGCCGCCGACGTGACCGGCCAGGACCCAGCGGATGTGGCCAAGGCCTACTTCGCCGTGGGCAGCGCGCTGGACATCACCTGGTACCTGCAACAGATCAGCGCTCTGCCGGTTGAAAACAACTGGCAAGCCCTGGCCCGTGAAGCGTTCCGTGATGACGTCGACTGGCAGCAACGTGCGATCACCATCTCGGTCTTGCAACAGGGCGACGGCACTCAGGACGTGGAAACACGCCTGGCGCTGTGGATGGCGCAGCACGACGGCATGATCGAGCGCTGGCGCGCCATGCTGGTGGAAATCCGTGCCGCCAGCGGTACGGACTACGCCATGTACGCAGTGGCCAACCGTGAGCTGCTGGACCTGGCGTTGAGCGGGCAAGCGGTCGTTCCTGTTACGGCGACTGTGAGTGCAGAGCTGGAACCGGCTGCCTGATCAGCTGCTGAATGAAAAAGCCCCGCATTGAGAGATGCGGGGCTTTTTTTGTTCTTTACGGATTATCGGCTTACGACATCGTTAACACCACCGCCTATATCCCCGAGGATGTATTGGCCCTTGCTCGCCGCTGTTGAAGTGGTGATTGCGCGTTATCCACAGCATCGAGAGCAGGCAACTCATGTCGTCGCTGCCATTGAACAGGCAGCGGCACCGTTTGCTCTTACGTTTGGCTGATTCGCGCGAGCGGGAGCGTATGTTTCTCCAAATGGATCCGATTTGTGTCGTCAATAAAATGACGAATTTGCGCTTTTTTTGCCGTACGGCGGCAAAGTAGACAAGCTATTGACAGTCTCAGTGGGATCTCCCATTATCAGCCGCGTTTTGATGGCCTTGCGCCATAACCATGTCGGTGGGGACTCGGCAGTTCCCCATGGATCGCAACCGCAATACGATACAAATGCCTGCACTGTCAGCGGGCTTCAACCACGAGCGTCCGCTTGAATCTTCAGGAAGAAATTTCATGTTTGTTGAGCGCGTACTGGTTACTGGCGGAGCGGGATTCATTGGCTCGCACCTTGTAGAAGCATTGCTGGCCAAAGGTTACAGGGTTCGAGTGCTGGATAACTTGTCGACCGGCAAAGTCAGTAACCTGCCGATTGACAATGCCAACCTGAACCTGGTGGTTGGCGATGTCGCAGACAGTGCCGCAGTTGCCCAAGCCATGCGCGATTGCAATGCCGTCGTTCATTTGGCGGCGGTGGCTTCGGTGCAGGCGTCGGTGGATGATCCGGTCGGTACTCACCAAAGCAATTTCGTCGGCACTCTCAACGTTTGTGAAAGCATGTTGAAGGCCGGTATCAAGCGCGTCGTGTTCGCCTCCAGTGCTGCCATTTACGGCAACAACGGCGAAGGTTCGGCGATCGACGAAGACACGCCAAAATCGCCACTCACACCCTATGCCAGCGACAAGTTGTCCAGTGAGCATTACCTGGACTTTTATCGCCGCGAACACGGTCTCGAACCGGTCATCCTGCGCTTCTTCAACATCTTTGGGCCGCGCCAGGATCCGTCCTCGCCGTACTCGGGGGTGATCAGCATTTTCACCGAGCGGGCGTTGAAGCAACTGCCTGTGTCGATTTTCGGGGACGGTGAACAGACCCGCGACTTCGTCTATGTCCTGGACCTGGTGAGCATCCTGCTGCAAGCCGTGGAGACCCATGAGCCGCGTTCTGGAGCGGTGAACATTGGTCTCAGCCGCTCCACCAGCCTCAATGATCTGATCGCTGAACTGGGTGGTGTCACCGGCAATCCTTTGACGGTGAACAAACAGGCGCCACGCCAAGGCGACATTCGCCATTCGCGCGCCAACAATGCTCGCCTGCTCGAGCGCTTTGATCTTCCGGAACCGACTTCCATCGGCAATGGTCTAGCGCAACTCATCCGCAGTTTGTAACTCGGTCGGCTCAAGCTACCCGACGTTCAAGCAGTACTGATCTGTCATTTCAAGAGTGAGTTATGGAAATCGTTTTTCGCAGGACGCGTGCCCGCTCGGTCGCCAAGCGACTGTTAGCCGCTCTGGCGCTGTGTGTGAGTGGCCCCGCCGTGCAAGCCGCGGTATTGACGCCTCCCTCAAGCGTGACTTTCTGGTATGCCGACGAGCCGCCGATCTCTGAGCTGGCGCAGTTTGACTGGGCTGTCGTCGAACCCGGGCACATGACGTCGAGCGATGTCAAAACGTTGCGCAAGCTTGGCAGTGAACCGTTTGCCTATATGTCTGTGGGGGAGTTCGACGGTTCAAAAGCGGATATCACCAAGGCCGGCCTGGACAAGGCTGTCTCTGCGGTGCGAAACGACTCGTGGAACAGTCAGGTCATGGACCTTACGGCACCGGCCTGGCGCGAACATTTGCTCGGCCGTGCCAAGCAGTTGCAAGCCCAGGGCTATGGTGGACTTTTTCTCGATACCCTCGACAGTTTCACTCTGCTGCCAGAGGCATCACGTGAAGCCCAGCGTGCCGGTCTTGCCAGTTTTCTGCGGGAACTGCACAAGCAGCAGCCCAAACTGAAGCTGTTTTTCAATCGTGGTTTTGAAGTGCTTCCGGAGCTTGATGGCGTGGCTGCAGCGGTAGCTTTCGAGTCGCTCTATGCTGGTTGGGATGCATCCGCCAAACGATACCGTCCAGTACCAGAGGCGGACCGCCAATGGCTGCTGGGCCAGCTGCAACCGTTGCGTGCCAAAGGCATTCCACTGGTGGCGATCGACTATTTGCCACCGGAACGACGCGAAGAGGCCCGCAAGCTGGCCAAGCGTTTGCGCGATGAAGGATTCATTCCTTTCATCAGCACCCCGGAACTGAATTCGATGGGCATCAGCAACATCGAAGTGCAGCCGCGGCGTGTCGCGTTGGTTTACGACCCGCGCGAAGGTGACCTCGCCAACAATGCCGGTCACACCTATCTGGGTGGGCTGCTCGAATACCTGGGTTATCGCGTTGACTATCTGCCTGCCACCAGCTCCATGCCGGATTATCGCTTCAGTGGCTTGTATGCCGGTGTGATTACGTGGATGACCAGCGGTTCACCACAGGATGCTCCGGCATTCAACCGTTTCATCAGCGCGCGTCTGGATGAGCAGGTACCGGTGGTTTTTTTCTCCGGCTTGCCGGTTGAAGACCAGGTGCTGCTCAAGCGCATGGGCTTGAAGCGAGAAGCCCCGCCGGGTACTCAAACCCTGACAGTGACTCATCAAGACAAAGCGCTGCTCGGCGCTTTTGAAGCACCGGTGCAGCCCCGATCCCGTGACCTGACGGCGGTTTCGGTATTGCCCAAGGGGCCGACACCGGCACTCTCTCTGAGCAATACTGCGGGGCAAACTTTCGACCCGGTCGTCATTGGCGATTGGGGCGGTCTGGCGTTGGCGCCTTACATTCTTGAGGTGAACAACGAGCGCAGTCGCTGGATTCTCGACCCCTTCGCTTTCCTCAAGGCAAGCCTGCGTCTGCCTGAGCAACCACGGCCGGACACCACCACAGAAAACGGCCGTCGAATCGCCACCGTACACATCGACGGCGATGGCTTTCCATCCCGTGCCGAAGTGCGTGGAACGCCGTACGCCGGCCGTCACACGCTGGATGACTACATCAAGCCCAACCCGTTCCTGACGTCGGTGTCGATCGTCGAGGGTGAAATTTCGCCACGCGGCATGTTCCCGCACCTGGCACGCGAACTGGAGCCCATCGCCCGCGAGATCTTCGCCAATCCGAAAGTCGAAGTGGCCACCCATACCTTCAGCCATCCGTTTTTCATGCAGCCGGAAAAGGCCACTAAGCGTGAGAATTTCAAACCGGAATATGGTTTGAACATGGCTATTGCGGGCTACGACAAAATTGATTTCTATCGCGAGGTGGTCGGTTCGCGCGACTACATCAACCAGCAGCTCACCACCCCGGAAAAACCGGTGAAAATGGTGTTTTGGCCAGGTGACGCCCTGCCTTCGGCAGCGACGCTGAAGATTGCCTACGATGCCGGTCTAAAAAACGTCAACGGCGCGGAAACGATAATGACCAAGGCCGATCCGTCGCTGACCGGGTTGAACCCGCTACTGCGCCCTACCGAGGGAGGTTTGCAGTACTACGCGCCGATCATCAACGAAAACCTCTACACCAACCTGTGGAAAGGTCCGTATTACGGCTTCCGCGAAGTGATCGACACCTTCGAGCTGACCGACAGCCCGCGCCGACTGCGTGGCCTGCACCTTTACTACCACTTTTATTCAAGCACCAAGCAGGCTTCGATCAAGGCCATGCACGAGATCTACGGCTACATGCGTGACCAGCAGCCGATGTCGCTGTGGATGAGCGACTACATCGATCGATTGCATGGCTTGTATCAGGCCAGCCTGGCGCGGACCGCCGATGGCAACTGGCAGATTCGCGGCATGGATGCATTGCGCACCGTGCGCCTGGACCCGCAAATGGGCTGGCCGGATTTGCTGCGATCGCAAGGCATTGCCGGTGTTCGAGATCTACCGCAAGGGCGCTATGTGGCCCTCAGCAGCGACCGGGCACTGCTGGTGCTGCGACCTGATCGGGACAGCCGGCCGGCATTGGAGGAAGCCAATTTGCCTCTGCTGAGTTGGCAGTACCTGGATGATCAACGCGTGAGTTTTTCGTTTGCCGGGCAGTTTGATCTGACCTTCTCGGTACGGTCGGCGGGTGCCTGCCGGGTCGAAGTGGATGGACAGCGTTTTGCAGGCAAGGCATCGGCCGGTCTGTGGACTTTTCAATTACCAATGAAGCAGGTGAGTAATGGTCAGCTCTTCTGCAACTAATTCTTCAGCGAGCAAAAACAGCCGCCTGCTCAACCCGTGGGCGCTGGCGGTGGTGGCGGTTGCCGTGGGCGGTCTGCTGTGGGCGACCTTCCAGCGTGAAGAAGTATTCCAGCCGGACGGCCGCGAACCGGATGCGGTTTCCGCCAACTATGCCGAACTGCTGCTGACCGCTCACCCGGAAGACGATCACCTGCGTCTGCAATTGGTCGACCTGTTGATTCGCCTCGGTGATTACACCAAGGCACGTCAGCATCTGGAGAACTGGCCCAAGCCGAACCTGCAATTGCAGGCGTATTACCGGCTCGAACTGGATGCGCTGGAAGCGGCCAAGGGCAGCGACCTGATCACCCAGCAGGCTTTGGTCGAGCGTTTGAAAAGCTTCGATCACCGGATGCTGCCACTGCCGCAATTGCAGAACCTGGCCAAGCTCGCGCTGACCTTGCAGGCACCGGCGTTTGCCGCCAGTGTGTATGAAGAAATTGCTGCTCGCGACCCACAGCAGCGCAGCGCGGCGCTCAAGTCCGCTGCGCAATGGTATCTGGCGGGTGAGCAACCGGCGCGCGCCGCAGAAATCTATCTGCAGTTGAGAAAGGATACTGATCAGGCGGGCGAGCGTCGTGAGTACGCCCAGTTGGCCTACAACAGCCTGTTGGCTTCCGGTCAGGGCGACCAGGCTGCGCAGGTGCTTGAAGATGAAATCGACTCGCTGATCAACCCGCAAACCGACTCGGCCTGGGTCCAGCAGGGCGTCGATGTGGCCATCGCCAGCAAGCGCTTCGATCTGGCGCAGCGCTTCCTGCAACAGTGGCGCATCCTGCAACCGGACAACCCGCAGATCCTGCAGAAGGATTTCAGCATGCGTCTGGCCCTCGGCGATTTGCCGGGCGCCTGGGAAAGTGGCCAGCAACTGCTCGCCGAACATCCCGAAGATGTGCAGTTGCTTGAGCAGATGGCCCACCTCGGCGAATGGCGTGGTGAAAGCGAAGCGGCGCTCGGTTACTGGATTCGTCTGTTGAAACTGCGCGAAAGCGCGCAAACCCGTGAGCACGCCTGGCGCCTGGCCAGCCAGCAGTTCGACTTCGATCGCTCGATTCCGTTGCTTGCCGAGATCATGGAGCAGCGTGCGCTGACCGACATCGAACTCGATGCGTTGATCTACGGTCACGAATCGAGGGGTACGCCAAAAGAGGCTGAAGCCTGGCTGCACACGTATTTGCGCAAGTACCCCAAGCATCGCCTGGCCTGGACGCGCCTGCTGCAAAACCTGGAAAACACCGGGCGATATGCAGCCAAGGCCGACGTTTACAAGGATTACTCGAAACGTTTTGCGCTGACCACCACCGAGCGCGTCGATTGGGTCGATACCTATCTCAAGTTGTTCGATAACACGTCGGCATGGCAGGTGTTGCAAGTCGATAACCGCACCATCACTGATCCGAACTACTGGCGCTCCCGGGCCTCGCTGGCCTGGGACCTGGAACGGGACGATGAATTGCAGGTGTCGCTCGAGAAGCTGTTGACGCTCAAAGGCTCGCTCACCAGTGGCGACGAGAGTCAGTTGATCACCCTTTATCGCACCAGCAATCCACAGCGCGCTCTGCAGTTGATGGTCGCCAGCTGGCAGCGCAGCCACGACCAGCAGCGTTTGGTCGAGGCCTTGCAGCAAGCCCAGGAGTTGCAGGACTGGCCGCAAGTGGAGTCGCTGCTCAAGGACGCCGAGCAATACCCTGATGCCTATGGCCGGTCTCAAGTGTTGGCAGTACGCGGTGCATTGGCAGTGCACAAGGGCCAGACCGACGAAGCGCTGCGCCTGTATCAGGAAGGCCTCGCGCGGTTCCCTGACGACAACCTGTTCCGCGAACGCCTGATGTGGCTCTACGTCGATCAGGGCAACACTGCCGCACTCAAGCCGCTGCTGAGCCAATGGAAAGCCCGGGCGCGCGAAGACCGCCTGCTGTGGCTGCCGTTCGCCAGCGCCAGTCAGATGCTCGGCCGCGACAGCGAAGCGTTGGCCTGGTATCGCATGTACCTCAAGAGCAGTCCTCAGGACTGGCTGGTGCAAGCGGCCTACGCCGATGCGCTGGACAGTGCCGGCTATAAGGATGCGGCCCAGCGTCTGCGCTTGAAGCTGCTGCGCAGCCCGGAAGGCGAAAATCTTCAGCCGTCGTCTCAGCGATATGGCATCTGGTTGCGTTTGATGGCCAGCAGTTATTCACCGAAAAAGGCCCAGCAAGAAGTCCTGAAATGGAAGGACGGCTCGCCGGCAATGTTGCAGGTGTGGTTCGAGCGTTTGCTGGCACGTCTTGATGCGAGCAATCAGGAGTCGCAGAAAGACCAATGGCTGGAATGGGCGCGCAGTCAGGGCTTGAAGGTCGAGCGTTATGAGCAGATCCAGCAAGCCTTGCGCAGCCGTAACAAGGCGCAGGTCGAAACGTTGTTGGCCAGCAGCGACCTCAACCCGGCGCAACGCGCTCAGGCCCTCAGTCGTCTGGGTCGCCTGAATGAAGCCCTCGACACCAGCCTGACGGCGCTCGGTGATGAACAGCCGGAAGCGGTGCGCGAACAACTGCGCCGCCAGGCCGTGGAGATCCACGAACGCACGCCGCAAGGTGCGCAGTTGTCGTGGCATGAACAGGACTTCGGTGGCCTTGAGTTCAACGCGCCACGCCTGGAGCTTGCGCACAACCTGGGCGATAAGTGGTACGCCGATCTTGAGCTGGAGCAGGGCGACTACAGTGGTGACGAAATCGAATCATCGCGCATCGGTGAGGAGCGTAACGCTGCCCTGACCCTGCAACGTGCGGTGGAGGACGGCAGCTACAAACTGTTCGCCGATACCAGCCAGCGCAGCGACGATGACCGCAACGGCCTGGGTCTGTCCCGGACATGGCAGTTGGGTGTGAGCGATGAACTGGAAAGCGGCGTCGACTGGCATCGCAAGAGCGAAGACAGCGGCTTGATGCGCGCCTTCGGCCAACAGGACCGCGTGTATCTGGGTGGCCGCCACAGCCTGACTGCCCGCGATCAGGTCAGTTGGGAAGTCGCGCAGCGGTCGTTTTCCACCCGGGCCGGGGACGATCTGGGCGATGGTCATGCGCTGAAAATGGAGTACAACCACACGTTGGAATTCGCCGGTCCCAACTGGACCGTGCGCAGCGGTGTCGACTACCAGAAGAATCGGGTCAAGGATAAGTCGCTGGATTACCTGTCGACTAACTTTGGTGGCCCGGTCATCAGAGCGGCGCCTGTGCAGACGTTCGACCCTGACACCGGTTTGCCCGACCCGATCGATCCATTGGATATCGAAACCGTCACCGCCAGCGACCTGCTGCAAAGTCGCTACGGCCAACTGTATGTCGGCAGTTCCTGGCGTCGCGGCATACCTGGCGCGCTGGTGCGGACCAAGCCGCAGTACACCTGGCTGGTTGACCTGACGGCAGGCTGGCAATGGACCGATCAAACATTCAACTACGGCATCAATACCGGGATCGGCGTTGAAGTGCTGGGTGACGACGAACTGGCCCTGACCTTCGGCTATCAATCCGCGCCACAAGGCGGGGACGGCAAGGCCGGCGGAACACTGGGCGTGAGCTACGGCGTGCGTTTCGGACGCTGATCATGGAATTTCTACGGGAGAAAAACGTATGCAAGCAATTCGTAATCTGAGCCTGGCGCTGGCGGTCCTGGTCGTCGCTGGTTGTGCCAGTTTCACCGACGAAAGCAGCCCGAGCCTGCCGCGCACTGCGCAGTGGGGCATCGTGCCGATGGTCAACTATTCGCAGACGCCGCAGGCCGGTGAACGCAGCGAGCAAATCCTGCTCAGCGTGCTCAGCAGCCATGGCCTGCAACCACGGGTTTATCCGGCCAGCACCCAGGGTGAGCAAGCGCTGATGGATGATAACGAGCGTCTGGCCGGTGCCCTTGAGTGGGCGCGTGAGCAGAAACTCGATTACGTGGTCGCCGGTAGCGTCGAAGAATGGCAGTACAAGAACGGCCTGGACGGCGAGCCAGCAGTGGGCATCAGCCTGCGCGTGCTGGACGCCGATAGCGGCCGGGTGCTCTGGAGCAAAAGTGGCGCGCGTGCCGGTTGGTCTCGTGAAAGCCTCGCGGGTACCGCGCAAAAGGTGCTCGACAAACTTGTTGGCGCCCTTAGGTTCGAGTGATCGCAATGAATTCTCCACACATGGATTACAGCCTGGCGCCTCGCGCCAGCGGCCCGGTGTCTTGGCTGGAAACGTTCCTGGTAACCGGCCTGGTCATCGGCCTCGGCCTCTGGTTGACCCCGGACGACCCGATGCAGATGCACGGCGGGTTCCCCTGGCCGATTCTGGCGCCGCTGCTGTTGGGTGTACGTTACGGTTTTGTGCGCGGCCTGCTCAGCGCCGGTTTGTTGGTTCTGGCCGTTTTCGCCCTGCGCTCCAGCGGCCATGCCGGCTATGCACAGCTTGAACCATCGTGGATAGTCGGCGTGCTGGTATGCGGCATGCTGGTGGGCGAGGTGCGCGATCTGTGGGAGCGACGCCTGGAGCGTCTGCAGATGGCCAATGATTATCGTCAGTATCGTCTCGACGAGTTCACCCGCGCACATCAGATTCTGCGGGTCTCCCATGACCGCCTGGAACAGCGCGTGGCGGGTAGCGACCAGAGCTTGCGCAGCTCGCTGCTGGGCCTGCGCGAAAAACTGCGGGTGATGCCGGAGCATGGTGATGCACTGGCGGCATTGGCCGACCCGATCGTTGCCGTGCTTGGACAGTACGGCGCGCTGCGGGTGGCCGGGTTGTATCGGGTCGACGAGCGCGGTGAGCGAGTGTTGCCGGCGCCGCTGGCAGCCATCGGCGTCATGGGCTCGCTGGACACCGAGGACGGACTGGTCAAGTTGTGCCTGGAGCGCGGGGAGTTGGTAAGCGTGCGTCAGGAATTGATCGATGCCGGCGGCTCGGCGCAATTCTCGTCGCTGCAGGCCTGCATTCCGTTGATCGATGCCGAAGGGCGCCTGCTGGCAGTGCTGGCGGTGCGACAGATGCCGTTCTTTGCCTTCCAGGATCGTACGCTGAGCCTGCTGGCGCTGTTGGCCGGTCACATCGCCGACCTGCTGTTGCGTGACGTGCAAGTGTTGCAACTGGCCGATGCCGACGCGCAGCACTTCACACTGCAACTCAAGCGTTCGCTGGTCGACGTCGAACAGCACCAGTTGTCTGCCGGACTGTTCGCCTTCGAAATGACCCGTTCCAACGAAGAACTGACGCGCCTGCTGGAACGCAGCCAGCGCGGTCTGGATTTGCACTTGCCGTTGCGCAACAACCGCGATCACCAGTTGCTGCTGGTGCTCTTGCCGTTGACCAGCCCGCAAGGCACCGAGGGCTATCTGTCGCGTATCAAGCTGCTGGTACATGAACACTTCGGTATTGAAAGTGACTTGGACAGCCTCGGCGTGCGGGTCATGCCTTTCAACCTGGAGCCTGATGATCACAACGGGCTGCGTAACTTCCTGTTCAACGAGTGTGGTCTGAATGATCAGCAAGTGGCTGTTTAGCGGAGCCTTGTTGTTAGAGGCGGGCAGTTGGGCCAGTTTGTGGGTCGACGCGCCCGAG
This sequence comes from Pseudomonas sp. NPDC086251, assembly GCF_044746405.1. NCBI lineage: Bacteria > Pseudomonadati > Pseudomonadota > Gammaproteobacteria > Pseudomonadales > Pseudomonadaceae > Pseudomonas > Pseudomonas sp. NPDC086251. Next base: position 179,123 of record NZ_JBIVBY010000001.1, read on the forward strand.
GCGCACCAATTGCTGGTGTTCACCCTCACTCACGGCTTGGCCAGCGTGCTGCTGTGCGGCGCGGTCTGGTTGCTGTTGCCGGCGCGTTACCGTTCGCCCCTGCCGTGGAGCCCGCTGTTCATTTTCAGCCTGGCCTTCTTCGTGCCGGTGCTCGGGACGGTGGGCGTGGTCGCGGCGATCTTTCCTGCGCTGTACCTGCCACGCAAACGCGACAAGCAGGCCTGGCAAGCGGTGGGCATTCCGAGCCTGCCGTATCGGGCGCAGATGCAATTGCATTCGCCGATCTTCGCCGATGGCGGTTTGCAGGATGTCTTGCGTCATGCACCGGATCCGGATCAGCGTCTGGCTGCATTACTGGCCACCAAACGCATGCCTGGCAAGGAAGCGGTGCCGATTCTCAAACTGGCGCTGGGCGACCCGAGCGACGATGTGCGGCTGCTGGCGTATTCAATGCTCGACAAGCAGGAAAGCGACATCAACCTGCGCATCCAGATCGCCCTCGGTCAACTGCACGGCGCCACGACCAAAGCCGCCGGTGTGCTGCATGGCACCCTGGCGCGGTGGTATTGGGAGCTGGCGTACCTGGGGCTGGCGCAGGGCAGCGTGCTCGAGCACGTCCTCAACCAGGCCAGCGAACATGCCGAACAAGGTTTGCAGGCGGGTGAGGGCGGTGAGCTGTTTCTGTTGGCCGGGCGTATTGCCCTGGAACGCGGCGACATCGCGCGCGCCGAAGTGCTGCTGACCCAGGCCCAGGAAAACGGCATGGGCGCGGCGCAGATTCTGCCGTTCCACGCGGAGCTGGCCTTCGAAGCCGGTCGCTACCATGAAATTCCGGGGTTGCTTGCAAGCCTGCCCGAGAAAACCCGCCAGCGACCCCCCTTCGCTGATCTGGTGAGGAGCTGGACATGAGTCACAAGGAAGAGGCGCCGATCGCCGACATCTGCCTGCTGCTCGAAGGTACCTGGCCTTACGTGCGTGGCGGTGTGTCGAGCTGGATTCACCAGATGATCCTCGGTTTGCCGGAGCTGACGTTCTCGGTGATGTTCATCGGCGGACAGCGTTCAGCGTATGCCGAACGACGCTATCAAGTACCGTCGAACGTGCTGCACATCGAGGAAGTGTTCCTCGAGGACGCGACCCATACGACAAACACCCGGGGTACGCCACGCGAAGCCGACCTGCAAACACTGGAAGACCTGTATCGCTTCCTGCATCACCCGGACGCGCCCGAGCCAGCACTGGGCGAAAACCTGCTCGAGTGTATCGCGCAAGGCCACTTGACCCTCGACGACGTGCTGCGCAGCCGTGCCAGTTGGGAGGCGTTGAGCGAAGGCTATCGCCTGCATTGCGCCGACCCGTCGTTCATCAACTATTTCTGGACCCTGCGTTCGATGCAGTCGCCGTTGTTGATGCTCGCAGAGTCATCCCGCCGGATGCCGCGCGCGCGCGTGCTGCATTCGATTTCCACCGGTTACGCCGGGCTGTTGGGCTGTATCCTCAAGCAGCGCTGGAACTGCACCTACCTGCTCAGCGAGCACGGGATCTACACCAAGGAACGCAAGATCGACCTGGCCCAGGCCAGCTGGATCGCCGAGAGCTCCGGACAGGCGCTCAACCGCAGCCTCGATGCCGGCTCGGGCTATATCCGGACCTTGTGGGTGCGTTTTTTCGAGCGTATCGGCCAACTGACCTACAACAGCGCCGACAACATCATTTCGCTGTATGACGGCAACCGCCAGCGGCAAATCAAGGACGGTGCCGACCCGGTTCGTACCCAGGTCATTCCCAACGGCATCGACTTGCCGCAGTGGACCACCGCCCTCGAATCCCGTGCGCCAGGCATTGCCCCGGTGGTGGGGTTGATCGGTCGTGTGGTGCCGATCAAGGATGTGAAGACTTTCCTGCGGGCCATGCGCGGCGTGATCAGCGCCATGCCCGAGGCCGAAGGCTGGATCGTCGGCCCGGAAGAGGAAGACCCGGAATACGTCAGCGAATGCCGCAGCCTGATGGCCAGCCTGGGGCTGGAGGGCAAGGTGCATTTTCTTGGCTTCCAGCGCATCCAGGAGATCCTGCCCAAGCTCGGGCTGATGGTCCTGACCTCGATCAGCGAGGCGCAACCGCTGGTTATTCTCGAAGCCTGGGCTGCCGGTACGCCAGTGGTCAGCAGTGACGTGGGCTCGTGCCGGGAAATGATCGAAGGTGGCAGTCCAGAGGACCGCGACCTGGGCCTGGCCGGAAAAGTCGTGGCCATTGCCGACCCGCAGGCTACCAGCGTGGCCATCCTCGAACTGCTGCGCAGTTCGCAACGCTGGCAAGTGGCTCAGGCCAGCGGCTTGTTGCGGGTCAACCGTTACTACACCGAAGCCTTGATGCTGCAGCGTTATCGCGACTTGTATCAAGCCGCCATGGAGAACAGTTAAATGGCCGGGATTGGCTTCGAACTTCGCAAGATCCTGTCGCGCGATTCCTACACCGCGACCTTGCATGCCTACGTCTATGCCGGGCTGATCAGCTCCGGTCCCTGGGTGCTGTCGATCATCAGCGTGATGCTGGTGGGTATCATCAGCCTGAGCCGTGTCGTGCCCAATACGCTGGTGGGACAGTTCCTGGTGACGGTGACCTACCTGATGGCCAGTTCGCTGATCATTACGGGCGGCTTGCAGCTGTTCTTTACCCGGTTCGTTTCCGACCGGTTGTTTGAGAACAAGCACGACCAGATCCTGCCCAACCTGGTGGGCGTGCTGTTGATGGTCACCATTGGTGCCGGTGTCCTGGGTATCGTCGTGCTGAGCGTGCTGTTCGACCAGCCGCTGATGTACCGGCTGCTGGTGCTGTCGAACTTCGTGGTGCTGTGCAATCTGTGGATGGTGATCATCTTCCTCTCGGGGATGAAAGCTTATAACCGCATCCTGCTGGTGATGCTGGTGGGCTACACGCTGATGGTCATCAGTGCGTATCTGCTGAGCTTCCTGGGCATAGCGGGCCTGCTGTTGGCGTTGTTGATCGGGCACAGTACGCTGCTGTTCCTGTTTCTCTACGACATCCTGCGCGAATACCGGGCCGAGAAACTGGTGGCCTTCGATTTCCTTGACCGGCGCCACGTGTTTGTCAGCCTGCTGGTGACCGGGTTTTTCTACAACTTCGGCATCTGGATCGACAAATTCATCTTCTGGTTCAACCCCGGCACCTCGAACGTGGTGATAGGCCCACTGCGGGCGTCGATCCTCTACGACCTGCCGATCTTCCTCGCGTACCTGGCGATCATTCCGGGGATGGCGGTGTTTCTGGTGCGTATCGAAACCGATTTTGCCGAGTGGTATGACCGGCTGTTCCGGGCCATCCGTGAAGGCGAGACCCTGCAGCACATCAGTTCGCTGAAGACCGAGATGACCTTGTCCATCCGCCAAGGCCTGCTGGAAATCTGCAAGGTGCAGGGGCTGACCGTGGTGCTGCTGTTCCTGTTTGCTCCGCGCTTGCTAGATTGGCTGGGCATCTCCAGCTATTACCTGCCGCTGTTCTATATTGACCTGATCGGCGTGAGCATTCAGGTGGTGTTCATGGCGTTGCTCAACGTGTTCTTCTACCTCGACAAGCGCGCCGTGGTCCTGGAGTTGTGCGTGATCTTCGCGGTGTTGAACGCCGGTTTGACGTTACTGAGCATGCACCTCGGCCCGAGCTTCTTTGGCTACGGCTTCACCCTCTCGCTGCTGGTGTGCGTGCTGTTGGGGCTGCATCGATTGTCCACCGCGCTGGAAGACCTCGAGTACGACACCTTCATGTTGTCGCGCTGAAGCATTCTGGCGGTACGAAAAAGGCACTGTCGATTACCGGCAGTGCCTTTTTTTTTAAATTGTCCAGGCAGGTTTGAGCGCTCAGTCAGAGTTTTCACCCGGTCAGTCGGGATTTCTCTCGATGATCTTCAGTTTGAACAGGAGCTCTTCCCCGCTTGTATCAGTGAAGTGGTGTCCGAAGGTGGATCTGTTTATTTTCAGCGTGTTGTTATTGCGCGACTTCAAGTAAACGCTGGCGGTGTCGGAGGACAGGTCATCGAGTGTGATGAGGTTGTGTTCGATGTCCAGCAAGTTGTAGGAAGTTGTCTGGCCGCCGGCGGCAGGCAGCGCTGCAATGGTGCCTTCATCATCCTTGCTTAAGTACAAACCGGCGGAGGAGCCATTGAGTATCTGGATGTTGTAATAGTCGTCATAACACCAGAAAATGCACCTTCATTGGAATGATCGATTTTCTGCTTCTTGCCACTGGGACGAGTTCGCCATCCAGGTAAGTAAAGGTGAACGTGGTGCCCAGGATATTGCCTGGCGGGTTGCTCTGATCTATCTCCAATTCATAGGTTGGCGTGGACAGGTAGGCAATGAACGATCTTTCCTGATCTTTATTCATAATATTTCCATTATTTATGTGGTGTGAGTGATGTTTTGCTTCCTATCTATAATGTTTTTTGAAAGGGTAGGTCGTAATTATTAATTTCTTTATGTTTGGTTAACGTATTGCAGGTGCCTCAGTTAACAGGCAGGCCGTGTTTTTTGTGGGGCGTCGCATTATGTTCACGAAAAGCCCCGTCAATACGAGGCCTTTTTGAGTTGGAGGTTTTGTAGGGTTTGGTCGAATGTCTTCGCGGGCAAGCCTCGCTCCTACAGGTTTTGTGTCGTGTGTATTTTTATGACCCACACAACCCTTGCAGGAGCGAGGCTCGCCCGCGAAGAGGCCATTACAATCAATACAACGCCCGCCCAGTATTGCTTTCTGTCATCGACACTTTATCTGTCGGTCTGGTCAATAAATTATTGAGCGACTGGTCAAACTTCTGCAGCGCCCTGACTTGCACATTCTGTTGTTCGTTAATGTCCGCGACGATCTCTTCACTGCGTTTATAGTCGGCCCATACAGGGCTCAGCGCCTTCGCATCATGCCCTTGTGCGGTGCCGATGTAGTTAAAGTTCGAATCATAAAAGTCAGCACTGACATCGGCCTGAATGTCCGAACTGCGAGATGTCATCAATTGACTGCGGCTGTCGACGATTGCCACCACATCCGGTTTTGCCGCCCGAAGGCTTTGCATGTCCGGGTACACCGTCACCGAGCCGAACTGGCGCTGCAACGAAGCCTTGACCCAGTCCACTGCCATATCGGGTTTGGAGGTGGCGACGTAGGCATCGTGAATCGATTGCACCAGCAGGCTCTGGCCGAAACCGGTGCCGGCGTTGGCCTGGTAGTCCTGAAGGTAGGCGCGGTTGGTTTGGGTGTTGCGGCTGTAGACGATGCCCAGCGAAACAGTGCTGCCGTTGGGGATGCTCGTGGCGCTGCTGCGTCCCACCGGTTGGGTAAAGATACCGTCCAGCGAAGAGACCGCAGAAGGTGCCGTTGGAATCGAACAGCCGGTTAAAAGAGCGGTCACCGTTAACGTACTGACAAGCGCGAGTTTCATGATGTTTCTCCCGTGAAACAACATTCAGTTGGAAGTTCAAGTGGCCGCCAGGGTGACGGCAGTGACTCCAGACTAAACCGGGAATGACTTAATGAAATAGCCAATGTCCGCGCTTATCAGGTGACCAATAGTTTTGTTTGGTTTAAACAACTTCGGTTAATTGCCCTGAGCAATAAAAAGGCCCGAATCGATGATTCGAGCCTGATTATTTATAGCTGGCGTAACAGCCATCAGTTTTCCAAGGGGATCAACACTTTCTCATCTGGCGACAACACCATGAACACCAACAACTTGGCCGGTTTGGTCGCGCTGGCGTTTTTCGACACCAGATGCTCCGATCCCGCTGGCTCGTACCAGTATTCACCCGTCTTGTAGGTGATCGCCTTTTCACCCTTCACTTGAGAAATGATCGAGCCCGAAAGCACGTAGGCCATGGCCGTGCCCTCGTGTTTGTGCGCGATGGACGACTGGCCGGGTTTGTAATCGACTTCGATCATCAGCGCTTTTTTACCAGGCGCGTTTTTCAGCATCTGGTCCTGCAACACCGTGACTTTTTCCGAAGGGGCACCGGTTTCGTGGGCGAATGCCGAGGCGGAAACGGTCAAGGCCAGGGCGGCGAGCGGGGCTGCAAACAAACGGACTGCGTTCATGGTTCATCACCTGCGTGGGTTAGTCGTCAGGGACCACGATAGTTCGCGCCGGTGGCTGGGCAAACCTCCAATTTTCGTGAACCCGAGGAGACCAATCAGGGGCTTTGAACGCAGAAGATCGCAGCCTCCGACGCCTTCTGCAGGGGTACCCAGTGCCCTGTAGGAGTAGCCGAAGACTGCGACCTAATCACAAAACGATAGGAAAGCTGTTGAAGTCGACGCTGTTGGCCAGGCGACTGTCGATCAAGCCGATGAAGCCTTGTACTTCAGGGCAGTTGAAATGCATCTGCATGGCCGCTTCCGATTGCCAGCGGGCGCTGACTGTCCAGCGGTTGCCGTCCTCGGGGCAGCGGTCGACCATATAGGAATCGCAGCCCGGTAGTTCGCGCAGGGTTTCGACAATCTTTTGCAGTTGCTTACCCAGTTCATCCGAGCGGCCGGCGGCGGCCTGCACCTTTACGGTATTGATCACTTCGTTGGACATTGCTCACACTCCTGAATCAGGCTGGACGAATCCTGCTCATTGAGGGATTACGCCTAAGCAGGATAGGCCTGCACCTGTGGACCGCCAATAGCCAATCAGAGGATAAAAAAGCAGACCAATCCTCACGCCACCTGCTGCAAAATGTCCCGCAGGCGATCCAGGGCAATGTCGATGTCGAGGGTTTCGATCGCGCCAAAACCGAGGAAAAGCCCGTCCCTTGGCGCTTGCTGGTAGAAAAAACTGTCGATGGGATAAACCCCGACTTCGACCTTTTTCGCCAGTTCGATCACCAATGGAATATCGATAGGCATTTTGCACATAACCACCATGTGGAATCCGGCCGTGGTGGGCACGGCTTCCAGCCACGGTGAAAGATCGCCCGCCATGCGTGCCAGAATTCGCTCCCGGCGCCCGGCATAGATCGTGTGGCAGCGCCGGATGTGCTTGAGCAGGCAGCCCTCGGCGATGAATTTGGCCAGCGCCCATTGGGGCAGGGTGGAGGTGTGCAGGTCGGTGAGCTGCTTGGCGCGGATCACCGCTTCGAGAATCGCCGGCGGCAGAATCGCATAGCCGAGTCGCAGTTCGGGCAGCAGGGTTTTCGAGAAGGTCCCGACATAGGCGACGATCCCGCGTTCGTCCATGCTTTGCAGCGAATCGGTGGGCCGGCCTTCGTAGCGAAATTCACTGTCGTAATCGTCTTCGATGATGATCGCGCCCAGTTCATGGGCCCTGGCGAGCAACGCTACCCGGCGCTCCTGGCTCATCGGCATGCCCAGCGGAAACTGGTGGGACGGCGTGACGTAAATCAGCCGCGTGCCATGGGGGATCTTGTCCACCTGAATGCCCTCGGCATCCACCGGCACTCCGATCACCGTGGCGCCGTGGCTGCCGAACAACAAGCGTGCCGGCGGGTAACCGGGGTCTTCCATGGCGACGAGGCTGCCCGGCCGGGTCAGCACCCGAGAGATCAAATCCAGTGCCTGTTGAGCGCCGTTGCACACCACCACGTCTTCGTCCTGGCAATTGACCCCGCGAGAAAACGCGATATGCCGGGCTATCGCATTGCGCAGTGCCGGCAGGCCTTCCGGCAAGCTGTAGAAGCCCTTGGAACCGGCGATCTGGCGCAACGCGTGCGAGGTGCAGCGCCGCCAGTCATCCTGGGGAAACTGCCCCTTGCTGGTGGCGCCGCCAATGAAGTCATAGCGCAACGAACCTTCCAGGGTCGGATGACGAAGGAACACCGGCAGGGTGCGCCAGGACTCGATGACGTCAAAACTCGCCAGTTCGGAATGGCTCTGTTTGCGGGTGATTTTCGACGCCCGGGCGTTGACGAAGGTGCCTTTGCCGATCACCCCGGTGAGGAAGTTCTCGTAGGTCAGTTGGGCGTAGGTGTCGGAAATGGTCTTGCGCGAAATGCCCAGCTGTTCTGCAAGTAAACGACTGGGCGGCAATTGCGTCCCGGCTGCCAGTCGGCCGGATTCGATGGCACTGCGCAGTTGGTTGTACAACTGGCCTGCCAGGTCCTTGCGGCCGTTGATGACAACATGAAGTTCCATACCGGCGTGGCTCCTGGGGCAATTGGGGCGCGTGTGCGTCGCGCCAGATTACCCGCATGAGGTGCTGCGCAATAGTTGCGTGGGCGAAAAACCGAGGATTGGTCTGCCGCCTGAGTGGTGCAGCGGTTTTTCGCTGAATTGGATCTGTAACGCCGGTGCATCAGCGTCTACCTTGGAGGTACACGTCCGATCAATCAGGTTGCCCCATGAACCCCCGTCTGGATTACTACAGCGCATCGCCCAAGGCGATGAAAGCCATGATTGCCATGGAGGCCTTGACCAGCCATCTCAGCATCGAACCGGCGCTGCTGCACCTGATCAAGATCCGTGCCTCGCAGCTCAATGGCTGCGCTTTTTGCACCGACATGCACTCGGTGGATGCGAGGCGACTCGGCGAGACTGACCGTCGGCTGTATTCGATTGTAGTCTGGCGCGACAGCGGCTTCTTCAACCCCCGGGAACGCGCAGCGCTCGCGTGGACCGAAGCGGTCACCTTGCTCTCTGAAAACCACGTACCGGACGACGTCTACGCCCTGGCCCGGGAGCAGTTCAATGAAGGCGAGATGGTCGACCTGACCATTGCCGTCACCACCATCAACAGCTGGAATCGCCTGGCGGTCAGTTTCCGCCAAACCCCGAGTGATTGAACCTGCTGTCATACCAGTTTCATGAAGGTTACGCAGGATGAAACCTTCAAGGACAGAAAGACAGGGAGTCACCGATGCCATTCATGGAAACCAGCGGCCGTCAGCGTATTGCCGAGTACCGCGCGCCCGTAGACAAAACCCCCTCCTGGCGCTCGCTGGCGGCGGGCCTTGATCCCGTGCTGGCGCATTCCTTTTGGGTCTGTGCGCGGTGCGGCTGTTTCATGCAGGCAGCCCGCAGTCTCAACATCAAGGCCACTCTGCTGCGCAAACAATTGGCGCAACTGGAAGCTCAGTTGCAGTGCTCGCTGTTCAGCCACTCAGACAATGGCTTTGCGCTCAGTCGTGACGGGTTGCAGCTGCACGCGCAATTGATTGCCCTGGCTCACGAACGCGACGTGCCGGTGATCGAACAGCCACTCATTCGTCTGGCGGTCGCCGAAACCATCCTGCATGACATCCTCGGCCGCGACCTGGTCTCGCTGTTACGCCGCAACGCCAGCGTGCGCCTGGACATCATTTCCCTGGACAGCGAGTTGTCGTTGCAGGCCGTCAGTGCCGATGTGGTGGTGTGGCTGGCGAGCCCCGACTCGCCGCTGCCAGGCCCGAGTTTTGCCACCAGCGAACCCCAACGGCTGGCGCAGCTCGACTACCTGCCGCACATCGCCAAGCGTTATTCGCGGGTCGCGGCCCGACCGGACAGCCTCGATGACCTGGCCGATTTCATGCTGGTGCAATGGCAGCATGACCATCAGGTTGAGAGTTTTCGACCGTGGAACAGCGTGGTGGATGAACGTCTGGCCGGGGTGGTGCAGTTGCATTCGTACGAATTGCTGCTGGAGATGATCCGATGCAGCGCCTGCATTGGTCTGTTGCCGCACTACATGAGCCAGTTCGACCGGGGATTGATTGCATTGCCCGGACTGTTCAGCCAGCCGATGCAACGCCAGGTATGGATGGCGGTCAATGCCGATTCTCAGGATGAGGATGGTGTGCAGGTGATTGTCGAGCTGATCCACAACACCTTCAACGAACGCCGGGAATGGTTCGAAGGCTGACCCTGTGGGAACAAGCCTGCTCGCGAAAGCGGTTTACCAGCCAACATTGAGGCTGAACATGCCGGCCTCTTCGCGAGCAAGCCCGCTCCCACACTGGATCTCCAGTCTTACGCAAAGTTGTGTTCACTGGAGATCCAATGTGGGAGCGGGCTTGCTCGCGAAGGCGGTGGATCAGCTGCATAGATGTCGACTGACACTCCCTCTTTCTCGCCACATCGCAACATTGCGTTGTAGAGTGAACGGCCATGTCTGCCTCAAGGATGAATCACCCATGACCGCCACCGAGTATGTCATTACCCTCGAACGCCTCAACGAATCCCACATCGAGGGCATCGCTGCGCTTTACCACGAACCCTCAATCGCTCGCCAAACCCTGCAAATACCGTTTCCCTCCACCGAGACCTGGCGCAAACGCCTGGTGTCGGACAACGAGCGAGTGGTGCAACTGGTGGCACTGCATCAAGGGGCGGTGATCGGCAGCCTTACCCTGGAGCAATTTTCGCGGATCCGTCGCAGCCATGCCGGGAGCTTTGGCATGGGCGTCGCACAGGCCTGGCAGGGCAAGGGCGTCGGTTCGAAACTGCTCGCGGCGGCGCTGGACATCGCCGACAACTGGATGAACCTGCGCCGGGTCGAGCTTTCGGTCTACGCCGACAACGAAACCGCCATTGCCCTGTACCGCAAATTCGGCTTCGAAAACGAAGGCGTGTTCCGCGACTACGCGGTGCGTGACGGTGTATTCGTCGATACCTTGAGCATGGCGCGTCTGCGTTCCATGCCCAAATCCTCTTAGGTCAGTCTTCCAGCGCAAACGCCACCGCCGCCTGCGCATGCAGTTCGGTGGTGTCGAGCAAGGGCAGGGCGCTGTGTTCGGATTTGATCAGCAGGCCGATTTCGGTGCAACCGAGGATGATGGCCTGGGCGCCGCGCCGGGCTAGTGATTCGATGACCTGTTGATAGACCTGGCGCGACGTCTCGCTGATCACCCCGACGCACAATTCGTCATAAATGATCCGGTGCACGGCCTGACGTTCCTCGGCCTCCGGCACCAGCACGGTCAAGCCTTGCGCGGCGAGGCGCTCCTTCAAAAAGTCCTGCTCCATGGTGAACGCCGTGCCCAGCAAACCGACCTTCAGCGCACCGGCGTCGACCGCCGCCTGACCGGCCGGGTCGGCAATGTGCAGGAACGGAATGTTGATCGCTGCCTGAATCTGCCCGGCCACCTTGTGCATGGTGTTGGTACACAGCACCACGCAATCGGCGCCGCCAGCCTCCAGCCGCCGCGCCGCCTCCACCAGGATCAACGCCGCATCGTCCCAGCGCCCGGCATGCTGGGCCTGTTCGACAGGCCCGAAGTCGACGCTGTACATTAGCAATTTGGCCGAACGCAACGGCCCGAGCCGGTCGCGCACCTGTTGGTTGATGAGGCGGTAATACTCGGCGCTGGACTCCCAGCTCATGCCGCCGATAAGGCCGATGGTGCGCATGCTGTGCTCCTGTTGTTGGCAACCCTTTGCTTGAGAGTCTCCCGTGAATCTTGGTGTCGATCTATCAGGAAATTTCACATGCCTTCAGTGCTGAGCCAGGACGTGCTGGGCGGCAAACTCTGCCTGCAACTGTTGCCTCGCGCGGCGTATAGCGCGCGGGACCCTGCGCAGTGGCAAACCCTGGGCGTGACGCTGGAGCGGCAACAAGGCGTGCATGCGATCGATTCGGATCAGCGGGTCGATTTCGACACATTGCCCGGCGTGTTGGCCTACACCCCGGTTGACGTGGAAGTGTTTTCCGAATCGGCCAGCGGTGGCGAATACCTGCTGATGCGCCTGGACCAGCAATTGGCCAGCGAGCATTTGCCCGCCGTGGGCCACCGTGTGCAGTCTTCGGGCAATCGGCAGGCGCTGAATCTGGCCCGGGAGGTGCGGCGGCTGTTGCTTTCACCGCAACCCGACACCTTGGCACTGGAGCAGTGTGCCCTGGGTTTCATCGGGCTTGCTCAACGGCACAGCGAAACCACCCACCGCGCCATGCCCAAGGCCTTCACCCGCGTACTGGATCAGATCGCCGAGCAGTTCCATCAGCCACTGACGCTGGAACAACTCGCCGCCACCTACGGGCAAAACGAGCTGCGCTTTCTGCGCGACTTCACCCGGGCGATCGGCCTGACGCCCCACGCTTACATTGTGGAAGTCCGGCTGCAAGCGGCCCGTCGGATGATCGAAACCACTGACCAGTCTCTAGCGAATATCGCTCTCGACAGCGGTTTCGCCCATCAGTCACACATGGGCAGCGCCTTCCGCAAATACCTGGCCATGACCCCCAGCCACTACCGCTCACACTTTTAGTCGTACGCCCGTTGCGCGCATCTGCCATGCTCAAAGTCCGCAGCACCGCTTCAACCAAAGGAACACCGCAATGGACGACGTACAGCAACTGGGTGAGATGCTTCGCCACTACGCAGAAAGCGAAGCGCACAAGAAACAACTGTTTGAGTCGCAATCGGCCGTGTGGGCGACGCGCATTGGTGAGCTGTTCGATCAGATCCAGCAGTGGCTGGAACCGGTCCAGGCGCCGAATCTGCTGGAAGTGAGCCGCGAAGCGTATGTCGCCTCGGGGCCGAGCGTGCCCGTCGAGACGTCGACCTTCAAGACCGAGAAGCTGTCCATTGTGATCGCTGGCAAACCGGTGGAGTTCGTTCCGGATGTGATGGGCGCGGGCGGACAGATTTCATTGGCCGTGATGGGCCTGACCGCCGCGCGTTATGGCAGCATTTCGCTGGTGTGCCTGCCGCCGTCCAGCAACTGGCAGTGGCGCAAGACCAATGGCCTGAAAGACCCGGACACCTTCGCGTTTGACGCTAACTTTCTGGCGCAGCAACTGCAGAGCCTGATCCCCCGCGAGCGCAGCTGAATGCTCTGACACTGGCACACAACCCTGTGGGAGCGGGCTTGCTCGCGAAGGCGTCGGCACAATCAACACTGATGTTGCCTGACACACCGCTTTCGCGAGCAAGCCCGCTCCCACAATGATCGGCGTTGGATCAAATTTCGAGGTTTCCCCAGCCCGGCTTGGCGACTTCAGGCGCAACGGCCTTCACCGTCTTCCCCGTTGCCAACTCCACCCGCCGCGCCACCTCCGGGTCATCGGCAAACGGAATCAGGCTGGCATCCTCCAGGCTCTGCGCCGTCTCGTGCTTCAAGCAGTATTCGACCGCCAGCCAAAGCCCGGTCACGCCCAACACATTCAGCACGATCTCCATCATCTCAAGCTCCTCGCCTCAGGCAATCTGCGCTTCACGCTCGGCCATCGCCACGTCGGCAACCCGTACCGTGCGCCAGACGTTGTAGGCCATCAGCAGCATCCCGCTGAGGAAGAACACCCCACCGACAAAGCGCACCACGAAGCCCGGATGGCTGGCCTGCAAGGCTTCGACGAAGGAATAGGTGAGCGTGCCGTCGTCGTTGATCGCCCGCCACATCAAACCCTGAGTGATGCCATTGACCCACATCGACGCGATGTAGAGAACGGTGCCGATGGTCGCCAGCCAGAAGTGCAGGTTGATCAGCGGCGTGCTGTGCATCTGCTCGCGACCAAAGACTTTCGGGATCATGTGGTACAGCGAACCGAAGGTAATCATCGCCACCCAACCGAGCGCGCCGGCATGCACGTGGCCGATGGTCCAGTCGGTGTAGTGGGAGAGGGCGTTGACGGTTTTGATCGCCATCATCGGCCCTTCGAAGGTCGACATGCCGTAGAAGGCCAGGGACAACACCAGGAAGCGCAGGATCGGGTCGGTGCGCAATTTATGCCAGGCGCCCGACAGCGTCATCATGCCGTTGATCATCCCGCCCCAGCTCGGCGCCAGCAGGATCAACGACATCGCCATGCCCAGCGATTGCGCCCAGTCCGGCAAAGCCGTGTAGTGCAAATGGTGCGGGCCAGCCCAGATGTACAGGGTGATCAGCGCCCAGAAATGCACGATCGACAACCGATAGGAATACACCGGCCGCCCGACCTGTTTCGGCACAAAGTAATACATCATCCCGAGGAAACCGGTGGTCAGGAAAAACCCCACGGCGTTGTGCCCGTACCACCACTGCACCATGGCGTCGGTGGCCCCGGAATACACCGGATAGGACTTGAACCAGTCCACCGGAATCGCCAGGTGGTTGACCACGTGTAGCATCGCAATCACCACGATGAACGCGCCAAAGAACCAGTTGCCGACGTAGATATGCCTGGTCTTGCGCTGCACCACGGTGGTGAAGAACACGATGGCGTAAGCGATCCATACCACGGTCATCCACACCGCGCCGGAGAACTCGATCTCTGCGTATTCCTTGGTGGTGGTGTAGCCCAGCGGCAAGGTGATCAGCATCACCACGATCACCGACTGCCAGCCCCAGAAAGTGAACGCGGCGAGCTTGTCGGAAAACAGCCGCACCTGGCAGGTGCGTTGTACCGCGTAATAACTGGCAGCGAATTGCGCGCTGCCGGCGAAACCGAAAATCACCAGGCTGGTGTGCAGCGGTCGCAAGCGGCCGAAGGTGGTCCACGGCAGGTCGAGGTTCATCTCGGGCCACACCAGTTGCGAGGCGATCCACACCCCCATCGCCATCCCCACGACGCCCCAGACGATGGTCGCCACGACGAATTGGCGGACGACCTTGTAGTTATAGGCCTGTCCGATTGTTGCTGTGCTCATGGTCAATGCTTCCACGGTTGCAAAGTCTTCCCAGACCACCCGGCCTGGCCTGTGATGCACTGTAGAAACCCTGCCGGAAACAAAACAGACTCAGGAAAACTTCATTTATGCGGATCAGATAGGGCGCATGCCTGCGGCGATCTGCCGCGCGCTGATATGGTTTTTTTGAACTCAGGTGAATCTGTAACGCACTGCGCCGCAGGTGCATAGTCAACCCATCGAAAACGGGCCATAGCGCTTCAAGCTCAGTGAAATCCCACAGGGGATGTGCAGAGCCCGATCAATCCTGATGAGGTAGCCACATGTATCAGTACGATGACTATGACCGGGCGCTGGTATTCGAGCGGGTTGCGCAGTTCCGCGATCAGGTCGAACGCTTCATGGCGGGTGAGTTGAGCGAGGAAGAGTTCCTGCCGTTGCGCTTGCAGAACGGGCTGTACATGCAAAAGCACGCCTACATGCTGCGCGTGGCGATTCCTTACGGAACCCTGAGTGCCCATCAGTTGCGCACGCTGGCGAGCATCGCCCGTGATTACGATCGCGGCTACGGTCACTTCACCACCCGGCAGAACATGCAGTTCAACTGGATCGAACTGGCCCAGGTGCCGGACATCCTCGAACGCCTGGCCCAGGTGGAAATGCACGCGATCCAGACCTCCGGCAACTGCGTGCGCAACATCACCACCGAAGCCTTCGCCGGGGTTGCGGCGGACGAGATGATCGACCCGCGACCGCTGGCGGAAATCCTCCGGCAATGGTCGACCATCAACCCGGAATTCCTGTTCCTGCCGCGCAAGTTCAAGATCGCCATCTGCTCGGCGGAGCAGGACCGCGCCGCGATCATGATGCACGACATCGGCCTCTACCTTTATCCGGGCGCGGACGGGCAAATGCTCCTGCGGGTGATCGTCGGTGGAGGGCTGGGGCGTACGCCGATCCTCGGTCTGCAAATCCGCGAGGGCTTGCCGTGGCAGCACCTGCTGTCCTACGTCGAGGCGGTGCTGCGGGTGTACAACCGCCACGGCCGGCGGGACAACAAATACAAGGCGCGGATCAAGATTCTGGTCAAGGCGTTGGGCATCGAGGCCTTCGCCAAAGAAGTGGAGGAGGAGTGGCAGTATCTCAAGGACGGTCCGGCGCAGTTGACCGACGTCGAGTATGAGCGTGTGGCCAGTGCCTTCGTCGCGCCGGAATACCGCACGCTGTCCGACACCGACCTGGAGTTCGGCACACGCCTGGCCGAGAATCCGGTCTTCGCCCGTTGGGTCACGCGCAATGTCCAGCCGCACAAGGTGCCGGGTTACGTCTGTGTGGTGCTGTCGACGAAACCGGGCATTGCTTCACCGCCGGGTGATGTCACAGGCGAACAAATGGACGCCGTGGCCGCCTGGTCCGAGCAATTCGGTTTCGGTGAAATTCGCATCGCTCACGAGCAGAACATCGTCCTGCCGGATGTGCGAAAGGCAGATCTGTTCGGGCTCTGGAGCCTGGCTTGCGAGCAAGGCCTGGGGTGCGCCAATGTCGGTTTACTGACCGACATCATCGCCTGCCCCGGCGGTGACTTCTGTGCGCTGGCCAACGCCAAATCGATCCCGATCGCCCAAGGGATCCAGGGCCGTTTCGAAGACCTCGACTACCTGCATGACCTGGGCGACATCAGCCTCAATATCTCCGGTTGCATGAACGCCTGCGGCCACCACCACATCGGCAATATCGGCATTCTGGGGGTCGATAAGAACGGCAGCGAGTGGTACCAGATCACCCTCGGCGGCTCGCAAGGCAAGAACAGCGCGCTGGGCAAAGTCATCGGCCCGTCCTTCAGCGCCGCTGAAGTGCCCGACGTGATCGAACGGATCATCGCCACCTTCGTCCGTTACCGCGAAAGCGAAGAACTGTTCGTCGACACCTTGCAGCGCATCGGGCTGGAGCCGTTCAAAGAGGAGGTTTATCCGAAACTGCTGGAGGTGTCGGCATGAACAATCTGCTGCGATTGGACGACGGCGTGGCGCGGATTGACGCCGACGATCCCTGGACGCTGGTGCGGGAGGTCAATGAGGAATGGCCGGCCGGTGCAGTGATTCTGCCGTTGGCCCGTTGGCTTGAAGGGCCACCGCAAAAGGGCGTGTGGCTCGGGCCGGACGACGAGGTGGAAAGCCTCAAGCCGTGGTTTGCGCACCTGCCGCTGATTGCCCTGGATTTTCCGAGTTTTCGTGACGGCCGTGCCTACAGCCAGGCGTATTTGCTGCGCACGCGATTGGGCTGGACGGGTGAGTTACGCGCGGTGGGTGATGTGTTGCGTGATCAGCTCAGCCATATGCGCCAATGCGGTTTCGACAGCTTCGCGGTGCGCGAAGACAAATCTGCGGAGGACGCGCTTAAAGGGTTGGCGGGGATGAGCGTGTTGTACGGACGTTCGGTGATTGAGCCGCGGCCGTTGTTTCGCCGACGGGGTTAAACCGTCGGCGAAGAGGGCGCATCCTTGAGCGCAGGATGCGCCGAGTGCTGTCAGTTGATACGGATCAGCGCCGCTTGGTCGCGGGGTGACAGCTGATCGATTTCTAGCAGCGTCAGCTCTTTTGGTGCTTCACCGGGCAATGGGTTGCCAAGGTTGCCTGCGGCGCCCTCGGGCAGTTTGTACATTGCGCCAGTCAACGGATCGACGACCAGCAAACCAATCAGGCCACCGATCAGAATGTTGCCCCAGTACCAGCCACTCATGCTGGTTTCCAGTGTGGTGCTGGCATCGGCGTAACCGTCTTTCTTGAAGGTAATGGTGTAGGCCTCGCCCTTGAAGTAGCCACGACCGGAAGGCAGCGTCACGGTATTGGGTGTGGAGCCGTTATGCACGACCACACCGGCCTTGTTCGTGATCGTGAAGTTGGCACCGCTTGGGGTGCTCGATACGTTCACCGGGTACTTGCTGTTCCCGACGATGCTCGCGCAGCCCGAAGTCACGAGTGTGGTGGTCAGGACGGTAACGGTAAACAGCTTGCGGAGAGCTTCCATTGTTGTTCCTTGAGACAGGGCTTTGCCGTCATTGGCCGAGGCGTGCTTCATGTAGCCTCGAAATGTTATTCAGGGGTTATTTCGCGGCAGGAACTTTATACTAGTGGCTCGGTGATATCACGCAAAATTCGAATGAATGAGTCTCCATCCGCTATCACAATCGGGTAAGAGTCGCCGACTGGGTATTTACCCCTAACCTAATCAGGGGTCGCACGGACGCCATCGCGAGCAAGCCCGCTCCCACATTTGATCGATGGTGTACACGTATCTTGTGTTCACTGGAGATCAAATGTGGGAGCGGGCTTGCTCGCGAAGGGGCCTTCGGATCCGCCCGCTATCACTTCAACGCCGGATCGCCCATGTTCATTTTCTTCCAGCCTTGCAGCAGCACCTGGGCTTTGGGTTCTTGCCCGTTGTCCAGGTAGTACTGGATCAGCGACAGCCGCGCAGTGCGATTGGCCGGCTGGACCTTTAACAACCGTTCCAGCTCTTCGCAGGCCTGGTCGATTTTGCCGCTGTCGTGCAGCGCCACGGCCAGGACGTAGCCGTATTGGGCGTTCTGCGGTTCCAGTTGCGCGGCTTTGTGCAGGGCGGTCATGGCTTGGTCCGATTTACCCGCACGCACCAGCGACAAGCCTTGGGTATGTTGCAGCAGCGCGGCGTTCGGGTGTTCCTTGAGGCTTTGCGCCAGCAGCGTTTGAGCTTCCTGGCCACGTCCGCTGGCTTCCAGCCATTGCACCAGGGTCACCAACGCCGGATAGAAGTCCGGGTCGCGCTTGAGGGCGGTGCGCAGCAGCGCTTCGACTTCACTGCTGCGACCGCTGGCCTGGTAGAGCATGGCCAGGTTGAGATTGGCTTCGGCGCGTTCGGCGAGGCTCTTCTGCACGGCTTCGTATTCGGCAATGGCCGCATTCCAGTTGTCCTGGGCGGCGCCCAAACCGGTGCGGGCCACGCTCAACAGATCCCGAGCGGCAGCGATGCGCACGGCCTTCACCGGATCGCTCAGCAACGGCGTCAACAACGGCGCACGCTGCGGTGGCGGCAGGAACGCGCTGATCGCCCGAACGGCGCTTTCACGCACGTGCGGTGCCGGGTGGCTCAAGTCCTTGGTCGCCAGTTTCAGTGCCTGTTCGCTGGGGTACATCGCCAGTTCCGCCAGCAGCGTTGCCCGTTGAATCGCTGGCAGGTTGCTGCGTTGCAGTTGCTCGTACAGGGCTTGTGCGGCGCCGGGCTGACCGTTGCGAATCAGCCACAGGCTTTCGTCATAGCGCGGCGCCTGTGCGGCGCTGGCATTGGCGGTGTTCCACAACTTGAATTGCTCGGTGACCTTGTCACCGGCCTTGCCCTGGTGACAGGTCAGGCAGGCGTCCGGCGTACCGAGTTTTTTCGCCCGCTCGGGGTTGGGAATACTGAAACTGTGGTCATGGCGGAAGTCATTGCCCATGTAGAACTTGCCGGGCATGTGGCAATCCACGCACTGCGAACCTGGCTGGCCCATGGCGTGGCGGGTGTGATCGATGGAATCATAATTTTTCGCTTGCAGGCCTTTGCCATCGACACCTTCGACGGCAGTTTTGCCGGCCGTGTTGTGGCATTGCAGGCAGACGCCATTACCCGACGCCTTCAACGCGGTGCTGTGCGGGTTGTGGCAGTTGCTGCAGCGCACGCCCTTGTCGAACATTTTGCTCTGGGCGAAGGAGCCGTGTTCGAACACTTCATCCTTGATTTTGCCGTCCAGCGCATACAACTCGCGGGTCAGGGCACTCGGCAGGTAGTCATCCATCAGACGTTTACCCGCGGTGTAACCATCACCCAACGGGGCGCGGCGGGAGTGGCAACGGGCACAGGTTTCGATTTCGACGGTGGCGTTCTTGTCCTTGAGGTCGACGACAAAACCGGCGTGGATCAGGTCAGTCTTTTTCGCCGTCCATTCCAGGTGATTGGACGCCGGGCCGTGACAGGCCTGACAGCCGACGCCGAGGCTGTTCCACTGACTGTCGAAGGTGTTTTTTACCGCATCAAAATTGCGCTTGAAGCCGGTGGTATGGCACTCGACGCACATGAAATTGGCGTTCTGGCTCGGCTTGCTCCAGTGCAGCGGGTCCTTGAAGTTCACGCCCTGGCCCGGATAGAGGTGAAACCAGCGCTGCTTCTCGGTATCCCAGGCCACGCCGAGGGCTTGCAAGCGACCGTCGCCGACCTCGATCAAATATTGCTGCAACGGTGCGATGCCGAAGGTATAGGCCACTTTGAAGTCTGCGTTCTTGCCGTCAATGCCGGGAGTGTTGACCCAGAATCCGTCATCCTTGCGCGAGAAACGGGTGGTCTCGTTTTCCGCTTTGAAGGTGACGTTGTTGAAGTCGCCGAGCAGGGTGTCGGCGCTGGCTTGCTGCATCGCCAATTGGTGATGCGAGCCCTGCCAATCCTTGACCTGTTCGCTGTGGCAGCCTTGGCATTGTTGCTCATCGACCATCTTCGCCGGCAGCGCGGCAACCGGTTGCGGTTTGACCGGCTGAACCACGGGCGCGCTGACCGGTGCATAGGTCACGGGGGCCGGGTTGCTGCTGAGCAGAAACCAGCCGATGCCCGCGACGGCCACCAGCAGAACGCCGATGATGACGGGAAACAGGTAGCGATTAATCAAGGTCGGTGGCGAACCAGGGTTTGGCTTTACAGCTTTATTGTTATGTTTCGGCATTGCGACTTCCGTAGTCCAGGTGCGTTTGCCGTCAGGCGCGCGTTCATGCGAGATGCAGCTTTGCCGGATGGCCGGCGTCTGTCAAATGACGGTTGTGGTCTCTGTGCAGCGTTAGATGAACATTGTGATTTTCAATACCAAAAAGCGCTGCATTGGCTATACCTGTACCACCCTCGCTTGTACCGTTATCGATCTACTTACAGGAGTTACAGCATGAAGCTAGCGTTAATGATGAGCACGGTGTGCATGGCCTCGATCGGATTGGTCGGCTGTGCCAGCAAAGTCGTTGAGCCGGACCAGTATTCGGGCTTTCTCAAGGACTACAGCCAGCTCAAGGAAGCCAAGTCGCCCTCGGGTGCCACGGTGATGCGCTGGGTCGATCCCAAGCTCGACGTCAGCAAATTCACCAGCGTCTACGTCGAACCGACCCAGCTTTATCCCAAGCCTCAACCGACGGTGAAAATCCCTCAGGCGACCCTCAACGGCATCACCGGTTACTACGATCAGGCGCTCAAGCGTGAAATTGGTAAATCCCTTCCACTGGCCGCAGGTCCTGGCCCCGGTGTGATCGTAGTGCGTGCGGCGATCACCGCGGTCAGCAGCAAAACCGAAGGCCTCAAGCCTTATGAAGTGATCCCGATTGCCCTGGTAGCGGCGGCGGTCAGCACGGCCAGTGGCATTCGCGATCAGGAAACCGACCTGTCGACTGAAGCGGTGTTTCTCGACGGCGGCAATAATCATGTGTTGGCCCAGGTCGTGCGCAAGGGCACCGGCAAACCGTTGGAAAACGACGCTCAGGTGATGAAGGCCGATGACGTCAAAGGCGTGATCGATGGTTGGGCGGCGGATTTGCATCAGTCGTATTTGAAGCTCAAATCCAAGTGATTTGTTGGGGCTGATGGCCTCTTCGCGGGCGAGCCTCGCTCCTACAGGTTTACGCGGTCCCTGTAGGAGCGAGGCTCGCCCGCGAAGGCGGTCTATCAGACGATGCATCACTCCCCGACAAACCACCGGTAATACGGATTCCCCCCATCCCCGCGCATCACCTCGCGAATATCCCTGGCCCAGGCATCACGGTCGCCGTCATAGGCATGCAGGCTCGCCCGATAGAACTGCATCAGGCGTTGCTGGTGCGCATTCATCCGCTCGTTGAAACCCGCATCGGCATTCACCAGCGCAGGCGCGATATGCAGGTCGAGCAGGGCCGGCAATACGCGGCTGATCTCCTTGGCCCGCACCCACGGCGCGTACTCGATACGCGGTTGATCATCGGTCACCGGTTGGGCGTCGGCGGCGAAACGTTCCAGCCCAGCGCGATCGGTCACCCAGGTCGCCAACAACGCCGCCGCTGAACCGATGCCCACGTCCTGCAAGGTGCTGCGAACGCTGTTCTGCTGAAAGCGTTGGCTGATTTTCGCCGCGTCCAGTTCGATCGGTTCAAGCGAGCCCACCAGCAGCATCTCGTGAAACTCGCTGGTCCAGAGCGTGGCGTAAGGGAAGACGTCGAGGAAGCTGCGCACCAGCGAGCGCGAGTCATCGATGTTCTGGGTCGGCAGCGGCAGCCACTGGGCGACCAGGCCTTTGTTCTCCAGGCGACTGGCGGCCAATTCGTAGAAGTCCCGGGAATACAGATTCACCACGCCAGCGGCGGAGGGCGGTGGTGGTTCAAGGGTGATCAGGTCATAACGCTGTGGGTTGCGCAGCAGCTCTTGACGTCCATCGCGCAGCCGCACATCGACCGCCGGATCGGTTGCGGCGTTGAAATTCCCCTTGAACAACGGCGCCGCTTTGACCACCGAGGGCAGCAACTCGGCGACGACGCGATGTTCCAGCCCCGGATAGCGCGTCAGCGCGCCGGCCGTGATGCCGGTGCCGAAGCCGATCACCAGCGCCGAGCGCGGTTCGCCGTTGTGGATCAGCAGCGGCAGCAGCGCCTGAATGCGCATGTAGCGCAGGGACGGCATGGCATCGCCGGTGTTGGACACGCCCTGGATGTACAAACGCTGGAATGCTTTCTGGCCCTTGCCTTGGGTGACCACGGCCACGGTGCCGCCGCGTCCTTCCTCGTAGAACGCCAGCGTCGCGTTGCGGGCGCCAGGGAGCAGGCTGGCGAGTTTGTCCACCGGGGTCAGCAGCGCGAGCGCCAGCGACAGCAGGCCGACCGCGACCACGCCCTGACGCCGGCCTTTCTTCACGCCATGGCCCTTGCGCACCGCGAAGTAACCAATCCCGGCAGCGATAATAGCCAACAATCCCAGCGTCCGAACCAGCCCCAACATCGGGATCAGCACAAACCCGCAGAGCATCACGCCGAGGATGCCGCCCAGGGTATTGAACGCCACCACCTCGCCGACATGACGCCCCACGTGGTCGCGGCCGACGCTCAGGCGCAGCGCCAGGGGGAACGCCGCGCCGAGCAGCAAGGTCGGTACGAACACGATGCTCAATGCGGCGACGGCAAACCGTGCGCTCATGCCCAGCAGTTCACTGGCGCCCAACGATAAGACCCAGGCTTCGGCGATACTTTGCGCGACGATCAGCCAGCGTCCGAGCAAAGCGATTTCCAGCAGCGCAATCAACCCCGCGCCGGCGATCAGCAAACCGAACACGCCCCAGGGATCGCGCAGGCGATCAACCCGACGGGCCAGCAAGGCACTGCCGAGAAACAGGCCGGTGAGGTACGTCGCCAGCACCACGGCAAAGGCGTAGGTGCGGGTGCTCATGAACTGCACGATGGACTGCGACCAGACCACTTCGTAACCGAGGGCCACGCCGCCCGCGATGGAATACAGCCACAGGGCCAAACGATCAGGTGTTTTGCTGGCAGGGTGTTTGACCGGGGCGTTTGCCGGCATCGAATGATGGCGTTGGAACCACACGGCGCCGGCGGCGGCCAGCAGGTTCAGCATCGCCGCCGCCAAGGCACTGCCGCGCACGCCGAGGGTGGCGATCAGCACGAACGCCGCGAGCAGCGTGCCGGCGATGGCCCCGGCGGTGTTGGCGGCGTAGAGCTGACCGCCAGCCTTGCCCAGGTGCTGTGGGTCGGCGGCCAATGAGCGAACCAGCACCGGCAACGTGCCGCCCATCAACAGCGCCGGGATGCCGACCAGGGCAAAGGGCAAGACCCAGGCCAGCGGGCCGATCTGTTGCTCCAGCCAGGCAAACGGGCTGGCCGCGAGGCTCATGGCGAAGGTCGCGCCGACGCCAAGCACGGCCACCAGCACTTCCAGCCCGGCATACAACAGGATCGGTCGCTGCAAGCGATCCGCCCAGCGTCCGAACAACAAGCCGCCCAAGGCCAGTCCGGCAAAAAACGCACTGATCCCGGTGGTGATGGCGTACACCTCGACGCCCACCACCAACGACAACTGCTTGATCCACAGCACCTGATACACCAGCGCCGCGGCGCCGGAGACGAACAGCAACAGGGCAGGGATCAACAGCGTCGGCGTGGCGACGTGGGGGGCGGGTATGGCCGACGACTTGCTGGCGACACGTGAGGACATTGCGGATTGCCTTGTTCCAGTGTGAAAAAACCTGCGACCGTAAGGACCCCTTCGCGAGCAGGCTCGCTCCCACATTTGAAATGCAGCCCCTGTGGGAGCGAGCCTGCTCGCGAAGCAGTCGACTCGGTCTCAAGCCAGAAATAAGGCCGCTCGCCGGTGAAGGCGAGCGGCGGTCGAGCGGTCTTACTGTGCAGGCTGGTTTTTCATTTTTTCAGCGATTTTTGCATCCACCGCAGCACGGATCTGGTCAATGCTGAAGCTCGCCGGTTTCTGGCTCGGCGGGTACTCGATGAACGTTTGCAGGAACTCCGCCGACTTGCCGACGGCTACCGCCGCCAGGTAGACGTTTTTGGTGTTCCAGTCATAAAACTGATCGGACACCACGTCGGCGCGCTCATACGGGTCCATCCGCAGGTTGAGGATTTTCGGCACTCGCAAGCACACGAACGGTTCACTCCAGACGCGGAAACCACCGGGTTGACGTTGCTCGCAGAACACCACTTTCCAGTTGTCGGAACGCATCGACACCAGCACGCCGTCATCGTTGAAGTAGTAGAACTCCTTGCGCTCGCCTTTAGGCTGTTGGCCGGTCAGGTACGGCAGTTGGTTGAAACCGTCCAAGTGCACTTTGAAGTTGTTGCCGCCGGACGTCGGCGCCCAGCCCTTGAGCAGCTTGTTTTTCACATCGGCATCGCCAGCCGCCGCGAGCAGGGTCGGGAACCAGTCCATGCCCGAGAACATCTCGTTGGAGACTTCACCGGCCTTGATCTTGCCCGGCCAGCGGACAATCGCCGGCACCCGGTAGGCGCCTTCCCAGTTGGAGTTCTTCTCGTTGCGGAACGGCGTGGTCGCCGCGTCCGGCCAGGAGAATTGGTTCGGGCCGTTGTCGGTGGTGTAGACGACGATGGTGTTGTCGGCGATTTTCAGGTCGTCGAGGGTTTTCAGCAGTTTGCCGACGTCGCCGTCATGCTCGAGCATGCCGTCCGCGTACTCGTTGCCGGGCATGCCGCTCTGGCCCTTCATCGACTCGCGAACGTGGGTGAACACGTGCATGCGGGTGGTGTTCATCCAGACGAAGAACGGTTTGTCCGCCTTGGCCTGTTTCTCGATGAACGCTTGCGCGGCAGCGGTGGTTTCGTCGTCGATGGTTTCCATGCGCTTGGTGGTCAGCGCGCCGGTGTCTTCGATCTTGCCGTCGGCGAAGCTGTGGATCACGCCGCGCGGGGTGTTGGCCTTGACGAACTCGGCATCGTCTTTTGGCCAGTACGGACGCTCGGGTTCTTCTTCGGCGTTGAGGTGGTACAGGTTGCCGAAGAACTCGTCGAAACCGTGGTTGGTCGGCAAGTATTCATCGCGGTCGCCGAGGTGGTTCTTGCCGAACTGGCCGGTCGCGTAGCCTTGGGATTTCAGCGCCTGGGCAATGGTGATATCGCGCTTTTGCAAGCCCACCGGAGCGCCGGGAATACCGACTTTCGACAGGCCGGTGCGCAGCGGCGTCTGGCCGGTAATGAAGGATGAACGCCCGGCGGTGCAGCTGTTCTCCGCGTAATAGTCGGTGAACATCATGCCTTCCTTGGCAATCCGGTCGATGTTTGGCGTCTTGTAGCCGACCACGCCCATCGAATAGGCGCTGATGTTGGTCTGGCCGATGTCATCGCCGAAGATCACCAGAATGTTGGGTTTTTCAGCGGCCCCGGCAGTTGCCGAAATCGCCATTACCGAGGCTGCCACCAGGGCGAATTTCGGTAACCACGTGCGTATGCGAGTCATCTGACTTGCTCCTTTTGCTTGCTAGAGTCGCTTTTGTGGCGACAAACGTTTTTTGCGGTCCTGCATGACGTCTTCTTAGTGCACTTGCTCTGCGGTGGGGGCATCGAAGGGATAGATCCGGCGCCAATCGGCGGCCATGTCCACGATCGTCCAGCCACGTGTTTTTGCTTCGTCCAGGGCCTTGTCCAGACGGCCGATCTGCGACTGTCGGTCGTAGGCCCATTCACGTTTGGCGTCGGTGTGATGCACCAGGCCCATGAGGCGTTTGCCCGGCCCGGCGGCGGTCCATTGCAGCATTTGCAAATCGCCGTCGGAGTTGCCGAACGCGAGGATCGGACGGCGTCCGATGACCGCATCGATGCTTTCCGGTTTGCCCGGGCCGTCGTCGTTATGCGCCAGTTTTGGGGTGCGCACGATCGAGGCTTTGCCGTCCTTGTACTGGAACGCGGTGACGAACGTGGTGCCGATCACTTGCTCCGGCGGGATGCCGTAGACCTTCTCGGCGAAGGCGCGCATGAACGCGGTGTCGCCACCGGAAACGATGTAGGTCTTGAAGTCCTGGCCGCGCAGGTAATCGAGCATTTCCAGCATCGGCTGGAAGATCATTTCGGTGTACGGCTTGCCGGTTTTCGGATGGCGGGCCTGGGTCAGCCAGGTCTTGGCGTAGTCGTCGAAGGCGTCGGTGGTCATGCCGGTGTGGGTCGCGCCAAAGATTTTCAGGATGCCGTCCATGCCGGTGGCGGCCAGCGCCTGGTGATCGTTTTCCAGAACGGCCTTGAACGGCTGGGTGGTTTGCCATTCCGGGTGTTGCGGCGCGGTGCGCTTGACCTCTTCCAGGGCGAACAGCAGCTCGAAGTACATCGGCTGCTCGCTCCACAAGGTGCCGTCATTGTCGAACACGGCGATGCGGTCCTCGGGTTTGACGAAATCCTTGTTACCTTGATCGGTGACCGTCTGGACGAACTCGATGATGTTCTTTTTCGCCGGGCCGTCGTTCCACGAGGGCAGCGGCTCGGCGGCGAGAGCCAGCAGCGGCAGGCTCAACGCCAGGGTCAACAACAGTTTTAGCCCGTGGCGTTGATGGCTCGGTGTCAGGTTCGTCATGGGAAATCCTTCTCGTGAGCGGGATTGAGTGGGCGCAGTGCCGGTGCGGCTGATTCTCTGTTGCTTTCGGTCTGACTATGCAGCGTAGCCAAGGATTGCTTGAGTTGGCGTAGCGCCTGATCTTCGGTTGGCTCGCGGCCGTAACACGCGCGCAACAGTGTTTGCAGGCGCGGGCCCAGATTGGTCAGTTTCAGGCCCTTGCGATGGCGCCGGGTCCACAGGTACAGGGCGCTCAATTGCGGCGGTTGGCTGTCGAGTTGCGAGGGGATCTGCTGCCAGGCGTAATCGGCGGATTCCAGCCACATGGCGTGGCGAGCGCGGCGCCGGGACTGCCAGCCAAGGTACGCACGCTGCATCACGGGGCGGGCAAACCAGGCGGCCAGCGCGACGATCAACAGCAATGCCACTACGCCAAACCCATGCCTGGAAAAATGCAGATGGCTTTGCTGGCCGAGTTTTTTCAGGTCGTCGGTGATCGAGAACACCGGTCGATAAGCACTGTTGGCCACGGCCTCGAACGTCACGGCCGGGACTCGCGCGGTACGGGTTTGCTCGCTGCTGGTGTCCCACCATTTCAACTCGATCGGCGGCAGGCTGTAATGACCTTGGGTGTCGATGCGGTAGGTCACAGTGTCGAGGCGTTGACCGCCGTTGAAGTGGCCACGACCGTCATCCAGATTGCTCACTTGCGGGCTTTTCGGGTAACGGCTGAGGCCGGCGACGTCCGCCAGTGACGGCGTCGGCAATGACATCGCCAGTGCACCGTCGGCCTGCAATGTCAGTTGCCGGGTGATGCTGTCGCCGACTTTCAGCGGGGTGGCCGAGTCGAGGACTGTTTGGCTGAAACGCAGCCCTTGTGCCACCAGCACAGGCTCACCCGGTTTGAACCCCGGCGGTTGCGCCGCCTCGAAGTGCAGCGGCGGGCTCTGGGCGCTCAACTCGGCGCTGGCCTGGCCGGGTGTGGCGCGCACGGTCAGCGGCGGGATGTCGAAGCCACGGGCCAGGTTCGGGGTGATCCGGTAGCGGTAGCGCATGCCGTTGAAGGCTTTGCCGTCGAGCGTCTGGTTCAGGTGCTCGGCGTGGCCATCGGGCGGCATGACCAGCGCGCCGGGCAGCTTGAGGTCGGGCAGGGTGGGGGCGCTGGTGAACCAGCTGTCGGTGAGGATGTCGAGTTGCAGTTCGACCATGCCGCCGACCATGGGTGGGGTGGTGGGTTGCAGGTTGGCCTGGACCCTCAGTTCGGGTTCGGCGGCCAGGGCGCCTGTGGTGATCAGGCAAAGGAGCAAGGTGCCGAGTTTTTTGGTGGATGATCTGGCGCTTTCGCGAGCAAGCCCGCTCCCACAGGAGATTTGCGGCGCACACAGATCCAGTCTGGGAGCGAGCCTGCTCGCGATGGCCGCGACTGGGTTCATGGCTTGCCCCCCACCTGATCCTGCAAGCTGAATTTCTGCTTCAAGAACTTCGCCGGGGAGGTGGTCAGATTCTGTAGCCACTGTTCATCCGACGCCGCCTGTTCAGTCTCTACAGGTTTGCTCTGGCCCTTGCCCGGCGCCTTGTCCATTTTGATCTCGTCAGGCTTGACCTCGGGCGCGTTCTGCGCGGCGCTGTCGGTGTCTTTCTGCAAGGCAATCGCCAGCGCCAGATTGGCCGTGGCCTCAGGGAACTGCGGCTGCAAATTCAACGCTTGGGTGTACGCCGCGATGGCCTCGTCGAACTTGAAACGCCGCACGTAGATATTGCCCAGATAAAAATAAGCCTGGGGTGTTTGCAAACGCGCGAAGCTGGCCAGTGCCAGGTCGAAGTCCGCCGCGTTATAGGCGGCAATGCCTTTCCAGTACGGGTCAACGAAATGCGCGGCCGCCAGAGGGAAGTGCTCATGTTCGAAGGCCCAGCGACCTTGCTGGTCGGGGGTGAAAAAGGCGTCGGTCAGCGCATTGGCTTCGGCCGGCGCCGGTTGCCATCCGATGCCGAGCGCCAACAGCCATCCGGCCATCCAGTTCAGGCTCCAACCCTTGCGCACGCTGAAGAAAGCAATCAGCAGCAACGGCCAGCACAGCCAATAACCCGCATCCTTCCAGTGCAGCTCGCGCTGCTCATCGCTGGTCGCCTGGAAATGCTGCTGGGCGTGCAATTCGATCCAGTCCAGGTCATCGTTATTGAGCGTCAAACTGCCCAACGGCGCATCGAGCTTTGATCCAAGCTGCTTGAGGGCCGCTTGATCGAAACGGCCGAGCGCCGGACGACCGTTGCTGTCGGTGCGCGGTTGGCCGTTGGCATCGTGGAGGATGCCGCCGTCCTCGCTGCCGACGGCCAGGATAATGACTTGCAGTGCGCTGCCGTCCAATAACTTGTCGAGACCATCCAGCTGCGAGGCGTCGGCACCGTCGGTGAGCAGCAGTAGAGTGCCCGGGGTTTTCTCGGCGGCCAGCAGGCGTTTGGCTTGCTCGATCACGGCGCCGACGTCTTTCCCCGGTTTGCCGATCAGGTCAGTGCTCAGGGCCTGGATGAAGGTGTCGAGCAGCGCTGGATCGTCGGTCGCTGGCAGCACCAGATGGGCGCTGCCGGCATAGGCGATCAGCGCGTTACGGGCCCCGGCGCGACGCTGGATCAGGTCGTGGAGCTTGTGTTTCGCCGCTTCCAGTCGAGTGGGCTGCACGTCGGTGGCGTCCATGGACGGCGACAGGTCAATGGCAATGATCAGCGGCGCACGGTTTTCCAGGAAGTCCGGGCGGTCCTGTTCCCAGGTCGGCCCGGCCGCAGCAACAGCGCCCAGTATCAACAGGGCACAGACCAGATGCACCGGCCGCAGCCGCTGTTGATCCTCTGGTGTAACCAGCAAATGCGCCAGCAAGTGCTCGGCGATGTTGCTGCGCAGGCGTCGTTGCAGGTCGCGACTGCGGCGCCAAAGCATCGGCAGCAGGGCGCCGAACGGCACCAGTAATAACCAGAGCGGGCGCAGGAAATGCAAGTCGCTGAGGTTGATGTCCATCTCAGGCCTCCTGCCGCTGGCGGGCGATGCTCAGGCGCGGACGGAGCAGGGCGCACAGGTGGTAAACCCCGAGCAAACCGATTGCCGCTCCCAGCGGCCACCAGAACAGGTCGCGCTTGGGCTGATGGCTGAGGGTTTTCACTTGGTGCGGAGTGAGCTTGTCGAGGGTGCTGTAGACCTGATCCAGCGCGGTACGGTCTTCGGCGCGGAAGAACTTGCCGCCGGTGGCTTCGGCGATTTGCTGCAAGCCCTGCAGGTTGACCCTGGCTTCACCTTCGGCGGTCGGGTCGCCAATGCCGATGCTGTGAATCACCACGCCTTTGGCGGCGGCCATGGACGCCGCGTGATCCGGGGTAATCGCGCTGCTGGTGTCGTTGCCGTCAGTGAGCAGGATCAGGACTTTTTCTTGTTCGTGGGCCTGGTCGAGTAGCTTCAGGCTCAGACCGATGGCGTCGCCGATCGCCGTGTTCGGCCCGGCCATGCCGATGCCGGTGTCGTCGAGCAACAGCGACAGGCTGGCGTGATCGAGGGTCAGCGGCGCTTGCGGGTAGGCGCCACTGCCGAACACGATCAGGCCGAGTCGATCGTCTTTGCGTTTGTCGATAAACCCATGCACCACGGCCTTGACCGCCGCCAGACGATTGATTTTCTCGCCGTTGCTGTCGGTGAAATCGGTGGTCTCCATGGACTGGGAAATGTCGATGGCCAGCATCAGGTCGCGCACCGGTTGCTGGCGCTCAATCGGTTTCTCGACATACACCGGGCGCGAAGCCGCCAGCAGCAACAACGCCCAGACCAGCAGATTCAGCAGCAGTTGCCAGCGATTGCTGCGGGTGCCGGCCTGACTCGGTGCCTGTCCGACCGCGCGGCTCATCGCGCCGAAAAACGGCACGCGCACGGCGCTGCGAGCCTCTCGGTAATCGGGCAGGTAGCGGTAGCCCAGCCACGGCAATGGCAGCAGCAGTAACAGCCACGGGTAATCAAGCTGCCACATGATGATGCTCCACCCAGCGTTTGCAGGTGTCGAACAGGCATTGGCGTTGTTCGCTCGGCAGGGCTCGCAACGTCGCATCCGGGGCGTAGGCCAGCGTTGCGAGTTGCTGACTGAAATCGGCCGGCAATGGCTGAGCGATGTGCTGCTGCAGGAAGGCTTGCCAATCCTCTTTCCCTAACGCCGCAGGACCTTGTAGGAGCGAGGCTTGCCCGCGAAGAACGATAACGCGGTCTACTTTGGGAACCGCGGTGACTGGTTCGCGGGCAAGCCTCGCTCCTACAGGGTTTGTGTGTGGCATGGAGAGGGCGACCCGTTTGAGCAGCTCAGGCAATTCGCGCAACGCATTCAAGTCATCACTGCGCTTTTGCAGCTGTGCCAGCCGCACCAACGCCTCGCGCCGGTAACGGTCGCGGTGCCATTGCCGATAACGCCGGGCGGCGATTATCGACGCGGTCATCACCAGCAAACCGAGCAACAGCCACCAACCCCACGTCTGCGGCGCATAGCTGACCGGTGCCGGCAGCGCCAACTCCTTGAGTTGTTCAATGCTCGGAATACTCGGGTTCATCGGCGGCCACCGCTGAGCTTGCCCAGTTCGGCGCGCAACTGTTCCTGGGCCTCGGTGGCGGTGCTGAACATCATCAGCGGCACCTGGCTGCGGCGCAGCAACGTGGCGACGTCCTTGAGCCGACCGCTGAGAAAATCCCCCAACGGCTGATGCACGCTGCGCTGCTCAACCGCCAGTTCCACCTGCAACTGGCCTTGGGTGATCAGCACGCGGCCATTCTTCGGCAGGTTCAGCGCCAAGGGGTCGTAGACCTGCATGGCGATCACGTCGTTGTGCGCCGCCAGTTGCCGCATCAATTGCAAGGTGCGTTCACCGGCGCCGGCAAAGTCGCTGACGATGCAGATCAGGTGATCGTGGCCCGCCACCGCCAGGCAA
Source organism: Pseudomonas sp. NPDC086251 (assembly GCF_044746405.1). Taxonomy (NCBI): domain Bacteria; kingdom Pseudomonadati; phylum Pseudomonadota; class Gammaproteobacteria; order Pseudomonadales; family Pseudomonadaceae; genus Pseudomonas; species Pseudomonas sp. NPDC086251. The sequence goes on from NZ_JBIVBY010000001.1 coordinate 210,670, forward strand.
TGTTGCAGGACCTTGTCTAGCTGGTCTGCACCTTCGGCGTCCGGGTTGGCGGCATTCAGTTGCTGATTCTGCCGGGCGATGCGGCTGCACAGCGCTTCGACCCGTTTGCGGCTGCGCAGCGGCGCGACGCTGTCGATACGCTGGTCGTTGAACACCAGGCCACCGACCCGGTCGCCCGCGTTGAACACCATCCACGCCGCCAGGGCACCGAGTTCGGCGGCGATGGCGGATTTGAAGCTGCGTTGCGAACCGAAGAACATCGACATGCGCTGGTCCACCAGGATCAACGCCGGGCGGTCGCGCTCTTCGGTGAAGGTCCGCACCACCGGTTTACCGGTGCGCAGCGATGCGCGCCAGTCGAGGTGACGCAAATCGTCGCCCGGCTGATAGCGGCGCAGTTCATCGAAATTCAGCCCACGACCGCGCAACCTCGAGGCATGGTTGCCGGCGAGAATGCTGCCGTGCGGCTGGCGGGCGAGGAAACTCAGGTCATGGGCCTTGAACTCCAGCGCCATCAACTGCGCCAGAGAGACATAGACCAGACCGTCGGCGCTCTTCATTTTCAACCTCAGGCGGGAATCGCGACGTTGTCGAGCAAGCGATCAAGCACCTGATCGGCCGTCACGCCGTCGGCCACCGCGTCGTAGCTCAACTGCAAGCGATGCCGCAGCACCGGATGCACCACGGCGCGAACGTTGTCCGGAGAGACGAAATCCTGCCCCTGCAACCAGGCATCGGCGCGGGCGCAACGGTCCAGGCCGATGCCGCCGCGAGGGCTGGCACCGAGGGCGATCCAGCGGCCCAGATCGGCGTCGTAATCGGCCGGGTGGCGGGTGGCATTGATCAGGTCGATCAGGTAACGGTCGATGGCCGGCGACACGTGAATCGCGCTGACTTCACGGCGCGCGGCGAAGATCACCTCCTGGGACAGCGCGAAACCCTGCACCGCAGGCGTCTTGGCACTGAGCGCCTGTTCTTCATCGCGTAGCAGCCGCAGCACCTGGCTCTCGTTTTCCGCGCTCGGGTAATCCAGCAGCACTTTCATCAGGAACCGGTCCATCTGCGCTTCCGGCAGCGGATAGGTGCCTTCCTGTTCGATCGGGTTCTGCGTCGCGACCACGATGAACAGCTCCGGCAGCACATGGCTGTTGCCGGCCACGGTGATCTGCCGTTCTTCCATGGCTTCGAGCAACGCGGCCTGCACCTTGGCCGGGGCGCGGTTGATCTCGTCAGCGAGGATCAGGTTGCCGAACAGCGGACCTGGTTGAAACTGGATCTGGTTTTTACCGTCGACCTGATGCAGCACCTCGGCGCCGGTGATGTCCGACGGCAGCAAGTCCGGGGTGAACTGGATGCGGCTCATCTTCGCGTCGAGGTGCTTGGCCAGGGCTTTGACCGTGCGGGTCTTGGCCAGGCCGGGAAGGCTTTCGAGCAACAGGTGCCCGTTGGCCAGGAGGCCGAGCAGAATCTGCCGGATCACCTCGTCCTGGCCGAGCACGGCTTCGGCGATGCTGGCATGCAGGGCTTTGAGGTCATTGAGTGCGGTCATGGAAAGTCCCTGCGTCAGAACATGAAAGTCGGAATGACGGGAATGAACGACAAGCGAAAATTCCAGCGACTGCTGATCAGATCGTCCGGGTGAATTGCCGAGTATTGAATCTCCCCGGAAATCCGCACCGGCAGCTTGCCGAAGTTGAAGATCCGCCCGGCGCCGAGGCCGATGGGGAAGGTCACTTTGTTGCCGCCCTCGGCTTTCCAGTTGACGGTGACGTTGGGCGTCATGCCGATCCGCCATTGCTCGGGGCCGGGGATGCTGCGCTGGATGAAGTACTGGATGTTGGTCAGGCTGACGTCTTTGCGTTTGCTGTCGCCGCCTACGGACCACCAGTGTTGCGGGAACAGGCCGAGGGTCCAGTCTTCGCCCAGATAAGCCGCGACGAACGCCGGGCCGAGGGCGTATTTGCCGGTGCCGAGCACGTCTTCTTCCGCAGTGGGGAACATCGCGGTGGGGCCAAACCCCCAGACCATCTTGCCGCCCCCGGCGAAGCGCACCGGTTCCTTGGGCGAGAACACACCGACATAGGCTAGGTCGCCGAAACCACTGGTGCGGTCGAACGGGTCCTGTACCACCGAGGCGAAATCACCACGGTCGCTGAGGATGTCGCTGGGGCCCATGCCGATCAGATTGCCGGCGCGGTGGTTGACCGGCGCGCTGACGTAGCTGATGGGCAAGCGGTTGATCAGGTTCCAGTCTTCGCCGAGGGAAATCGGGAAGGTCGGCATGAAGCTGTATTTGCCGAGCATGCGTGTGCCGTTGCTGTTCGGGCCTTTGAGCGCGGTGTAGTCGAACTGGTTGAACAGCAACACCAAGTTGCCCACCGGATTGTCCATCAGCTTGGCGATTTGTTCGGTGGACGGATCGCAGCCAGCGGCCACGACCTTTTTCAGGTCGATGTCGAAATCCTGTTGCAGTCGATGGCAGGTCTCGGGGTCGCCCTTGGCGGCGGGCTGCGCCGGTGTGTTGCCCAGGGCCGGTAACTCGCCGCTGGCACAGGCCAGGCTGCTGAACAGCACACTGCATAACGTCCATTTCGAATAGATGGCCATCCCTGGTCAGCTCCTAGAAAAATGCCAACGTCATATTGACGGCTTTGCCGTTGCCTTCGGGGCGGTTCTTGGTGTCGAACTCCGGTACCCAACGGAGACTGAAGTTGGCCTGTGCATCGGCGAACTTGCCGCTCCAGCCCACCACCGGGCCGGCACCCACCGAACGCCCGCGAAAGCCGCTGCTGGCACCTTCCCCAGAGTCATCGGTGAGTTGCTGGATATAGCCCGCCGCCAGACCGGCGTTCCAGCCGTTGCCGAGGCCGTGGGTCCACAGGGCATCAAGGGTGAAAATGTTGCCGTTGCGATAATCCGTGGCGTCGTTTTCGGTGTAGAACTCCAGGCCGCTCGACAGGGTGAATTCGCCGCCCTTGCCATTCAGGTGGGTGAACGCCACGGTGGGCATGAAGGTGTAATTGTTCTGCCCGGGGTTGGCCAGCCGGTCATCGTTGTAGGCGCCGGTCGGCACGTAGATCGGCAAGGACATCGACAGGTGGTTGAGTTCGTCAAAGTGGTAGCCGGCAGCGAGCGGCGTCACCAGCATGTCGGCGAATTGGGTGCCGGTATCCTCGGTGCCCAGGGTTCGGCCACGCGGGCCGGTGATGCTTGCCGTGATGTCGGTGTACTGCACCGGCACGCCGATGGCCGACGCGTAGTTCCAACGACCCTTGCCGGTGTCCCAGATATGCATGAAGTTGGCCATGGTGTAGGAAACCTTCATGTCCAGCCCGGTACTGAGTTCGCCGACGATGGGCACCTGAGTGTTGCCCTTGAGATCACCGTCGTACCAGATGCTGGTCAGGGACATCACCCAGCCGGGTTCGGGCGGGACGATCCCGGCATTGGAAAACACCTGCTGACCGGTGATCGGCCGACCGACACCGCCCTCGGCCGCCAGGACCAAAGGGCTGGCACCGAACACGCACAAGGCCAGTAAAGGACGCACAACGAAAGGCCTGAGCATGACGAACTCCGTTTATTGTTTTTGTGGGGTGACGGGTGTCAGCAACGGCATTTTCCATTGGCCACTGGCGACTTCCGGTTTCGGCAGGTACAGGCGCAACACGCCGTAGAACGGCCCGTCCGGCGCCGGCAGCCAGTTGCTTTGCAGCGCTTGGGCCGGTGGCTTGTTCTGCACGTAAAGGGTCAGCCCGCCGTCGTTGTCGAGCTTGAGGTCCGGCAACATGCGCGAGTTGATCAGGTAGCGATTCAGCGGGTTGGCCACCAGCAATTTGTTCTTGCCGTTGTACATCGTCAGGGACCAGAACGCGTCGGCCGGGGGCAGGGCGCCCTTGTCGAAGTGCAGGGTGTAATCGTGTTTCGAGGCATCGACCGGCTGGCCATTCTTGTCGACGAAATAGCCGATGTAATTCGCCTCTTCGGCGGAGTTGCCAAAGATCCCCGTGTTGGCGCCGGCGTAGCGGTACAGGTAGTTGCCCTTGAGGTGATCGCGGGTGCCGAACAAGTCGCCACTGCTGACCTGGTGAGTATCGACCTGGTCTTTTTTGAACTGTTCGAACGCGGCCTTGGCATCGGCGATGCCGTCCTCCAGCGCTTTGCGTTGATCGAACGTTAGTGTGGTCAGATTGAACGGTTTGCCGGCTTCGATGCCGATTGTCTTGAAGCGCCCGAGCAGGTCTTTTTCCACGTCCTGCGCCGGGGTAAACGCCAGCATGAAGTTCAGGTAGCGGAACAGGTCGGGCGTGTCGCTCATGCCCGGCAGGGGTTTTGGCCAGTCGATCGTCGGCGCGGCAGCCGGGGCCTTGTGCCCGACATAGCGGCTCAGCGGCTCGACCTTGTAACCCTTCTGGATGTCCTTGACCTTGCCCAGGTCTTTGTCATCGAACAGCTGGGTGCGGTACAGCGCATAGGCGATGTTGCTTTCACTGCGCAGCAACCGATCGATTTTCACCGGTTGCTGACCTTGCCAGTCCGGCCCGGCGATCATGAAATTGCCGCCCTTGTTGCCGGTGCTGCGGGTGCCCAGGTACGCAAAATTCTGCGTGTAGGCATCGATCAGTTGCACGGAATAGTAACGGTGCTCGTCGATGGGCGGCAGGGTCAGGACCAGGGGTTCGGCGCGCAGGTCCATCCAGACAAAGGAGTAGGGCGTGTCGGCATTCGGCGTGACAAACGCGGTGTCCTTGGCGGTAAACGCCTTGGCGGTGTTGCCGATCTGGTTGAACGGCGCTTTGAAGTTCGGGCTGCTCTGGTCAACGGCCTGGGTGTAGAGGGTCTTGTACATTTCCACCACCGGGAAGCCGTACAAATAGGCTTCCTTGGCGATGCCTCGGGCTTCTTCCGGCGTGGCGGTGAAGTCGGCCCAGGCGCTGGTGCTCAGGGTGAGAGAAAGTGCAGTGAGCAACATGCGGTTATTCATAACATTCCTTATTGAACCTTTGGGCGTCATTCCACAGCCGTGATGTCGTCGAGTTTCCAGCTTTTGTCGAAGTAGGCTTCGGTCGGGGCGTACAAACGGAAATAGCTGAACCAGTGTTTGCCCGGTACGGTTTGCACCCAGTTGTTTTCGAACCCTGCCGGCGCGGTGGGGCCGAAGTACAGGTCCACCGAGCCGTCGGCGTTCTTTTTCAAGTCCTGACGGGACGACAGGTCGGCCTTGCGCTGCGGATTGTCGATCAGGCAACGGCTGTCGATGTCGTACACGGTCATCGACCAGAACTGCTTGGCCGGCGGATTGGCGCCGACGTGCAGGCGATAATTCTTGCCGCCGTCAAGCCAGTTGCCCTTGGCGTCGGTGTAGGCGCCGAGGTAGGTCTGGCCCAGGCCAGGGGTCTTGGAAACCATGCCTTTGGTGTTGGTCACCGCTTCGTAGAACCAGGCGCTGCGTTCCCACAATTGGTCGTAATAGGCCACGCGTTGCGACGGTTCAGCGATGTTCAGCACGGTGTCCCACTGGCGGTCCGGCCAGTACTGCGAATCAGAAAAACGCTTGGCGAAGGTGTTGGCCTTGGCGATCAACTCGCCGACCTGTGCCCCTTGTTCCAGTGCCTTGCGTTGGTTGTCGTTAGGGTTGAAGGGTTTGTCCTTCTCGATTCCCAGACTGGCGAGCATCGCCATGTAGAAACGGTCACGTTCGTTGACCGGTTCTTTCTGGATGATCTGGTGCAACCGTTCCCAGTACGCCAGGCCACGTGGCTGGGTGCCCGACCAGGCTTTGCCGCCGGGGGAGAGCAGTTGGGTCTTGCCGGGTTCGGCGCGTTTGGCGTACGGGTACATCTTGAATTGCTCGACCAGCGCCTTGCCCTTGGCCGGGTCCGGATCAAGCACACGAAAACCGACCAGCACGTTCATGGTTTCCGATTTGGCCAGGTAATACTTGCCGGCATCGGCCGGCGGCTCGGCGCCCGGTGGCAGCACCAGGTACTTGCCGCCCTTGCCTTTGTCCGGGCCGGTCTGGCCCATGTCAATGATCGCCCGCTGCCAGAAATCACCGACGCCGCCCGCCGTCGGGCCGGGTGGCAATTCGATCACCAGCGGGCCGGTTTCATTGAGGTCGACGAAGCCGAGGATGTAGGGCGTGGTGGCGTTGGCGGTGATCACACCGAGTTTGTCTTCGTAACTGTTGAGCACCATCAGGTCACCGCTGTGGGCGCCGAGCTTGTCGCGGAATTCTTCCTGCCATTGCGCGTAGGAAACCAGCGGCAACGCCCACAAATAACTCTGGGTCGCCTGTTGGAAATCCAGCTCGGCGTACAGTTTGGCAATGGACTCATGGGCCGGCAGTTCGCCGTCCATCGCGACCTTGCCGATAGGGGTGTCGAGATCCAGAGCGCCCACGCCACAGCTGACGAACATAGTCATCAGGCTGAAACCGGCTGCGCGGATGGCAACGTGCATAGCGAATTCCTTATTTACCGAACGTGACGTTGATCCCGGCGAACAGCGTGAACTGCGGCAGGCCATCGCCTTTGCGCTCCACGGTCCATTGCGGTTCGATGAAGGCGTTGAGGATATTGGAACCGGATTTCCACACTTTTCCGCCACCCAAACCGAGTGGGATGTAGTGGGTGTCGTTCTTCAGGTCGAAGGTCCAGATACCCGTCGAGCGCAGGTACCAGCCTTTGGCCAGGTTATGAATGATGAAGGGCTGCATCGTCGCGGTTTCGACGTGGGCGCGGTCATGGTCGTCCGCGAAGGAACTCTGGTATTGCACCAGCGCACCGAGCAAACCGCGGGGCGAGGAATCGATCGCAATGGCGGCCAGGCCGGCCTGCCATTTACCGGTGCCCAGTTCATCCTGTTCAGCGGTGGGCGCCGTGATCTGCGGGCCGATGCCCAACTGCACGCCATCGGTCTTGAGCAGGAAAATATCGAACAGGTTCAGATCGCCCATACCGGTGCTGTAGCCGTTATGCGGATCGGGGCGGGTGCTGATCGGCAGTGTCGCGCGCAGCAATTGCGGCACCCCAATGAAATCGCCCGGCGCAATCGGCAAGGTGCCACGCAGCAGGGCGTCATTGGTGTGGGCATTGCTGTCGAACAGCTTGGGCGTGTAGTAATCCTGAAGGTTGGCGCCGGGCGCCAGGTTCAGCGGGTTGTTACTTTTGTTGGCGGTATCAGCGTTGTCCGCAAGGGCACAAACGACAGGCGCAAAAGAGGCCGCCAACAGCAAGGCGTGTGTTCCCAATCTCATCGACATGATTCCCCGGTTCCTTGGTGGCTCATTGGACGACTCGGCACTTCTCGGCCGTTACTACGTAAGCTTTTTCCTATCAAGCCGTAGGACGCGTCCATTCAAGTTAGCAGCTAACCGTGAGTTGGCCAGTCAGGGGCGGTGATTTTTCCGGTTTTTGCACAAATTCGTGTACTAAAAAGTTAATACGGATCATTGGGTTGGGGGTGATAGTTGCTGTCAATTCGATAGGTTTGCTGTCTGATGTGCTCGCGAAAAACGATGACGCGTTGATGCACGCTAGCGACTCAAATTTTCAACCTGACGAATTTTAATCTCCTGATGATTAAGGGTCTGCTAATTCTAATAATGTTACGTATGCATTGTTTATAGGTATTTTGTCGTTGGTTAGGATCTCTGCTGGCTTGAAATCATTGTTTTAATTGAAAGAGTTAATGGAGATCTATTTATGCATTGGAAGCAAGGACTGAAACTTGTAATAGTGGTAATAATTCCGCTTGTTTCTGCGTGCACTTCGATGGCGCAGAGAGAGATTGAACCACCTGTTCAGCCGGAGTTGATTCTAATGACGAAGAATTGCGCGGTGGGGTGTCCTTCCGGTGGCAGTGCGCGAACCCTGGATAGAGCGGCTTACACCTTGAATAATAACGGGACGACCAAATTTGCCAACTGGGTGGCGTACACGATCACTAAGACCACCAGCGCCAATGGGCGCGCGCGCGACTGGCAGGCTGATCCGGACATTCCCGCAGATGAAACCCTTGCACCCGAGGATTTCGCGGGTGCCAACGCCGCCCTCAAGGTCGATCGAGGGCATCAGGCCAATCTCGCGTCCATGGGCGGCACGCCTGATTGGGAAGCGCTGAACTACCTGTCGAACATCACCCCGCAAAAAGCCAACTTGAATCAGGGGCCCTGGGCGCGACTGGAGGAAAAAGAAAGAAACTTGAGTAAGGTTCCAGGTATCGGTTCGGTCAGCGTCATTACCGGTCCGCTGTATGAGCACTTTGTTGGTACGCTTCCCGGTACGCAAAAGCCTCACAAGATCCCAAGCGGATACTGGAAGATTATCTTTGTTGGCAGCACACCGGAAAACGGACTTTATGCATCATTTGTCATGGATCAAGAGACGCCGCACGGGGCCGATTATTGTCACTATCAAGTTGGCATTAATGAGATCGAAAGCCGCTCCGGGTTGAAAGTGTGGCGTGGGTTGCCCGAAGCTGTTCAGGCATCATTGAAATCCAAAACCGGATCGCTGCCGGCAAAACTTGGCTGTTAAATAATGAGCCTCTGTGACGCTGGAAGGCAGGGTCGAAAACACGATTACCAGCAAGCCTGGCGGCTACAGCCCATGATTTTTTGCCGCCAGACTTGCCCGTGGTAAACGTTGGAGCCGTGCTTTCAGGTGGGCATCAATGTTTGCCTTTGCCAAACGCCCGCTCTTCCTGCGCGCGCAGCTCCGGCGTGAACTCCTCCCCGAAATCCTCCATCTCAAACACCTGACGAATTTCAATCTCGGCGTCAGTGCCCGGCATCGGATTGGGGCAGCGCTTGACCCACTCAATCGCCTCTTCTTTTGATTTCACCTGCCACAACCAGAAGCCGGCGATCAGTTCCTTGGTTTCGGCGAACGGACCGTCGATCACCGTGCGTTTGTCGCCCGAGAAACGCACGCGGGCGCCTTTGCTGCTGGGGTGCAGGCCTTCGCCCGCGAGGAGGATGCCGGCCTTGGCCAATTCTTCGTTGTAATTGCCCATCGCGGTGAGCAGTTCTTCGCTGGGCATCACACCGGCCTCGGAATCCTGGCTGGCCTTGATAATGATCATGAATCGCATGGTGGTCTCTCCGCTGGATATGAATGAGTCACTTTATAGTCGTGTGACGGAGCGCCAAATCGACAGGGCTTCAATAAAAATCGCGGACAGGCCTGCCTTTCGTCACGAACACCGAGTGGCGATGGGCAACAGCGGTACGCTTTGTATCGACTGACCTTGTAGGAGCGAGGCTTGCCCGCGAATTGGGCGCCGCGATGCTACAGGCAGACTGCGTTATCGTTCTTCGCGGGCAAGCCTCGCTCCTACAGGGAGTTCGGTTGTATCCAGTTCGGGCGCCAAGACTTCACAATTTGTATCCGCCCATAGGTCGTCGGGCAATTTCGTGGTTAACTTCCGCCTCTTCAAAATTCTCCACAACAACGACAGAAGGACTCCGTTCATGGCTCAAGTCACTCTTAAAGGCAACCCGGTTCAAGTCAACGGCCAACTGCCACAAGCCGGTTCCAAGGCGCCAGCCTTTTCCCTGGTTGCCGGCAATCTGTCCGACGTGACCCTGGCGAACTTCGCCGGCAAGCGCAAAGTGCTGAACATCTTCCCAAGCGTCGACACCCCAACCTGCGCCACCTCGGTTCGCAAGTTCAACGCCCAGGCCAATGATGTCGCCAACACCGTGGTGCTGTGCATCTCCGCTGACCTGCCGTTCGCCCAAGCCCGTTTCTGCGGCGCCGAAGGTCTGGAAAACGTACAGAACCTGTCGACCCTGCGCGGTGCCGAGTTCATCGAGAACTACGGAGTTGCCATCGCTGACGGCCCACTCAAAGGGCTGACCGCCCGTGCCGTCGTGGTGCTGGACGAAAACGACAACGTGCTGCACAGCGAACTGGTCAAGGAAATCGCTGAAGAACCGAACTACGAAGCGGCACTCGCTGTTCTGAAATAAGCGCGGCTTTACAATTGTTAACGGCCTGGCCCTGTCCAGGCCGTTTTCATTTGTGCTTCAGTGTCTTAGCCAAACATCCTGTTACGTAAGCCGAAGGTAAATTGCCGGTAAAGGCGCTTTGCTTAATACCCGCCAGTGCTTATCGTTCAGCCTCCAGTAGAAAAAGCCCACGCGCCCAATGGTTGATCATTCAATGCAATCCTCCGCTTCCCGTAGTCCTCGCCGCTGGCTGTTTGGCCTGCTTGTCCTGTTGGTCATCGCTGGCCTGTGCTGGAAATTCTGGCCCGGCAGCGCTACGCCAAAAGAAGGCGCTGGGCAAAAAGCCGTGGCCGGGCACACCGGCCGTTCAGGCGCGATGCGCCCGGGTTTCGGTGGGGCATCCGGTCCGGTTCCGGTGCGTGTGGCGCCAGCGGTGAAGGGCGACTTCCCGTTGTACTACAAGGCCCTCGGCACAGTGACCGCGCTGAATACGATCAATGTGCGCAGCCGAGTCGGCGGCGAATTGATCAAGATTTCGTTCGAAGAAGGGCAGATGGTCAAGGCGGGCGATCTGCTGGCTGAGATCGACCCGCGTCCGTACCAGAACGCCTTGCTGCAAGCCGAAGGCACGTTGCTGCAGAATCAGGCACAACTGAAAAACGCCCAGGTCGACGTCGAGCGCTACCGCGGCCTGTACCGCGAAGACAGTATCGCCAAGCAGACTCTGGACACCGCCGAAGCCTTGGTCGGCCAGTATCAGGGCACGGTCAAGACCAATCAGGCGGCAGTCAACGACGCCAAGCTCAATCTCGAATTCACCAGGATCCGCGCGCCGATTACCGGCCGCGTCGGCCTGCGTCAGCTGGACGTCGGCAACCTCGTCGCGGCCAACGACACTACGGCGCTGGCGATCATCACCCAGACTCAACCAATCAGCGTTGCTTTCACCTTGCCGGAAAACAGCCTTGACGTGGTGCTGGCCCGCTACCGCACCGGCGCCAAACTGCCCGCCGAAGCCTGGGACCGTGGCGACACCAAATTGCAGGCCACCGGCGTATTGCAGAGCCTGGATAACCAGATCGACGTCACCACCGGCACCCTGAAATTCAAGGCGCGCTACGAGAACCGTGATCAATCGCTGTTCCCCAATCAGTTCGTCAATGTCCACTTGCTGGCCGACACCCTGAAAGACGTGGTGCTCGCGCCCTCGGCGGCGATCCAGTTCGGCACCAACGGCACGTTCGTCTACGCGATGGACGGCGACAAGAAGGTCAAGATTCGTCAGTTGAAAGTCGGCGCCAGTGACGGTGACAACACCGTCATTACCGAAGGCCTCGCCGCCGGTGACCGCGTGGTCCTGGAGGGCACCGATCGCCTGAAGGACGGCAGTGATGTCGAGGTCGTCAACGACACCAAGGATGTACCGACCACCCCGACCGGGCACCTGCAAGGCAAATCGGCGGCCGACGCGACTGAGCCGGCGCCCGCCGACAAGGCGAAAAAGGGCGGCGCATGAACATCTCGCGGCTGTTCATCCTTCGCCCGGTAGCCACCACCCTGAGCATGCTGGCGATTATCCTGGCCGGCGTGATCGCCTATCGGCTGCTGCCGGTGTCGGCGTTGCCTCAGGTCGATTACCCAACCATTCGCGTCATGACGCTGTACCCCGGCGCCAGCCCGGATGTCATGACCAGCGCGGTGACTGCACCCCTTGAACGTCAGTTCGGGCAGATGCCGGGCCTGACCCAAATGGCCTCGACCAGTTCGGGCGGCGCCTCGGTGCTGACCTTGCGTTTCAGCCTCGACATCAACATGGACGTCGCCGAGCAGCAGGTACAGGCGGCCATCAACGCCGCGACCAATTTGCTGCCCAAGGACCTGCCGGCACCGCCGGTGTACAACAAGGTCAACCCGGCGGACACCCCGGTGCTGACCCTGGCGATCACCTCCAAAACCATGCTGTTGCCCAAGCTCAACGACTTGGTCGACACCCGCATGGCGCAGAAAATCGCCCAGATCAGCGGCGTCGGCATGGTCAGCATCGCCGGTGGCCAGCGTCAGGCGGTGCGGATCAAGGTCAACCCCGAAGCCTTGGCGGCCAACGGCTTGAACTTGTCGGACGTGCGCACCCTGATCGGCGCGTCCAACGTCAACCAGCCCAAGGGTAACTTCGACGGCCCGACCCGGGTGTCGATGCTCGACGCCAACGACCAGCTGACCTCGCCCAAGGATTACGCCAACCTGATCCTGGCCTATGCCAACGGCGCGCCGTTGCGGCTCAAGGACGTGGCAGAAATCGTCGACGGTGCCGAGAACGAACGTCTGGCGGCGTGGGCCAACGAAAACCAGGCGGTGTTGCTGAACATCCAGCGGCAGCCCGGCGCCAACGTCATCGAAGTGGTCGACCGGATCAAGGCCTTGCTGCCGAGCATCACCGACAACCTGCCGGCCGGCCTCGAAGTCACAGTGCTCACCGACCGTACACAAACCATCCGCGCTTCCGTCACCGACGTGCAACACGAGCTGCTGATCGCCATCGCGTTGGTGGTCATGGTGACGTTCCTGTTCCTGCGTCGCGCCAGCGCCACGATCATTCCGTCGGTCGCCGTGCCGTTGTCGCTGATCGGCACCTTCGGCGTGATGTACCTCGCAGGTTTCTCGGTCAATAACCTGACCCTGATGGCCCTGACCATTGCCACCGGTTTTGTGGTGGACGATGCGATCGTCATGCTGGAGAACATTTCCCGCTTTATCGAAGAGGGCGACAGTCCCTTGAACGCGGCGCTCAAGGGCGCCAAGCAGATTGGCTTTACCCTGATTTCCCTGACCCTGTCGCTGATCGCGGTGCTGATTCCGCTGCTGTTCATGGCGGACGTGGTGGGCCGGTTGTTCCGCGAATTTGCGATCACGCTAGCCGTGGCGATCCTTATTTCGCTGGTGGTGTCCCTGACCCTGACGCCAATGATGTGCGCGCGGTTGCTCAAGCGCGAACCCAAGGAAGAAGAGCAGGGCCGTTTCTACCGGGCTAGCGGCGCAACAATTGATTGGATGATCGCGGCTTACGGGCGCAAGTTAAAGTGGGTTCTCAAGCACCAACCGCTGACTCTGCTGGTGGCCATCGGCACCCTGGCGCTGACGGTGTTCCTTTACATGGTCGTGCCCAAGGGCTTCTTTCCGGTGCAGGACACCGGAGTGATCCAGGGGATTTCCGAGGCGCCGCAGTCGATTTCCTTCGCGGCGATGAGCGAACGGCAGCAGGAACTGGCTAAAGTGATCCTGGCCGATCCAGCCGTAGAGAGCCTGTCGTCCTACATTGGTGTGGACGGTGACAACTCGACGCTCAACAGCGGCCGCATGCTGATCAACCTCAAGCCTCACAGTGCGCGGGACCTCAGCGCCACCCAAATCATTGCCCGCCTGCAACCGGAGGTGGACAAACTGGTCGGCATTCGCCTGTTCATGCAGCCGGTGCAGGACCTGACCATCGAAGATCGGGTCAGCCGCACGCAGTATCAGTTCAGCATGTCATCGCCGGATTCCGAGTTGCTGAGCCTGTGGAGTGGCCGTCTGGTCGAAGCCCTGGCGCAGCGCCCCGAACTGACGGACGTCGCCAGCGATTTGCAGGACAAGGGTTTGCAGGTGTATCTGGTGATCGATCGCGATGCGGCGTCGCGGGTCGGTGTCTCGGTGTCGAACATCACCGATGCGCTGTACGACGCCTTCGGTCAGCGACAGATTTCCACCATCTACACCCAGGCCAGCCAGTACCGCGTGGTACTGCAGTCGCAGTCCGGCGAGAAGATCGGCCCGGACGCGCTGAATCAGATTCACGTGAAAACCACTGACGGCGGTCAGGTTCGCCTGTCGAGTCTGGCCCACATGGAGGAGCGTCAGGCGCAACTGGCGATCACCCACATCGGCCAGTTCCCGGCGGTGATGATGTCGTTCAACCTGGCGCCCGGCGTGGCGTTGGGGCATGCGGTGGAAATCATCGACCAGGTGCAGAAAGACATCGGCATGCCAATCGGCGTGCAGACCCAGTTCCAGGGCGCGGCCGAAGCGTTCCAGGCCTCGCTGTCGAGCACTTTGCTGCTGATCCTGGCGGCAGTGGTGACCATGTACATCGTGCTGGGCGTGCTGTACGAGAGCTACATCCACCCGATCACCATTCTCTCGACCTTGCCCTCGGCGGCGGTCGGCGCCTTGTTGGCTCTGCTGTTGAGCGGCAATGACCTGGGGATGATCGCGATCATCGGCATCATCCTGCTGATCGGTATCGTTAAAAAGAACGCGATCATGATGATCGACTTCGCCCTCGACGCTGAACGCAATCAGGGGCTGGACCCGGAAACGGCGATCTATCAGGCGGCGCTGCTGCGCTTCCGGCCGATCCTGATGACCACCCTGGCGGCCTTGTTCGGCGCGGTGCCATTGATGCTGGCCACCGGTTCCGGCGCTGAGTTGCGTCAGCCGCTGGGTCTGGTGATGGTCGGTGGTTTGCTGGTGAGTCAGGTGCTGACGTTGTTCACCACGCCGGTGATTTACCTGTACTTCGACCGTCTCGGTCGGCGCTGGGGCCGCAGCTCTCAATCCGTGGAAGCGGTAGAGCAGCCATGAACCTTTCCGGACCTTTCATCAAGCGCCCGGTAGCGACCATGCTGCTGAGCCTGGCAATCATTTTGCTGGGCGGTGTGAGTTTCGGTTTATTGCCGGTGTCGCCGCTGCCGCAAATGGACTTCCCGGTGATCGTGGTCCAGGCCAGCCTGCCCGGTGCGAGCCCGGAGGTGATGGCGTCGACGGTGGCCACGCCGCTGGAACGCTCCTTCGGCGCCATCGCCGGGGTCAACACCATGAGCAGCCGCTCCAGCCAGGGCTCGACCCGGGTCATCCTGCAGTTCGACCTCGACCGCGACATCAATGGCGCGGCGCGGGAAGTGCAAGCGGCGATCAACGCCTCGCGCAACCTGCTGCCGAGCGGGATGCGCAGCATGCCGACCTATAAAAAGGTCAACCCGTCCCAGGCGCCGATCATGGTGCTGTCGCTGACCTCGGATGTGCTGGAAAAAGGCCAGCTCTACGATTTGGCCTCGACGATCCTGTCCCAGAGCCTGTCCCAGGTGCAGGGCGTGGGGGAAGTGCAGATCGGTGGCAGTTCCCTGCCGGCGGTGCGCATCGAACTCGAACCCCAGGCGCTGAACCAGTACGGCGTGGCCCTGGACGATGTGCGCAACACCATCGCCAACGCCAACGTGCGTCGGCCCAAGGGTTCGGTCGAAGACGGCCAGCGCTTGTGGCAAGTCCAGGCCAACGATCAACTGGAGAAAGCCAAGGACTACGAGTCGCTGATCATTCACTACAACGGCGGCGCAGCCCTGCGCCTGAAGGATGTGGCCAAGGTCAGCGATGGCGTCGAGGACCGCTACAACAGCGGTTTCTTCAACGATGACGCGGCGGTGTTGCTGGTGATCAACCGGCAGGCCGGCGCCAACATCATCGAGACGGTCAACGAGATCAAGGCCCAGTTGCCGGCGTTGCAGGCCGTTCTGCCGGCCAGTGTCAAACTGAACCTGGCCATGGACCGTTCGCCGGTGATCAAGGCGACCTTGCACGAAGCGGAAATGACACTGCTGATCGCCGTGGCGCTGGTGATTCTGGTGGTGTTCCTGTTCCTCGGTAACTTCCGTGCCTCGTTGATTCCGACGTTGGCGGTGCCGGTGTCGTTGGTGGGCACGTTCGCGGTGATGTACCTCTATGGGTTCTCGCTGAACAACCTGTCGCTGATGGCGCTGATCTTGGCCACCGGGTTGGTGGTGGACGACGCCATCGTAGTGCTGGAGAACATTTCCCGGCACATCGACAAAGGCGTGCCCCCAATGAAAGCCGCCTACCTTGGGGCGCAGGAAGTCGGTTTCACCTTGCTCTCGATGAACGTCTCGCTGGTGGCGGTGTTCCTGTCGATCCTGTTCATGGGCGGGATCATCGAAAGCCTGTTCCGCGAGTTTTCCATCACCCTGGCGGCGTCCATCGTGGTGTCGCTGGTGGTTTCGTTGACGCTGACCCCGATGCTCTGTGCCCGATGGCTCAAGCCGCATACACCGGGCCAGGAAAACCGCCTGCAACGCTGGAGTCAGCGCGCCAACGAGTGGATGGTAGGAAAATACGCGACCAGCCTCGACTGGGTGCTGCGTCATCGCCGGCTGACATTGCTTAGTCTGTTGTTAACTATTGGGGTGAACATTGCGCTGTATGTTGTTGTTCCTAAAACATTTTTACCTCAGCAAGACACCGGTCAGCTGATCGGTTTCGTGCGCGGCGACGATGGCCTGTCGTTCAGCGTGATGCAGCCAAAAATGGAAACCTTCCGCCGTGCCGTGCTCAAGGATGATGCGGTGCAAAGCGTCGCCGGGTTCATCGGCGGTACCAACGGTACCAACAACGCCTTCATGCTGGTACGTCTGAAGCCGATCAAGGAACGCAACATTTCCGCGCAGAAAGTCATCGAACGCCTGCGCAAGGAAATGCCCAAGGTTGCTGGCGCGCAGTTGATGCTGATGGCGGATCAGGACCTGCAATTCGGTGGTGGTCGTGAACAAACCACCGCGCAGTATTCCTACATCCTGCAAAGCGGTGATTTGGGCGCGTTGCGCGAGTGGTACCCGAAAGTCGTCACGGCGCTGAAAGCGCTGCCGGAACTGACGGCCATCGATGCCCGTGAAGGCCGGGGCGCGCAGCAAGTGACGCTGATTGTCGACCGCGATCAGGCCAAGCGCCTGGGCGTCGACATGGACATGGTCACCTCGGTGCTGAATAACGCCTACAGCCAACGGCAGATTTCGACGATTTACGACAGCCTCAACCAGTATCAGGTGGTGATGGAGGTCAATCCGAAATACGCCCAGGACCCGATCACCCTGAAACAGGTTCAAGTGATCACGGCTGACGGCGCGCGGATCCCGCTGTCGACCATCGCCCATTACGAAAACAGCCTGGAAGACGATCGGGTCAGCCACGAAGGCCAGTTCGCCTCGGAAAGCATTTCGTTCGACATGGCTGAAGGCGTGACGGTGGAGCAGGGCAGTGCGGCCATCGAGCGGGCGATTGCCAAGGTCGGCTTGCCGGAAGACGTCATCGCGAAAATGGCCGGCACTGCCGACGCCTTTGCCGCGACACAGAAGAGCCAGCCGTGGATGATTCTCGGCGCGCTGGTGGCGGTGTATCTGGTGTTGGGTGTGCTGTATGAAAGCTACATTCATCCACTGACCATTCTCTCGACCTTGCCCTCGGCCGGCGTCGGTGCGCTGCTGTCGATCTATGCACTGGGCGGCGAGTTCAGCCTGATCTCGTTGCTCGGCTTGTTCCTGCTGATCGGCGTGGTGAAGAAAAACGCGATTCTGATGATCGACCTGGCCTTGCAGCTCGAACGCCATCAAGGCCTGGCGCCGCTGGAGTCGATTCGCAGCGCTTGCCTGCAACGTCTGCGACCGATTCTGATGACCACGCTGGCGGCGATCCTCGGTGCCTTGCCATTGCTGCTGAGCCGTGCCGAAGGTGCGGAAATGCGCCAGCCGCTGGGCCTGACCATCATCGGCGGGCTGATCTTCAGCCAGGTGCTGACCCTTTACACCACCCCGGTGGTTTACCTCTATCTCGACAAACTGCGCCATCGCTTCAACCACTGGCGTGGGGTGCGTACCGATGCTGCTCTGGAAACTCCGCTATGACTGACCGTTCGCTTATCAACCTGACTGCACCGCTGATCACGGCCCGAGGCTCGCGGTTGTTGAGCCTGTCGCTGTGTGTCGCACTGCTCAGCGCCTGCGCCATCGGCCCGGATTACCAGCGCCCGCAAACCGCCGAGCCGGTTCAATACAAGGAAGCAGCCGGTTGGCGTCAGGCCAAGCCGAGCGATTCCCTGGCACGTGGTGCCTGGTGGGAGTTGTATGGCGATCAACAGCTCAACGGCCTGATCGAAAAACTCAACAGTTCCAACCAGACGATCGCCCAGTCCGAAGCCCAGTATCGTCAGGCGCAGGCCTTGGTAAAAAGTGCCCGCGGTGCGTTTTTTCCGACGGTGGACCTGACGGTCGGGAAGAACCGCTCCAGCCAGGGCACCGGTAGCAGCAGTTCGAGCCTGACCAGTTCTTCCAGCGGGATTCGCGACACCTATACCGCCCAGGCCGGGGTCAGCTGGGAAGCCGATATCTGGGGCAAGTTGCGCCGTGGGTTGCAAGCCGACACCGCGAACGCCGAGGCAAGTTTTGCCGATCTGGCGGCGATGCGCCTGAGCCAGCAGTCGGAGCTGGTGCAGAACTACCTGCAATTGCGCGTGATCGATGAGCAGAAGCGCTTGCTTGAAGCGACGGTCGAGGCCTACCGGCGTTCGCTGACAATGACCCAAAACCAATACCGCGCCGGTGTTTCCGGCAAGGACGCAGTGGCTCAGGCGCAGACCCAGCTCAAGAGCACCGAGGCCGACCTGGTCGATCTGATCTGGCAGCGTGCCCAGTTCGAAAACGCCATTGCCGTGCTGATCGGGTCGGCGCCGGCCGAGTTCAGTCTGGCGGAAACCAAGGACATCCCGGTATTGCCCGAGGTGCCGCTGGGCTTGCCTTCGCAGTTGCTGGAGCGCCGCCCGGACATTGCCTCTGCCGAGCGTTCGGTGATCGCCGCGAATGCCAACATCGGCGTGGCCAAGGCTGCCTACTACCCGGACCTGACGTTGAGCCTGAACGGTGGCTATAGCAGCAGCACGTATGCCAACTGGATCAGCCTGCCCAACCGTTTCTGGTCGGTCGGGCCGCAACTGGCCATGACCTTGTTTGACGGTGGCCAGCGTTCGGCGGAAGTCGACCGCAGCGAAGCCGCCTACGACGAAACCGTGGCCAAATACCGGCAGACCGTGCTCGATGGCTTCCGTGAGGTGGAAAACTATATGGTCCAGCTCAAGGTCCTGGAAAACGAAGCAGGTGTTCGTCAGGAAGCGCTGGACGCTGCGCGCGAGTCCTTGCGCCTGATCCAGAACCAGTACAAGGCCGGGTTGATCGCTTACCTCGATGTGGTGGTGGTGCAAGCCACGGCGCTGAACAATGAACGCGAAGTGCTGAACTTGTTGCAGAGCCGCTTGATAGCCAGTGTGCAGCTGATCGCGGCGCTGGGCGGTGGCTGGGATGGGGCGTTGCAAGTCAGCGACAACGCGCAACGCAACTGAAGCAAAACCCAATGTAGGAACCCCGTAGGAGCCCCGTAGGAGCCCTGTAGGAGCTGTCGAGTGAAACGAGGCTGCGATCTTTTGATCTTTTAAAAGCCAGGATCAAAAGATCGCAGCCTCGTTTTACTCGACAGCTCCTACATAACGGCCATAACTCCCCCCACATTCCCCGTAAGCATCTCGTTACAGAACGTTCCCAGGCAATCAAACAAGCGTTTCATCGGCTTGATGGCTTTTTGCTAAATATTGTCAGTGCGTTCTTTTGCGCAATCAGTACAATCGCCCGATTTACCCCTCCGAGAATGGAAGCAGTACGGAGGGTCGTCGCGCGAGAAGTCTCATGCTCATCGGTAGCTATTCCCCCACGCTGGTTATCATCTCGCTCTGTGTGGCGATTCTCGCCTCCTATACCGCGCTCGACCTGACCGAACGCATCGCCACCGCCAAAGGCCGGGCGGTGCACCTATGGACAGCCGGCGGCGCGTTGGCCATGGGGATTGGCGTGTGGTCGATGCATTTCATCGGCATGCTCGCGTTCAAACTGCCCATCGACCTCGGTTACGACGTCGCCATTACTTTTCTGTCGCTGCTGATCGGGATCCTGTCCTGCGGCTTCGCCCTGTGGCTGGTCAGCCAGCCGCGATTACCGGCCTGGCAACTGGCGTTCGGCGCGTTGGTCATGGGGGCCGGCATCAGTGCCATGCATTACACCGGCATGGCCGCGATGCGCATGCAACCGGGGATCGATTACGACCCGACGCTGTTCGGCACATCGCTGCTCATCGCCGTCGGCGCCTCGGGTGCCGCGTTGTGGATTGCCTTCCGGCTGCGCCAGCACACCCCGTATGTCGGCCTGATTCGTGGCGGCGCGGCGGTGCTCATGGGCATCGCCATTGTCGGCATGCACTACACCGCCATGGCGGCGGCGCGCTTCGCCGATGGCAGTTTCTGCGGCGCGGCCATCACCGGGCTCAACGGCAAGGGCCTGGACAATCTGGTGCTGGTCACCACCCTGGCGGTGTTGAGCATTGCCTTGCTGACCTCAATTCTCGATGCGCGCCTGGAAGCCCGCACCGCCAGCCTGGCCCACTCGCTGACCGAGGCCAACCGCGAACTCACCCAACTGGCCCTGCACGACACCCTGACCGGCCTGCCGAATCGGGTATTGCTGGCGGACCGCATCGATCAAGCGATGTCGCGAGTGCAAGAGCAGGGGGGTTGTTTTGCGCTGATGTTCATCGATCTGGACGGCTTCAAACCGGTCAACGATGCCTTCGGCCACCACATGGGTGATCAGCTGTTGCGCGAAGTCGCCCTGCGTCTGCGAGAAGATCTGCGTAGCCAGGACACGCTGGCGCGGATCGGCGGCGATGAGTTCGTGTTGCTGGTGCAACTCGAAGAACAGAATGATGCCTTGAACCTGGCGGCTCGTCAGGTCGGGCTGATCGCGCGCTCATTCCGGGTTGGCGAACATGACTTGCAGATATCCGCCAGCGTCGGCATCGCGCTCTACCCGGGCAATGGCCAAACCGCCCACGAATTGCTGATGAACGCCGACGCGGCGATGTATCACGCCAAGGGCGCGGGGAAAAACGGCTACAGCTTCTTCGACGTTTCAATGAACAGCAACGCGCGCAAACAGTTGCAACTGCTGCAAGACCTGCGCAATGCAGTTGAGCAGCAACAGTTCAGCCTCTACTACCAGCCCAAGTTCGACGCCGCCAATGGCCGGCCGGTCGGTGCCGAGGCGCTACTGCGCTGGGAGCACCCGACTCAGGGCATGCTGCTGCCGGACAAGTTCATCGAACTGGCGGAGAAGACCGGGCTGATCATCCCGATTGGCGACTGGGTGCTCAACGAAGCCTGCCGCCAGATGCGCGAGTGGTACGTGCTCGGTTACACCCACTGGCGCATCGCAGTGAATCTCTCGGCCTTGCAGTTCTGTCACGTCGGCCTGGTGCAGAGCGTCGCCAAGGCGCTGGCCACGCACCATTTACCGGCCAACAGCCTGACCCTGGAAATCACCGAAACCACCGCCATGAGCGATGCCGATGCGAGCATGACGGTGCTTCAAGAGCTGTCGGAAATGGGCGTCGACCTGTCCATCGATGACTTTGGCACCGGCTATTCGAGCTTGATGTACCTCAAGCGCCTGCCGGCCAACGAGCTGAAGATCGACCGGGGTTTCGTTCGCGATCTGGAGCGTGACAGCGATGACGCCGCGATCGTGTCCGCGATCGTCGCCCTCGGCCAGGCCCTGGGGCTGCGAATCGTCGCCGAAGGCGTGGAAACCGACTCGCAGCAGGACTTCCTGACTCAGCTTGGGTGCGATTCGTTGCAGGGCTACCTGCTCGGCCACCCACTGCCGGCCGAACGCTTCATGATCGACATTCATCGCGCAGAACAACTCGCCACCGCCTGAAAATGCCCTGTGTAGCAGCTGTCGAGCCTGCGAGGCTGCGTTCGGCAGCGCAGCCGTCGTGAAATCAGGCAGCGCGGTGATTCTGGAAGATCCGGTAGTCAGGGTTTACGACGGCTGCGCCGCCGAACGCAGCCTCGCAGGCTCGACAGCTGCTACAGGTGTGTGAGCCATGGCATGCAAAAACCGGCAATGGCGGTTATTCTTGGCCCCGACCGCTTACGCTTGGATTGGGGGAAAATCACATGGATAAAGTCATCGTCATCACCGGCGGCAGCCGCGGCATTGGTGCCGCCACCGCCCTGTTGGCCGCCGAACAAGGCTATCGGATCTGCATCAACTACCAGGCCGACGAAGAAGCCGCGCAACGCGTGCTGGAGCAAGTCCGTGCCCTGGGTGCGCAAGCCATCGCGGTACGTGCCGACGTCAGCATCGAAGACGAAGTGATCGGCCTGTTCAATCGCGTGGACGCCGAGCTGGGCCGGGTCACGGCACTGGTCAACAACGCCGGCACCGTGGGGCACAAGTCCCGGGTCGACGAAATGTCCGAATTCCGCATTCTCAAAATCCTCAAGACCAACGTGCTGGCACCGATCCTCTGCGCCAAGCACGCGATCCTGCGCATGTCGCCCAAGCACGGCGGGCAGGGCGGCAGCATCGTCAACGTGTCCTCGGTGGCCTCGCGCTTGGGCTCGCCCAACGAGTACGTGGATTACGCGTCGTCCAAAGGTGCGCTGGACAGCTTCACGATCGGCTTGTCCAAGGAAGTGGCGGGCGAGGGCATTCGTGTCAACGCCGTGCGGCCAGGCTTTATCTACACCGATTTCCATGCACTGAGCGGTGATCCGGACCGGGTCAGCAAGCTTGAGTCGGCGATCCCGATGGCTCGCGGTGGACGACCGGATGAAGTGGCTGAGGCGATTGTCTGGTTGCTGTCGGACAAGGCGTCGTATGCGACGGGGACTTTTGTTGATCTGGGCGGCGGGCGTTAGCAGGTTGGATGTGCAATGCTGGATCTGGCCTCTTCGCGAGCAAGCCCGCTCCCACATTGGAATGCGTTCGAATGTGGGAGCGGGCTTGCTCGCGAAGGCGATAACCCAGACATCAGAGAACCCTCAGAACGACCGCACAATCCGCCCCAACGTCTCCATCGCCTTCTCGCAAGCCTCATCCCACGGGCTGCCGTAATTCAGCCGAATGCAATTCCTGAACCGCTGCGTCGGCGAGAAAATCGGCCCCGGCGCGATGCTGATGCCTTGCGCCAGCGCCATCTGAAACAACTTCAACGAATCCATCTGCGCCGGTAATTCCAGCCATAAAAAGTAGCCGCCGGCTGGTTGGCTGACGCGAGTCTGCGCCGGAAAGTACCGTGCAATGGCCGCGAGCATCGCGCTTTGCTGTTCTTCCAGGGCATAGCGCAATTTGCGCAGATGCCGGTCATAGCCGCCATGCTGCAAGTAATCGGCGATGGCGGCCTGGGCTGGCATTGAGGCGCAGAGCGAGGTCATGAGTTTCAGCCGTTCGATTTTTTGCGCATAGCGCCCGGCGGCGACCCACCCGATGCGGTAACCGGGGGCCAGGCTCTTGGCGAAGGAACCGCAATGCATCACCAGCCCTTCAGTGTCGAAGGCCTTGGCTGGTTTCGGCGCCTGTTGACCGTAATAGAGCTCGGCGTAGACATCGTCTTCGATCAGCGGCACCTGATGGCTGCGCAGTAATTCCACCAGTTCCTGTTTTTTCGCCTCGGGCATGGTCGCGCCCATGGGGTTCTGGAAGCTGGTCATGCACCAGCAGGCCTTGATCGGGTGCCGTTCCAGGGTTTGCGCGAGTACGCCGAGGTCGATGCCGTCGCGCGGGTGCACTGGAATTTCCACGGCCTTGAGTTTCAACCGTTCGAGTATTTGCAGGCAGGCGTAGAACGCCGGGGCTTCGATGGCCACCAGGTCGCCGGGCTCGGTGACGGCTTGCAGGCACAGGTTCAACGCTTCAAGGGCGCCGTTGGTGATCAGCAGCTCTTCCATGGGCAGCATCAGCCCGCCAACCATGTAGCGCAGGGCGATTTGCCGGCGCAACTGCGGGTTGCCCGGCGACATGTCGGTGACGACCATGCGCGGGTCCATCTCCCGGGCGGCGCTGGACAGCGAGCGGGACAGCCGCTGCAACGGAAACAGGGTCGGGCTGGGGAACGCCGAGCCGAAGGGCACGGTGTTGGGGTCCTTGATTGAATCGAGGACCGAGAACACCAGTTCGCTGACGTCGACTTCGGTGGACTCGTTGACCTGGCTGCTGATCACCGGCTCGGAAAACGGGCTGGGCGCATGGGCGTTGACGAAGTAACCGGAACGCGGACGGGCGCGGATCAAACCGCGACGTTCGAGCAGGTAATAGGCCTGGAACACCGTGGACGGGCTGACGCCGTAGGTCTGGCTGGCGTAGCGCACCGACGGCACGCGCTGGCCGGGGCCGAGGACGCCGGAGCGGATCAGTTCAGCGATGTCGTCGGCGAATTTTTCGTAGCGTTTCATCGAGTGCCCGGTTTGTTTTCATTCAAAAAAATCGAGGTGGCTTCTTCGCGGGCAAGCCTCGCTCCTACAGACACCAGTAGGAGCGAGGCTTGCCCGCGAAGGCCGCCCCGCAGTCTAAAGGCTCAACGATTCATCGGCGCAACAAACCGACTCTTCGCCACGCTATAAATATCCGGCTCATCACTGTCGACCACCTTGAAATTGAGGTTCTGCGAACTGCTGCTCGGCCGCTCCGTGGTCATCGCCACCGACACCGGCACATCGATAATCTCACCGGGCGCCAGGCTCAGTTCAGTCTTGCCTTGCAACTGGAAGCCGTCGCCATCGATCAGCGTCAGACGATAGTCCTGACGTTGCTGGGTTTTGTTGATGACCTTGAGGCTGTAGATGTTTTCGATCTGCCCCTGACTGTTCTCGCGGAACAAGCCACGGTCCTTGCTCACGTCCAGCGAGACCATCGGCCGTTCGACCAAGGCCAGGGCGAGGGCGCCGATCATCAGCACCAGCACCGCCGTGTAGCCGATCAAGCGAGGTCGCAGTAGGTGAGTCTTGCCGCCCTGCAACTGGTGCTCCGAGGTATAGCTGATCAGGCCGCGGGCGTAGCCCATTTTGTCCATGATCGAATCACAGGCGTCGATGCAGGCCGCGCAGCCAATGCATTCCATCTGCAAGCCGTCGCGGATGTCGATGCCGGTGGGGCAGACCTGCACGCAGAGCTGACAGTCGATGCAATCGCCGAGTCCGACCTCGGCCGGCGCCACGTCACGTTTACGCGGGCCACGGTTTTCACCTCGGGCCACGTCGTAGGAAATGGTCAGGGTGTCCTTGTCGAACATCACGCTCTGGAACCGGGCATACGGGCACATGTGCATGCACACCGCTTCACGCAGCCAGCCGGCATTGATGTACGTGGCGCCGGTAAAGAACAACACCCAGAACAGACTGACCCCGCCCATCTGCAAGGTCAGCAACTCTTCGGCCAGTGCCCGGATCGGCGTGAAGTAGCCGACAAAGGTCAGGCCGGTCAGCAGACTGATGGCCAGCCACAGGGTGTGCTTGGCCGAGCGACGCATCAGTTTGTTCACGCCCCAGGGCGCGGCTTGCAGCTTGATCCGCTGGTTGCGTTCGCCCTCGGTGATCTTCTCGCACCACATGAAGATCCAGGTCCAGGAACTCTGCGGGCAGGTATAGCCGCACCAGACGCGACCGGCAAACACGGTGATCGCAAACAGACCGAACGCAGCAATGATCAACAACGCCGACAGCAGGATGAAATCCTGCGGCCAGAAGGTCGCGCCGAAGATGTGGAATTTGCTTTCGGAAAGGTCCCAGAGCACCGCTTGCCGGCCACCCCAGTTCAACCACACCGTGCCGAAAAACAGCAGAAACAGAAACCCCGCGCCGCTCATGCGCAGGGTGCGGAACAGCCCGGTGAAACTGCGGGTGTGGATCAGGTTGTCGCTGGACTTGGCCTTCATCTTGGGACGCGAAGGCTCGAAGGTCTCAACTATTCGGACGGGGATTCTATCGCTCATGGTCTTTCGCTCATCAGCCTCCATCAGGCGTGAGCACTATGAGCGGCGATCTGTTTGCATAACAGACTCAGCTATTGCAATAAAAAGCGGATCAGATGGGTCTTGATCCGCTGCCTGCGACAACTTGATGCACCCGCCACAATGGGGCGCGGACGCCTATATCAGGCGCCCGGGCGAGTTATTGATGCGGGTCAGTCAAATCACCGAATCACTGTCCGTGGCCTTCAAATGCCTACGACCGTCGACGGCGCCTGCTACGGTCAATGCGTCGGCTTCTGCTTCGGTGATGTAGATACGCTGGCCGTTGAGCTCGACCGCCGACATGGCTTTTTCCGAGTCGGTGATGATGGTGACGTCGGGACACAGACGAATTTCTTCGCCGTTTTCGGTGGTGAAAAAGCAAGTCTGGTTTTCGATGCGCACGGTCATGGAGGCGTCCTTTTTTCTGCGGGGTTCTACAGTGTTAGGGCGCGCTCGGCGGTCATCGTTCGGTGCAACCGATTAATGGTCGGCGCGGTCCATCCTCTATTGGGCACTTTTCAGGGATTGCAGCATGAATGCTTGGTGGCATGAGGTTTGGGTGACCCTGCAAGCGGAGTTCGCCGACATCGGCGACGCGTCGCAACTGACGCGCATTACCGTGCGCCTGTTAATGGCCGCCGTGCTGGGCGGGATTCTCGGTTTCGAACGCGAGCAAAAGGGTAAGGCCGCGGGTGTGCGCACGCACATGCTGGTGGCGCTCGGCGCGGCGTTGTTTGTGCTGGTGCCGCAGATGTCCGGTTCCCAGGCCGATGCCATGAGTCGGGTGGTGCAGGGTGTGATCGCCGGGATTGGTTTTCTCGGCGCCGGGACCATCCTGAAAAACCAGGAAGGCGACGAAGGCCACGTCAAAGGCCTGACCACCGCCGCCGGGTTATGGATGACCGCGGCCATTGGGGTTTCGGCCGGCTTGGGGAGAGAAGCGACGGCGGTGTTCAGTACGTTTTTGGCGTTGGCGATTTTCAGCGTGATGCCGAAGATCGTGAAGATGCTGGAACGGAATCCCCCGTAGGCTGCGATCTTTTGATCTTGATCTTCAGCGATCTTCGAGGCGCCAAGTCAAAGTCAAAAGATCGCAGCCTCCGGCAGCTCCTACATTGAATCTTCATACGGCTCGGGCACTGTTCAGGGGTTTACGATCACCGGCGGCATGGTGTCCGGTGGTTCCTGCCGTGGGGGCGGGGTCGTGCCGGGCGGCTCTTGCTCGGGCACCGGTTCCGGCTCGGTCGGCGGGATGGTTGGACTGTCGATGTTCGGATCAGGCGTTTCGGCGGGAATCGGAATACTCATCGTTGAAGCCTCCAGTGGCACTTGGCGTAAGTCGTGCTTAAGTTGATTGACCACCGCGCAATGGAATTGATTCCCCCGAACGCCCAGGCAAATCGCCGTGAACTTTTACCGCCGCCAGTCGCTCGGAACCTAAGTGAGTCAATTCAGGGAACATCAGACACAAGAGCGTCCATGGGGCGTAAAGGAGAGATGCTCGATGACTGCCGAAAAACCGACAGAGCTTAATTACAACCCTCATATGCCGCTGTCGCAGGCGTTACTGCTGCCGCGCATCGCCATTGAAAACACCATGCCGACCCTCGATGGCGGGCAGTTTGCCGTGAAAGCCGTGGTCGGTCAGGACGTGGTCGTGAGCAGCAAAGTGTTCGCCGACGGTCACGACAAACTCGCCGTGCGCATCCGCTGGCGCGCCGATGGCGACGAGATTTGGCAGAGCGACGCCATGAGCGACCTGGGCAATAACGGCTGGCAGGGCCAGTTTCGTGTCGCGCGCCAGGGTCGTTATGTGTTTTGCATCGAAGCCTGGATCGATCAGTTCGCCAGCTTCTGCTATGAGCTGGAAAAAAAGCACGCCGCCCGAGTGCCCGTCAGCCTGGAGTTGCAGGAAGGGCGCACGATGGTCCAGCAAGCCGCTGAACGCGCCGATGGACAACTGAGCGAGCAACTGGCGCAGCTGCACCATGAATTGTCGGGCCTGCTCGAAACCGAGCAAGTCGCGCTGTTCATGCACCAGCGCAGCGCCGATTTGATGGCCGAGGCCGATCATCGCGCCTACTTGAGCCTGAGCCCGGAGTACCCGCTGGACGTCGAACGGGAACTGGCGCAGTTTGCCAGTTGGTATGAGTTGTTCCCACGTTCGATCACCGACGATCCGGCCCGCCACGGCACGTTCAACGATGTGCACTCGCGGCTACCGATGATCCAGGACATGGGCTTCGATGTGCTGTACTTCCCGCCGATCCACCCGATTGGCCGCAGCTACCGCAAAGGTCCGAACAACTCGCTGACCGCCGGGCCGGATGATCCGGGCAGCCCGTATGCGATCGGCAGCCCCGAAGGCGGGCATGAGGCGATTCACTCGGAACTGGGCACCCGCGAAGACTTCCGTCGGCTGGTGGCGGCCGCCGCTGACCATGGCCTGGAAATCGCCCTCGACTTCGCCATCCAGTGTTCCCAGGATCACCCGTGGCTGGAACAGCATCCCGGCTGGTTCAACTGGCGGCCGGACGGCACGATCAAATACGCCGAGAACCCGCCGAAGAAATACCAGGACATCGTCAACGTCGACTTCTATGCCTCGGACGCGATTCCAAGCCTGTGGGTCGAGTTGCGTGACATCGTGGTGGGCTGGGTCGAGGAGGGCGTGAAGATCTTTCGCGTCGACAACCCTCACACCAAACCGCTGCCGTTCTGGCAGTGGCTGATCGCCGATGTGCGGGCGTTGTACCCGGAAGTGATCTTCCTCGCCGAAGCCTTCACCACGCCGGCGATGATGGCCCGCTTGGGCAAGGTCGGTTACTCCCAGAGCTACACCTACTTCACGTGGCGCAACACCAAATACGAGCTGGCGACTTACTTCACCGAGCTCAACGAATCGCCGTGGCGCGAATGCTATCGCCCGAACTTCTTCGTCAATACCCCGGACATCAACCCGGCGTTTCTCCATGAGTCGGGGCGTGCCGGTTTCCTGATCCGTGCGGCGCTGGCGACCATGGGCTCCGGTCTGTGGGGCATGTACTCGGGCTTCGAACTCTGTGAGTCGGCACCGGTGCCGGGGAAAGAGGAATACCTCAACTCCGAGAAGTACGAAATCCGCCCAAGGGATTTCAACGCGCCGGGCAACATCATTGCCGAGATCGCCCAGCTCAACCGCATCCGTCGGCAGAACCCGGCGCTGCACACCCATCTGGGGCTGAAGGTCTACAACGCCTGGAACGACAACATCCTGTATTTCGGCAAACGCAGCGCGGATGGCAGCAATTTCATTCTGGTGGCCGTGAGCCTTGATCCGCATAACGTGCAGGAGGCGAATTTTGAGTTGCCGCTGTGGGAGATGGGTTTGCCCGACGACGCCAGCACCCAGGGCGAAGACCTGATGAGCGGGCACCGCTGGACCTGGCACGGCAAGTACCAGTTCATGCGCATTGACCCGGCGCATCAGCCGTTCGGCATTTGGCGGATCACCGTTTAGACGCAAAACCTGTGGGAGCGACGGTGCGACGATTCGACCTGCTCGCGAAGGGCCGGCACATTCACTATTGATGTCGCCTGACACACCGCCTTCGCGAGCAGGCTCGCTCCCACAGGGTAGGTGATCGGCTCAGGATTTTTCGAATTCAACAGGAGTTACCAATGGCGAAGAAACCCAAGGCAGCCACCTTCATCAAGGACCCGCTCTGGTACAAGGATGCGGTGATCTACCAGGTTCACGTTAAGTCTTTTTTCGACTCCAACAATGACGGGATCGGCGACTTTCCCGGTCTTATCGCCAAACTCGATTACATTGCCGATCTGGGCGTCAACACCATCTGGCTGTTGCCGTTCTACCCCTCGCCACGCCGCGACGATGGCTACGACATCGCCGAATACCGCGGCGTGCATTCCGACTACGGCACCCTGGCGGACGCCAAGCGGTTCATCTCCGAAGCGCACAAACGCGGTTTGCGGGTGATTACCGAGCTGGTCATCAACCACACCTCGGACCAGCACGCCTGGTTCCAGCGCGCGCGCAAGGCCAAGAAAGGCTCGGCGGCGCGGGACTTCTATGTCTGGTCCGATGACGATCAAAAGTACGACGGCACCCGCGTCATTTTCCTCGACACCGAAAAGTCCAACTGGACTTGGGACCCGGTAGCCGGCCAATACTTCTGGCACCGTTTCTATTCCCACCAGCCCGACCTGAATTTCGACAACCCGCAAGTCATGAAAGCCGTGCTGTCGGTGATGCGCTACTGGCTGGACATGGGCATCGACGGCCTGCGACTGGACGCGATCCCGTACCTGATCGAACGTGACGGCACCAACAACGAAAACCTGCCCGAGACCCACGACGTCCTCAAGCAGATCCGTGCCGAAATCGACGCCAACTACCCGGACCGCATGCTGCTGGCCGAGGCCAATCAATGGCCGGAAGACACTCAGCTGTACTTCGGCGACACCGATAAAAAAGGCCTGAACGGCGACGAATGCCACATGGCTTTTCACTTCCCGTTAATGCCCCGCATGTACATGGCGCTGGCCCAGGAAGACCGCTTCCCGATCACCGACATCCTGCGCCAGACCCCGGAAATCCCGGCCAACTGTCAGTGGGCGATTTTCCTGCGCAACCACGATGAGCTGACCCTGGAAATGGTCACCGACAAGGAACGCGATTACCTGTGGAACTATTACGCCGCCGACCGGCGGGCGCGGATCAACCTGGGGATTCGACGGCGTCTCGCGCCCCTGATGGAGCGTGATCGTCGCCGCGTGGAATTGCTCAACAGCCTGTTGCTGTCGATGCCGGGCACGCCGACCCTGTATTACGGCGATGAGATCGGCATGGGCGACAACATCTACCTCGGCGACCGCGACGGCGTGCGCACACCGATGCAATGGTCGATCGACCGTAACGGCGGCTTCTCACGCGCCGACCCGGCCAGCCTGGTGCTGCCGCCGATCATGGACCCGCAATACGGTTACCTGTCAGTCAACGTCGAAACTCAGGCCGGTGACCCGCATTCATTGTTGAACTGGACCCGACGCATGCTCGCCGTGCGCAAGCAGTCCAAGGCTTTCGGGCGTGGCACGCTGAAAATGCTCTCGCCAAGCAACCGGCGGATTCTGGCCTACACCCGTGAATACACCGGCCCGGATGGCAAGTACGAAATCATCCTGTGTGTGGCCAACGTATCGCGCAGTGCGCAAGCGGCGGAACTGGATCTATCGGCGTATGCCGGCATGGTGCCGGTGGAAATGCTCGGCGGTAACGCCTTCCCGCCGATCGGCCAATTGAATTTTTTGCTGACCCTGGCGCCTTACGGCTTCTACTGGTTCGGCCTCGCAGCGGAGAATCAGATGCCGAGCTGGCACGTCGAACCGGCGCAAAGTCTGCCGGACTTCACCACACTGGTGTTGAAAAAACGCATGGAAGAACTGCTCGAAGCGCCCTCGCGCGGCACGCTGGAGCAGGGCATCTTGCCGAGTTGGTTGCAGAACCGTCGCTGGTTTGCCGGCAAGGACGCGGCCATCGAAAAGGTCAACCTGGCCTACGGTGTGCGCTTCGGCGATGCGCAGCATCCGGTGCTGTTGAGCGAAATCGAAGTCACCAGCGGCGGCCAGACCAGCCGTTACCAACTGCCGTTCGGTTTTATTGCTGACGATCAGGTCGGTCCTGCGTTACCCCAGCAACTGGCGCTGTCGCGTGTCAGGCGTGGGCCTCAGGTCGGTTTGATCACCGATGCGTTCAGCCTTGAGAACTTTATCCGCACGGTGTTGCAGGGCATGCAGCACAACCTTGTGCTGCCATCCGATGGCGGCGAGATCCATTTCGAACCGACCGCCGAGCTGGCCAAGCTGGGCCTCACGGCTGAATCGGAAGTGCGTTACCTGTCGGCCGAACAATCCAACAGTTCGGTGGTGATCGGTAAAAGCCTGGTGCTGAAACTGATCCGCAAAGTCGCCTCGGGCGTGCACCCGGAACTGGAAATGAGCGCGTACCTGACCCGTGCCGGTTTCGCCAATATCTCGCCACTGCTGGGTTCGGTGATTCGCCGCGATGCGGCGGGCGAGGACAATCTGTTGATGATCGCCCAAGGCTACTTGAGCAATCAGGGTGACGCCTGGGAGTGGACGCAGAACAACCTTGAGCGTGCGCTGCGTGATGAACTCGCCGACGCCATGTCCGAGCAGGAACAGCACTACAACGCCCTCGGCGAGTTGAGGGACTTTGCCGGCATGCTCGGTCAACGCCTGGGCGAAATGCATCAGGTGCTCGCGGCGCCGACCGACAACCCTGACTTCGCGCCGCAAGTCACGACGCAAAAGGATGCGTTGGCTTCGGCCAAGGATGTCGCGGCGCAACTGGAACATGCGCTGAAGTTGCTCAAGCAGCATCAAAGCGAATTGAACCCGGCGGACAAAGCCTTGGTCAGTCGTTTACTGGACAACAAAAAAGCCATCCTGAGCCATGTCCAGGCGCTGGGTAAAAAAGCCGCCGGTGGCCTGCGCATTCGCGTCCACGGTGACTTGCACCTGGGCCAGGTGCTGGTGATCAAGGGCGACGCTTACCTGATCGACTTCGAAGGCGAACCGGCACGGCCGCTGCACGAACGCCGCGGCAAGCACAGCCCTTATAAAGACGTCAGCGGCGTATTGCGTTCCTTCGACTACGCGGCGGCGATGGCGATCAACGTACACAACGTCGATAACACGGCCGATGCACAAGCCGCTCGTCAGCGTGTCGCCGATCGGTATCTAAATGATGCAAAACAAGCATTTGTCGACGCTTATCGGCTGGCGGCAGCTAGTCTTGCTCATGCGTGGCAAGATCCGGAAGGCGAGGACGCCGCGTTGGCGTTGTTCGGTCTGGAGAAGGCGGCCTATGAGGTGGCGTATGAGGCTGAAAATCGCCCCACGTGGTTGCCGGTGCCATTGCACGGCTTGTATGGACTATTGAGTGGGCTTAAACCCTTTTCCGATCTTGGTGGAGAGTAGTTATGAGTTTCTCGAACAAGGAACAGGGTCATCATAAAGAGGCGCTGCTGCCCAAAGCGCGGGATATCGATGCGCTGGTACGTGCCGAACATCACGACCCTTTTGCAATTCTTGGCCCTCACGGCGATGGTGCCGGCGGGCAATTCATTCGGGCTTATCTGCCGGACGCCCTGAGCGTGCAGGTGGTGGCGAAGGACTCCGGGGAAGAACTCGGCAACCTTGAAGCCACCCAAACGCCGGGGCTGTTCGTCGGGCACTTTGACCGGGGCCAGGCGTATTTGCTGCGGACCCGGTGGGCCGGCGGCGAGCAACTGTCCGAAGACCCTTACAGTTTTGGCCCGCTGCTGGGCGAGATGGACTTGTACCTGTTCGCCGAAGGCAATCACCGCGACCTCAGCGCTTGCCTCGGCGCGCAGCTGAAGACGGTCGAGGGTGTCGACGGCGTGCGTTTCGCCGTGTGGGCGCCGAATGCCAAAAGGGTTTCGGTGGTCGGTGACTTCAACAACTGGGACGGTCGCCGCCATCCCATGCGCCTGCGCCATCCGACCGGTGTCTGGGAGTTGTTCATCCCGCGCATGCAGGCCGGGGAAGCCTATAAGTACGAGATCCTCGGTGCCCACGGCATTCTGCCGCTCAAGGCGGATCCGATGGCATTGGCCACCACACTGCCGCCAGACACCGCGTCCAGGGTCGCCGCGCCGCTGAAGATCGACTGGCAGGATCAGGCGTGGATGCAATCGCGGGGCGATCGGCATCGGCCGAGTGCGCCGCTGTCGATCTACGAATTGCACGCCGGCTCCTGGCAGTGCGAGCTGGACGATCTGGGCGAAGTCGCTCGCCAGTACACTTGGCACGAACTGGGTGAACGGCTGATTCCG
Organism: Pseudomonas sp. NPDC086251; assembly: GCF_044746405.1. Lineage (NCBI taxonomy): Bacteria > Pseudomonadati > Pseudomonadota > Gammaproteobacteria > Pseudomonadales > Pseudomonadaceae > Pseudomonas > Pseudomonas sp. NPDC086251. Next base: position 244,213 of record NZ_JBIVBY010000001.1, read on the forward strand.
TATGTGAAGGAGCTGGGCTTCACCCACATCGAACTGATGCCGATCATGGAACACCCGTTCGGCGGTTCCTGGGGTTACCAGTTGCTTTCGCAGTTCGCCCCGAGTGCCCGTTACGGCTCACCGGATGACTTCGCGGCGTTCGTCAATGCCTGTCACCAGGCCGACATCGGCGTGATCCTCGACTGGGTGCCGGCGCATTTCCCCACCGATACCCACGGCCTCGCGCAGTTCGACGGCACCGCGCTGTACGAGTACGGCAACCCGCAGGAAGGTTTCCACCAGGACTGGGACACGCTGATCTACAACCTGGGCCGCACCGAAGTGCATGGCTACATGTTGGCTTCGGCGCTGCACTGGCTCAAGCATTTCCACGTCGACGGCCTGCGGGTCGATGCCGTGGCGTCGATGCTCTATCGCGACTATTCGCGCAAGGCGGGCGAATGGGTGCCGAACCGTCACGGCGGTCGCGAGAACCTCGAAGCGATCGACTTCCTGCGCCACCTCAATGATGTGGTCGACCTCGAAGCGCCCGGCGCGCTGGTGATTGCCGAAGAGTCCACGGCGTGGCCCGGTGTCAGCCAGGGCACGCAACAAGGTGGGCTGGGCTTCGACTACAAGTGGAACATGGGCTGGATGCACGATTCGCTGCACTACATCCAGCAGGATCCGGTGTACCGCGCGCATCACCACAACGAACTGAGTTTCGGCCTGGTGTATGCCTGGTCCGAACGTTTCATCTTGCCGATCTCCCACGATGAAGTGGTACACGGCAAGCATTCGCTGATCGACAAAATGCCCGGCGATCGCTGGCAGAAGTTTGCCAACCTGCGGGCCTACCTGAGTTTCATGTGGGCGCATCCGGGCAAGAAGCTGCTGTTCATGGGCTGCGAATTCGGCCAGTGGCGCGAGTGGAACCACGATCAGCAGCTGGACTGGTACTTGCTGCAGTATTCGGAACACAAAGGTGTGCAGAAACTGGTGGGCGACCTCAATCGCCTGTACCGCGAAGAGCCGGCATTGCATGACCAGGATGACGCGCCTCAAGGGTTCCAGTGGCTGATCGGCGACGATGCGACCAACAGCGTTTACGCGTGGATGCGCTGGAGCAAGGAAGGTCGGCCGGTGCTGGTGGTGGCCAACTTCACGCCGGTGCCGCGTGAGGCTTATCGCGTGGGCGTGCCCTTCGCGGGGCGTTGGTCTGAGTTGATCAACAGCGATGCGGCGATGTATGCCGGTTCTAACTATGGGAACAGCGGCGGGGCGTTTACCGAAGAAGAGCCGAGCCATGGGCAGGCGCTTTCGCTGGTGCTGAATTTGCCGCCGTTAGCGGTACTGATCTTGCGGCCGGAGGGTTGATCTAACACCGCGTCGCGCCATTCGCGAGCAAGCCCGCTCCCACATTGGATTGATGTCGTACACATAACCAATGTGGGAGCGGGCTTGCTCGCGAAGGCGTCAGCCCAAACAACATCCCTCTTCAAGCCAATCGCTCACCAGCGCATCCGCACACCCAAACTGCCAATCAACCCGTTCAAATCATTGTCATCCACATCGCTGCTGTAATCGGCGCTGACGTACAGACTCACGGCGGGCGTCACCCTGGCCACCAGTCCCAAACCCAACTCAACCGTCGATGAGTTGCGGCTACTGCTGATTTTGTCGACCTGATCGAGGGTCACGGTGTTGCCGGTGTAGACCGTGTGCCACAAGTTGGTCCGCACATAAGGTTCGACCCCCAGGCCGTTGAAATCGTAACTACCTTTCAAGCGTGCACCGACCCGACCGCTCCAGGACGTCAAGTCTGTGGACGACGCATTGCCGGAGCCGGCATACGGCGTGTCCAGGGTAATGCGTTGATTGACTAACTGCGCTTGTGGTTCAACGACCCAGTTTTCGCTGATGCCGATGGGGAAACCACCTTCCACCGACAGCGTGACCGCGCTGCCCTCGGTGGCTTGTCGGGCGCCCTGGTCATTGCGGCTGTAGCCATTGACTCGCCCGCCACTGGCGGTCAAATCCACGTGCCAGCCATTAGGCCCGGTCAAGCTCCAGTAGGCGCCCAGGCTTTGGCCTTCAAGGTTGAGGGTGTCGGTGCCGGGGGCAGACAGGGCGCGACTGGTCAGCAGGCCATTACTGTTGCCCTGGATCTGATTGATCCCGCCGATCAGCCCCACCTGTTGCGTATGGCCGCTGTTGCTTTGCAGGGTCAGGATCGCCGGACCCTTGAATTCGGTTGCGCCAGGGCCGGAATAACCCTGCGCCATGACATCGGTTTGTGCTTGTCGCGAAGCCTGGCCATAGAGCTGATCCCAGGCCGAAGGCGCGACTTCTTCAATCGTCAGGTGCGAACTTCGCAAATCGGGACTGGCACTGAAACGGCCAGGATAGGTGGTAGCGAGTGCGGGCAAGGTGAGTACCGGAACGTCCTGTTTATACCAGGGCGTAGTGTCTTCCTCGACAGGTGAGGCTTGCACTTCCATTGTGGAGCACAGCAGGAGGGAACTCGAGACAGTGCAAAAAGTGACTTTGATCTCTTGTGAGTTGAGTGAGTTTTTCATGGAGGTCTACCTTGCAATCGCATGCGGTATCTCGCTCTGGCGTCTCTCCTACCCCGAATGAGGGGCGACCGAATGTATTGAGGCAAGCCTCTGGCCGCCCGTTTTTGCGGGTGTCTGGGGGTTTGCCCCTGGTGGTGATTCCGGGGGTAGTAACGTGTAGCTAAGAAGACCCCCGGCACTGCGTCAAGAAAATGGCCGATAAGTGGTATAGGTATTTTAGAGACTTCAAGTGACTGATTTACGCCGCACATCTAAGTTCTTGTTTGTTCGAAAAATCGTCAAAAAACCCGCGAGCTAGAGGGGTTTGGTAGCTGCCTAACGGCCTACCAGCTCACTCGCAATCCGACGTTTCCAAACAATCCTCGCATCGGATTGCTGTCGATATTGCCGGTGTAATCTGCGCTGGCGTACACGCTGACGGAAGACGCGAGACTCAACACCATCCCGATGCCGAGATCGGCTGAAGAGGACTTTTGTTGAGTCTCGATTTGATCGGCTCCGTTAAATGTGACCGTATCGGTGCCCGAAAACGTGTGCCACAGATTGGCTCGCAGATAAGGCTCCAAGGGGCGACCGCTGACTTCATAACGCCCCTTGAGGCGCGCGCCGAGGCGCCCGGTCCAGCTGCCGTCGGAATCGAACGACACGCGGGAAACGCCGTCGTTCTGGCTGTCCAGCGAGACTTTTTGATGGATCACTTGCGCCTGGGGTTCGATTTCCCAGTTGCCCGCCACTGGCAAGGGATACCCGGCCTCTGCCGACAGGGTCAGGGCATGGCCGCGGTTGTCGAGCTTGAGGCCGCGTTCGGAGTGGCTATCGCCGTCCAGCCGAGTGCCCATCACCACCGTGTCGACGTACCCGCCTTCAGGGCCGGTCAACGTCCAGTAGAGTCCGACGCTGTCACCCTCAAGTTCGACGCTGCCGGCGCGTTTGCCTTCGAAGCCCTGGTTGAAACCGTCGACATCGCCCTGCAAGCGACTGTGACCGACGAAAAATCCCATGCGCTGAGTTTGGCCGCCTGCCAGTTGAGAAGCGAACACGTCATTCCCCACCTGAAAACCGTTGAGTGAACCGTCGAGCCGGGGCGTCACAGTGCCGGCCCAGGTCTGGTCGAGGTTTTTGCCATAGACGCGGCCCCAGCCAGCGCCGAAGGCACCGGTTTCGCTGAGCAGGCGTTGATCGCCCTGGCGATCGTGGAAAGTACCGAGGGCTGTCAGGGTCAGCTGTGCAGCCGCTGGTGGCAGCACTGACCAGGTCGGGACCTCCGGACGATAAAGGGCGATCGGTGCGGCCCCTGGCACGGCGGCGGGGAGTTCCGGCAGTGCCGGGCTACCGGCCGGCGCGAGCGCGGCGACGGGTGTTGCCACCACGGGAACCGTTATCGGCGGCAAGGTGGGGTCGGGATTGGGAATAGTCGTGACGGCTGGCGCGACAACCGCAGAGCGCAGGTACCAGCTGTTTTCGGTGCCAGCGGTGACACCGCCCTTGAACAGTCGGTAATCGAAGGCACCCGCCGACAGCGTGCCGTCATTGAGCGCAAAAGCCCCGTTGTCGCTCACGGCCGTGCCTTGGGCTTGCACCAGCTGGATGCCATTTTGCGCGGTCAGTGCGCCGAGACCGCCAAGGTTGGTAACGGTGATCAGGGTCGTGCCGGTCAAGGTTCCCTCGTTGACCACCAGTTTGTCGCTGGGAGAACTGTCGTCACCCACGACACTTTGCAACAACAACCGGCCGCTGCTGCCGGCGTAATTGCCCTGTACCGTCAACGTGTCGTTGGTGCGGGTATTGCCACTGCTCAAGTCGATCACACCGGCATTGTTCAAGGTGACGCGCTGACCTGTGGCGAAGGGCGTGAAGCCGCCCTGGGTCGAAGTCACTGTGCTGCTGTCATCGATATTGAACACGCCGGTGCCAGTGCCGTTGTCGCCGAGGACGAAATTACCGCTGAGGTCGAATTGCGAGCCGTTGCGCAGGGTGACCGTTTCCCAGTTGAGGTAACGACCGGCGCCGGCTGAGGTGGTGTGATCGAAGGTCAGCAGATCGCTGCCACTGCCGCCATTGAGGCTCGGGGTCAGGGCGAGGGTGCTTTCGCCGAGATTGCGCAAGGTCGCGCTGTCGTTGCCGTCCTCCATCAGAATCGCCGAGTGGATAATGCCGCCGCCGTCCCACAGCAGCGTGTCGTTGCCGGTGCTGGCGCGGATCTCCCCGAGGATCTCGCCACCGGTCACAGTGATGCTGTCGTTGCCACCGCTGACACTGATGTTGCCGCCAATCCTGCCGCCGGAGACGATGATGGTGTCGGTGCCGAAGCCGGTGACCAGGTTGCCATCGATGAGACCACCCGACATGTCGAAGAGATTGTTATCCAGTTTCATGTCGACCCGACCGATTCTGCCACCGGTCATTCTGGCGGTGTCGCCATCCTCAAAAGCACCCATGATCCAGCCGTCGGTCATCAGGAAGAAATCGCGACTGTCGCCTTGGGCCAGGGACTGGAGGAGCCCGCCACTGATGATGACGTTATCGACGCCATTGCCCTGATTGACTGCGCCGGTAATCTGGCCGGCGCTGATGTTCAAGGTGTCGGCGCCGTCACCCTGAGTGAGTGTGCCAATGAGGGTGCCGGAGTTCATGTTGACCGTGTCGGCCCCGGCACCGAAGGTCACGTTGCCATTAATCGTGCCGGTGCCATTGGCGGGGAAGGTCAGGGTGTTGTTGCCCGACAGGTCGGTCAGCGGCCCGTTGCTGCCACTGTCACAGACGAAATTGTCGTTGCCGGCAGTGGGGATGAGGGTGCAGGCCGCTTGGCTGGTGTGCGGCCAACCGATGCATAAGCAGATGGAAACGGCGCAGGCGCTGTAGCGGTAACGGGGCAAGACTGTCGAAAAGTTCACACGCGTCTCCCGCGTAAGGATCGACGTCCGAGCCGCCACTATTCATCAGTGGCAAGGCAGCGGACGTGATCGGCAGCGCGAGTGGCGAGACAGCATCGGGAAAGTCATCACCCGAAACGGAACACGGCTACAGTGGGTCGTGTCCTTACCGTAGCAATAGTTCTGGGGTGTATCTACTGTCAGAAGTAACAGGTCGGATGGGTCAATTCGCCTTCAATACGGCGCATCTCGGGTGCTCATAGATGCACCTCAACCGCCAACGGCAAATGATCCGACAGGTGCGTCCAGGGCTTGCTCCCCAGTATTCGTGGCTCATGGCTGCTGGCATTACGCAGGTAAATCCGGTCCAGACGCAGTAGCGGAAACCGTGCCGGATAGGTTTTAGCCGGGCGGCCGTGGTGACGCTCGAAAGCTTCGTGCAGGTAGTCGCGGCGGGCGAGGGCGGCGTTGCCCTGGAGTTGCCAGTCGTTGAAGTCGCCGGCGATGATCACCGGGGCGCCATCGGGCAGGGATTCGAGCAGTTGGCAGAGTAGCTGCAACTGCAACTGACGATGGCTTTCGAGCAAGCTCAGGTGAACGCAGATCGCGTGGACTTCGGCATGCCCCGGCACGTCCAGCACGCAATGCAGCAATCCGCGGCGTTCGGGGCCGGTGATCGAAACGTCGAGGTTGCGGTACTCGCGGATCGGGTATTTCGACAGCAGCGCGTTGCCGTGGTGACCGTCCGGGTAAACCGCGTTGCGGCCGTAGGCGAAGTCGCTCCACATGCTGTCGGCGAGGAACTCGTATTGCGAGGTTTGTGGCCAGTCGTTGTAACGCGACGAGTGGCGCTCGTGCACGCCAATCACTTCTTGCAGGAACACCAGATCCGCCGAGGTACTGCGGACCGCCTCACGCAGTTCCGGAAGGATGAAGCGTCGGTTGAGTGCGGTAAAACCCTTGTGCGTGTTGACCGTCAACACTCTCAGTCGATGAATCGCCGGTGGCGTGTTCAAGGGGACCGATTCGACGGCCTGCGGCTTGGAATCGCTGGTCACGTTCACTCCTCTGAATCAGGGATGCCTATGTATGCGACTGATGTGGGGACGGGCAGTTCAGTTTGAGCGACGTCATTCTAATGTGGGAGCGGGCTTGCTCGCGAAAGCGGACTGTCAGTCGATAGAGATGTTGACTGACACACCGCTTCGCGAGCAAGCCCGCTCCCACATTGGGTCGGTGTTGGATCGAATATCCCATGATTCAGATGAACACAATTTCATAGGGCAAGCGCATACGCTCCAACAGCACCGGCGGCAGGAGCGGGGCGAGGCCGATGGCGGGTTCACCGTCGAGCTGGGTGGCGTAGGCGTGGGTGGCGTGGCTTTTACGCGCGACGGTCCAGGTGTCGAGGCGCACCTTGCGTGCACGGTCCCAAGGGATCAACCCTCGGTCGCGAGTCGGCCAGTGCCAGGCCCAGACCGGTACTTCGTTGAACCCTGCGCCTACCAGGGCGGCGGCCCTGGCGCTGGCTCGCCCGACGGTGTCGTGGTCGATGTTGCCGTCCTCGCACCACGTGCTGAACACCACATCGCCGGGGCGCAAATAGCGCACGATGAATTGGGTCAATTGCAGTTCGCGTTCGGCCAGGGCGTTGTCGGTGAAGCCGCCGCGAATCCACTTCAGGCTGTGCATCGGCAACCCGAGCCGACGCAAGGCTTCGACGCTTTCCTGCGGGCGAAACACGCTCAGGCGTTTCTCCGACCACTGTTGCGACCCCGGATGGCTGGCACTGCCGTCGGTGATCGAGATCAATTGCAGCGGATGCCCGAGACTGCTGAGCAACTGCAGCAGGCCGCCGCAGGTCACCACTTCATCGCCCGGGTGCGGGGCAATCACCACGGCGCGTGCGCCGCTCGGAACCAGGGTCTGGGTACTGATGACAGGGATGTTGTCGAGTTGCGGGGCGCTGTTCCAGATCTGTGCCGGGAGGCTGCTTTCACTGATGCTGAACGGTGTCATGGCTACGTCCTTGTTCTCATTGATAGCGTGTGCAGCGCTCCAAACCCTGGATTGCCGCGTGCAGAGTATTGCTCATGTACTGCTATTCGTCGCGTTGATGTTCCATCCGTTCCGTTTTTTTATCCGATCTGCGCCATGTCCCGCAAAAAATCACCAAAGCCACCCCGTGCCCGGCTGTCCAGTCGGGCACTGGTGAGCACCTGCGGGCGTTGACTCCAGGCGATCGTCGCGCCGCACCGTTCCAGTTGCCGCACCAGTTGCACGTCTTCATCACAGGCCAGAGGTTCGAAACCGCCGGCCCGCTGATACGCCTCGGCGCTGATACCCAGATTGGCACCGTGGATATGCCGGTGACCCTCGCGGGCCTGGTAATGCTGGTGATAGCGAATCTGTGCCGACTCATCAAAGGCAATGTTCCACTGATCGACCGTCACCGTGCCACACACCGCGTCGGTACCGAGGGCCAGTTGCGCCACCAGCCAGTCTTTGGCGACCCGGCTGTCGGCGTCGGAGCAGGAAATCCAGCGCACCCCGCGATCCAGCAGAAACCGTGCCCCCGCCGCGCGTGCCTGGCCGACGTTACGCGCCTCGATCGCCAGGCTGTGCACCGGGTATCGGTCGACGATCTCTGAAGAGCGGTCGGTGCAGCTGTCGAGCACCACCAGCACCAGCACCGTTTCGCCCTCCAGCCGTTCATGGCACGCGGCGCGCAAAGCGGCGCGAATGCATTCTTCGAGCAAATCTTCTTCGTTGTGCGCCGGGATCAAGATGCCGATCATCGCAAACCCTCCAGCGCCGCCACGGAGCGCGGTTCGCGGCTCCAGAGTTCCAAGAGGAAATCGGCTTCCTGATGCAGGACCAGGCGCGGCAAGGGTAAATGCTCATGGAGCAGGTCATGGACCTGTCGGGCGTTCAGCGGGCAGCCGTCGATGGCCGGGCGCCAATGGCAGGCCAGCAATTGGCCGTCGGCGGTCAGCGATTGTGCGGCGTGTTCGATCAGTTGCTTGAGGTCGTCGGCATCCAGGTAATAGCCGATCTCGCTGAGTACGATCAGGTCGAATTGCTCGTTCGGCCAATCCCCCGGCAAGCGGCTTTGGCGAACTTCGGCGTGGTCGAACAGGCTCAGGCGTGTGCGCGCCAACGCCACGGCGGCGGCTGCGGTGTCGCAACACAACAGGCGATCGCAGCGCGTGGCCAGTTCAGCGCTCAGCTCACCGTTGGCGCAACCCGGCTCGAAGATCGCGCGGTAGTGCGGCCGGGGCAGCGCGGCGAGGGTGATGGCGCGTTTGCGTTGTTCGTACCAGCGCTGACGAAACGCCCAGGGATCGTCGTTGCCGGCGAACAACCCGTCGAAATAGCGATCCTCGACACTCATACAAACACCACTTCAAAAGGTTGCAGCAAACGCTCCAGCACATAAGGGGCCAACACGGGCGGCAAGCCGATCTGCGGGTCGCCTTCCAACTGACTGGCAAAGGCCTGGAGCGCATGCCGCTTGCGCGCCACCTGTGTCGGAGTCAGGAGGATTTTGCGCGCGCGATGCCAAGGCACCCGGCAGTCTTCCGGTGTTGCCCAGTGCCAGGTCCACACGGGCAATTCATGCAGGGTGGCACCGACACGCTTCGCCGCTTCGGCACTGGCACGCCCCACGGCTTCGTGATCGCAATGGCCGTCTTCGCGCCACGTGGTGAAGACCACGTCACCGGGGCGCAAATGACTTTCGATGAATGCGCTGAGTTCGCTTTCCCGTGCTGCCACTTGACTGTCGGCAAAGCCGCCGCGTCGCCATTTCAACGTGTGCAGCGGCAGGCCGAGACGACGCAGGGCTTCGGCCGATTCTTGCGGGCGCACCGCGCTCAAGCGTTCCACCGGCCAGCGCTCGGAACCGGGATGGCTGGCACTGCCGTCGGTGACCGAGATCAGTTGCAACGGTCGCCCCGCCGCGGCCAGCAATTGCAGAAAGCCGCCGCAGCCCAACACTTCGTCATCGGGATGCGGAGCAACGATCACGGCGCGGGCGCCTTCGGGCACTAATGTGAGGATGTCGATCACCGGCAACTGCGCAAGATGGCTGGAGGTTTGCCACACCTGCAACGGCGTGCCCTGACCGACAATAGGATTGATTTTCATAACGTCCATGTTCCGTTGATGACTTTTTGGCCGAGGGCTGCAAGGTCCCGTTCGGCGTGACTTTGGCGCAGGAACACCGGCAGGTCGGCGATCAGCCGGGCGAACTGCCGATCCCTGCAATAGGGACCGGCGCCCAGGGCATGGCCGACGTGTTGGATGACCTGTTCGGCAGCGTGTTCAACCACCGCCCGAGCGCGACGGGCAAGGAGTTCGGCGTCGTCCAGAGGCGCGGCGTCGATGGCCCGTGCGCTGGCCCGCAACACCTCGGCAGCGCCATGCAACGCGCTGTCGACGGCGCCGAGGTGGGCGAGGGCGTGGGGTTCTTCACGTTGTGCGCAGTGACGGCGCAGGCGTTCGGCGATGCTGTGCGCGGCGCCGTACCAGCAGGCGGCAATGCCGATCCCGCCTTGCCAGAAGCCCGGGCGTTGCAAGTAATCGCCGGGGTTGCCAATCGCTTGCGCTTCGGCAGCGTCGAACAACACCTCGACGCTGCCGGTCGCGCCCATGCCCACGGCGTGCCAGCCTTGATCAGTGATCACCACGCCGGGCTGATCCAGTGCCACCGCAACCAGTTGCTGACGGTCCTGTTCATCCCATGCCGTGAGCAAGGCATGGCTCAACACCGCCGCCCCCGAACACCAGGCCTTGCGCCCGTTCAGCACAACCCGCTGGCCTTGCGCACTGACGCGCACGCGCGCCTGTGGCGGTTCGGCGGCCCACATGCCCCACGTGCTGGCGGGCATCGACGCGCCACCGAGTTGCTGGATAATCGCCAGCGCATCGGTGTGCCCTTCGTACAACTTGCACAACCCCAGGTCATGTCCACCGACCTCGGCCAGACGCTGAAAGCGCTCCAGCGTCTGGCCACTGCCGGGCAGCGGAAGCCGATCGAGACCGGCCGCCACCATCGCCCGCAAGCACCGGCCTAACGCCTGAGTGTCGGCGTCATCCGCGGGCTGATGCTGAAGAAAGCCCTGGAGGTCCATTTCACTCTTCTTCCTCATGCTGCAATTCGAACAGCAGCAGCGAACGGCCGGTGACCGAATATTCATGACCGAACTCGAAGCGTTCCTGACCGCGAATCGACGGTTGATTGGTGTCGATCATGCAGGTCCAGAACCCGCCATCCGGGACTTCCGGCAGCAGGAAATTGACGATGTCGTGGTGCGCGTTAACCACCAACAGCACGGTGGCGTCGGCGCCTTTACGGCGAATCCCGGTTTCCTGAGCGCGGCCATCGAGCAGCATGCCCAGGCAGCGGCCATGGGCTTCCTGCCATTGTTCAGTGGTCATTTCGCTGCCATCCGGCGCGAGCCAGGTGACGTCCTTGACCCCGATGTCCTCGTTGTAATTGCCCACCAGGAAGCGTCCGCGTCGCAGGATCGGGTAGGCCAGGCGCAGCTTGATCAGGCGTTTGACGAATTTGAGCAGGGCCTTGCCGTCGTCGCTCAGGTCCCAATTGACCCAACCGATGTCGCTGTCCTGGCAATAGGCATTGTTGTTGCCTTCCTGGGTGCGGGCGAACTCGTCGCCGGCCACCAGCATCGGCGTGCCCTGGGACAGCAGCAGCGTGGCGAAGAAGTTACGCATCTGGCGCTGGCGCAGCTCGTTGATCTCGGGATCATCGGTCGGGCCTTCGACGCCATGGTTCCAGGACAGGTTGTTGTTGCTGCCGTCCTGGTTGTTTTCGTCGTTGGCTTCGTTGTGCTTGTCGTTGTACGACACCAGGTCATTGAGGGTGAAACCGTCGTGGGCAGTGATGAAGTTCACCGAGGCGTAGGGTCTGCGACCCCGCTGGTTGAACATCTCGCCCGAGGCGGTCATGCGACTGGCGAAGTCTGCCAGTTGACCATCATCGCCTTTCCAGAACGCGCGCACGGTGTCGCGGTACTTGTCGTTCCACTCGACCCAGCCGGGCGGGAAACCACCGACCTGGTAACCGCCGGGACCACAATCCCACGGCTCGGCAATCATTTTCACCTGACGCAGCACCGGGTCCTGGCGGCAGGCCACGAGGAAACTGTGACGCTCATCGAAGCCGTCGTGATAACGCCCGAGAATCGTTGCCAGGTCGAAGCGGAAACCATCGACGTGCATTTCCGTGGCCCAGTAGCGCAAGGAGTCAGTGACCATCTGCAGCACGCACGGGTGACTCAAGTCCAGGGTGTTGCCGGTCCCGGAGTCGTTGATGTAGAAGCGCTTGTCGTCAGGCATCAAGCGGTAGTACGAGGCGTTGTCGATACCGCGCATCGACAGCGTCGGGCCTTGTTCGTTGCCCTCGGCGGTGTGGTTGTAGACCACGTCGAGGATCACTTCCAGATTGGCTTCGTGCAGGTGCGCGACCATTTCCTTGAACTCGGCGATCTTGCCGCTGGCCAGGTAGCGCGGGTCCGGGGCGAAGAACGCGATGCTGTTGTAGCCCCAGTAATTGGTCATGCCCTTGTGCAGCAGATGCTGGTCGTTGACGAACGCGTGGATCGGCAGCAGTTCCACGGTCGAGACGCCCAGCTTGCGGATGTGTTCGAGCACGTCATCGACCATCAACCCGGCGAAGGTGCCACGCACGTTCTCGGGGACGGAAGGGTGACGCATGCTGATGCCGCGCACGTGGGTTTCATAAATGATGGTCTTGTCCCACGGCACGCTGACCCGATGGTCGTGGCCCCAGGTGTGCGCCGGGTCGATCACTTTGCATTTGGGCACGAACGGCGCGCTGTCCCGCTCATCGAAACTGAGGTCGGCGTCGGGGTGGCCGATGGTGTAGCCGAACAGTGCCTCGGACCACTTCAACTTGCCGACCAATTGTTTGGCGTAGGGGTCGATCAGCAGTTTGTTGTGGTTGAAGCGATGACCGTTGGCCGGGTCGTACGGGCCGTACACGCGGTAACCGTAGATCAGCCCCGGATGCGCGTCGGGCAGGTAGCCGTGGTAAATCTCGTCGGTGTATTCCGGCAGCTCGATGCGTTCGAGTTCGACTTCGCCGGCATCATCGAAGATGCACAGTTCGACCTTGGTGGCGTTGGCGGAAAACAAAGCGAAGTTGACCCCCAGGCCATCCCAGGTCGCGCCCAGCGGGAAGGGCAAGCCTTCACGGATTCGCGAGGCCTCGGCTTGAGGTTCTGGCGCGGCTTTCTTTGGATTGGTCATAGATGCTCCTGCAAAAAGGGGTACGGGTGTCGCGTCGTTCTTACTGTAGGCGCCAGGCTTGCCGGCGAAGGCGTTTTGACGGGCGCATTCGCCGGCAAGCCTGGCTCCTACACGTTCAATAATTCAGGGCGAGCGAGTCCTCGGTGGCGAGAGGGCTCGCCACGCAGTGAATCAGGTCAAACAGGTGTAGCGTCAGACAGCAGGCGGTTTACGCGCTGCTCGAGGCTTTTTCTCGGCGGCTTTTTCGCCCGGCGGGATCACTTTTGAAGCCGCTGCAGGTTTGGCCTTGGCTTTGGTTTTGGGCTCGCCAGCCTTGCCGTTCGCGGTTTTGCTGACAGGCGCCTTGGTGGCGGCGGTTTTGCTGCCTGCCGCTTTTGCCGATTTGCTCGGCGCCAGGGCCTCAGCTTCTGCCAGCTTGCGCGCCATCTCCCAATGGCGAGCATCCTGGCCCTCGGGCTTTCCTTCCGACTCCCAGATCTGATAGGCAAATTCGCGGACGCGTTTATCGTCGGTACTCATCGCAATGCTCCTGAACTGAACTCAAGTGTTAGTCGTTTGGATAAAGAGATTGACCGGGAAATCCCCCAGCGCGGCACTGATCATCAGTTCCCTGTGATGTGTGACTGCGACGCTGGAAAAAAGTCCCTTTAGATTTTCGTCAGGGGCGGCGAACGGTATTTTGATCCGTGTATCGCCCCACTGCAGCGCGCCGATCCTGGGCTCGGCACTGTTTTCCAGCAGCTGTGCGCAACGTATCGGTACGATCACGATGGCCCGTTTCCCCTCATGTTCGCGAACAAACCCGAGCACGCGCTGTGCCTGGCTGCCGACCACTTCCAGCGCCTGATAAGTGCCTCGCCGAAACAGCTCGGCATGCTCGGCACGCAGGTTCAACGTGTGCGCAATCAAGGTTTGCTTGATACGCCCGTCACGCCAGTTCGCCAACAGATCGGGCAGGTCCAAAGGTCGCTGCATGGCCTGCTGGCGATTGGCGTAATCCACTGGCCGGCGGTTGTCCGGATCGACCAGCGTAAAGTCCCAGTAGTCGTTGCCCTGATAAAGATCAGGCACGCCCGGTACGGTCATACGCAGCAAAGTTTGCGCCAAACCGTTGAGCGCGCCGGGGATGGCGATGGTCCTGGCGGCCTTGCCGAGGGCGCTGCGCAACAGTTCACCTTCGGGGCTCAGCAATAGCTGTTGCAGGAAGCGCTGGACCGCGTGTTCGTAAGCGTCGTTGGGCGCGCTCCAGCTGCTTTGCAACTTGGCTTCGCGCAGGGCTTTTTGTTGCCACTGCCACACTCGTTGAGTGTAGTCCTCGAGCGCTGCTTGATCGTCACTGCGCAAGTCGAGTGGCCAGCTGCCGAGCAACGCTTGATAGAGGATCAACTCATCGCCCGCCGTGGGCATCTGGTCGTCGCTGCGCAGTGGCCGGGCGAGGGTCCGCCAGAGCGGCACCTGCTCGGCGAACCAGACGGCGCGCTCGCTCAACACCGCCAGGCGCGCGCGGGTGTCTTCGCCGCGTTTGTGATCGTGGGTGGCGGTGGCGAGCAAGTTGTCCGGGAATTGTTCGAGGCGATTACTGCACGCGGCATGGAAGTCGGCCACCGGGGCGCTGAACTGCTCGGTGCTGAAGCCGACATCATTGCGCGACAGCAACACCGCCGAGCGATAGAACGCGGTGTCTTCCACGGCCTTGGCCGCGGCCGGCGAGGTCAGTTGCTGAAAGCGTACGCAAGCGTGCTTGAGCATCTTGCGCGGGCGACCCACCGGCCGTTTGCGCCACGGCTCACCACCAAGCCAGCCGGCCAGGCAATCGAGTACCGGCCAATCTGCCTCGCTGAGCGTCTGACGGGCGCCGTCCATGGCTTGCTGGAAAAACACATCGTCTTCGGCGGAGCGGCCACGGGGGCTGATGTAGGTGCGGTACACCGGGAAATGCACGATCAGTTCCTGCAATGCCCGACGAATTGCGCCGAGGGTCAGGTCGCGGGTCATCAGGTCGTCCCGGGCCACTTGCAACAGGGCCTGGGCGACGCTTTCGAAATCCCCGGCGAGCGAGCCGTTGAGGATCTGCTGGCGCGCCAGTTGGGCTTCCTGACGGAAATCGGCGGGCCGTTCGCTGTAGCGGCTCCAGAGTTCGCCCAAGACCTGCGCGCCTTCGGGAGCGTGTTGCAGCAGCGACAATTGATTCATGAATTCGTAACCGGTGGTGCCGTCCACCGACCAGTCGCGGTGCAGGGTTTCGCCTTCGCCGAGGATCTTCTCGACGTAGATCGGCAAGTGCCGATCCGGTGACAGGCTATCGACCCGACGCCGCAGTTTGCGGCAATAACCCCGTGGGTCGGCGAGGCCGTCGATGTGATCGATACGCAGGCCGTCGACCAAACCTTCCGCCACCAGCTCGAAGATTTTTGCGTGGGTGGCTTCGAACACCGCCGGGCGTTCGACCCGTAGGCCGCCGAGTTCGTTAACGTCGAAAAAGCGCCGCCAGTTGATGTCGTCCGCTGCCGTGCGCCAGCTCGCCAAGCGATAGCTCTGGCGCTCAAGCAAGTTGTGCAAACGCTGAAAGCCTTCTGCGGTGAGCGAGTCGTACGCTTGCAGGTTGCGTTGGATGGCTTGAAGCGTCGCCGGATCGCCCGCCAGTTCACGCAGCTCCGCTTGCAGCGGCTTGGCCAGGCTGTGAGCGTCGGTCTGATAGCTCAACGCACTGAAACGGTCGGCCAGGAACTTGAGCTGCTCGGCCTGCTGCTCATTCAGTTCCTCGTCAGCCTTGAGCAGTTCGCCGTAGCTGCTTGGGCAGATCGGGAAATGATGGTCATAGTGCTCGACATAAAAAGCCCCGCGCCCGGCATCGAAACGCAAGGGCAGGGTGCCGTCTTGCAGGGCGACGCCGTAGTCGCTGCCGAGAAAGGGCAGCAGCAACTGACCTTCCATCAACGGATCGGGCGAGTGCCACTGGATATCGAAGAACTCGCCGTACGGGCTCAGGCGGCCCCATTCCAGCAGGTCCAGCCACCACGGATTGTCGCCACCGCCAACGGCCATGTGGTTGGAAACGATGTCGAGGATCAGCCCCATCTTTTGCTCGCGCAAGGCGCTGACCAAACGGCGCAACGCCGCTTCGCCGCCCAGTTCCGGGTTGACCGTGGTCGGGTCCACCACGTCGTAGCCGTGCATGGACCCGGCGCGGGCGCTCAGCAGTGGCGAGGCGTAGACATGGCTGATGCCGAGGCTGGCGAAATACGGCACCAGCGGCACCGCGTCGTCCAGCGTGAAGTCTTTATGAAACTGCAGCCGCAGGGTCGCCCGCAGCGGTTGGATTAGCGCCTGATTCATTGGTCACGCTCGGCCGCCTGGAGTCGCGCACAGGCCAGCAGCTCCAGGCGCCGGGCGGCGTCCGGGTCATCGAGCAAGGCTTCGCTGTTGCCGTTCAGGCGTCGCGACCAGTTGGGATGGGTGTCGATGGTGCCGGGCAGGTTGGCCTGCTGTTCGATACCCAGGGCATCTTCCAGCGGCAGCAACACCAGTGGCGCGCGGGTATGCCCGAGGAAACGGATCGCGGCGTCAAGCACCTGATCGGTTTCATGGGACTCTTCGCGGAAGTTTTGCGGGTCCTCGGTTAACACCCGGCGCAGGCCTTCGCGTTCCCGTTCACGGTGATGGCGCCATTCGATTTCGCCCGTGGCGTCGACCAGGCCGAGTCGCGAATTCCAGTCGATATCGTGGCCATGCCACCAACCGTTGAGGGTGGGCAAGTCGTGGGTGCTGGTGGTCGCCAGGGCGTTGTCCGGCCAGTCGAGAATCGGCTTGAAGTGTGCGTTGTCCTGTTCGAACAGCAAGACGCGCATGCCGAGGATCGAGCGGGCGATGAGTTTTTCCCGCAGGCCATCGGCCACGGTGCCCAGGTCTTCGCCGAGGACGATGGCCTGATGACGGTGGGATTCGAGGGTCAGCAAACGCAGCAGGTCGTCCACCGGATAATAGAGGTAGGCACCGTCGGCCGGTGACGCGCCGTTGGGGATCACCCACAGCCGCTGCAGGCCCATGACATGGTCGATGCGCAGGCCACCGGCGTGGGCGAAATTGGCCCGGAGCATTTCAATGAAGGCGCGGAAACCGTGACGCACCAGACCTTCCGGAGAGAACGCGGAAATGCCCCAGCCCTGACCGGTGCGGTTGAGGATGTCCGGCGGCGCACCCACGGTCAGCGAGGCGAGCAATTCGTCCTGGCGGCTCCAGGCCTGGCTGCCGCCGCCGTCGGCGCCCACCGCCAGGTCGGCGATCAGCCCAATGTGCATGCCGCTGCTGCGGGCGGCGGTTTGCGCGCGCTCCAGACAGCGGGTGATCAGCCATTGGCAGAAGGCGAAGAAGCCAATGCGTCCGGCGTTTTCTTCGGCGAACTCGGCCAGCGCGGCGCTGCGTGGGTCGCGCCATTGCTCGGGCCATTCGCGCCAGTCGAGGCTTTCACCCTTGGCGGCGCGGGCTTCCTGGATCGCTTCGAAGCGACAGTGGTTTTCCAGGGCTTCGCCCGCGGCGTGGCGGTAGCTGCTGAAGTCGGCATGCAACGGATGCTCACCCTGGACAAACCCTTCGTACAACGCCTGCAACAGGCGATGTTTGGCCTCGGCAGCGGCGGGCCAGTCGATCAGCGGCAGTTCTTCCAGGTGTTTCAATTCAACGGCCAGGCCAGTCGCATCAATCGCGGTGCGCATCGCGCGTTCGCCAAGAATGGCGCCCGGCGCGGCGTAAAGACTGTTGAGGAACAAGCGGCTGGACGGCGAATAAGGGCTGTAACGCTGGGTGTCGCTGGCAAACATGGCATGCAGCGGACTGATCGCCAGCGCCTCGGCACCGCGCTCGCCGGCCACCCGGGCGAGATCTTCGAGCGCCTGGGTATCGCCGAAACCGCCATCGCCGGGACGGCGCAGCGAGTACATCTGCACGCTCAGGCCCCAGGTCCGCGGGATCGGGCTGTCGACAGCATCGCCAACGCTGTAGCAGCGAGTCGGGGCGACGGCCAGCGTGAATTCCTGGCCATCGATGCTGACGTGCTGATAACCGACCGGGATCAACCCGGGAAGC
The DNA here is from genome assembly GCF_044746405.1 of Pseudomonas sp. NPDC086251. NCBI lineage: Bacteria > Pseudomonadati > Pseudomonadota > Gammaproteobacteria > Pseudomonadales > Pseudomonadaceae > Pseudomonas > Pseudomonas sp. NPDC086251. Next base: position 262,022 of record NZ_JBIVBY010000001.1, read on the forward strand.
GTCGCTTGGGCGTCCAGTTTCAGGTTGAGCCGCGAGCCATCTTCGAGGTGGATTTCGCAGGGCGTTTCGGGCTCAAAAAAATGCGCCAGTTTGAGACCGACACCGAAGTCTGCGGTCAACAGCGGCGGCAGGTGCCGGGTCTCTTGCACCTGTTGCAGCTCTTGCAGGCTGGCGTCGATTTCCTGGGCGCTGCCGGCCGGGTGGCCGAGGCCGGTCAGCACGGCGCGTAACACCGATGGAGCGACTTTTTGTGGGCGGCCATTGGCGTCGATCCAGTCGACGGCCAGGCCCGCTCGGGTGGCCAGTGTTTCCAGTTGCGCATCGCTCATTGGCGCTCTCCATCCGGGGGTAGCAAAGGGGCTGCGGCCTTGAGGCTGACTAGCGCGCAATACGGGGCAAGCGTGCCCTGTTCCAACAGGCCGGCTGACTGTGGCGGGGTTTCGAACAACAGCAACGCGTCGGCCTGTGGGGTGTGGACCACAGGCGTGTCGCTGAGGTTCAGGTCAATGCGCAGTTGACTGCCATCGCCCAGCAGCCAGCGCGCCGACACTGCGCCCTCAGCCAGCACGTCGGCCCCCAACGCCTGGGCGCCGGGCAAGCGCGGAATAATCTGCCGATGACGGATGTTCAGCAGTTGGTGATACAGCCCTTGCATCGCCGTTTGCCGGGTGGCGGTCAGCTTGGGCCGTGACGCTTCAAAGGTTTGTGGCGCGTTCGGATCGGGAATCTGTTCACGCTTGTGCGGATCAGCAAACGCGCTGAAGGCTGCAAACTCGTTTCGCCGTCCTTCGCGCACAAGTTCCGCCAATTCACCATGGTGACTGGTGAAAAACAGGAAGGGCTCTTCGGCGGCAAACTCGTCGCCCATGAACATCAGCGGAATCATCGGCGACAGCAGCAACAGCGCGGTCGCGGCGTTTAACGCGGCGGGGTTGGCCAGTTGGTGCAGGCGCTCGCCAAACGCCCGATTGCCGATCTGATCGTGGTTTTGCAGAAACAGCACGAAGGCGCTGGGCGGCAGGTGGCCGCTCGGCTCGCCACGGGCTTCGCCATGGCGGTTGATGTGGCCCTGAAACACGAAGCCCTGGCTCAGGCACCGAGCCAGTTGTTCGGTGGGGTTGTCGGCATAGTCGGCGTAATAGGCGTCGGTCTCGCCGGTCAGCAGCACGTGCAAGGCGTTATGGCCGTCGTCGTTCCACTGCGCGTCGAAACCTTCTTCCAACAGGCTGGCCTGGTTGTGCTCGTTCTCGACGTTGAGCCACACATGCCGCGCCGGGTCGGTCTGCTGGCGAACCCGTTGTGCCAGTTCCTGGAGAAAGTCCGGGGATTCGATGGCGTGCACCGCGTCCAGGCGCAAGCCGTCGAAGCGGTACTCCAGCAACCACATCAGCGCGTTTTCGATAAAGAAGTCGCGCACCTCGCGCCGGCGAAAGTCGATGGCCGCACCCCACGGGGTGTGCTTGTCTTCGCGGAAGAAACCCTTGGCGTAGCGATGCAGGTAATTGCCGTCCGGGCCGAAGTGGTTGTAGACCACGTCGAGAATCACCGCCAGGCCGTGGCCGTGGGCGGTGTCGATCAGGTGCTTGAGTTGCTCGGGAGTGCCGTAGGAGGCTTGGGGCGCGTAAGGCAGCACCCCGTCGTAACCCCAATTGCGATCACCGGGAAACTGCGCCAGCGGCATCAGTTCGATCGCGGTAACGCCCAGCTCGACGAGGCGTGCCAGGTGCTGCTCGACGGCACTGAAGCCGCCGAGTACGCCGACATGCAATTCGTAGATCACCGCCTCGTTCCACGGCCGACCCAGCCAGGTGCTGTGTTGCCACGGGTAGGCGAGGGGATCGACCACTACGCTGTGCTGATCGAGATCACCGGCCTGCGCGCGGGAGGCCGGGTCGGGCACCTCCAGCTCGCCGTCGATGTTATAGCGGTAACGCGTGCCTGCGGGGCAGCGGGTGTTGATCACGAACCAGCCATCAGCCTGAGGCAGCAGTGGCAAGGATTGTCCATTGTCCAGTTCGACACTGACGAAAAACGCATCTGGCGCCCACAAAGCAAAACGCGTGTGCTCTGCGTCCAGCATGATTGCGCCGTGGGGCCAGGTCTCAAGGGTCCGTAACGGCATCGATGAAAACCTCTTGTTATTTATGGCCCGATTTACCCAGGGCTTTAGTCACGAGTTGTTCGTAGAGTTCGGCGTAGGGTTCGACCGCCTTGCACCAGTTGAACGGTGCCGCCATGGCGCGGCAGCGCATGGCATTGAGCAGGTCGGGGTAGGCAAATACCTTGAACGCGCGGCTCAGGGCTTCTTGATAACTTTCTGCCGTGGATTCGTCGAACAGGAAACCGGTCACGCCGTTTTCAATGGTGTCGGCCAGGCCGCCGGTGTTGCGCGCCACCGGCAACGAACCGAAGCGTTGGGCATACATCTGGCTCAGGCCGCAAGGCTCATAACGCGAAGGCATCAGCAGGAAATCGCTGCCGGCAAACATGCGCCGGGCGTCGGTTTCGTTGAAGCCGATGCGCACGCCGATCTGGCCAGGGAAGCGCAGGGCCAGCTCACGCATGGCTTGTTCTTCTTCCGGTTCGCCACGACCGATGATCGCGATCTGGCCACCCGATTTGACGATGTATTCGGAGACGGCTTCGGTCAGGTCCAGGCCTTTTTGATAGACCAGGCGTGACACCACGGCAAACAGCGGCCCCTCGGAATCGTCCAGGCCGAACAGGTTGCGCACGTGGGCCGCATTGACCGCTTTGCCTTCCCAGTCGCCGATGCTGAACGGGCAGAACAGGTGTGGATCGGTGGCCGCGTCCCAGCTTTCATCAATGCCATTGGGAATACCACTGAGCAGGCCTTGCTGGGTCTTGGCGGCGAGAAAACCGTCGAGGCCGCAGCCGAAGGCCGGGGTGGTGATTTCCTGGGCGTAGGTCGCGCTGACCGTGGTGATGTGGCTCGAATAGGCCATGCCGGCCTTGAGGAACGACATCTTGCCGTAGAACTCCATGCCTTCCTGTTGCAGGGCGTGCATCGGAATACCCAGTTCCGGGCAAGAGCCCAGGCTGGTTACGCCTTGATAGGCCAGGTTATGGATGGTGAACAGCGTCGCGGTGCGCTGACCACGCCAGTGCATATAGGCAGGTGCCAGACCGGCAGGCCAGTCGTGGGCATGCACCAGATCCGGGCACCAGTGGATTTGCGCGAGGTTGGCGGCGATATCGGCAGCCGCCAGGCCCAGGCGGGCGAAACGAATGTGGTTGTCCGGCCAGTCGCGACCGTTGTTAGCGCCGTAGGGCGAACCTTCGCGCTCGTAGAGTTCGGGGCAGATCAACACGTAAATGACCAGACCGTCGGGCATGTCCATGCGCCCGATCTTGCAGGGCGGCAACGCTGCATGACCGCCGAGCTCACCAATAATATGAATCGGGTTTTCGCTGTGCAGCACTTGCGGGTAACCGGGAATCAACACGCGCACATCGTGCAAATGCGCCATCGCCCGGGGCAGCGCCGCGGAGACGTCGCCCAAACCACCGGTCTTCACCAGATCGGCGATTTCCGAGGTCACGAACAATACTTTCTTGCGGTTGGGGTTCTGACTTTTAACCGGTGCCAGCGTCTTGGTGCCAGGGACGCTAATCGATTGGGCGCTTGGAGCACTCACGGCGCTCGATTCGCCGACCTGCTGATGAGCACGTTCTCCCTGAATATCTAAAGCCGTACTGATCATATGAATCTCCCGTGTTGTTGATCTAATTCTTAGGTCTGGCAAACGGTGTTCCGTGGCCAATTCCTGTGGCCGGGCGCAAACGCGCTACGCATCGGTGAGCAAGCGCTGCCCAATGCGCTGAAGCAGTGTGGGTGGAGTAGCCATTGCAAAGATTGCACCAGTCGCAACGCACCTTCCCTTTAGGTGACCTTTCTCGACTGGCAAACGTTCCGACTATTTTTCCACTTTGTGACCGACTGGTTTCGACTCGCGAAAATCAGTCTAGGCCAGAAGTTAGAGCGGGGAAGGCCAAATGGCAAAATTGTTCGACAATCGGTTTATAGCGGTACGGACGTACCGATTGGAGGGGGAAACGCACCGACGAAGTGCAGGTTTTTTTGGCTTTTGGCCTCAAAAAGTCGTTGGGCCGTCATATAAATGTGCGAAGCACCGTAACACTCGCGCACTGTTGTGGTGCGCGATTGGTAAGTCCCGCTTTTGGCCGAACCGCTGCCTTACGGCTGGCTGTGCGGCCTTGTTATAGTTCGGGCCTCATTTTTGCCCGGTAAAGGATCACTACCATGTCTCATTACACCGCGTTCACCGTCGAACTGGCCGACAAAATCGCCCATGTGCAGATCAATCGCCCAGAAAAGATCAACGCCATGAACGCTGCGTTCTGGAACGAAATCATCGAGATTTTCCAGTGGGTCGATGACACCGACGAAGTCCGGGTGGTGGTCCTCAGTGGTGCGGGCAAACACTTTTCTTCCGGCATCGACCTGATGATGCTGGCGGGAGTGGCCAATGAACTGGGCAAGGACGTGGGGCGCAACGCGCGCCTGCTGCGTCGCAAGATCCTCGCGCTTCAGGCGTCTTTCAACGCCGTCGACAATTGCCGCAAGCCGGTATTGGCGGCGATTCAGGGTTATTGCCTGGGCGGCGCCATCGATTTGATCTCGGCGTGCGACATGCGCTATGCCGCCGAAGACGCACAATTCTCGATCAAGGAAATCGATATCGGCATGGCGGCCGACGTCGGCACCTTGCAACGCTTGCCGCGGATCATCGGTGACGGCATGCTGCGTGAACTGGCTTACACTGGTCGCACCTTCGGCGCCGAAGAAGCGCGTGGCATGGGCCTGGTCAATCGCGTTTACAGCGACACCGCCAGCCTGCTCGACGGCGTCATGGGCATTGCCCGCGAAATCGCCAGCAAGTCGCCGATTGCCGTCACCGGCACCAAAGAGATGATCAGTTACATGCGTGACCATCGCATCGACGACGGCCTCGAATACGTCGCCACCTGGAACGCCGCCATGCTGCAATCCACCGATTTGCGCGTGGCCATCGCTGCCCATATGAGCAAACAGAAACCCGAATTTCTGGATTGAATTAAACATGACTTCACGCTGGACCACTGCAGTACTGGATACCGACCAACCCGGCGGCTGGGCCGTGGCACGCAGCCCCGAAGGTTTCCTGTTTGATGACAATGGCGCGCTGTTCCCGCGCGAATGGCTCAAGCGCCAGGACCTGTCGGTCATTTCCGAACATGGCATCGGTCATCTGGATGGCGAACCTGTGTATCTGCTGGAACTGCGCAGCCACAGCGACGTGCCGGGCTGCAACTGGAAAGGCCTGCGCGCGTTCATGCTTGAAGGCGATCACACGGTTTACAAAGTGCTGGGGTATGCCGCGCAGATCGGTACCTGGGCGCGCGAGCACCGCTTTTGCGGCAATTGCGGGCAAGCGACCCACCAGGTTCCGCGTGAGCGGGCGATGTACTGCGAACCGTGCGATTTGCGTTATTACCCGCGCATCTCGCCGAGCATGATTGTGCTGATTACTCGCGGCGATGAGGTCTTGCTGGCGCGTTCACCGCGTTTTGTCACCGGGGTGTACAGCACGCTGGCGGGTTTCGCCGAGCCGGGCGAGTCGGCTGAGCAATGCCTGATTCGCGAGGTCCGCGAAGAGGTGCAGATCGAGGTCAAGAACATCCAGTACCTGGGCAGCCAGTGCTGGCCGTTCCCGCACTCGATGATGCTCGGTTTTCATGCCGAATACGCCGGTGGCGAGATTGTCTGTCAGGAAGACGAGATCGAAGACGCCCAGTGGTTCAACGTGCACGAACTGCCGCCGTTGCCGGCGTCAAAATCGATTGCCCGTTACCTGATCGACGTCTACGTGGCGCGGCGCTTAGGCCACGCTGAACCAGTGTTGCCAGGCTAACCGCACGGTCAAGCCCAGCACCACGGTGATGAACACCGGACGAATGAACTTCGCACCACCGCTGATGGCGGTGCGTGCGCCGAAGAAGGCGCCGACCATCACCGACAGGCCCATGCTCAGGCCGATGATCCAGTCCACTTGCCCGGAAAACACGAACACCGACAGCGCCGCAATGTTGCTGACGAAGTTCATGCTGCGCGCCACGCCGCTGGCCTTGACCAGGTCGATGGGGTACATCAGCAGGCTGCTGACGGTCCAGAACGCGCCCGTGCCGGGGCCGGCCACGCCGTCATAAAAACCGAGGCTGAAGCCTTGGGTCGATTGCCACTTTTTCATGATCGGTGCGTCGCTGTCCAGCGGCGCTTTCGGCGTGCCGCCGAACAACAGGTAGACGCCGCAGGCGAAAACGATCACCGGGAGCATTTTGTTCAGCCACTCCGCCGGCAGGTAATGCGCGACCACGGCACCGGTCAGTGCACCGACCAGGGTGCCGACGATGGCGTGTACCCATTGCCTGGGGTGGAACAACTTGCGCCGGTAGAAGGTGAAACTGGCGGTGGCCGAGCCGAAGGTCGAACTGAGTTTGTTGGTGCCCAACACCAGGTGCGGTGGCAGGCCGGCGGTCAACAGCGCCGGGGTGGTCAACAGACCGCCACCGCCGGCGATGGCGTCGATGAAACCGGCAATGAAAGCGACAAAGGCCAGAATGGCCAGGGTGGTGAGGTCAACGCTGAGTTCGAAAGGCATGGAATCGGCTTATTCGGCGGGGTGCAGGAAAGGGCTGCGGGGAAGGGCCGATATCTTACCTATATCCAACATCTGCGGCGACTGGTCTGGCACCTTCGCGGGCAAGCCTCGCTCCTACAGGTTATGCGCTGCTTCTGTAGGAGCGAGGCTTGCCCGCGAAGACTGACTTGCAGGCGCTACATCACTTTCGCTCAGGCCCATTGCCGATCTGCCATACAAACGGCGGCTCAGTCCCGTTGATCACCCAGTCACCGACAATCCGTGCCTTGTAAATCAGCGGATTATGCGAAGACACCGTCCGCGCATTACGCCAATGCCGATCCAGCGACTTGCCTTCGCGAATGTCCGAAGCCCCTAGTGCATTGAACAACTCGGTCGTTGCCCGCTGGATCAATTCCGACACCACCACCTGAGCCTTCGCCGATTCAATTTCTGCCGCGACGTTAGCCGCTCGCTCCAACCCTTCATCCCCCGAAAACCGTGCCAGATACGCCCGTTGCGCCGGTTGTGCGGCTTTCAAGGCGCTGGCCTCGGCCGCATACACCAGCGCGGCAATGTCACCGACCACTTGCTGCACTTGCGCGTCCTGGCGGACATGCTGCGCATTACCATGGCTGTAGATGCGTTTGCGTTCGCGCACCTGATGCGCCACATCGCTCAAGGCCGCACGGCCGATCCCGGCCAGGGTCGCCAGCAGTACCAACTGATAAAACGCCGTCTGGTACTTGAAGCGGGTAGCGAAGTCGATGACGTTCTCGGCTTCCACCTCGGCATCGGTAAACCGCGAGGTGCCGCTGCCGGTGGTGCGCTGGCCGAAACCGTCCCAGTCGTCGCTTTGCACGATGCCGGGCTGGCGGGTGCGGACGGCGGCAATCACGTCGCCGCCGGTATCGCTGCGCTGGGCATAGACGTCGATCCAGTCGGAAAACAGGCTGCCGGTGCTATAGAACTTCTCACCGTTGAGCCGCCACTGATCGCCGTGTGGCGAGACTTTGGTGATGACATCGCCAATCGCCACGCTGCCAATCTCGGTCCAGGCGTTGCCGACGAGGTCACCGTCGACGAAGCGTTTGAACCACAGATCCCGAGCCGGCCCCGGTGGCGAGTTTAAGCGATCCTCGGTGAAGGCGAAATGCCCGCGCAAGGCTTGAGGCACATTGGAATCGGCTTCGGCCAGCTCGATCAGCAGCTCAAACAGCTGTGGCAGCGAGGCACCGCCACCGCCGTATTCAAGCGGCACCCGCACGGCGCCAAAACCGGCCTCCTTGAGCCAGCGGATCGGCTCGAACGGCAAGCTGCGGGTTTGCTCGCGTTCAACCGCACCGGCAGCGATGCGCTGGAAGATCGGCCGGAACCTGCCGGCCAATGTTTCGTAGTCAGTACCAATGGACAGCGGGTTGATTACCTGGTGTTCGGTCATGGGACAGTTCCTTGGATCGGCAGTGAGTGCCAAGGGGGATTGCACGGTCCATGCCGGAGACGGCAGACAGGATTTACGGGGGCGTCTGGATGTCGAAGTGGCTTGAACTGTTGCTGCACCAACAGCACAGCAGCAAATTGCTTCAGACACGCACGAATAAAATGTGGGAGCGGGCTTGCTCGCGAAAGCGGTTTCACATTCAACCTGTTTATTGGCTGGCACACCGCGTTCGCGAGCAAGCCCGCTCCCACAGGGTTCTCAGTCGGTTTCAAATACTCGTGTCACACGCCCGTTTCAGCGCTGGCACGGTTGCTGCTCTTGTCCCAAGACTTCCCATACGTCCAGAGGACACGCCTATGAGTCAGCAAGCCGTCAAATTTGCCTACTGGGTACCGAACGTCAGCGGCGGGCTGGTGGTCAGCAAGATCGAGCAACGCACCCACTGGGGCATCGACTACAACCGCACACTGGCGCAACTGGCCGAAGCGGCGGGTTTTGAATACGCCCTGACGCAGATCCGCTTCACCGCCGGTTACGGTGCCGAATACCAGCATGAATCGGTCGCCTTCAGCCATGCGCTGCTGGCCGCGACCACCACACTGAAAGTGATCGCCGCGATCCTGCCGGGCCCGTGGCAACCGGCGCTGGCAGCCAAGCAACTGGCGACCATCGACCAACTGACTAACGGCCGGGTGGCCGTGAACATCGTCAGCGGCTGGTTCAAGGGTGAGTTCCAGGCCATCGGCGAACACTGGCTTGAGCACGACGAGCGCTATCGCCGCTCCGAAGAATTCATTCGTTCATTGAAGGGCATCTGGTCTCAGGACAACTTTACCTTTCGCGGTGACTTCTACCGCTTCGACAACTACAGCCTCAAACCGAAACCGCTGGGCCAGCCGGAAATCTTCCAGGGCGGCAGTTCCCGCGCGGCCCGGGACATGGCCTCGCGGGTCTCGGACTGGTACTTCACCAACGGCAACACCCCGGAAGGCATCAAGGCCCAGGTCGATGACATCCGCGCCAAGGCTGCCTTGAACAATCATTCGGTGAAGGTCGGCGTGAACGCGTTTGTCATCGCCCGCGACACCGAAGAAGAGGCCCGCGCAGTGCTGGCGCAGATCATCGATCAGGCCGACCCGGAGGCGGTGAATGCGTTTGGCGATGCGGCGAAGCAGGCGGGCAGGGCGTCGCCTGAAGGCGAGGGCAATTGGGCGAAGTCGACGTTCGAGGATTTGGTGCAGTACAACGACGGCTTCAAGACCAACCTGATCGGCACGCCGCAGCAGATTGCCGAAAGAATTGTCGCACTCAAAGCGGTGGGCGTGGATTTGGTGCTGGCGGGGTTTCTGCACTTTCAGGAAGAGGTGGAATACTTTGGCAAGCGGGTGTTGCCGTTGGTGCGTGAGCTGGAAGCCAAGGCTGGTTTGAAGCCGCAAGCTGCGGTCGCCTGACCACCACAAAAAACTGTGGGAGCGGGCTTGCTCGCGAATGCGGCTTAACATTCAACATCCATGTTGCCTGTCCCACCGCTTTCGCGAGCAAGCCCGCTCCCACATTTGATCTATGTGAATTTACAGGCCCAGGTCGGACAGGCCCGGATGATCATCCGGCCGACGACCCAGCGGCCAGTGGAACTTGCGCTCGCTTTCCTTGATCGGCATGTCGTTGATGCAGGCAAACCGGTTGGCCATCAAACCGTTCTCGTCAAATTCCCAGTTCTCGTTACCGTAGGAACGGAACCAGTTGCCCGAATCGTCGTGCCATTCATAGGCATAACGCACGGCGATGCGGTTACCGGTGAACGCCCACAGTTCCTTGATCAACCGGTAGTCCAGCTCTTTCGCCCATTTGCGGGTCAGGAAACCTTTGGCTTCTTCGCGGTTGTAGGCGAATTCCGCGCGGTTACGCCATTTGGTGTCCAGGGTGTAGGCCAGCGACACCCGTTCCGGATCGCGTGAATTCCAGCCGTCTTCGGCCAGGCGAACTTTCTCGATGGCCGACTCACGGGTAAACGGCGGCAATGGCGGACGAACTTCAGCGTTAGACATGTACAGTCTCCTTATCAAATTAAAGTTCAAGCACGTTGTCGGGCTTGGTCAAGTTATTACAGGTCCAATAACTTTCGCGCCATGCATTGCGCATTATCGGCAGCACTGTGATCACCCATGACAAGCGCCACGGTGATGGCCCCGTCGATCAGGATCAGCAGCTGTTTGGCCAGCGTCTCCGGGTCTTCAGCGCCATGTTCGGTACAGAGCTCGTGCAGGTAGTCGAGCAGCTTCTGTTTATGTTCTTTGGCCACCAGGCGAACCGGGTCTTGCGGGTCGCCGGTTTCGCCGCTGGTGTTAATGAATGCGCAGCCACGGAAGCCTTCGGAGGCGAACCAGGCCTTGAGCACGGTAAACAGGTTGAGCAGCCGGTCAGCCGGGGTTTCGGCCTGGTCGACGGCACTTCTGTACCAGTGCATCCAGCGCACATCGCGACGTTGCAGGGCCGCGACGGTAAGCTCCTCCTTGTTGTTGAAGTAGCGGTAGATACTCTTTCTGGAGACGCCGGCGGTCTTCACCAGAAGATCCATGCCAGTGGCCGCGATGCCACTTTTGTAGATCAACTTTTCGGTGACATCCAGAATGATGTCGCGTGTGTCGTTGCTTGTGATTTCGTTCATGCGGCCTACAGTAGAACGGTCGTTCTCCTTGGTCAAGTAGATATTTATAGTGCCTGTGAAATTGCCTTCGCGGGCAAGCCTCGCTCCTACAGATGCATGCATAACCTGTAGGAGCGAGGCTTGCCCGCGAAGAGGCCAGAACGGACAGCCACAAGACCCAAGCCAATCCATGGTGTAAGCTCTCGGGTTCTTCGGATTCGACCCATTGCGAGCCCTATGCCGTCGCTTTTCAAACGCCCTCTGCTGCCTAAACTGCGCAGTTTTCCGCTGACCGCCGATGCCGTCACCATCCTTTCCGGCGCCGCCGAGTTTCGCCGTTGCCTGCTGGAAAAAATCGCCAGCGCAACCCGGCGCATCTACATCGTTGCGCTCTATCTGCAACAGGATGAGGCCGGCCAGGAAATTCTCGATGCCTTGCACGCGGCCAAACTGGCACGTCCTGAACTGGATGTGGTGGTAATCGTTGACTGGTTGCGTGCCCAGCGCGGCTTGATCGGCGCCGGCAAGCAGCCGGGCAATTCGGCCTGGTATCAGGAAATGACCCGCACACATGCCAGCGAAGTGCCGGTGTACGGCGTTCCGGTGCAGACTCGCGAATTGTTCGGCGTGTTGCATCTCAAAGGCTTTGTGATCGATGACTGCGTGATCTACAGCGGCGCGAGCCTGAACAACGTCTATCTGCACAAGTTCGACAAGTACCGCTATGACCGTTATCACCTGCTGCAGAACCAGGCACTGGCCGATTCGATGCATCACCTGGTCAAGCACGGCCTGATCACCTCCAAGGCGGTGCATCGCCTCGACCTGCCGAACCCGCCGACCACCCGCAGCCTGCGCAACGACATTGGCGACCTGCGTAGCCGCCTCAAGTACGCGGCCTACGACACCACGATGGGCACCACGGACAAGAGTGGTCTGTCGGTCAGCCCGTTAATCGGCGTGTGCAAGAACAACCCGTTGAGCCGGGTGATTGGCGAACTGATCGGCAGTGCCCAGCATCAACTGACGATCTGCACCCCGTACTTCAACCTGCCGCTGGCGGTGACCCGGGAAATCAACCGGGCGCTGGCGCGAGGCGTGAAGATCGACATCATCGTCGGCGACAAGACCGCCAACGACTTCTACATTCCACCCAGCGAGCCGTTCAAGGTGATCGCCGCGCTGCCGTATCTCTATGAGATCAGCTTGCGACGCTTTGCCAAGCGTCATCATCGCAGCATCGAAAGCGGGCAGTTGAACCTGCACCTGTGGAAAGACGGCGACAATACCTATCACCTCAAAGGCATGTGGATCGATCAGCGCTACACCTTGCTGACCGGCAACAACCTCAATCCGCGGGCCTTTCGTCTCGACCTGGAAAACGCCTTGCTGCTCGACGACCCCAAAGGCGAACTGCTGGAACCGCGCCGGACCGAACTGGCGCAGATTTTCCAGCACACTAGCCGCATCGAGCGTTATCAGGACCTGGAAACGCTCCTGGATTATCCGGCGGCGGTGGCCAAGTTTCTTCGACGCGTCAGTCGGGTGCGGATCGAACGTTTGCTCTATCGGATTTTGTAAACGTATACGGGGTAGGGGCCCGAGAGAGCCAGGCACAGGGGTCATTAGCGGCAGAGCGTAATTTTATAGTTCCTTTCAGGTGTGCGTTTTAGGCTGACGCCATGCACTCATGTAAAAGGAATTTGAAAAGATGGTCACGTCATCTGCCGCTGCAAGCACCACCTCTTTCATCGCATCCTCTCAATCCGAACGTAATCCTCTAGCACAAACCCGTGTGTCCAGGTCGCTCTCGGGCACCCAAAGCAGCCCACGTCACCTACAGCGCGTTCCATCGAACCCGGACATGACGCGTGCCGAAGAACGCGCGGCCAGGGTGCCCGACCTCACGAGTGATTCAGATATCACTGCACTGGCGGATCGAGCGCTACAAGCACTCATGCTCGGACAATTGGAGGCCAATCAAAATATTCCACTGCTTGCCACGCCAGGCAGCTTGATTGACAAGCCATTGGATCTCTACAAACAAGCCTTGAACGATCCAAAAGTGCTGGCATGGTTCGAAGCCAAGGGCGTGACACTGAGTACATTGAACATTCAAGAATGCTCAATATCAGCCAACGTCACCCTTAACGGCGTGAGCACCACAGAAACGTTTACCGTTTGGGACAACTCAGGATGGTGGCGGGTATCAGCGCAAGTTCTAGCCGCCCGGCAAGTCCTTGATCCGGGAGACTTTGGCTTACCGTATGTGAGTGACGATCGAAAACTTGTTCCGTGTAACGTAATGATGGATTTTTATGGGGTGCTACCGCCGACTTCAGATCAGGAAGCCAGTGCACTTGCCAGCCGCCTGAAACTGGAGGGATGGCCTGAGATCACGGCCGATGAAAAGGTCGAACTCGATAAAGAGTGTCAATGCGCCAAGGAGTCGATCAGAGAGGCGAAGGCACGAGAAACGCTGATCAATGAATTGGGTAGTTTGGTGAAGGATCAGGCGGACGCCAAAGACCTCAAGTTGTCGAATAAATACAGTGAAAGTGCCAGCGACTCTCCGCTGGCGCACAAGAGCTTGGCTATTGTTCATCACTTGAATAATTTTTTCGTGTTGCCGGAAATGATTGCGCTCTCTGAGCGCGAACGCATCGACTTCAATTCACTGCCTGTCAGGATTAGTGAAAACAAAATCGAGGTCTTTAGCGCTTCAGAATGGTATGACTTGACGGCCCTGGTTACCCGCCAACCCTCATTGGTTACACCGTTCAACAACTTGCTGAGCAAGGTCAGGGATACGGGAAATGCGCTGTACGCTCCATTGCGCTTCGACTTTCAGCAAATATTGTCTTTCAGTGGATTTGGCGCTGTGAACACCGCGGGTGAAGTCCGCAACATCATCCGATGGCTACAAGCTTCATTGCCACAGGCAACCCCACTGGGCGACTACGGTGCTGAGTTACTGGCGAACTCCCCGTCGCTGGTACGACTGACTGCGGCCGAACGAGCGAAAATCAATTTTGAGGCGAGTGATTTTTTGAGCGATGGCAGCTCGATTATTGATGAATTGGGCGCTGACTTGTTGCCCGGTACATCGGTTGAATTCAGGCGCAACAATGCCGATGAGTTGTTGAACAAGATGTTTGCGAAAGACCAGGCCGATTGCTGGGGGCAGCAATTGCTCCAGGAGCTGAACTGGTATGGTACCGGGCAAACGGCTGCGCCCGAGCACTATCAAAAATTGTTGCTGGCAGCGATCAAACTGGTCGTCGATCCCGACGCCTGCGGTAAGCCCGGAATCATCGCAGGTTACGACGTTTACCAGGCAGAAAACCTGGGGCGTGATCTCACGGTGGTGCGGACAGAGATTGAACAGCACCTGATCGAACACAAGGGTGTAAGTTCGCTGGCGGCACCCCTGATTGCGCATTTGTTTCTGGCAGATGCAGCGCCGGAATTTCTCGCGCAGGATCTCAATGAGGGCATTCAGGTGGGCAATGCGGCCTGGATGGCCCTGAGCCTGGGGATCGCCATTGCCGAGGTGCTGGCTCCCGGGTGTTCGCGAATCATGACCCCTGACCAGTTGATGTCGCTTGCGCTGCTTGAGCCCACGACACCCGAGCAGAAACTGTTGTTCAAGACCCTTGCCGCCGACATTTCAATTATATGGGCCGTCATGAATGGCGTTATACAACGTCGTGCAGATTGCGCTTACTCTTCCCAGGACTACGAGACAGCAGCGCAGAAATTTGCGACTCAAAGAAGCGATCTTTCTGAGGCGCTGAATGGGTTTAAGCTCGAGCTGCATACGCGTAGGGAAGTTGCAGCTCTAGAGCTTCGGATTGCCTTTCCAAATACACCCAGGGCACTAACGGAGGCAGAGGTGAAAAAGGCGGAAGAGGCGAAAGAGTCGAAAGAGGCAGAAGAGACGAAAGAGACGGAAGAGGCGAAAGAGGCAGAAGGGGCGAAAGAGGCAGAAGAGAAAAAAAAGAAGGACGAAGCTCAGGTGCCCATTGAGAAAATAATACTCGGGCCTCGGCAAATTACACACTTCGACACCAATTACACGGGGGACCCGATATCGATCGTCGACGCTTATATGAACGGAAAGGAGTCTGGAAGTTTTGAAATGTGTCATGTGCAGATGGAGGATAAGGACTTTGACTCCGGCTGGGAGTCGTTACCCCTTCTAGTGGACGCTTTCAATGAATCCGTGGATGTTTTTTTTAATGCGCGAAAGCAAAGTTTTATTACCGCGACCAAATCCCTGATTGCGACCTTGCCGCTGGAAGATCGTCAGAGCCTTGAATTTGGGGAAGTAAGGTTTTTTACGTTGCGCGAAGAAACGGGAGAGCTTAAAGAAGATGAAACATCGACGCACCGGGCAAGTTTCCGCGGTCGCCAAGGAACGCTATTGCGCACTGAATACCAGGACGGCGAGCGGAGAAACGTTAGCTACTTCGAAGTGTTTCCTGGACGGATGTTAATCATCAAACGCACGGATTTACCGGATGACTTGCCGCTAAATGGCAAAATGAAAATCAAAAAGGTCAACGTGAGCGGAAGAGGGTCGGTCAACGCTGACATACAACGTGGAACCGAATTACGGTTTGACTTTGATGCCTATGCAAAAGGTTCCGAGCCGATAGACGGTGCTAAATCGAACAAGCTGATTATCGAAGAACTGGGTGGAAGCCTTCCCGCCAGCACAGCACAGGTAAATATCCGTGGGGCCGTGCCGAACAGTTACTTCTCACAAAGGACCTCCGACATTGTCGACAGAATCATCAACGACAATCTTCTTCAAGGCGAGCGGGAATTTCTGTTCAAAAAAGCCGAAGGTTCCACCAAAGAAGAAGAAAATCGGGCGTACCGGGAAAAAGTCACGAATTTCCTGTTGCAGCTCATTCCATTCGTGGGTTGTACGGAAGATTTGCGGTCGGGGGATCGAATGCGTTTCATCAACGGTGCCTTTGGTTGTTTTACAGACCTGGTTTCCAGCCTGAGCACGGTGGCCGGTGGTGTGGGCAAACTGTCGACTGTGTTGAAGTCCATCACCCCTATCAGAGCCAAGGCCTTTGAAGTCATCAAACTGGCCGGGCAGACCACGGTTTCATTGGTCAACCCGCTGGACGGAGTTACAGGCCTTGTCGCAGGCGGCGCAAGAACCGTGGGTGGTTTCGCCAAGCTCTGCAAGAGTGGGATGTTTACGTTGACGGGAACGGGTATTGGACGTTTGCAGACAAGTCTGGACCGTCTCAGGGGATGGTTTGGAGGTTTTGCCAGCGGAGCCGCCGGGGCCGTGCAACCCAATCGGATGAACACTTTTATCAATCAGGTGACCGGTACTGTCGACGGTTCCGAGATAACGGCCATTCGAGACAATGGAAAATGGTACGCGCTGGATAAAACCGGTAGCCCGATTGGCCGGGCACTCGATAACTTCATAGTGCTGACGGCTTAGGAGTCGTTGGAAAAGCCTTGACGAGACCCAACCCGCCAAGCGGAAATCCTGCGACTGACTGTTGATGTCAGTCGCAGGCCGGTCGTGTGACCAAACCTCAGTTCAAACCCAATTTTCCACGCAACGTCGACAAATCCTCAGCCAGTGTATTCACCGGCCCGACCAGTGCCTTGCGGTCGTTTTCCTTGACCTTGTCGTAGGTCTCGAAACCGCCATTCGCGGTCTTGTACTTGGCCAGGATCTTGTTCACGGAAGCGAAGTTCTTGTCGACTTTGGCAATGAAGGCCGCGTCTTGTTTCTGGATCTGCGGTCGGAACAGGTCGACGATTTTCTTCGCGCCGTCGATGTTGCCCTGGAAGTCGTAAAGGTCGGTGTGGCTGTAGCGATCTTCCTCGCCGGAGATCTTGGTCGCGGCGACTTCTTCAAGCAGCGCAGCGGCACCGCCGACGACTTTTTCCGGTGGGAATGTCAGGCCGGCGACGCGGCTTTGCAAGTCTTTGACGTCTTTGTCCAGGCCGTCGGCCAGTTCGCCCAGGCCTTGGGTGCTTTTTTCCGAGAACAACGAATACTCGATGCGGTGGAAGCCGGTGAAGTCCTCGGCTTTTACGCCTTTTTCGTGGTCGTCGACACGGGAGTCAATGGACGCGTCGAGGTCACTGAACAGTTCGGCAATCGGCTCGATCGACTCATAGAAAACGCGGGTCGGTGCGTAGAGTTTTTGCGCGGTGGCCAGGTCACCTTTCTTCACGGCGTCGGTGAATTGTTGGGTGTGGCTGGCCAGCTCATCCAGTTGTTCGGTAACGTAGATCTTGTAGTCCGAGACCGGCCCCACCAGATCCAGCGGCGCCGTCGCCGCGAACGCCGAAAACGGGGTGTTGAGCAAGCCAAGGGTCAGCATTAAAGCGAGGGGCGACTTTTTCATGGGACGGTTCCGTGTGGGGGGTTATGCAGTTGTTTTGGGTTGAACGGCAGGTTGTGTCGCGTCAAGCAGCGAGCGACCAATGAAATCCTTGTCGCCCGTGACCCCGGGCAGGGTGAAGAAGTAGCCGCCGCCGACCGGTTTGAGGTATTCCTCCAACGGTTCGCCGTTGAGTCGGGTTTGTACGGTGATGAAGCCTTTTTCCAGATCCGCCTGGTAGCAGATGAACAGCAAACCCATGTCGAGCTGACCGTTCTTGTTGACGCCGTTGGAGTAGTTGAACGGCCGCCGCAGGATCAGGTTGGCCTGGCTGGCGGCGGTGCGCGGGTTGGCCAGACGGATGTGCGCGTCGAGTTTGGTCAGCTTGCCTTCCGGGTCCCTGGCGTAATCCGGCACCTGGGTTTCATGCTCGCCGCCCATGGGCGCGCCGGTGCTTTTGACCCGGCCGAGAATGCTTTCCTGTTCCTGCAACGGCGTACGGTCCCAGCGCTCGACGAAGTTGCGGATGATCCGCACCGCCTGATAGCTGCCATTGGCCGCCCAGGCCGGTTCGTCGCTGCCGGGCTGGACCCAGACGAGGCTGTCCATGGTCTTGGCATCGTTGGAATCGGGGTTGGCCGAGCCGTCGCGAAAGCCCAGGAAGTTGCGCGCACTCTGCGCCGGAGCACCGGGTTTCGCCGGTGCCTGCGGCGGCACGCTACCTTCCTGTTTCCAACGCACCAGCAGCAAGTCCGGCAGGTTTTTCACGATGTCGCGCAGGGCGTGAATGTTGGTGTCGGTGGTGTTGGCGCAGAACTGCACACTGAGGTCGCCGTGGCAGCCATCGGCTTCCAATGCGTCGTTGGGGAAGCCGACCATGCGGATCAAGCGCTTGGGTTTGGCGTCGGCCAGGCCGAAGCGTTCGTCGAACAAGGATTCGCCGACCGACACGGTGATGGTCAGGTTGTCCGGCGTCACCACCGGGCCAAGGATTCCCGAATCCACCGGCGGCAATTTCGGGTCGACCTGCGCCACCGGGCCGCCCTTCATCAGGAACGCGATGCGCTCATTGAGCGTGCGGAACAAGCGCTCCAGGTCCTCACGATCGCTGGCCAGTACATCGAAGGACACCAGCATGCCCGAGGCCGGACGCGGCGTGACGATGCCGGTCTGGTGTTTGCCGTGGAACGCGTGGCGGTCGCCGGTTTTTTCACTGCTCGGTGCTTCGGTCACCTGCGCGGGGCTGGCGGCCATGGCCGGGCAGCTCAATGCCGAACCGGCCAAGGCCACACCGGCGGCCCCCATTCCCATCAAGACGCGACGGCGTTGCGCTGAAAACTGCTCTGAATCGTTCATGTAAAAGGGGTCTTCTGCTTACAGGCCGGAAAGGCCAAGGGCGGGATCGATTCCATCGAGTGCGGCGGCCAGCACCTTGGCCTGGTCGGCGATCTGTTTGCGCTGATCGGCACTGAGCGTGTCGTAGCTGGCGTAGCCGTCCTTGACCGTGAATCCGTTGAGTTGCGCGTCTAGGGCGGCGATCGCGCTGTCGATCGTCGGCAGCACATCGGCGGCGGACTGGGTGAGTAACGGTCGCAACAGATCGACCACTTTGCGGGCGGCGAAAAGGTTACCGGCGAAGCCATTCAGGTCGGTGTGGCTGTAGCGTTCTTCTTCACCGCTGCTGGCGCGGACATCGGCGAGGGTGTTGAGGTTGCGCACTAGAATGCTCACCAGTTGCTCGGGCGGTAGAGACTGGGCCAACAGTTGCTGCTTCAGCGTGCTGACATCGGCGACAAGCCGCTGGGCAACTGGCGCCAGGCCGTCGAGATTGCGCTGCTGGAACAGTGCATATTCGATCCGGTGGAAGCCGACGAAGTCCGGATCCTGCTCGCGTTTCTCGAAATAATCGGCACGGGCGTTGATGCTGTTGTCCAGTTCGGCCAGGCGCTGGGCGGCCGGCGCGATGCGTTGGTAAGCGGCGCGGGCCGGCACATAAAGCGCTTGGGCCTGGTTCAGGTCACCGGCCTCGATGGCTTGTTCCAGCGCGGTCACGGCTTTGATCAGCGCGCTGCTCTGCGTGTTCAGGTAAACGCGGAACTCCGACAGCGGGCCGATGAACGCCACCATCGAAGGCCTTGCCTTGGCCGCCGCCTCAGACGCCGCCGTCGGCGTCACCTGCAAGGTGCCGCGCGGGTTGCTCAGCAGGCCGCAGGTGATCGTGTAGTCGCCGGGCAACAGGTTGGCGTTGATCACCTGGCTCAAGCCGGGCGCAATGTTTTCCCGTTCTTCGAGCACCAGCACGCCGTCGAGGATTTCCCATTCAACGGCGCGATCCGAGTGGTTGACGATGCGGAAACTGGCGCGCCCGGCCGGCACCGTCAGGGCATTCGGTTCGCAGCTGTGCGGATGGATGGTCACCGTCACTTCGTCATGGTGGGCCTGGCGCTTGGCCGCGGCCATGTTCGAGGCGTAGTAGAACAGGGCACCGGCGGCGATCATCACGATCACCGAACCGGCCACCGCCCAGCGCAAGGCGCGGGGAGGGGAAGCCTGGGGAGGAACTTGATTTGGCATGGGTGCCCTTACTGACTGGAAAAATTTCAACGCACGGCCCCTGTAGGAGCGAGCTTGCTCGCGAGAAACCCGAGCCCGCCACAGGGCATCAGGCACGCAGCGTCATCGTTAACGATCATCGCGAGCGAGCTCGCTCCTACGGGGAGGCGGTGCAGGGAGAAAGAACATCACCAACGCCACCAGCAGATAAATCAGATACGCCCCGAGGGTGCTGACGGTCGGCGCGTCCTGGTAGCCGAACATTCCGGCCAGCACCGAGCCGAGCGGGCCGTCCATCGGTAGCGCGGCGCTGAAGTCGAAGAGCACGGTCTGCAGGTGATTCCAGACCCCGGCTTCGTGCAGCGCTTGCACGGAATTGGCGAGGATCCCGGCCGCGACGACCAGGATGAACAAACCGGTCCAGCGGAAGAACGCACCGAGGTTCAGGCGCATGCTGCCGCTGTAGATCAGGAAGCCGACGATGATCGCCAGGATCAGGCCGAGCAGGGCGCCGATCGGTGCCGTCGGGCCTTCGCTTTGCTGGAACACCGCGAGCAGGAAGAACACCGTTTCCAGGCCTTCCCGGGCCACGGCGAAAAACACCATGGCAATCAACGCGGTCACCTGATGTTTGGATCCGGTCAGCGCGTGGTCGAGGGAAACGTGCAGCGAATGCTTGATCGAACGCGCGACCTTGCGCATCCAGAACACCATGGAGCTGAGGATGCCGACGGCCACCAGGCCGACCACGCCTTCGAAGAGTTCCTGTTGCTTCTGCGGAAATTCGGCGCTGACCAGCTCCAGGCCACCGCCGACCAACAGGGCGAGGGCGACAGCGAGGAATACGCCGATCCACACCGCCGGCATCCACTGGCCACGGCCGGTCTGCTGAAGGTAGCTGGCGATGATGCCAACGATCAGCGCGGCTTCAATGCCTTCGCGCAGCATGATCAGAAAAGGAACAAGCATTCAGCACCGTAACGTCATTAGATAGGGTGCTAATTTGTAACATAATGACACTCATTCTCAAATGCCAGGCATTGACATTTACCTGAACCTAACCTGAACAAACCTGAAGATCACTCCGCCCCTGTAGGAGCGAGGCTCGCCCGCGAAGAACGATAACGCTGTGTTCCACTAAAACCGCGTCATCGTTCTTCGCGGGCAAGCCTTGCTCCTACGGAACCGTGTCGCTGTGCGCTAATATGCCCACCACTCAAACAAGAACAGGGCGCGCAACACTCAATGTCGGAAAAAGACACCATCTCCATTCAACTGGTGCGTGAAGCGCTGTTGCAAAGCTGTGCCCCGGGAGCCGCCACCGAAGAGGTGTTGAGCAAGGTCGGCATCGACCCGGCACTGCTCGAAAGCAGCGACGCACGCGTCCCGGCAACGGCTTATGCACGGCTGTGGCGTTTGCTGGCGCGGCGCGGGAACGATGAGTTTTTTGGCATGGATCCGCGCAAGCTCAAATCAGGCAGCCTGGAATTTCTCTGTCGCTGCTCCATGGTCCAGCCGAGCCTGGCGGCCGGTCTGACTTCGGGCCTGAGCTTTCTGTCATTAATGCTGGAACACCTACCGGCGCAACTGGTTCGCCAGCAAAGCCTGGCGGAAATCGTCCTGCTGGAGGACGACCAGGACCCGCGACGGGCCTTCACGTATTTCACCTACTGGATGATCGTTCACGGCGTTGCGTGCTGGCTGGCGGGGCGGCGGATACCGATCCTGGCCATCGAGTTGCGCTGTGCAGAGCCGGATTTCTGCGACGACTATCAGGTGATGTTTTCCGAGAACCTGCGTTTCGACCGGCCGCGCACGCGGATGATTTTCTCCGCCGAGTGCCTGGACTTGCCGATCAAGCGCAGCCCGGAAGAACTCAAGCGCTTCCTGGCCCATGCGCCGGCGAACATTCTGGTCAAGTACCGCGACCCGGAGAGCCTGTCCAGCCGGATCAAGCACGATTTGCGGCATCTGAGCGCCGAGCACTGGCCGGAAACCGAAGCCCTGGCGCATAAGTTGTGTATGTCGGCGTCAACCTTGCGCCGGCGGCTCGCCGAGGAAGGGCAGACGTATCAAGGGCTCAAGGACAGCGTGCGCAAGGAACTGGCCATTGTCTGGCTGGCTGAGCCTGCCATTAGTTTTGCCGACATTGCGACGCGGTTGGGGTTTGCTGATACGAGTTCGTTCTACAAGGCGTTTCGCAAGTGGTCGGGGTCCAATCCGGGGCATTACCGGAGTTTGATTTTGAATGAGGCTGACTGATCCGGACGTTATATTGATTGGTCGGGCCCCTTCGCGAGTAAGCCCGCTCCCACATTTAACCGCGTTCCTCCAGAGAGAACACGGTTAAATGTGGGAGCGGGCTTGCTCGCGAAGAGGCCATCACAGGCACCACACCCCTCAAATCTTGGCCAAACCAGTCAAGCAACTTGATAGCTTTGACCATTGCCCCACCCCCCGCGCAGAGCGAGTATTTCCCTGTCAATTCAAGGTTCCCCCAACCTAATAAGAACACAGAGGGATTCTGGCAATGCGCGATTACTTGTCTGCTACATCACAGTTCAATTATCAGCACACCGTCGACGCTGCGCTCGCCGGCGATTTGACCGCACTCAACGCCTGCATCGAGTGTTGTGACCGGCATGCATTGCCGGGGCGCATTGCGTTGTTCTGGGAAGGTCGCGACGGCACGGGCGCGACGTACACCTTCAGCGGCTTGCAGGACAAAGCCGCGCGTTTTGCCAATTTCCTCCTGGCCCAAGGCGTGAAGAAGGGCGACAAAGTCGCCGGCCTGCTGCCACGCAACATCGAATTACTGATCACCGTGTTCGCCACCTGGCGTATCGGCGCGGTCTATCAGCCGCTGTTCACCGCCTTCGGCCCGAAAGCCATCGAACACCGCCTCGGCTGCTCCGGCGCCAAAGTGGTGGTGACCGACGCGGTCAATCGCAGCAAACTCGCGGAAGTCGCCGACTGCCCAACCATCGTCACCGTCGCCGGCCCCAAAGGCCAGGGCATCGTTCGCGGCGATTACAGCTTCTGGGCCGAACTGGCCAATTATTCCCCTGAGTGCGAACCGGTGTTGCTGACCGGCGAAGACCCGTTCCTGCTGATGTTCACCTCGGGCACCACCGGCCCGTCGAAAGCGTTGTCCGTACCACTGAAGGCCATCGTCGCCTTCCAGAGTTACACCCGCGACGCCGTGGACCTGCGCCCCGAAGACGCGTTCTGGAACGTCGCCGATCCGGGCTGGGCTTACGGTATCTATTTCGGTGTCACCGGACCGATGTCGATGGGGCATCCGATCACCTTTTACGATGGCCCGTTCACCCTCGAAAGCACCTGCCGGGTGATCAACAAGTACGGGATCACCAACCTCACCGGCTCACCCACGGCCTACCGTTTGCTGATCGCCGGTGGCGACGAGTTCGCCAAGTCGATCAAGGGCAAGCTGCGCATCGTCAGCAGCGCCGGCGAGCCACTGAACCCGGAAGTGATCCGCTGGTTCGCCGACAACCTCGGCGTGGTCATTCACGACCACTACGGCCAGACCGAACTGGGCATGGTCCTGTGCAATCACCACGCGCTCGAACACCCGATCCACATGGGCGCCGCCGGTTTTGCTTCGCCCGGCCATCGCATCGTCGTACTGGATGATGACTACAAGGAACTCGGCATCGGTGAGCCGGGCATTCTGGCCATCGATCGCACTCAGTCGCCGATGTGCTGGTTCAACGGCTATGAAGGTGCGCCGACCAAGGCCTTCGTCGGCAATTATTACCTGAGCGGCGACACCGTCGAGTGGAACCCGGACGGCAGCATCAGCTTCGTCGGCCGCAGTGACGATGTGATCACCACCTCTGGCTATCGCGTCGGCCCGTTCGACGTGGAAAGCGCATTGATCGAACACCCGGCGGTGGTCGAAGCGGCGGTGGTCGGCAAGCCTGACCCGGAACGCACCGAGCTGGTTAAGGCCTTCGTCGTCCTCAGCCCGCAGTACCGTGCCGAGCCGGAATTGGCCGAAGAACTGCGCCAACACGTGCGCAAGCGTCTGGCCGCGCATTCATACCCTCGTGAAATCGAATTTGTCAGCGAATTGCCGAAAACCCCTAGCGGCAAATTGCAGCGCTTTATCTTGCGCAACCAGGAAATCGCCAAGGCTCAAGAGGCCACCGCGAAGAACGTTTCAGCTTGAATCCAAGGAAACAATGATGCAGATCGAAAACAAGGTTTTTCTCGTCACCGGCGGTGCGTCCGGCCTGGGCGCGGCCACCGCTGAAATGCTGGTGGCGGCTGGCGCCAACGTGATGCTGGTGGACATGAACGCCGAAGCGGTTGCCGCTCAAGCTGAACGTCTCGGCGCGCAAAGTGTGGTGGCGGACATCAGTGACGAAGCCGCAGCGCAAGCAGCGGTGCAGGCCACGGTCAAAGCCTTCGGCGGCCTCAATGGTCTGGTCAACTGCGCGGGCATCGTGCGTGGCGAGAAGATCCTCGGCAAAAACGGCCCGCACGCCTTATCCAGCTTCAGCCAGGTGATCAACGTCAACCTGATCGGCAGCTTCAACATGCTGCGCCTGGCCTCGGCGGCGATTGCCGAAACCGAAGCGGATGCCGATGGCGAGCGCGGTGTGATCATCAACACCGCCTCGGCAGCGGCGTACGACGGCCAGATTGGCCAGGCTGCCTACGCGGCCTCCAAAGGCGCGATCGTCAGCCTGACGTTGCCCGCGGCCCGCGAACTGGCGCGCTTCGGCATCCGTGTGATGACCATCGCTCCCGGCATTTTCGAAACCCCGATGGTGGCCGGCATGACCCCGGAAGTCCGCGCATCGTTGGCCGCTGGCGTGCCATTTCCGCCGCGCCTGGGCAAACCGGACGAGTATGCCGCGCTGGTCAGGCATATCATTGAAAACAGCATGCTCAACGGCGAGGTGATCCGTCTCGACGGTGCCTTGCGCATGGCCGCCAAATAAGGAGGATTTGTCATGACTATTGCCAACGATCCAATCGTTATCGTCAGCGCCGTCCGTACCCCGATGGGGGGATTCCAGGGCGAACTGAAAAGCCTGACCGCGCCGCAACTCGGTGCCGCTGCAATCAAAGCCGCAGTTGAACGCGCCGGGATTGCGCCGGATGCGGTTGAAGAAGTGCTGTTTGGCTGCGTACTGCCCGCCGGTCTCGGCCAGGCGCCCGCCCGTCAGGCTGCATTGGGCGCCGGGCTGGACAAATCGACTCGCTGCACCACCCTGAACAAGATGTGCGGTTCGGGCATGGAAGCGGCGATTCTCGCCCACGACATGCTGGTTGCCGGCAGTGCCGACGTGGTGGTCGCCGGTGGCATGGAAAGCATGTCCAATGCGCCGTACCTGCTGGACCGCGCCCGCAGCGGCTATCGCATGGGTCACGGCCGGGTACTCGATTCGATGTTCCTCGACGGTCTGGAAGACGCCTACGACAAGGGCCGCTTGATGGGCACCTTCGCCGAAGATTGCGCCGAAACCAATGGTTTTACCCGCGAAGCCCAGGATGCGTTTGCCATCGCTTCGACCACCCGCGCCCAGCAGGCGATCAAGGATGGCAGCTTCAAGGACGAGATCGTCCCGCTGACCGTGACGGTCGGCAAAGAGCAGGTGCTGATCAGCAATGACGAGCAGCCACCGAAAGCCAAACTGGACAAGATCGCTTCGCTGAAACCTGCGTTCCGCGAGGGCGGCACCGTCACGGCGGCGAACTCCAGTTCGATCTCCGATGGCGCGGCGGCACTGGTGCTGATGCGTCGTTCCGAAGCGGAAAAACGCGGTCTGAAACCACTGGCGGTGATTCACGGCCATGCGGCGTTTGCTGACACCCCGGGCCTGTTCCCGGTGGCACCGGTCGGCGCGATCAAGAAGCTGTTGAAGAAGACCGGCTGGTCCCTGGACGAAGTCGATCTGGTCGAAGTCAACGAAGCGTTCGCGGTGGTCAGCCTGGTCACCATGACCAAACTGGAAATCCCCCACGAGAAGATCAACGTGCACGGCGGTGCTTGCGCCCTGGGCCACCCGATCGGTGCGTCCGGCGCGCGGATCCTCGTGACCTTGCTCTCGGCCCTGCGCCAGAAAGGCTTGAAACGCGGCGTTGCAGCGATCTGCATCGGCGGCGGCGAAGCCACGGCCATGGCTGTGGAATGCCTTTACTGAAACTGACGCTACCCAATGTGGGAGCGGGCTTGCTCGCGAAAGCGGTCTGTCATTCAACATTGATGTCGACTGACACGGCCTCTTCGCGAGCAAGCCCGCTCCCACAGGTTCAGCGTTACGACCAGGCATCGTGTGCGAAAGGCTCATTTTTGAAGGATTCACCATGATTCCCAATGACGAACAACAGCAAATCAGCGACGCGGCCCGGCAGTTCGCCCAGGAACGGCTGAAACCGTTCGCCGCTGAATGGGACCGCGAGCACCGTTTCCCCAAGGAAGCCATCGGCGAGATGGCCGAACTGGGCTTCTTCGGCATGTTGGTGCCGGAAGAGTGGGGCGGTTGCGACACCGGTTACCTGGCCTACGCCA
The DNA here is from genome assembly GCF_044746405.1 of Pseudomonas sp. NPDC086251. Classification (NCBI taxonomy): domain Bacteria; kingdom Pseudomonadati; phylum Pseudomonadota; class Gammaproteobacteria; order Pseudomonadales; family Pseudomonadaceae; genus Pseudomonas; species Pseudomonas sp. NPDC086251. Next base: position 288,246 of record NZ_JBIVBY010000001.1, read on the forward strand.
TGGCCCTGGAAGAAATCGCCGCCGGTGACGGCGCCTGCTCGACCATCATGAGCGTGCACAACTCGGTGGGTTGCGTGCCGATCCTCAAGTACGGCACCGATGAACAGAAAGAACGCTTCCTCAAGCCATTGGCCAGCGGTTCGATGCTCGGCGCCTTTGCGCTGACCGAGCCCCAAGCTGGCTCCGATGCCAGCGGCCTGAAGACCCGCGCCAGGTTGAACGGCGATCACTACGTGCTCAACGGCTGCAAACAGTTCATCACCTCCGGGCAGAATGCCGGGGTGGTCATCGTGTTCGCCGTGACCGACCCAAGTGCCGGTAAACGCGGGATCACCGCACTGATCGTGCCCACCGATTCGCCCGGCTACAAAGTCGCACGGGTCGAAGACAAACTCGGCCAGCATGCTTCCGACACGTGCCAGATTCTGTTCGAAGACGTGAAAGTGCCGGTGGCCAACCGGTTGGGCGAGGAGGGCGAAGGTTATCGAATCGCCCTGGCCAACCTTGAAGGAGGCCGTGTTGGCATTGCCTCACAATCGCTGGGCATGGCCCGCGCCGCGTTCGAAGCGGCCCGCGACTATGCGCGTGAACGTGAAAGCTTCGGCAAGCCGATCATCGAACACCAGGCCGTCGCATTCCGCCTGGCGGACATGGCGACCCAGATCGCCGTCGCCCGGCAGATGGTGCACTACGCTGCAGCGCTGAGAGACAGCGGCAAACCGGCGCTGGTGGAAGCGTCGATGGCCAAGCTGTTCGCCTCGGAAATGGCGGAGAAAGTCTGCTCCTCGGCGTTGCAAACCCTCGGCGGTTACGGTTACTTGAACGATTTTCCGCTAGAGCGGATCTACCGCGACGTGCGCGTCTGCCAGATCTACGAAGGCACCAGCGATATTCAGCGCATGGTTATTTCGCGCAATCTATAAAGGAACCCCCCGTAGGTCCTGTAGGAGCTGTCGAGTGAAACGAGGCTGCGATCTTTTGATCTTGCTCTTGATACAGAAGATCAAAAGATCGCAGCCTCGTTTCACTCGACAGCTCCTACAGGTCCTACGGGGGGATCGGTCTTATGCAAAGCAGGAGTGAAGTATGAGTTACGAAACGATTTTGTTGGAAACCCACGGTCGAGTGGGCCTGATCACGCTCAACCGTCCGCAAGCCTTGAACGCGTTGAATGCGCAAATCGTCGCCGAATTGAACCACGCCCTCGATGGCCTGGAAGCTGATTCGAACATCGGCTGCATCGTGCTGACCGGCTCGAAAAAAGCCTTCGCCGCCGGCGCCGACATCAAGGAAATGGCCGAGCTGACCTATCCGCAAATCTACCTCGACGACCTGTTCAGCGACAGCGATCGCGTGGCCAACCGGCGCAAGCCGATCATCGCGGCCGTCAACGGTTTTGCCTTGGGCGGTGGTTGTGAACTGGCGCTGATGTGCGACTTCATTCTGGCCGGCGACAACGCCAAATTCGGTCAGCCGGAAATCAACCTCGGCGTATTGCCAGGCATGGGCGGCACCCAGCGCCTGACCCGCGCAGTGGGCAAGGCCAAGGCCATGGAAATGTGCCTGAGCGGTCGTCTGATCGATGCGGTGGAAGCGGAGCGTTGCGGGATTGTCGCGCGGATCGTGCCGGCGGATGAATTGCTGGAAGAAGCACTGAAAGTCGCGGCGCTGATTGCCAAGAAGTCGTTGCCAATCGCGATGATGATCAAGGAAAGCGTTAACCGCGCGTTTGAAGTGAGCCTGTCGGAAGGCGTGCGCTTTGAACGTCGGGTGTTCCATGCGGCGTTTGCGACGCAGGATCAGAAGGAAGGGATGGCGGCGTTTATTGCCAAGCGTGAGGCGGAGTTCCAAGGTAAGTAATGTAGCGTTCTGACGGACGCTTTCGCGGGCAAGCCTCGCTCCTACAGGGATATGCTTCCCCTGTAGGAGCGAGGCTTGCCCGCGAAGCTTTTAGGGTTTCACACCAGATAGTTCTTCAGTTCGCGGGCAATCACCATCCGCTGTATCTCGCTCGACCCTTCATAAATCTGCGTTATCCGCGCATCCCGGTAGTAACGCTCAACCGGGTAATCTTCCAGATACCCATACCCGCCATGAATCTGCATCGCCGACGAGCAGACCTTCTCGGCCATTTCCGACGCAAACAGCTTGGCCTGCGAGGCCTCGGACAGACACGGCTTGCCGGCACTGCGTAACCGCGCCGCGTGCAGGATCAGTAGCCGCGCCGCGTTCAACCGGGTGTGCATGTCCGCCAGCATATTCGCGATGCTCTGGTGCTCGATGATCGGCTTGTCGAACTGCACCCGATCACGGGAATAGGCCAGCGCCGCTTCGAACGCCGCACGGGCAATACCGAGCGCCTGCGCTGCGATGCCGATGCGGCCGCCTTCAAGGTTCGACAGGGCAATCGCCAGCCCCTTGCCGCGTTCACCCAGCAGGTTGGCTTCAGGAATCGTGCAATTACTCAGGGTCACTGCGCAGGTGTCAGACGCGCGGATGCCCATCTTGTGTTCGGTGCGATCAACGATGAAGCCTGCGGTATCAGTCGGCACCAGGAACGCCGAGATGCCACGCTTGCCCAGGTCCGGGTCGGTCACCGCAAACACGATCGCCAGTTTCGCCCGTTTGCCGTTGCTGACGAATTGCTTGGCGCCGTTGATCACCCACTGGCCGTCGCGCAGTTCGGCGCGGGTGCGCAGGTTGTGGGCTTCGGAACCGGCCTGGGGTTCGGTCAGGCAGAAGCAGCCAATGGCCTGGCCGCTGGCCAGATCGGGCAACCAGGTCTGTTTCTGTTCATCAGTGCCGTAATTCAACACCGGCCCGCAGCCCACCGAGTTGTGGATGCTCATCAGCGCACCGGTGGCGCCGTCACCGGCCGAAATCTCTTCCACCGCCAGGGCGTAGGCGACGTAATCGACATAGGTGCCGCCCCATTCCTCGGGCACCACCATGCCCAGCAGGCCCAGCTCACCCATCTTCGCCACCAGGCCGTCGTCGATCCAGCCGGCCTTTTCCCAAGCCTGGGCGTGGGGCGCGATTTCGCCACGGGCAAAATCCCGGGCCATGTCGCGGATCATCACTTGCTCTTCGCTCAATTCGATATCGTGCATGGCTCAGCTCCCGCTGTGGTTGAACCCGGTGAAGAAACTCGCGACGTGCTCGGCGTCCAGCGCCTGCAAGGTCGGCGGGTTCCAGCGCGGGTTCTTGTCTTTGTCGATCAGCAAGGCACGCACGCCTTCGATCAGGTCGCCGCGCTCGAACCATTGGCGGTCCAGGTGCAGCTCAAGGGCGAAGCAGTTTTCCAGGTCCAGTTGTCGGCCGCGACGCAGCATTTCGAGGGTCACGGCCATGGCCAGCGGCGAACGGCTTTCCAGCAGGTCGGCGGTGGCAATCGCCCATTCATGGCTGTCGGCGACGGTGACGGCTCGCAGTTGCTCAACAATACTCGGCACGTCGGGCAGGGCGAAGAAGTGATCGATGGCCGGACGCAGCGCAATCAACGGCGCATCGGGCAACTGTTGCACCGCGAGTTTTGCCAGCAGGCCTTGAAGGTCCTTGAGCGGCGAATCGTGCCATTGCAATTGGTCGAGTTGCTCGTCCAGCGTACTCAGTCTGGTGCTGTCCAGGAACCAGTCGGCCAGGCCGCAATAGAGCGCGTCGGCGGCGCGAATCTGCACGCCGCTGACGCCGAGGTAAATCCCCAGTTCGCCGGGCACGCGGGACAGGAAGTGGCTGCCACCGACGTCCGGGAAATAACCGATGCCGACTTCCGGCATCGCCAGGCGGCTTTTGTCGGTGACCACTCGCAGGTCGGCGCCTTGCACCAGACCCATGCCGCCGCCGAGGACAAAACCGTCCATCAAGGCCAGCACCGGTTTACGGTAATGGTGGATCGCGAGGTCGAGGGCGTATTCCTCGACGAAGAAATCCTGGTGCAGCGTATCGCCGCTTTTATAGCTGTCATACAGCGAGCGGATATCGCCACCGGCACAGAAGGCCTTCTCGCCGGCACCGCGCAACACCACCGCATGCACCTGCGAATCCTGCGCCCAGGCATCGAGCTGACGCTGCAGGCTGCGGACCATGTCCAGGGTCAGGGCATTGAGGCCGGCGGGGCGATTGAGGGTCAGGTGACCGATGTGGTTGCGAACCTCGGCCAGCACTTCGTTTTGCGTGGCATCCATGGACGAAGTCCCCTTCGATGTAACCTGAGCAGTCATCACTAACTCCCTGCTTTTATTGTTCTTTATAGAGAAGCTCGCGCGCGAGCGATGAGGGATCGTACCAGTGCAAATTTGTGATGTACAACCCGGATAAGTGCAGCTTGCCTATGCATTTTTACCTTAAGGGTAGATCAAAAGATCGCCGCCTTTGGCAGCGCCTGCAGGTTGTTCGCGATCAATCTTTTTGATCGATCACGGCCAACGACCGAATCGGCTGTGAAAGCCCCTCGTTCAGCACAGTTGAGCTGTCTGGGCACGGACTTTCGACACCCGCGCAATCCCGGCAATTGGCATTCTGGCGTTCCATTTCAAGCGCTTCTTGCAGTGCGCCTGGAACGGACTGCACCCCGACGACTGGCCTGGCCCGGTCGAGAACAACAACAAATACGGCTGCGGTACATACCGCATCGACTCTCTGCCCCTGTCAAAAAGTGTGGTTCGGCGTAAGCGCCGGCCGCGATAAATCAAAATAATCCGGGACTCAAGAAGATGAACATCAAATGGCTGACCTTGCCGGCACTGGCATTGCTGTGCTGCTCCACCGGCGCCAGCGCCAAGGAATGGAAAGAGTTGCGATTCGGCGTCAACCCCAGCTATCCGCCGTTTGAGTCGACCACGGCCGATGGCGGTGTGCAGGGCTTCGGCGTGGACCTGGGCAATGCGATCTGCGCCGAATTGAAGCTGACCTGCGTGTGGGTCAGCAATGACTTTGATGGGTTGATTCCGGGGCTCAAGGCCGGCAAGTTCGACGCCATCGAGTCCTCGATGACCGTTACCGAAACCCGTAAGAAACAGATCGACTTCACTGACCGTCTGTACGCCGGGCCGACCGCGATTGTCACGCGCAAGGATTCCGGTTTGTTGCCCACCGCCGAGTCCCTGCGGGGCAAGACCATCGGCTACATGCAGGGCACGATTCAGGAAACCTACGCCAAGGCCAAACTGGGCCCGGGCGGGGTGAAGCTCAAGGCGTATCAGAATCAGGACCAGGTGTACGCCGACCTGGTGTATGGCCGTCTCGATGCGTCAATCCAGGACAAGCTGCAAGCGCAGATGAGTTTCCTCACCTCGCCGCAAGGCGCCGACTTCCAGAACAGCGAAGGCATCAGTGACCCGATGGTGCCGTCGGAAATTGCGATTGGCGTGCGCAAGGACAACGAAGAACTCAAAGGCATGCTCAATGCCGCCATCAAGGCCCTGCATGACAAGGGCATCTACGCGCAGATCCAGCAGAAACACTTCGGCGATCTGGACCTCTACAACAACTGATCCTCGCGCCCCGGCCGCTGTGTTGCAGCGGCCGTACGGGCGCCTCAAGACAGGTGACTGGCGTGAATTCCTTCCTGAATCTGATCGGGGTCGATCTTTCGGCCCTGCAAGGCTATGGCCCTTTGTTGCTGCATGGCACCTGGGTCACCCTCAAATTATCCGCGCTGTCGTTGCTGGTGAGCATGGCACTGGGGCTGCTCGGGGCGGCGGCGAAACTGTCGCCGCTGAAGCTGTTGAACCTGCCCGCGACCTTCTACACCACGTTGATTCGTGGCGTACCGGACCTGGTGCTGATGCTGCTGATTTTCTACAGCCTGCAAGGCTGGCTGAGCAGCCTGACCGAGGCCATGGGCTGGGCCTACATGGAAATCGACCCGTTCGTGGCCGGCATCATCACCCTGGGCTTTATCTACGGCGCGTACTTCACCGAGACCTTTCGCGGGGCGATCCTCAGCGTGCCGCGCGGGCAACAGGAAGCCGCCGCGTGTTTCGGCCTCAACCGCTGGCAGCGGTTTCGCCACGTGGTGTTCCCGCAGATGATGCGCTTTGCCTTGCCGAGCCTGGGCAACAACTGGCTGGTGTTGCTCAAGGCCACGGCGCTGGTGTCGATCATCGGTTTGTCGGACCTGGTCAAGGTCGCGCAGGAGGCCGGTAAAAGCACCTTCAACATGCTCGACTTTCTGCTGTTGGCGGCGGCGTTGTACCTGCTGATCACCAGCGCGTCGAACTACGTCTTGCGCGTGCTGGAACGGCGCTACAACCAGGGCGTGCGGGGGATGGCGCGATGATCGAGTTGATTGCCGACTACTGGAAACCCTTTCTGTTCACCGACGGAGACACACTGACCGGGCTGGCCATGACCTTGTGGCTGCTGGTGGCGAGCATCGTCATGGGGTTCTTCCTGTCGCTGCCCCTGGCGATTCTTCGAGTGTCGCGCTGGGGTTTGCTGCGCTGGCCGGTTCAGTTGTTCACCTACGTGTTTCGTGGCACGCCGTTGTACATCCAGTTGCTGATTTGCTACAGCGGGATCTACGGCATCGCTGTTGTGCGCTCGCAACCGCTGCTCGAAGCATTCTTTCGCGACGCGATGAATTGCACCTTGCTGGCGTTCACCCTCAACACGTGCGCCTACACCGTGGAAATTTTCGCCGGGGCGATTCGCAGCATTCCCTACGGCGAAATCGAAGCAGCCCACGCCTATGGCCTGAGCGGTTGGCGTTTGTACCTGCGGCTGATTCTGCCCTCGGCGTTGCGCCGGGCGCTGCCGTACTACAGCAACGAAGTGATCCTGATGTTGCATGCGACGTCGGTAGCGTTCACCGCGACCATTCCCGACATCCTCAAAGTTGCCCGAGACGCCAACGCCGTGACGTTCATGACCTTTCAGGCCTTCGGCATCGCCGGTCTGCTGTACCTCGCCTTGTCGTTCGGCCTGGTCGGAGGCTTCCGGTTGGCGGAGAAGCGCTGGCTGAGTTTCCTCGGTCCGACTCACTGAATTTTTTCTCCCCAGAACACAGCAGAGCAGCGTCGCATCAGGCGCTGCGGCAGGAGTTTTTTGCATGTACAAACTCACGGTTGAAAATCTGTATAAACGTTTTGGTGACAATGAAGTGCTCAAGGGCGTCTCGTTGAACGCACGGGCGGGCGATGTGGTCAGCATGATCGGCGCCAGCGGCTCTGGTAAAAGCACCATGCTGCGCTGCATCAATTTTCTCGAGCGGGCGGACGAAGGTGCGATCGCCCTGGACGGCGAGCGCGTCCTCACGCGTCAGGGCATCGGTGGCATGCGCGTTGCCAACCCGAAGCAGTTACAGCGCTTGCGCACGCGCCTGGCGATGGTGTTCCAGCATTTCAATTTGTGGAGCCACCTGACGGTACTGGAGAACATCGTGCTGGCACCGTGTCGGGTGTTGGGTGTGAGCCGCAAGGCCGCCGAAGAGCGTGCGCGGGCCTATCTGGACAAGGTCGGATTGCCGCAACGCGTGGCTGATCAATACCCGGCGTTTCTCTCCGGCGGTCAGCAGCAGCGGGTAGCGATTGCCCGGGCGCTGGCGGTGGAGCCGGACATTCTGTTGTTCGATGAGCCGACCTCGGCACTCGATCCGGAATTGGTCGGTGAAGTATTGAAAGTAATTCAGGCGTTGGCCGAAGAAGGCCGGACCATGTTGATGGTGACCCATGAAATGGGTTTTGCCCGGCAGGTGTCCAGCCAGGTGTTGTTCTTGCATCAGGGACGGGTCGAGGAGCAGGGTGATGCAACGATCCTCGATGCGCCAAACAGTGAACGTTTACAGCAATTCCTATCGGGTCGTTTGAAGTGAGGCAAGACGTACATGGCGGACATCCGCGATCTGTCGATCGTGCTTGATCGTATTGATCAGGCCATCATCGAAGTGCTGCGCCACGAAGGGCGCATCACTTATCAAAAGCTTTCCGAGCGCGTGCACCTGACGCCCAGGCCGTGCCTGGAACGGGTGCGCAAGCTCGAACAGCTCGGGGTCATTCGCGGGTATGGGGCGATTCTCGATGAGAAAAAACTGACACCAGGCTTGTCGTTGCTGGTGTTGGTCGCCCTGTCGAACCAGAGTGGGCGGGCGGCGCAAAAGGCCTTCGAGGCCAAGGTCCGCGCCTGTCCGCAGGTGTTGGAATGTCGTTTGATCAGCGGTGCGTTCGACTACAGCCTGCGCATGCGCTGCCGGGACATGGAGCATTACCGGGTGCTGACCGAAGTCTGGTTCGACGACCCGGATCTGCACATCGACAAGCTGGTCAGCCATCCCGAATTGGCGATGGTCAAGACCACGATGGAGTAGAAGTCGAACGCTGTACAACCTGTGGGAGCGGGCTTGCTCGCGAAGGCGTCGTGTCAGTCAACATTGATGCTGGATGACACACCGCCTTCGCGAGCAAGCCCGCTCCCACATTTTGCTTTGTGGTGTTTGCCGAATCGGCTGAACGATCCAGTATCTTCAGCCGTTTCCATCACCACAACCCCCCGTATCAACCGGGTTTTCCAGCCTCCGAAACAGACAATGAGCCTCTCTCAACCCTCATTGAATCTGTGCCCATGCAAACCACCAATACCGTTTTGATGATTCGCCCGACACGTTTCTCCTTCAATCAGGACACGGCGGCGAACAACCGTTTCCAGCAACCGGCGGCAGTGTCCGAAGACGTGCAGCTCAAGGCCCTGCAAGAGTTCGACGGCTACGTCGCTGCGCTGCGCAGCCATGGTGTCGACGTCAAGGTGCACAACGACCGCGAAGCGCCGCATACCCCGGACTCGATTTTCCCCAACAACTGGTGGAGCAGCCACCCCGACGGCACGTTGGTGTTGTACCCGATGCAGGGTCACAACCGGCGTCTGGAACGCGATAAAGGTGTACTCGACTGGCTGCGCGACGAATACCGCGTCGACCAGTTGCTGGACCTGTCCAGCCTCGAACAGCAGGACGTGTTCCTGGAGGGCACCGGCAGCATGGTGCTGGATCGGCAGCAGCGGATTTGCTACGCCGGCTACTCCACCCGCACCCATGCCCGCGCGCTGGATCAAGTGGTCAAGCAGTTGGGCTACGAGCTCTGTGCCTTCAACGCGGTAGACCGTCAGGGCGTCGCGATTTACCACACCAACGTGATGATGAGTGTCGGCACGCGCCTGGCCGTGGCGTGCCTGGCGTCGGTCACCCACCCCGGTGAACGTCTGGCCCTGCGTAAACGGCTCGAAGACAGCGGCAAGCAGGTGATCGCCCTGAACTGGGCGCAGCTGGAATCCTTCGCCGGCAACATGCTCGAAGTCCACAACGCCGAGGGCGAGCCGCTGCTGGTGATGTCGCGCACGGCCTGGCAGTCGCTGGAGGCCGACCAACGTCGTGTGATCGAAGCCCACACCACGCCGCTGCCGGTCAACATCGACACCATCGAACGCATCGGCGGCGGCAGCGCGCGGTGCATGTTAGCCGAGGTCTTTTTGCCCAGACACCTGACCGCCAAGGAGCCAGTGCGATGATCGTCCGTCCCGCCACACCCGCAGATCTCCCGGCCCTGTTGGCCCTGGCCCATAGCGCCGGGACCGGTTTGACCACCTTGCCCGCCGATGCACCGCGTTTGCGTCAGCGGCTTGAATGGGCCGCGAAAACCTTCGCCGGCGAAGCGCAACGCGCCGATGCCGATTACCTGTTTGTGTTGGAAAACGACCGGCAGGAAGCCATCGGCATTTGTGCACTGGCCGGAGCGGTCGGCCTGCGCGAGCCCTGGTACAACTATCGGCTGGGGCTGTTTGTCGCGGCGTCGAAAAACCTCGGAATCAATCAGCAGTTGCCGACGCTGTTCCTTGGCAACGACATGACTGGCCATTCGGAGCTGTGCTCGCTGTTCCTGCATGCCGATCACCGCAGTGGCCTGAACGGCCGTTTATTGTCGAAGGCGCGGTTCCTGTTTCTGGCAGAGTTTCGCGAGCAATTTGGTGACAAGGTGATTGCCGAGATGCGCGGCTACTCGGACGAAGAGGGTGTTTCACCGTTCTGGGAAGGGTTGGGACGGCACTTCTTCAAGATGGATTTTGCCGATGCCGATTACCTGACGGGACTGGGCAACAAGACTTTTATCGCCGAGCTGATGCCGAAGTTTCCGCTGCCAACCTGCCTGTTGCCGGAAGCCGCACGCACGGTCATCGGCCGGGTTCATCCCAATACTGAACCGGCACTGGGCATGCTCAAGGCTGAGGGCTTCGAACACCGGGATTACATCGACATCTTCGACGGCGGGCCGCTGATCGAATGCGCCACCGGGGATATCCGCGCGGTGCGTGACAGCCAGGTGCTGCAACTGAGTATCGGCACACCGGGGGAACAGGCGGCGACCTACCTGATTCATAACCGCCAGTTTGCCGATTGCCGGATTACCGCGGCCCCGGCACGGATGGCGGCCGGGACGCTGATTGTCGAGGCGCAGACCGCGAAGACGTTGGGGTTGAGCGCCGGCGCGTCGGTGCGTGCGGTGAGCCTGGCAGTGCCAGCGCAGCAACAGTCCGCCGCCTGACCCATTTTTGAACCCGCATGGAACCTGTGGGAGCGGGCTTGCTCGCGAAAGCGCTGTGTCATCCAGCATCAATGTCGCTGACACCACGTCTTCGCGAGCAAGCCCGCTCCCACAGGGGATCTGTGTTTCTTCAGGTTCTGCTGCTGAGCACTTCGCCGATGCTGCGCCGTTTGGCATGCAGTTCGCTGATGTGGATCAGTTGTTCCAGGTCTTCGGGCGTGACATCGAAGAACGCTTCCATGTCCGCCAGCGCCAGTTTCAGGTCTTGGGCGGTGATCGCCTGACTGTCGACCGGAGGATGATCAGCGGGCACCACGGCAACCGGTTCGCTGGCACGTTTGGGGTAACGAATGCGCGTCAGGTTATTGAACACCAGGGCGCTGAACAGCATGGTCGCGGCACTGAGCATCACCGGGCCGAGGGCTTTCCAGTCCATGGCAATGGTCGCCGGGTCGGCCAACACCAACAGCAAGGCCAATGCCCCGGCCGGCGGGTGCAGGCATCGCAGCCAGCACATCAGAATCAGCGCCATCCCGGCCGCCAGGCACGCGCTGCCCAACGTCCGCCCGAGCACGTGAGCCACCAGCAGCGAAACCACCCCGGCGCAGAGGTAGCCGCCCAGAATCGACCACGGCTGGGCGAGCGCGCCGGACGACACGGCGAACAACAGCACCGCCGAAGCACCCAATGGGCCGACCAGGTGTTGCGCGACTTCCATGCCAAAAAACTGAGCGCACAGCCAGACGCTGAACAGCGTGCCCAGGGACATGCCGATGGCCGCGCGGCTCCATTCCGAGGGGCGGGTGTTGATGGCGGCGGGTAACCAGCGAGCGAGCATGATAAAAACCGATCCGTTAATAAAAAAACCTAGGCAAAAAAAGGGCTTGCCGGGGATACCCAGAAAGCCCTTGAAGGTGTTCCAACTATTGGGGGAGGAACAACCACAGTGTGCCGTCCTATTTCGATGCTGACAAATTCATATTAATGCAGTTTCAATGCATTAATTTTGCTGCATGGCCACCCGCCGGCCACTCATGAAACACAGGAAGCCGCCCATGGCGGTCAGCGCGCTCAAGGCATAAAACATGGTCGGCGCGGGCGTGTGCATCAGCAGGAAACCGCAAATCACCGGGCTCAGGGCGCCGCCGAGTGCAGCGAGGTTTTGCGCGCCGTAATAGCTGCCGCGCAGTTCTTCCGGGGCGAGGGTGTCGACGAAGAGGAATTCGGCGGGGTAAATGATCATTTCACCGAGGGTGAAGATGAACATGGCCACGCACCAACTCACCAGGCTGTCGGCCAGACTGAAACCGATCAGCCCGACGATGAACAGGCTGGTGCCGCCGGCAATCCAGTAGCGCAGTTGCTCACGCTTGAGGAAACGGCCGATCTGGTATTGCAGCAGGATCACGCTGATGGCGTTGCAGGCGAGCAGGGCGGCCATGGTTTCCAGGGCGCGCTTGGAGTCGTGGGTCACCAGCAGGTATTGCGACAGGTACAGGGTGAAACGCCCGTGGACCACGGTACTGAGCAAACAGCCGCAAGTGAACATGATCAAGGTGCGGTCGTTTTTCAGGGTCACCAGGGTCTTGAGGAAACTGGCCGGCTGGCCGATCGCGGGTGTCTGGGCCGAGTCCTTGGGAATCCCGATCATCAGGAAGATGCTGAAAAACGCGATGCCGCCGGCGATCAGGAACGGTGCAATCGGGTACACGCCGGCGATCACCACGCCGAGCATCGGCCCGGTGGCGTAGCCGATGTTGGTCAGGGTGTAGCGCAGGGAAAACGCCTTGGCGCGCTGGCCCATGGGCAGGTTTTCGCTGAGGATCGCTTTCGACCCGATCAGGAACAAGGCCGAGGCGGTTTCGGTGATCACCAGGGTGGCGGTGGTCAGGTAAAGGTTCGAGGCGAAGGTCAGCAACACGAAACCGATGGCGCTGGAGAGCATGGCAAGAATCAACAGTCGCCGTTTTTCCAGACGGTCGATGATGTAGCCGCCGTAGAGGGCGAGCAGGGTGGCGATGAACACCGCGATGCCCAACAGCAAGCCAACGTCCTGTTGGTTGAGGCCAAGTTTGTTGCTCAGGAACAGCGTGAGCAACGGGCTGGTGATGGCACGGCTGACAACGATGGTCAGCGAAACGATCATCAAGCGGCGGATAACGAGTGAGTAAGTGGCCACGGTGGGGCAAATGTCCTTATTTTGGGTGTTCGACGGTGTACCGGGTTGCGGCCATTCGCGAGCAAGCCCGCTCCCACAGGAGAACGCATTTCAAATGTGGGAGCGGGCTTGCTCGCGAAGAGGCCAGTCCAGGCAATGCAAGACTCAAGTCAACCACCGATCAAGAGAGCCAACCGATTCAAGCGTTTCCAGCTGCCACAACTGCCCAAGCAATTCCTCCGCCTGCAACCGCGGCATCACCCGCACCGCCAGGCTGAAAAATTTCTCCTCCAGCGCCTCATCACTCAGCGGATTCCCCGGAGCCCCCAAGGGTGGATCGACGCACAGGCTCGCCTGCCGACCGTCCACGGTCCGCACGCTCACCAGCGGCTCGCCATCCTCTGACAGTTGCGCGTCCACATCAAGGCGAATACGCGACATCCATTGGCCAATCCGCGGATCGCCGCGCTGCGCCTCGTCATAGGTCTCCAACCGGCAATGACCATGCACCAGCCGCGCTGCGAGGGCATACGGCAGGCTCATCTGCGCCGCCGCCAGCGTACTCACGTCGCGGCCACCGCACATGTCCTGCAGAAACCCGCACAACGCCACCTGAACATCCTCGACCTGATCCGCGTCGATGCTCAGTTGATCAAGCAACAGCCCCAAGGCGTCGATCGCCGAATGAGTGCCCCGGCATGCGGCGTACGGCTTGATCGAGCTGCGCGCGAGTTTCCACACCACGCCCAAATCGGCATCCAGCGCCTGCGGTTGCGACGTCACACCGGCCAGGGTTTTCAAGAAGCCACCCCACACGTCATCAAACAACTTCGTCGGCCCGGTGATGCCTCGCTGGGCAAACCGCGTCGCCAGCAAGCCGCCTTCCGCTGCACGACCGCTGTGCAGTTTTTTGCTGTGCGAGCCATCGTGGATGAACGCCCACAAGCCGCCGCTAAAACTGCCGGCGATGCCCAGTGCCGACATCGTTTGTTCGGCGTTCAAACCGAGAATCCGCGCACTCGCCGCCGCTGCACCGAACACACCGCAGGTCGCCGTGGAATGCCATCCGGCACCGTTGTGCGCCGAGTAACCGCCGCAGGCTTCGAGCACCCGGCGACCGACTTCGTAGCCGATCACCACGGCCGTGATGAACTCACGACCGCCCACCGGTTTAGTCGACATCGAAACGGCGGCCATGACCGCCGGCAGCACCACGGCGCCGGAATGATCGCAGCCACCGGTGTCGTCGAGTTCCAGGGCATGCGCCGCGACGCCGTTGAGCATCGCAGCCTGGGCGGCACCAACGCGCAGATCAGTACCCCAGACCAACGTGCTGCCGGTTTCGCCGTCGAACACCTGGCGTGCCTGTTTCGCCACCTCGCTATCAGCCCCGGCCAAGGTCGCGCCGAAGGTGTCGAGAATGTGCCGCTTGGCTTGCGCCACCAACGCCGGCGGCAAGTCTTCAAATCGCAAGTCGACGCAGAATTGCGCCAGTCGCTGCATGCGTTCAGTCATACGTTGTAATCCCGATAATGCCGCTCATACACCGCCGCCGGGTGATCCTCGGTCACAGGTGTCGCCGAATCCGCCCACCATTGCGCGACTTCGGCCCCGGTGGCGATCCACACGTCATCGTGCTGCTGGATGCCCTCAAGCAACTCGCGCAACACCCCAATGCGCCCCGGCGTGGCAATGATTTCCGGGTGCAGGCGCAGCACATAACACAGCCCGAACCGGTGAAAACCGGCGAAGTCCATTTGCAGGTTGCCCAGGGTGTGGCTGTAAGAGGCGATCCGCGATTGCGCCGGTGGCACGGCGGGGCTGAGGTTGAAGGCGAAGTAGGGTTCGTCTTCCAGTTCGTAGTGCAACGGCAACTCGATCACCTCGGGTGCCGTCGGGTGAGCGAACGGCAAATCATCGCCACGCCACGACGACGACCAGCGAATGCCGTGGTCCTTCAAGGCCTCGATAAAACCCGGTGCACCGTTGCCGGCCGGGATGCGAAACCCGGTTGGACGTTGGCCGGTCAGCGCCGTCAAGACTTCGCAGCCCTTGGCGATGTCGACGCTCTGCGCGGCCAGGTCGAGGGTGTCGTAGTTCTGATGGCGATAGCCAGCGCAGGCAATTTCATGCCCACCGGCCTGGATCGCTCGAATGTGTTCTGGGTTTTCTTCGGCGACGATGCCGGGAATGCACCAACTGCTTGAAACCCCCAGTTCTGCGAATAAACCGAGCAAGCGCTCGACGCCGCGTTGGGTGCCGTAACGCCAGACCGACAGGGTCTTGTCGCGTCCGGCGACTTCCGGGGCCTGAGTGAGAATGCCGTGGATGTCGTTGTAATCGACGGTCAGCACCACGGCGCAACGGTAGCCTTTGGGCCAGACAGTGGAATCAGCCATGGTGATGCTCCTTGAGCCACCACTGGGCGACATCGCGGCAGGTGGCGAACCACACGTCATCGCGCTGGCGCATGTGTTCGAAGAGTTTTTCCAGCAACAGGATGCGTCCCGGTTTGCCGGTGATCTTGGGGTGGAACAGGGTGGTCAGGCACAGCCCTTCGTTCATCGCGCCGTCGTATTCGCGGCACCAGTTGTCGAGGGTCAGTTCATAGCTGGCGGTGCGGTCCAGCCCCGAAGGAAAGTTCGGCGCGCGGGTGTAGGCGAGGGAGGCGTAATCGTCCATTTCCCAGCGCCCGGGGATTTCCACCAGCGGCGTGTCGAAGCCGGGTACGTTGACCAGATACGGTCGGTCATCGCCGCGCATGCTGCTGGAATAGGTCACGCCGGCTTCCACCAGCATCGCCGGGGTTTCGGCGCGCCAGTCGCCGGACGGGGTGCGAAAGCCTTCGGCGCGGATGTTCAGGTGGTTCCAGAACACCTCGCGAGATTTATTCATGACGTCCTTTTGCTGTTCCAGCGTCAGGGCGTAAAAGGATTCGTGTTTGTAGCCGTGGTACGCCACTTCATGCCCGCGCTCGACAATCGCCTGGCACTGTTTCGGCCAGTTCTCCACGACCCAGGCGGGGACGAAAAACGTGGTCGGGATGCGGAACTCGTCGAGCAGATCGAGGAGGCGCGGCAACGCCCGGTAAGGGCCGTAACCGCCGAAACCGAAGTACTCGGGCTTGCGCCAGATCGAGCCATTGAGCATGGCATCGCCGGTCGGCCCATCGAGGTCGAAGGCCAGGGCCAGACAGGCTTTGTGCTGGCCGGGCCAGGTGGGTTGCAACGAGGAGGACATCAGTGGCACTCCATTGATAGGTAAACCGCAATCCCTGTGGGAGCGGGCTTGCTCGCGAATGCGTTGTGTCATTCAACATAAATGCCGGCTGACAGGGCCTCTTCGCGAGCAAGCCCGCTCCCACACTGGATTTGGGTCGATCAGGGAACCCTGTAGGAGCGAGGCTTGCCCGCGAAGGGGCCGTCACAGTCAACATCACCGTTGACTAAAACACCGCCTTCGCGGGCAAGCCTCGCTCCTACAGGGCAAGCATTACTTGCCGGCGTTAATCGTTACGGTCTTGATCGCGCCCAGTTCCAGGTCCCACTTCTTCAGGATGGTCTGATAGGTGCCGTCGTCGATCATGCTCTGCAACGCAACCTTCAGCGCTTCGCTCAACTCAGGCTTTTTCTTGCTCACGCCCAGCCCGGTGAACTGCTCGGAAATCGGCAGGCCCACGGTTTTGTACATGTCCTTTTCCTGGGTTTTCAGGTACGACAAGGTCTCGCTGCCTTGCATGGCGGCATCGATACGGCTCTGACGCAGTTGCGCACGGGCATCGGCCGAACCTTCGGTGCCGATCACGTTGATCGCTGGCTTACCGGCCGCTTCGCAATTGGCCTTGCTCCACTCGGCGATTTCCGCCGGGAAGGTGGTGCGGCGGCTGGTGCCGACTTTCTTGCCGCACAGGTCGATGATCTCGTTGAAGTCCTTGTTTTTCTGCAAGGTGTAGAACTGCGGTCCGCTGGTGAAGTAGTCGACGAAGGTCACGCTGGCCTGACGCTCGGCGGTGTCGGTCATGCCCGACATGACCATGTCGACGCGGTCGGTGGTCAGCGCGTTGATCATTTGCTCGAAGCCGGTTTCCTGCCATTTGATCTTCACGCCCAGACGTTCGGCCAGGGCGTTGCCCAGGTCATAGTCGAGACCCGTCAGCGTGTTGGTCGCCGGGTCCTTGAAATCCATCGGCGGGTAGTTCGGCATGATCGCTACGACGACCTCGCCCTTGGCCTTGATGCTGGCCGGCAATTCGGCGGCGAAGGTGAAGCCGGATGCCATAACGCCTGCGAGTACTGCTGGAATAACGAAGTTCTTCATGGTCGTTCTCTTATGAGTGTTGTTACGCAGCTCTTGGTTTGCGAGGCTGGCGCTTAGGTTCGAACGGCAGAAATGAAGCTTTGGGTGCGCGGGTTTTGCGGACTTATTAGTATTTCTTCGGGGCTTCCTGCCTCCACGATCTGCCCGCCGTCCATGAACACCATGCGGTTGGAAACCTCGCGAGCGAAGCCCAGTTCATGGGTGACGACGATCATGGTCATGCCGGTCTGCGCCAGATCGCGCATCACCGACAGCACCTCACCGACAAGTTCCGGGTCGAGTGCCGAAGTGGGTTCATCGAACAGCATCAGCTTGGGTCGCATGGCCAACGCACGGGCAATGGCGACACGTTGCTGCTGACCACCCGAGAGTTCGATCGGGTAGCTGTTGCGCTTGTCGGCCAGGCCGACGCGAGCGAGCAATTCCACGGCTTCTTCGTGCGCCTCTTTGGGCGAACGCTTGAGCACCTGGCACGGCCCTTCGATGATGTTTTGCAGCACAGTCATGTGCGGGAACAGGTTGAAACGCTGGAACACCATGCCGGTGGACAGGCGTTGACGGGCGATCTGCGACTCGTTGAGCTCGTGCAGTTTGTTGCCGACGACCCGGTAACCGACCAGCTCGCCGTCGACCCAGAGGCCACCCTTGTCGATCTTTTCCAGCTGGTTGATGCAACGCAGCAAGGTACTTTTGCCGGAGCCGGACGGGCCGATGATGCACAGCACTTCGCCTTGCTCGACTTCGATGTTGACGTCCTTGAGGGCGTGGAAATGGTCGTAGTACTTGTTCAGGCTCACGGCCTTGACGATGCTTCTCATGTGCGGTTCCTCAAGTACGCTTGCCGGCGCCGCGAGCGAAACGACGCTCCAGACGGCTTTGACCGAAGGACAGGACGGTGACGGTGGCCAGGTACCAGATACCGGCGACAATCAGCAGCTCCATCACCCGGGCGTTGGCGTAGTAGATGTTCTGGGCGTTGTAGAGCAGTTCCGAGTACTGGATGACGCTGGCCAGCGAGGTCATTTTGACCATGCCGATGAACTCGTTGCCCACGGGCGGAATGATCACCCGCATGGCCTGCGGCAGAATGATCCGACGCAGCGCTTGCAGGCGCGGCATGCCGATCGACTTGGCGGCTTCGTACTGGCCGGTGTCCACCGACAGCAGGCCGGCGCGCACGACTTCGGCGGTGTAGGCGCCCTGGTTGATGCTCAGGCCGAGGAGGGCGGCCACGAACGGCGTCATCAGGCTCACGGTGTCCATTTCGAACAGGCCGGGAATGCCGATGGTGGGAAAGATCAGCGCCAGGTTGAACCACAACAGCAGTTGCAGGATCAGCGGCGTACCGCGAAACAGCCAGGTGTAAGTCACCGCGACGTAGCGCAGGATCGGGTTGGCCGACATGCGCATGACCGCCGTGATCACCCCGAAGACGATCCCCAGGACCATCGCCAGCACCGCCATGATGATGGTGTTGAGCAAGCCCCACATGATCGCCTGGGAGGTGAGGAACTGACCGATGTACGACCATTCGATCTTGCCTTCGGCGAACGCCCGCACCAGGCCGAGAATCGCGATGACGATCACGGTGGCGAAGAAAATCCGTCCGTAGTAACGCCGTGGCACGTGGTGGTACTGGGTGATATCGAACTGGTTGTCCGCCAGTTTGCGCTCCGCCTGGAGTCGTTCTGCCTGAGTCTGGCTCATGTTGTTTCTCCGTACACTGGTGTTTCAGGTCACACACAATCCCTGTGGGAGTGAGCCTGCTCGCGATGGCGGCGGGTCAGGCACAGGGAGGTTGAATGTCATACCGCTATCGCGAGCAGGCTCGCTCCCACAGGTTTTGTGTTCTGCTTCAGAGGCGGAAGCCCTGATAGTTTTCGGTCCACTCTTGCTGGGCGGCGAGGGCGGTTTTCAAGCGGCCGATCTGCTCGCGTACCTGTTGCGGCGCGGTCCCGCCCCAGCCACTGCGGGCGGCAATGGCGGCTTCGAGGGTCAGGGCCTCACGCACTTCGGGTGTCAGGCGCGGATCGATCTCGGCCAGCAGCGCCGGCGAGGCTTCCCACAGTTCGATGTCGTGTTTCTCACAGGCCTGGACCAATGCGCCGGTGATTTCGTGCGCTTCCTTGAACGGCACGCCGCGCATGGCAAGCCAGTCGGCGACTTCGGTGGCGAGGGTGAAACCCATCGGAGCCTGACGGCGCAGTTCTTCGACGTTGACCTTCATGGTCGCCACCATCCCGGCCATGGCCGGCAGCACCAGCAACAGGGTGTCGACGCTGTCGAGCACACCGTTCTTGTCTTCGCTCAAGTCGCGGTTGTAGGACAGTGGCAAGGATTTGAGGATCGACAGCAGACCGGTCAGGTTACCGATCAGGCGACCCGCCTTGCCGCGAGCCAGTTCGGCGATGTCCGGGTTCTTCTTTTGCGGCATGATCGAACTGCCGGTGGCGTAGGCATCGTCCAGTACCACCCAGCGAAATTGCCGCGACGACCACAGGCAAAACTCTTCGGCGAGGCGGGAAATGTTGATCCCGAGCATGCTGGCGATGAACAGGAATTCGGCGACGTGATCGCGGCTGGCGACAGCGTCGATGGAGTTTTCG
This sequence comes from Pseudomonas sp. NPDC086251, assembly GCF_044746405.1. NCBI lineage: Bacteria > Pseudomonadati > Pseudomonadota > Gammaproteobacteria > Pseudomonadales > Pseudomonadaceae > Pseudomonas > Pseudomonas sp. NPDC086251. The sequence goes on from NZ_JBIVBY010000001.1 coordinate 307,856, forward strand.
CACACGCCGCTGTAGCCCATTTCCTTGGCCGACTGTTGCGGCAGGCGCGCGATGGCGGAACCGGCCATGGCCGCCGCGCCAAGTGGCGACAGCGAAGTGCGCACGTCCCAGTCCACCAGGCGCTGCACGTCACGCAGCATCGATTGGGCGTGGGCCAGCAAATGGTGGGCGAAGACGATGGGTTGGGCCTGCTGCAGGTGAGTGAAGCCCGGGCAGATGCTCTCGATGTGTTGCTCGGCTTGATCCGCCAGCGCTTGCTGCAAGGCCAGCACTTCAACGGCCAGGGTGCGCACGTGATCACGCAGGAACAGACGCAAGTCGTTGGCGGTCTGGTCGTTACGGGAACGGCCGGCGCGCAGCTTGCCGCCGAGGGCGCCAAGGCGTTCGGTCAGCAGGCGTTCGATGAAGGTGTGGACATCTTCGTCGTCGAGGGTCGGTGCGATGCTGCCGGCGCGGAAGTCGTCACCGATACGCTCAAGGGCGTCGAGCATGGTCTGGGTTTCTTGCTCGTCCAGCAGCCCGGCGCGCTGCAGTTCACGGGCATGAGCCTTGGAGCCGGCGAGGTCGTACGGGGTGAGGCGGAAGTAGCGCTCAGGGCAACGGGACAGGGCCGCCAGGGCTTCGGACGGGCCGCTTTTGAAGCGAGCACCCCAGAGACGGTCGGTGGTTTGAGACATTGTTATTTTCCTCGTCGGTAGAGCGAACAGAAGTCGATGTGCCGGACCTGAAAACGCGCCGTAAATCGTGGGGGCGTGGTTAGGTCAGAGCAGTTTTCAAGAGGGCAGTTGCGAAAGGGCGAGAGCTGATCGAAGTGTCAGCTTTTAGTAGTTCGAAATCAGTGAGTTGGCACCGATGTGCGGAATTTATTAGCGGTTGCCAAGCCTGGTTTTCTGTGTTCATTATTATTGGCCAGCTATGTTTTTGTTGTTGAGCACAGAGTGTTGAATAGGGCGCCAGAGGTAAATAAGCATTATGGAAACCCCACTTTCCAATTCCGGAAACCCGCCACCGAAAACGTCACATCGAGCACCGCTGGCCCTCAGCGGCCTGGACTTCAAACTGCTCAAAGTGTTCAAGGCGGTGGTCGAGGCCGGCGGCTTCAGTGCGGCCCAAAACGAGCTGAATGTGGGGCTGGCGGCTATCAGCAAACAGATTTCCGACCTTGAGATTCGCATCGGCATGCGCTTGTGCACCCGAGGCCGGGAGGGTTTTCACCTGACTGAAGAAGGCAGCCTGGTGTATCAGGCGTCCATCGACTTGTTTGCCTCGGTCGACAACTTTCGTGATCGTCTTAGTTCGGCACAGAATGAACTCATCGGCGACCTTGGCGTAGGCGTGATTGATAATACGATTTCGGATGTTAATTCACCGTTAGTTGCTGCGCTTAGACGCATCAATGAAGAATCACCGAAAGTAAGGTTTCAACTTCAGGCGTCGCAACTGGATGAGGTGGAAAGAGGCGTGGTAGAGGGGCGGTTAGTCGCGGGGATCGTGCCGGTTTATCAAAAAAGAGAAGAGTTTGATTACTACGCGTTGTATGAGGAACGCTCGGAGGTTTATTGCGCGGTCGGTCATCCGTTGTTCTCGATGGCGGACGCTGAAATGGGCAGCGATGTGCTCAAGGATTATGAGTGCATCAACCACCGTTATGCGATCCACCGCGACAAGCTGAACTTTGCCCACTACGACAGTTTTTCTGCCTCGGCGACCCAGGTGGAAGCTGTGGCGCTATTGATCAAGACTGGCCGTTTCGTGGGTTTCCTGCCTCAGCATTATGCGGCGGCGATGGTTGCTCAGGGGCAGTTTCGGGCGGTGCGTCCGGACCTGATCAGCATCGTTACGCCGTTCAATCTGATCCTGCGGCATAACACTGTGCGCAGTCCGCTGGTCAAGGCGTTTGCCCAGGCGTTGGGGGTGGATTTGAAGGTGCCGCTGTGATTTTTGGCGGCGTTGAGAACGTGATCTGAATCGAAGTACTCCTTTGCGACTTACATTAACTTTTTGCACTGGATAACTTACGAGTGCTGCGCAGTTGGACGCAGGCTACATACCGCTCCGTATACGCATAGTGTTGTGACAGGTTGGCGAAGGATTGAATCGGGGGCATATCCATTCCTGCGGTAACGGCTGCTTATGGTTTCGCTCTTACAGCGACTCACTTTTCCAGACGCCGAAAAGTAAGCAAAAGGCTTTGCCCCTCCATTCGGTGCCTCGCTAAGGCTCGGCATGCCCTCACTCCGGCATTGCTCCGGGGGCCCGCCGCCATCGGCCATCCCTGGCCGGGGGCGGCTAACCCGGCATCCATGCCGGGTTGCCCCCTGCGCAACGCCTGCGTTCGGCCTCTGGGAAAGGGGCAACAGATCAAGATCAAAAGCCGAAGCAACGGCAAGATCAAAAGCGAACGTAGCGTCCGAAATCACCGCATCCCTGTAGGAGCGAGCTTGCTCGCGATGGACCCACAGGCACCGCATTTATCCGGTTAAAACGCGTCATCGTTGACGTTTTTCGCGAGCAAGCTCGCTCCTACAGGGGGGATGCATTGCCTTGAAATCAGGCCGGCCTGCAGGCCGCCGTGCTTTTGATTTTGATGCACCGCCCTCTCGAGAGGCCGAGTGGAGGTTCTGCGCAGTGGGTAACCCGGCAGGGATGCCGGGTTAGCCGCCCCCGGCCATGGATGGCCGATGGCGGCGGGCCCACGGAGCAGGACCGGAGCGAGGGCATGCCGAGCCTTAGCGAGGCACCGAACGACAGGGGCAAGAGCCCTTGGTTACTTGGGGCTTTTCCAAGTGACTCGCCGTAAGGGCGAAACCGATATAAGCCACGACCCAAAAAACGGATATGCACCCCACCAAAGGCCCCAACTCACGACCACTTCGTCGCCGAACGCAGCCTCGACAGCTGCTACATGGGATTAAGGTGCAGCAACACAAAATCATTCTTATCAAAACGCCCGCTCAACACCGGTTGCAAGTTGCCCAGAGGAGTGTCTTTCAAAGCCCTGTAATCGCTCTGGTCCATCATCAACCACGCCGGCCCCTGAAGGTTTTCCAGTTCTTGGGTGGATTCGGTGAACACCGGCTGCAAGTCCTGCTCGATATTGACCATGAACTTGATGGCCTTGGCATCCTTGCCCATGACGTGCATCACCAGCGGCGCCGGGTCTTTCTGAACCATCGCGAAGGCCGCACGGCTGAAGGTTTGCGTGTCGTAGAGCCGACGTTCGACCGGTTCGAATACCAGGATGTAAAACGACCACAGCGCCAGGATCGTGCAAACGGCCAGCGTCTCTTCCCGCCAGCGCGATCTGAAAAGAACCAGCACCCCGATCAGTTGCAGCACGCCGAGCAGCAGCAACGTCACCGTAACGTTGACCAGTTGATCGGGCATACGCCGCTGAGCGACCAGCAATACAACGATCAACAGCCCCGGTATCAACAACCAAAGCCCCTGCATCAACCCGCGCAACCACACAAACACCCGACCCTGCACCACCTGAAACGGATACGCCGCAATAATCGCCACCATGGGCAACATCGGCAGCAGATAGCGGGCCTTTTTCGCCTGGGGAATCGATAAGCCGACCATCACAATCAACGCCGCTGCCGTGCAGTATTGCAACAGGCGCAGCGCCGGTCCGCTTTGGCGTGGATTCGTCAGCCACACCGCCGCCAACACCAGCAGCGCCAACGGATAAGCCAGCGCATAGTTGCCCACCGAGCTGGTGAAGTAATACAGCGAACCACTGACGCCTTCGCTGCCGTCCAGGCGCCCCATGACTTGCATGCGCACCACGTCCTGCATGAAGGCCGGGCCGCCAATGGTTTCGGCCAGCCACAACAGCACGCCGACGCACACGGCCAGTAGCACAGCGGCTGTCAGGCCAAAACCGAACAAGCGCTGCCATTGCCGATTAAGCACGAAGTAGCTGCACAACATGCCGGTGGGGATCACCAGGCCAATCGGCCCGCGAACACCGAAGCCCAGCAGCAACAGCGTGAAAACCAGCAGCCAGCGGCGTTTCGCCTCGAAATGATCGGCGGCATAACCGAGGTAAAACACCGAAAAAGCCACCGCCGCGAGCATCAGGTCCTGGGACACGGCACGGGTTTCGGTGACAAAGGTGTTGGTCATCAGCATCAGGGCGATGCTCAGTAAGGCCCAGCGCTGGGAGTAGGGCGCCAGCAACCGGTACATCAACGTCACGATCACCGCCCCGGCGATCGCACTCGGCAACCAGGCACTCAGGCTGTTGACCTGCCCGAACGGCAAAGACAACCACCAGATGAACAGCGTCGAAAGCGCCGAGTAATCGGCGTAAGGCTGGCCATACGTGGTCGGGAACACCGACGGTCCGTGGCGCAGCATCTCCTGGGCGAACAGCACAAACCGCGAATCGAAACCGATCGGCGCCTGCTGGTACACCCCGGCGCTGAACAGCAACAGTGCCAGCAGCCCAAGCCCCAGGGACTGCCGGCGGATAAGGGGGGACATGCCGATGACCTAGGCGACCACGGATGCAACAGGCCACTGCTGATGCGGAATCGGCAACTTGCGCGACTCGCCCCGGCCCATTGGGAAGTACATGAAGCCGCTGCGCGCCAGGCGTTCGGCGTCGTACAGGTTACGCCCGTCAAAAATCACCGGGGCAGCGAGCCGTTGGCGGATCAGGTCGAAATCAGGTGCCTTGAACTGCTGCCACTCGGTGCAGATGATCAGCGCATCGGCGCCCGCCAGGACCGATTCCGGGGTGCCCATGAGCATCAGTTTCGATTCGTCCGGGTACAAATGCTGGGTTTCCTGCATGGCCTCCGGGTCGAACGCCCGCACATTGGCCCCGGTCGCCCACAGCGATTCCAGCAACACCCGGCTCGGCGCATCGCGCATGTCGTCAGTGTTCGGTTTGAACGCCAGGCCCCACAGGGCAAACGTCCTGCCGCGCAAATCGCCCTTGTAGAACGCGTTGATGCGCTCGAACAGTTTGTGTTTTTGCCGCTGGTTAATGGCTTCCACCGCTTGCAGCAGATCGCTCGAACAGTGGGCCTCTTCGGCACTGTGGATCAGCGCGCGCATGTCCTTGGGGAAACACGAGCCGCCATACCCGCAGCCCGGATAGATGAAGTGGTAACCAATGCGCGAGTCGGCACCGATGCCCAGGCGCACCGATTCGATGTCGGCCCCCAGGTGTTCGGCCAGTTCGGCGATCTGGTTGATGAAGCTGATCTTGGTCGCCAGCATGCAGTTGGCAGCGTATTTGGTCAGCTCGGCGCTGCGCAGGTCCATGAACATGATCCGGTCATGGTTGCGGTTGAAGGGCCCATAGAGTTCGCGCATCACCTCACGCACCTCATCGCTTTCACAGCCAATGATGATTCGGTCCGGACGTCGGCAATCGGCCACTGCGGAGCCTTCTTTCAAAAACTCCGGGTTGGAGACGATATCGAACTGCAACAGCCGGCCAACCTTGATCAGACACTTGTCGATGTGCGCGCGCAAGGTGTCGCCGGTGCCCACGGGCACGGTGGATTTCTCCACCAGAATCACCGGTTGTTCACGATGCCGGGCGACGGCTTCGCCCACCGACAGCACGTAGCGCAAGTCGGCCGAGCCGTCGTCCCGGGACGGGGTTCCCACGGCGATGAACAGAACTTGCCCGTGCTGCACCGCGAGCTTCTCGTCGGTGGTGAATTGCAGCCGCTTGGCTTCCAGGCTTTCGCGCACCAGGCTGGCCAGCCCCGGTTCGAAAATGCTCACGTGGCCTTGTTGCAGCAACTCGACTTTTTTCTCGTCAATGTCCATGCAGACCACGTCGTGGCCGACTTCAGCCAGGACAGCGGCCTGCACCAGGCCAACGTAACCGCTACCAAATACACTGATTTTCATGAGGCACTCCTGAGTTCGGGCGCGCGAGCAGGTCGAGAGTTAATGGTGATGACGCCGAGGATGACCAGGGCCACGCCAAGGCTTTTGGAAAGGCTGAACGCTTCGTTGAACAGCGGCAGGCTGGCGGCCAGCAGGTACACCAGCGCATAGCTGATGCTCAACAGCGAATACGCCCGGCCCAGTGGCACATCCCGCAGGGCGAGCAGCCAGCAAAGCATCGACAGGGCATAGGCGAGGACGGCGGCCAGCACCACGGCGACGGCAGACAAATCAATCGGCGCGCTGAGCCAGTGTTCCGGCGTCGGCAGGCGGCTCATGCTCCAGCGCATGGCCAACTGCGCAGCGCTGACCAGCAACACGCTGCCCAGGGCAAAGGTGAATCCGCGACGCAGGTTCATGCCTGTTGCCCCAGCAGCGCCACGCCGCCGATCACCAGTGCCACGCCCAGCCAGTGACGCCGGTCGATGGCTTCGTGGAAAACGAAACGGGCGACCAGGGTAATCAGTACGAAATTCAGGCTCAGCATCGGGTAGGCAATGCCGACTTCGAGGCGCTGCAACACCAGCAGCCACACCAGCAAACCCAGCCCCAGGGAGGCGAGTGCCAGCCACAACCACGGCGAACGCAGTTTTTCGCCCCAGCCCGAAGCCTGGCCACGCCAGCTTTCCACGGCGTACTTCTGGGCGATCTGACCCAGGCAGGTCAGCAGGCAGGCGGTCAATAGCAGTAGCAGGCTCATGATTCGGCCTGCGGAAAAATCAAAATCACGAGATTGCCTTGTTCATAGCGCTTGCCATCCTTTGGCAGCCGTTCGACTTCGCGCAGTTCGTCCTCCCCCTTGACCCGCATCAGCACGCCGACGGAACCGTTGCGACGGGCTTCGCGCATCCACTGTTGCACCTGTTTGGGGTCGACTCGCTGCTGCACGCCGTCAGGATAGGCCAGGCCATATTTCAGTTCGCCTATCGTGTTGTACAACGCCACGTTCGGGCGTTTCAGGCGCCAGGCCAGGGCCGAGGCAGCGCCCAGGTCGTTGCTCAGTAGCTGGCCGGACTGGCCCAGTTCCTCTGCGTGTTCGAGGATGAACTGGTCGGGCATTTTGTTGGCAACCACCGAATCAGGCAGCCCGGCCGGCAGCAAGCCGATCAGCAACAGACTGCCGAAGGCCGGTGCGGCCCAACATTGCAGTGGCCTGAACGCTTGCAGCAGACTGGCCATGATCCAGCCGATCAGGCCGATGAACACCAGCACCAAGTTATGCAGTTCATGGTTGTAGAGCGGTTTTTTCAGTTGCAGGTAGACCAGGGTGAGAAGGACGAGCAAACCCAGAACCAGATTGAGCAAGCCATTGATGCCCAATGCCCGGCCTTGCTCGCGCTGCAAACGGTCCGCCAGGGCATGGCCCAGCAACAACGCCAGGGGCAACAGGCACGGCAGGATGTAGCTCGGCAATTTGCCGTTGCTGAGGCTGAAAAACAGCAGCGGCATCAACAACCACAACAACAGGAAAGCGATATTCGCCTGACGACGCGTTTGCCACGCTTGCTTGAGCGCCGGTGGCAACAACGCCACCCACGGCAGACTGAACGCCACCAGCAACGGCAAGTAGTACCACCACGGCGCTTCGTGCTGCGCATCGTCCCCGGCGAAGCGGCGGATGTGTTCGTGCCAGAAGAAGAAACGCCAGTAATCGGGCTCCTGCGCATGCACTGCCAAGGCCCACGGCAAGCTGACGGCAATGGCCACGACAATCGCCAGCGGCCCGTAGACCAGCAGCTCACGCCAGCGTTTTTGCCAGAGCATCCAGGGCAGGGCGATCAGCACTGGCAGCAGCCAGGCGAGGAATCCCTTGGTCAGGAATCCCATGCCACAGGCGAAGCCCAATCCCGCCCAACCGATCAACCGCTGGCCACGGCTGGCGCTGTCCAGCGCAAACCACAAGGCCACCAGACTCAGGTTGACCCAGAAAGTGAATTGCGGATCGAGGTTGGCGTAACCCGCCGCGCCGGCGATGACGGTGAGACTCATGTACAGCAGCGCGCAGGCAAAACTCTTGCGCGGATCGTTCCACATCCGCCGAGCGATGAGGTAACACAGCAACACACTCAGCCCGGTACTCAGGGCTGAGGCAAACCGCACGCCGAACAGGTTCTGGCCAAACAGCGCCTGGCTGGCGGCGATCATCCAGTAGCCGGCCGCCGGTTTTTCGAAATAACGCAAACTCATGAAATGCGGCGACACCCAGTTGCCGCTCAGGAGCATGTCCTGGCTGATCTGGGCGTAGCGGGTTTCGTCGGGAATCCATAAGCCATGACTGCCGAGTGGCAGCAGGTACGCGATCAGAAAAATCCCCAGCAACAACGGTAATGTCCAGGGTTTGCTCATGCGCCTTGCACCCCCAGCCAGCCTTCACGGCCTTCGAGCGTGCCGCGCACGACACGACCGGTCGGCAAGTTGCCGGGTGCCTCAGGCAGCAGATTGCCCAAGGGTTGAAAACAGATACCTTGCTGACGCGCACCGGCCAGCAGTTGACGAAAATCGTTGGCCATCAGAATCCCTTCTACTTCGGCATGGATCGTGTAGACGTTGAGTTGTTCGGCGCTGAAGCGCTCGAGAATGAACGCGTTGAAGTCCTTGGCGGCCACCGTCGAGCCGACCACTTCATCGAAGGTCGGCAGGTCCACCGGAATCTGCGGCGAGCCCAAACCACCCTCGGCCAAGGTCGGCTGGAACAGGTTTCGGCCGCGGCAATCACTGTTGTAGCGAAAGCCGAACGCCTGCTTGGCCTCGATCACACGCTCGTCCGCGCGCCAACCGGCGGCGGCCGAACACTCGACTTTTTGCCCGAGAATGTCGCTGAGCGTGTCGACGCCCTGGCGGATCTGCTCGATCAGTTGCGCGTCGCTCCAGCGCCCGGCATTGGCCTGCCAGCCATGGTGATCCCAGGCATGCAGGCCGACTTCATGCCCGGCATCCCGGGCTTGGCGCATCAAGTGCCCGAGGTCACGGCCAATCGGTTTGCCCGGCCACGCGGTGCCGGCCAGCAAGATGTCCCAGCCGTACAGGCCGGCGGCGTTGGAACGGAGCATTTTCCAGAGGAATTGCGGACGAATAAGGCGCCACAAATGGCGCCCCATGTTGTCCGGCCCGACACTGAAGAAAAACGTCGCCTTGACCTGCGCTTCATCGAGGATTTCCAGCAGCCGCGGCACCCCCTCACGGGTGCCTCGGTAGGTATCGACATCGATTCGAAGACCTGCCTGCATCAAGGTTTGTCCGCGATTTCGAGCATGGCCTCGCGCAAGAAGAAGTCCAGCGTGTTGCCGATGGTTTCACTCATTTCCACGGTTGGCGTCCAGTCCAGCAGGCGCTTGGCGTTGGCGATGCTCGGTTTGCGGTGGGACACGTCCTGGTAACCGGTGCCATAGAACGCTTTGCTTTCGACATCACGGAACCCGGCGAACGGCGGGAAGTTGTCGCGCAGCGGATGCGCTTCGAACTGGCGCAGCAGCTCTTCGCCCAACTGGCGAATGCTGGCTTCGTTCTCCGGGTTGCCAATGTTGATTATCTGGCCATTGCAGGCGTCATTGTCGTTGTCGATGATCCGTGCCAGCGCTTCGACGCCGTCGGCGATGTCAGTGAAGCAGCGTTTTTGCTCACCGCCGTCGAACAGGCGGATCGGCGTACCTTCGACCAGGTTGAGGATCAGCTGGGTAATCGCCCGGGAGCTGCCGATACGGGCCGAGTCCAGGCGGTCGAGGCGTGGGCCCATCCAGTTGAAGGGGCGGAACAAGGTGAAGTTCAGGCCTTTCTGACCGTAGGCCCAGATCACCCGGTCGAGCAGTTGCTTGGAGATCGAGTAGATCCAGCGTTGCTTGTTGATCGGACCGACGACGAGGTTGGAGGTGTCTTCGTTGAAGTTGTTGTCCTGGCACATGCCATAGACTTCCGAGGTCGACGGGAAGATCACGCGCTTGTTGTATTTGACGCAGTAGCGCACCAGTTTCAGGTTCTCTTCGAAGTCCAGTTCGAAGACGCGCAGCGGGTTGCGGGTGTACTCGATTGGCGTGGCAATCGCGACCAGCGGCAGGATCACGTCGCACTTCTTGATGTGGTACTCGATCCACTCGGAGTGGATGCTGATGTCGCCTTCGACGAAGTGGAAATGCGCGTGGCTGCGCAGGCGCTCGATGGCGTCGGAGCCGATGTCGAGGCCATACACTTCGTATCGGTCGTCACGTAGCAGGCGCTCGGACAAGTGATTGCCGATGAAGCCGTTGACGCCGAGGATCAGCACACGGGTGCGACGCGGCGCGCGCCCGGACTCGGCGCCACGCAACACGGAGCCGTCGACCAGCCCCAGCTCGTTGGCCAGTTGCGGGCCGCTGAGGTACAAGCCGTTGTCGTTGCGCTGGCCCGCGTTGATCACCAGGGAATCCTTGCCGCAGGCGATACGCAGCGGGTCGACACTGATCACCCGGCCCGGCGCCTGGCCTTCGTTGCCCTGGGCGACTTCGGCGCTCCAGACGATCAGCTTGTGTTCGCCCACCGCGCAGAATGCGCCCGGGTAAGGTTGGGTCACGGCGCGAACCAGGTTGAACAGTTCTTCGGCCGGACGTTGCCATAGCAGTTTGCCGTCCGCGGCGGTGCGGCGACCAAATACCGTGGCTTTGGACTCGTCTTGAGGCGTTTCACTGACTTGACCGGCCAGCAACGCGGGCAAGGTGTCGCGCAGCAGGTCGGTGGCCGCTACGCGCAATTTGCGGTGCAGGGTCAATGCGCTGTCGCTGCGGTTGATGGCAACTTTTTGCTGGGCGAGGATGGCGCCGGCATCGGCACGCTTGATCATGCGATGCAGGGTGACGCCGGTTTCGGTTTCGCCATTGACCAGCACCCAGTTGGCCGGCGCGCGACCCCGGTAGCGCGGCAACAATGAACCGTGCAGGTTGAATGCGCCTTTACGGGCGGTGGCCAGCAGCGGCTCGCTCAACAGGTTACGGTAGTAGAACGAGAACAGGTAATCCGGGTTGAGCTTGCTGATGCGCTCGATCCACAACGGGTGGTTGGCATCTTCGGGGGCATGCACCGCGATACCTTTGCTGGCACACAATTGCGCAACGGAGCCGTAGAACGCGTTCTCCTTCGGATCATCGGCGTGGGTGAAGACCGCGGCAATGTCATAACCGGAACTGAGCAAGGCTTCGATGCCGGCACAGCCAATATCGTGATAGGCGAAGACAACAGCTTTTGCACTCATGAGAGAACCTGATCTGAAGAAGTGGAAGTGAGGCCGTCAACGGTGACAACAGGGGCCGGCATGGCGGGTTGGCCACGCAGGACTTTCTCGATAAAGAACCGGGGACGGGCGCGCACGTCGCTGTACATGCGGCCCAGGTATTCGCCCAGCAGACCCATGCCAATGAACTGGCCACCGGTAAACACGAACAGCACGGCGAACAGCACAAACGTACCGCCACCGGCCCAACTGGCACCGAAGGCCAGGCGCAAGACGATCAAGGCAATGGCGAACAGCACGCCCAGACCGGCCATGGCGAAGCCGACAATGCTCAGCAGCCGCAGGGGTGTGGTGGTCATGCAGGTGATCAGGTCGAACATCAAATTGACCAGGCGCATCGGGCTGTACTTCGATTCGCCGTGTTCGCGCTCGGCGTGGGTCACCAAGATTTCCGTGGTGTGCCGGGCGAAGCTGTTGGCCAGGATCGGGATGAACGTGCTGCGTTCGCGGCAGGCGAGCATGGCGTCGACAATGCTTCGGCGGTAGGCCCGCAGCATGCAGCCGTAGTCGCTCATCGCGACGCCGGTGGAACGCTGCACCGCGAGGTTGATCAGCTTCGACGGCCAACGGCGCAAGGCCGAGTCCTGACGGTTGTTGCGAACCGTGGCGACCACGTCATAGCCGAGTTCGGCCTGGGCCACCAGCCGGGGAATTTCTTCCGGAGGGTTTTGCAGGTCGGCGTCGAGGGTGATCACCACGTCGCCTTTGCACTGCTCAAACCCCGCCATGATCGCCGCATGCTGGCCGTAATTGCGGTTCAGAATGACCGCCACCACCGGGCTGCACTCACGCCTGGCGGCTTCTTCGAGAATGTGCGCGGAGTCGTCGCGACTGCCGTCATCGACCAGCACGATTTCGTAGTCATGGTGCAGCTGCCGGCACGCCGCTTCGGTCCGCCTGAGCAACTCGGGCAGGCTGTCTTGCTCGTTGTAGACCGGGATGACAATCGACACGCAACGGATCGGATAAGGTTTCACAGGCTTCTGTCCATAATGTTTTCAATGGCGCCGACGACACGATCGACGTCATCGACGGTCATGTCGGGGAACAACGGGATCGAACACAGCCGCGCCGAATTCCATTCGGTGTTGGGCAGGTGAACGTGGGGGAAACGTTGGCGGTAGTAGGTGTGCAAGTGCGTGGCGATGAAGTGAATGCCGGTGCCTATGTTCTGCTCCTGCAGGGCTTTCATGAACGCTTCGCGATCCAGCCCGCAGCGCTCGGGATCGATGCGCAGGATGAACAGGTGCCAGGCGTGCTGCTGCGGGTACGTCGGAATCGCCAGCGGTTGCACCTTTGAGCCTTCGAAGCGTTGCAGGTAGGCGCGGGCCAGTTCCGTGCGCTTGGCGTTGATCTCGTCCAGACGCTTGAGCTGCACCAGGGCGATGGCGGCATTGATGTCGGCCAGGTTGTACTTGAAGCCGGGCTCCATGACCTGGGCCTGGGGTTTACGGCCGTGGGTCAGGCGGTCGTAGGCATCGACGCCGAGGCCATGAAACTTGAGCATGCGCACCCGCGCGGCCAGGGCTTCGTCATCGCTGACGAACATCGCGCCTTCGGCGCAGGTCATGTTCTTGATCGCGTGGAACGAGAAAATGGCCGCGCCTTTCGCGCCGACGTGGCGCCCCTTGTAGAAAGTGCCTGCCGCGTGCGCGGCGTCTTCGATGACGGCAATACCGTGTTTGTCAGCCAGCGCATAGAGCGGATCGAGATCGAACGCCGCGCCGGCGTAATGCACGGGGATGATTGCTTTGGTGCGGGGAGTGATCGCCGCTTCGATGCTCGACAGATCACTCATCAAGGTGTCGCGGTCGACGTCGACAAACACCGGCGTCGCGCCCAACAGGCAGATCATATTGGCGGTGGAGACCCAGGTCTGCGACGGTGTAATCACTTCATCGCCCGGACCGATGCCCATGGCCAGTAACGTGATGTGCATGCCGCCAGTGGCCGAGGACAATGCCACGGCATGACGACACCCGACGTAGTTGGCGAATTGCTCTTCCAGTTCCTGGTTTTTCGGCCCGGTAGTGATCCAGCCAGAGCGCAAAACTTGCTCTACGGCAGCCATTTCTTCATCGCCGATAGTGGGGCGGGAGAAGGGGAGAAAAGCCTGACTCATGCGTACCTCGGGGCTGAAAGATCAATGACGTTCAGTGCGGAACCGTTGGATCCAATGACAGCGTAGACGCTAAAACGAAAGCTGCATCAATAAGTTGAAACAGAGTGGTGATAAACCGCATCAATTGACATTCAACGACTGAGCCGGCAGTTTGGGTCAGCGTTCGGTAGCTCAGGACGCAATAAGGTTATGCCCGTTTTTGTGAAAGAAACATGAAAAACCGGTCGGCGGATCGTTTATCTGAAAGCTATTAAGCCACTGTTCAGACTACTGCCGTTCATCGCGGTTTTTAGTGGAAAAGTCCTACAGAAGTGTTCCTCCTTATATGAAAGATGTTTCAATCCTTATTTGTTTTATTGAATTGTTTTTACTCAAGGCCGTTTCGTTTGATTGACTTACCTATTGCTGATTCAAGTACGCTAAAGACCAATCCGTTGACCGTGTACCTGGCGCGCCTTGCGCCATCCAGTCAACTCACCATGCGCTATGTTTTGCAGGATGCCGCCGACCGTCTGGGCTTCGAAGACATGAACATCGAGGAAATCCCGTGGCATGAACTTCAGCCCGACAACGTGATTGCGTTAGTGGCGACCTTGCGCACCGACGGTTACGCACCGAACACCTCTTCGCTGTACGTCAACGCGGTGCGCGGGGTGATGAACGAGGCATGGCGCATGAGCCTGATCAGTCAGGAACACTTGTTGAAAATGCGCTCGGTCAAGGGCATTGCCGGTACGCGGTTATCCCAGGGGCGCAACCTGCGGCGCACGCTGATCCAGGAATTGATGGCGGTCTGCGCCGCCGACCCAAGGCCACAAGGCTTGCGGGACGCGGCGATCATCGGGATTTTGTATGGCTCGGGGATGCGCAAATCGGAGTCGGTGAACCTCGACCTCAACCAGCTCGATTTCGCCGAGCGCAGCCTTCGGGTCACCGCCAAAGGCAACAAGCAACTGATCAAGTACGCGCCAGCCTGGGCGTTCGCCAAGCTGAATGACTGGCTGGAACTGCGGCGCTCGCAGTTGAAAGAGGGTGAAACGGACGATACGTTCCTGTTCAACCGCATTCGCCGGGGCAGCCACATCACCCGCGAGCGCATTACCAAACATGCGATCTATTACATCGCCCGGCAACGCGGCGCGCAGGTCGGGGTGAAAATCATGCCGCATGATTTCCGGCGTTCATTCATTACCCGAGTGATCGAAGAGCACGACTTGTCGATCGCGCAAAAACTCGCGCATCACAGCAATATCCAGACAACCGCCAACTACGATGTGCGCGATGACAACGAGCGGCGGCGGGCGGTTGATCGCTTCGATCTGTGACGCACGGCGTCAGGTTTCGCTGAGGACATGGGCATGGCCGATGGTCGAGACATGCACCGCACTACCCGCCGGTGGCGCGTGCATGCCGGAGCTGCGCACCAGTAGCGAGCGGCCGGGTTGGTCTTCGTTGACCAACGACTGCAGTTCCACGGTCAACGTGCAGGTATTGCCGCCGAAATCGCGGTCCGTCACCACGCCTTTGCAGCCTTGTGAATGGGCTTCGCCGGTGATCGGACTGCACACCTGAAGTTGCTCGGGTCGCAGCATGATTTGCGCTGAACGATTGTTGCGGTGGTTGTTGACCGGTATCCGCCCCAGGTCGCAATGCGCCCAGCCCGCTTCGATTCTGGCGGGCATGACCACGGCTTCACCGAGGAACAGTGCGGTTTGCTCATCATCGGGATAGCGGTACAGGTCCAGCGGATGGCCTGATTGCACCAGCCGGCCCTGGCGCATCACCGCCAGCTGATCGGCGAACGACAACGCTTCACTCTGGTCATGGGTGACCAGAATGGTGGTGACGCCCGCGTCAGCCAGCAGCCGCGCGACCAGTTTGCGCATGGCGGCGCGCAGGCCGGTATCGAGTGCCGAAAACGGTTCGTCCAGCAGCATCAATCGCGGTTGTTGCGCCAAGGCTCGCGCCAGCGCCACGCGCTGTTGTTGGCCGCCAGACAGTTCGTGGGGCCAACGCTCGGCCATGTTCGAATCCAGCGCCACGCTGTCCATCAGCTCAGCGATCCGCTCCTGTTTTTCCAGGCCCTTGGTCGACAGTCCAAAGCCAATATTGGCGGCCACGGTCATGTGCGGGAAGAGGGCGCCGTCCTGGGGCACGTAGCCAATCAAGCGCTGATGCGCCGGCACTTCGTGGGTGCTGTCGACCAGTGTCTGACCGTTGAGCGTCAGGCGACCGGAGTCCGGGAATTCGAAGCCGGCGATCATCCGCAGCAAGGTGGTTTTGCCGGAACCCGAAGGGCCGACGATCACCGTGCGGCTGCCGGTGGGCACCGACAGGCTGATGTTTTCCAGGGCCCGTTGGGAACCGTAGGCCTTGTAGATCGAGTGCAGTTCGAGTGTGTTCATCGGCCAGCCGTTCGTTTGGATTGGTGGTAGAGAATTCCGGTCAACGGAAGCGACAGCAAAATCATCAGCAGGGCATAAGGCGCCGCGGCGGCGTAATCGATTTCGCTGGTCAGGGCCCAGAACCCGGTGGCCAGGGTCCGCGTGCCGTTTGGCGCGAGCAGCAAAGTGGCGGTCAATTCATTGGTGATCGCCAGAAACACCAATGCGGCGCCTGCGGCGGCACCGGGCGCGGCCAGGCGCAGGGTGATCAGCCACAACGCCCGAACAGGGGAGCGGCCGAGGCTGCGGGCGATGTTTTCCAGTTCCACCGGTGCCTGGGCAATACCGGCCCGCAAACTGACCAGGGCGCGGGGCAAGAACATCAGCAGGTACGCCAGCAGCACCGTGACCGTGGTCTGGTAAATCGGCCGGGCAAAATGGATGGTGATCGTCACCAAGGCCAGGGCCACGACAATTCCCGGCAACGAACTGGTGATGTAGTTGCAGCGTTCCAGCAGCCGTTGCAGACGGCCCGGCGAGCGAATCGACAGCCAGGCAATCGGGATGGCCGCGCAGGTGGTGAGCACGGCGCCTGCGGCACCGAACTGCAGGGTCTGTTGCAGGGCCGGCAACAGTTCGCTCAGCTCCCAGACTTGCGTGCCACCGGCGATCAGCCACTTGCCCAGGGTAATCAGCGGCACACCCAGCGCCAGTGCGCAGGTGACGATTTGCAAGGCCAGCGCCAGGGCGGTTGCCCTGGTCTTGAGGTGCACGACCCGTTGGTCCCGGGCACTGCCGGAGCCGAGCCGGGCGTAACGCGCGTTGCCGCGAGCCGCCGACTCAAGCGTCAGCATCACCAGGCAGCACAGGGCGAGCACACCGGCGAGCATGTTGGCCGCAGGCCCGTTGAAGGTGGATTTGAACTGATCGAAGATCGCCGTGGTGAAGGTGTCGAAGCGGATCATCGCGTACAGCCCGTATTCCGCCAGCAGGTGCAGGCCCACCAGCAAGGCGCCGCCGCAGATCGGGAGGCGCAATTGCGGCAGCACCACGCGGAAAAATACCGCCCAGGGTTTGAGGCCCAGGGATTCGGCGACGTCTTCTATCGCCGGATCGAGCCGGCGCAGGGTTGCCGCCACCGGCAAGTACAGGAACGGGAAGTAGGCGATGACCGAGACCAGCACCCCGGCGAACAACCCATGGATCGGTGGCACCAGACTGACCCAGGCATAGCTGTGGACGAAGGCCGGCACCGCCAGTGGCGCGGTCGCCAGCAACGACCACCCACGCCGCCCGGGCAAATCGGTGCGCTCAGTCAGCCAGGCCAGCGCCACGCCGAGGGTGACGCACAAGGGAATCGTGATCACCACCAGCAACACGGTGTTGATCAACAACTCGCCGACCCGTGGCCGGAATACCAGCGGCACCAGGGTTGCCCAACCCGTCTCAAAGGACACGCCAATGACGAAGGCAATCGGCAGGAGCGCCAGCATTGACACCAGCACCGACAAACCAGTCACCCACGCGCCACCACGGCCCGCAAGGAGACCGCGTGAGCGTCGGCGCAAATTCGCGGGTACCGCCTCAGCGACACCCGCCGGCAGGGTTTCAGGCATCAATTAGAGCAGTCCGGCCTGAGTCATCAGTTCCACGGCTTTTTTACTGTCGAGCTTTGAGGCATCGACTGTTGGCGCGTCGAGTTGCTGCAAAGGCACCAGTTTGGGGTTGGATTCTGCGTTCTTGCCCACGGCGTATTCGAACGATTTACCGTTCTTGAGGATGGCCTGGCCGTCTTTGCCGGTGATCCATTTCAGGAACGCCTGGGCTTGTTCCTTGTGTTTGCTGGACGCCAGGACGCCGCCACCCGAGACACTGACAAACGCGCCCGGATCTTTGTGCTTGAAGTAGTGCAGGGCGGTGTTCTTGCTGTTTTCACCGGTCTTGGCCTGGTCGCCAAAGCTGTAATAGTGATAAATCACGCCGCTGTCGACTTGCCCGGCATTGACCGCCTTGAGCACGGCGCTGTTGCCGCGGTAGGCGGTAAAGTTGGTTTTCATGCCTTTCAACCATTCGAGCGTGGCGGCTTCACCCTTGAGTGCCAGCACCGCGGCGACGATGGCCTGGAAGTCGGCACCGGCCGGCGAAGCGCCCCAGCGACCTTTCCAGTTCGGGCCGGCGAGGTCCATCAGCGACTTGGGCAATTGGGCTTCAGGCAGTTTGCTCGGGTTGTAGACAAACACCGTGGAGCGCGCGGCAATCCCCACCCATTTGCCATGGGCCGGACGATACGCTTCGCCAACCTGTTCCAGAGTGGTCGGGGCGACCGGGGCAAACAGCCCCGCGTTGTCGACCAGCACCATGGCCGGGGAGTTTTCGGTGAGGAATACGTCAGCCGGTGAGGCCGCGCCTTCTTGCACGATCTGATTGCCCATCTCGGTGTCGTCGCCGTTGCGTAGCGTGACCGGAATACCGGTTTCCTGGGTAAAGCCCTCGGCCCACGATTTGGTCAGGCTTTCATGCTGGGCGTTGTAGACCACAATGCCCACGGCATCAGCTGCGTACACGTGACCGGCGCTCAACAGAGCGCTGACCAGCAGGGCTTTTTTCAGGAAAGAAGGGGTACGGGAATTCATGCGTGGGCAGCTCCTGGCTTTTTTTAGAATCGTGCGCGCAGACTCGACAGAATCAACGGGAAGGGTCGTCGATCAGTGTAGATCAATACGAATCATTTGCATGTTTGAGGCGCGGCGAATGTAGAGCTTGAATTGAGAAAAAAACGTCAAAATTTCATCACAAATGCATCCAGCTTGCACTCGACCCCTGTAGGAGCTGTCGAGCCTGTCAGTTGCGTTCGGCCCCTGTAGGAGCTGTCGAGCTTGCGAGGCTGCGATCGGCCCCTGTAGGAGCTGTCGAGCCTGCGAGGCTGCGATCGGCTGCGAAGCAGTCGTAAACCCTGAACACGCGGTCTTCCTGACGCACCGCATTGCCTGATTTCACGACTGCTTCGCAGCCGATCGCAGCCTCGCTAGCTCGACAGCTCCTACAGGGGGCCGATTTCAGCCTCGCAAGCTCGACAGCTCCTACAGGGGTCGAACGGTTTCGGCACAGGGGATCAGGTTGATGGGCAGCCTTGTTGTGCTCCGCTGGCGGCTTTACTGATCAGCGCGGCCAGGCGCTTGACGTTGTTTTGCTGGGCCGTCACCAACTCGTCGATCGACGGGCCGGAAGGCGTCTGCAACGTGCTGCGGCACGTCACCAGCGAGACATCGGTTTGCCCGAGGTCGCGCAGGCGCCATTTAACGTCGATCAAGCCGTATTGGCCGGGAATCGAGTCGAAACGTTGCACATCCAGGCGTACCGACACTTTGCGCCGGGGGTTGCTGTTGACCAGTTGCTCCACCAGCGCGCTGCGCAGCTCATCCACCAGACTCGCGGCCCACCATTGGGTTTCCAGGATCGACAGGCCGCTATTGCCTTGGCGAACAACAATCTGCGGACGGTCGACCTGCGGTGGCACGCTGAGGCTTTCGATCTGGATATCCTCCACGCCGGCCCTTGAGTTACCCGCCAATTGGGTCGGGATCAGCGTATGAAATTGAATCGGATCACTGCGGCAAGCGGTGAGCAGCAACAGCGCAGTGACCAAGGTGATCTTGTACGAAAAAGCCATGGGTGTTGCTCCTGTGGTCAGTTGCGCGGTGGCGCTTGCAGATCCATTGGCGCGGCGTTGTTGGGGCGACCGCGGATCAGCGATTCCGGATGCCGTCCCAGGTAATCCGACAGCTCACGCAACGAGCGCGACATGCGTCCGAGTTCGTCCAGGGTCTGGGTCAACTGCTCACGTTGCGGTGAATCCTCGGCGAGCGTCGAACTGGCCGAATTCAGGGTTTTGCTGACGTCCGCCAGAGTGGATTGCACGCCGGGCAGGGTCTTGGCGTTGAATTGGGTCAGGCCTTTGCGCAGTTCGACGAGGTTGCCGTCGAGGTTGCTGGCGATGCGTTCCACGGGCAGGTTGTTGATCTTGTTGATCATGGCCTCGAGTTTTTCCTGCAACTGTTCGAGGCTGCCGGGAACGGTCGGAATCATCACCGGGCGGGCGTTCGGATCGAACACGACTTTGTCTGCCTTGGGGTAGAAATCGAGGGCAATGTAGAGCTGGCCGGTCAGCAGATTGCCGCTACGGGCCTGGGCCCGCAGACCGTTTTCGATGAAGGTGCCCATCAGCCGAACGCCTGCGGCTTCGTCGTTGGGGTCATGCTTCAAGGCCTCGAGCATTTTGATATGGGCCTGGCCGAGTCGTTGCGGGTAGATCACGATGCCGACATTGATCGGGAAACTGCGTTTTTTCGCGTCGAAATCCAGATTGACCGCCACGACTTTGCCGAACTCGACACCGAGGAATTCCACCGGTGCACCGACCTTGAGGCCGCGTAACGCCTGATCGAAGCGCAACGCCAGGTATTGCCCCTTGCCGTTGGGTGGGGCGAGGGCGGTTTGCTGGTCTTCGAACAGTTCGAAGGTTTTTTCCTCCCCGGCCAGCTCATCGTTGGGGCTGTATTCCGGTGCCCGGAAGGCAATGCCGCCGACCAGGATGGAGGACAGCGACTCGGTTTTTACCGAAAACCCGTTGGCGCCAACATTCACGTCAATGCCACTGGCGTTCCAGAACCGGGTGTTTTTAGTGACGTAGGCATCGTTGGGCGCGTGGATGAAGACTTCGATGTTCACCCCTTTGCCGTCGGCATCCAGCGCATAGGCCACCACCTGGCCGACAGGAATCTTGCGGTAGTAAATGGGCGAGCCGATGTCCAGTGAACCGAGGTCTTCGGTGTGCAGCATGAAGCGCTTGCCCGGCTCGCCATAGGTAATCGGTGGTGGGTTCTCCAGGCCGGTGAAGTTTTTTGATCGGGTATTGGACTGGCCGATATCGGCGCCAATGTAGTCCCCGGACAGCAGGGTATCGATGCCCGATACCCCACCCGCGCCGATTCGCGGGCGCACCACCCAGAACTGCGAGTCTTCACGGGTAAAGCTTTCGGCTTGTTTGGCCAGTTTGACGGTGGCGTTGACGCTTTTCTGGTCGTTGCTCAGTTCAACATCGGTGACGTGCCCGATCACCACGTTGCGGTATTTGACTTCGGTTTTGTTGGCGGTCAGGCCGCTACCGGTCTTGAAGGTAATGGTAATGGTCGGGCCTTCCTGCAGGAGGCTGTGCACCACCAGCGAAATCCCCACCAGCACCGCGACGATTGGCACGATCCATACCAGCGAAACGCTGAAACGACGGGTCTTTACAGGTGCCTGGCCGGGCGCTTGCGGCCCGTCAGTGGCTTGCGACTTCATCCATGACCTCCTCGTTTTGTGGGTTGTCCTGCTCTTTTTGCCAGATCAGGCGCGGGTCGAAACTCATCGCCGACAACATGGTGAACACCACCACCAGGCCAAAGAATAGAATGCCCGGGCGCGGTTCGATATCGGCCAGGGCTTGAAACTTCACCAGGGCGGCGACCAGGGCCACCACGATCACATCGAGCATTGACCAGTAACCGATGAGCTCGACGAAACGGTACAGCGTTGACCGTTCCTTGCGTGCCCAAAAACTGCCACGCTGCACGGTAATCAACAGCAGCGTCAGGGCGACGAACTTGATGCCCGGTACCGCGATGCTGGCGATAAAAATGATCAGGGCGATGTCCCAGGCGCCGTGCTGCCAGAACTCCAGCACACCGCTCATGATCGTGCTGTCGGCGCCGTTGCCGACCATCTTGGTGTTCATCACCGGCAGCAGATTGGCCGGGACGTAAAACGCCAGGGCGGTGAACATGTAGGCCCAGGTCCGGGCGAGCGAGTTGGTTTTGTACCGATGCAGCGGCGCGCCGCAGCGCTCGCATTCATGGGGCTCGTGGGTCATGTCGCAGGCCAGCCCGCAGCTGTGACACAGGCACAGGTTGAGTTCGCTTGCCACCGGAGGTCTGTTCATAGGATGTCCCACAGATCACGGACGTCGCGCCCGGCGATGCGGATCATCATCAGGCTGAGAATTGCCAGGGCAAACAAACCGATCCCTGGCAATACGTCCAGCAACCCGGCGAGCTTGATCACCGCGACCATGGCGCCCAGCAGGCACACCTCCAACATGCTCCAGGGCCGCAGGGTTTCCAGCCAGCGCATGCAGAACTTGAAACCGGGAGAGCGCTGGTCCGCGAGGGCGAAGCTCAGGACCCAGATCAGCAGCACCAGCTGGAAAATCGGCGCGATGATCATTGCGATCGCCGCCACCATTGCAATGAACGTGATAGGCCCGTGACTCAGGGCCAATACCGAATCCCAGAGCGTGGCGCTGTTTTTCAGGCCTTTGAGGCTGATGCTCATGACCGGGTAGAAGTTGGTGAAGATCCATAGCACCAGCGCGGTGAAGCTCAACGCCAGGCGCTGTTGCACCGTCAGACCGTTATAGCGCTGAAGCACGCCGCCGCAGCGCGTACACAGGGTTTTCTGATGTTTGGCGAGCGTGACTTTTTCATACACGCAGTCGCAGTGCTCGCAAATGATCAGCTGGTCAGTCGTTGCCATGGGCCAAGCTCGACAGGAGGCAGAAAGTGATGAGCACTCCCTCAATATAGAAGTGCCTCGCGATTGAGCAAATCGAAAGGCTGAACAAGAGAAGGACTGGGCGGGCATTTTTGGCAAATGCCCGATCAGATAACCTGACGCGATCCATGTAGCAGCTGGCGAAGCCTGCGTTCGGCTGCGCAGCAGTCGTAAAACCTGAGCGCGAGCATCCTGAAGGACCGTGCTGCACGGTTTCACGACTGCTGCGCAGCCGAACGCAGGCTTCGCCAGCTGCTACATCTAGGGTAGGTGCTGGGGCTTTATCCCAGTATTTCGCGCAGGCGATACCAGAACATGCCAAGGGCCAGCAGCGGCGAACGCAGCAGCGGGCCGCCGGGGAAGGTCATGTGCGGCACCGCGCTGAACACATCAAACCCCTGACTGTGCCCGGCATGGATCGCCTCGCCCAACAACTTCGCGCACCAGTGGGTCACGTTCAGGCCATGGCCGGAATAGCCCTGGGCGTAGAACACGTTCGGATGCTGGTTCAAGCGTCCGACTTGCGGGAAGCGATTGGCCGAGATGCCGATCTTGCCGCCCCATTGATAGTCGATGCGCACATTCGCCAATTGCGGGAATACCTTAAGCATTTGCGGGCGCATATACGCCGTGATGTCCGCCGGATCACGTCCCGAATAGTGGCAGGCACCGCCGAACAGCAAACGCCGGTCCGCCGAGAGCCGGTAGTAATCCAGGCCGACTTTCTGGTCGCACAGCGCCAGGTTGTGCGGGATCAATTGCGCAGCCACGTCCGGCGCCAGGGGTTCGGTGGCAATGATGTAGCTGCCCGCCGGGAGCACCTTGCCGCTCAAGCGCGGTTCGAGTTCTTCCAGGTGCGCATTGCAGGCCAGCACCAGACTGCCGGCGCGCACCGTGCCACCGGCACAACGAACCTGTGCGGTGCTGCCATGGATCAATTCCAGCACCGGGCTCTGCTCGAAGATTTGCACCCCGAGGGATTGCGCCAGCCGCGCCTCGCCGAGGACCAGATTGAGCGGGTGCAAGTGCCCCGACCCCCTATCCACCAGACCACCGGCATACACGCCGGAGTTCACCACCTGTTCACGGATCTGCTCAGGGCCGACCAGCCGGGTTTCGTGGGGATAGCCCGACTCGGCAAGGCCTTCCTGTTCAGTCTTGAGTGCCGCGAACTGCGCTTTGGTATTGGCCAGTTCGCAGAAGCCCCAGCGCAGGTCGCAATCGATGCCGTGCTCACGGATGCGGTTGCCCACCAGCGCCACCGACTCGATCCCGGCGCGCTCGAGATAACGCACGCCTTCGTCACCGATATGCCGGGCGAAACCACTGACGTCATGACCGATACCGCGAATCAGCTGGCCACCGTTGCGCCCGCTGGCGCCCCAGCCAATCCGCCGGGCCTCCAGCACGATCACCTTGAGCCCGCGCTGAGCCAGTTCGATCGCCGTGTTGATGCCGGTAAAACCACCGCCGATCACACAGACATCGGCTTCAAGGTCCGCCGTCAGTGCAGGGTAGGGCGCCATTCCGTTGGCCGACGCGGCGTAGTAGGACTGGGTGTGTTCATCGCTGTACTGATTCATTTGTTGGACTTCACTTTGCTCCAGGAACGGGTCATCAGACGCATGATCGCCTGGGGCGGGGTGGTCGAAATGTAAAGCTTGTCGAGGACTGCCTGAGGCGGGTAAACCTCAGGATTGTTCACCAGCTCAGCGTCCATGTACTGCTTGGCGGCCGGGTTCGGGTTGGCGTAACCGACCGAGGCACTGACCTTGGCGATCACTTGCGGGTCGAGCAGGTAATTGATGAAGGCGTGGGCTTCTTTTGGATTGCTGGCGTCGGCGGGAACGGCCAGCAGGTCGAACCACAAATTGCTGCCTTCTTTGGGAATGGCGTACGCGATGTTCACGCCGTTCTTCGCTTCCTTGGCCCGGTTCGCGGCCTGGAACACGTCGCCTGAATAACCGAAGGCCACGCAGATGTCACCGTTGGCCAGGTCCGAGACGTACTTGGAGGAGTGGAAATACGTGATGTACGGCCGGATGCTCAACAGTTTGGCCTCGGCTTTCTTGAAGTCTTCCGGGTTTTCGCTGCGTGGGTCCATGCCCATGTAGTTGAGGATCGCCGGGAACACTTCATCGGCCGAGTCCATCATCGACACGCCGCACTGGCTGAGCTTCTTGATGTTCTCCGGTTCGAACAGCACCGCCCAGGAATCGATGTGATCGATGCCGAGTACTTGCTTGACCTTGTCGACGTTGTAGCCAATGCCGTTGGTGCCCCACAGGTACGGTACGGAGTGCGCGTTTTCGGGGTCGTTCTTCTCCAGCAGCGCCAGCAGTTTCGGGTCGAGGTTGGCGAAGTTCGGCAGCTGCGAGCGATCCAGTTTGAGGAACGCACCGGCCTTCACCTGGCGGGCGAGGAAGTGGTTGGACGGCACCACCACGTCATACCCGGTGCGGCCGGCGAGCAGTTTGCCCTCCAGGGTTTCGTTGGAGTCGAACACGTCGTAGATCACTTTGATCCCGGTTTTTGCCTGGAAGTCGACGAGGGTGGTCTCGCCGATGTAATCGGTCCAGTTATAGACACTGACCTGTGGCTGAGCCTGTGCCACAGCGCTGAACAGAACGGCCAGCGCGACCGGGACCATGGATTTCAATAGACGCATTCGACACCTCTTTGAGTTGTTGGTTTTTTCAGGCGTTTCTTTGGTGTTCTGACGGCCGTCTTCGCGAGCAAGCCCGCTCCCACATTTGAAATGCACTCCCCTGTGGGAGCGGGCTTGCTCGCGAAGAGGCCCTCACGGGCACTGCAAATCTCAGACGCTCAGCAGCAGGAACTCGCGCTCCCAGGAGCTGATCACGCGCTTGAAGTTCTCGTGTTCGGCGCGCTTGACCGCGACGTAACCGCGAACGAATTTGCTGCCCAGGTAGCGCGAAACGGTGTCGCACTCCTCCATCTGCGTCAGCGCGTCCTCGATGGTGATCGGCAGGCGCAAGTTACGGCGCTCATAGGCCCGACCTTGCACCGCAGCGCTCGGCTCGACGCGCTCAACCATCCCCAGATACCCGCACAACAAGCTCGCGGCGATGGCCAGATACGGGTTGGCATCCGCTCCCGGCAAACGGTTTTCCACGCGCATCGCGTCCGGACTTGAGGTCGGCACACGCAAGCCGACAGTGCGGTTTTCTTCGCCCCATTCGACGTTCACCGGCGCCGAGGTGTCCGGCAGGAAACGGCGGAACGAATTGACGTTGGGCGCAAACATCGGCAGCACTTTGGGGATGTACTTTTGCAGGCCGCCAATGTGATGGAGGAACAGCTCGCTCATGGTGCCGTCGGCATTGGCGAAAATCGGCTGGCCGGTGGCGATGTCCACCACGCTCTGGTGAATGTGCATGGCGCTGCCAGGCTCATCGCCAATCGGCTTGGCCATGAACGTCGCCGCAACGTTGTGCTTGAGCGCCGCCTCACGCATCGTGCGTTTGAACACGGTGATCTGGTCCGCCAGGTCCAGCGCGTCGCCGTGACGGAAGTTGATTTCCATCTGCGCCGGGCCGTCTTCGTGGATCAGCGTGTCGAGGTCCAGGCCCTGCAGTTCGCACCAGTCGTAGACATCTTCAAACAGCGGATCGAATTCGTTGGCGGCGTCGATGGAAAACGACTGACGACCACTTTCCGCACGGCCTGAGCGGCCCATTGGGGCCTTGAGCGGCAAGTCCGGGTCTTCGCAGCGCTGCGTCAGGTAAAACTCCATTTCCGGCGCGACAATCGGCCTCCAGCCTTTGTCGGTGTACAGCTGCAGGACTTTCTTCAGCACGTTGCGCGGCGACAGTTCGATGGGGTTGCCAAACTTGTCGAAGGTGTCGTGAATCACGATGGCCGTCGGCTCGATGGCCCATGGAATCACGTAGACCGCGTCGGACACCGGTTTGCAGACCATGTCGATATCGGCCGGGTCGAGCAGGTCGTAGTAGATGTCGTCGTCGACAAAGTCCCCGGTTACCGTTTGCAAAAGCACACTTTCCGGCAGGCGCATGCCTCGCTCATGCAGGAACTTGTTGGTGGGTGCAATTTTGCCGCGCGCAATGCCGGTCAGGTCGCTGACGACGCACTCGACTTCGGTAATCTTGTGATCTTTCAGCCACGTCAGCAGCTGATCGAAAGGGACATTCATAAAGACCTCGTTATTGGTTTTATTAACGCCAGGAGAAGCCGATTTCATCTTTCGGACACTTCCCCTGTAGCGCGTTGACGACTATCTTGGGCGAGCCTTGCGGTTCCATCTATCCACTTTAAGCAGCACAAAGCGCACCAAAAGAGTGCGCAAGGTCTCCCATGACAATCTGTAATTCCTTGCAAGTCCAAGCGTTCAATACCGCCGATGTCGCCGAGCAAATCCGCGCTACACCGGGGTGGGTCCAGCATTACCAGCAGATGTCGCCGGGGCATTTCGCCGGGCGGGTGCGTTATCTGGACCTGCAAGGCGTGGAGATTTACGAGGAGCAGATGAACACGCGGGTCGAGCAGAATTTCAGCGCGCCCGAGGGTTCGCTGGCGTTCTGTTTCGATCGCAGCGACAACGCGCTGTACGTGTTGAATGAAGAAAGTCGCAACATCTGGATCACCCCGGAGAACTACCAGGAAATCGCTGTGGTGTTTGGTCCGGAGTTTGTTCAGCGCCATGGGTTGAATGTCGCGCGGCTTGAAGGGTTGTTCATGGCGCCGCTGAATTCGGGGCAGAACGCGCTGTTCAGTCGCTGGTTGAGCGGGACGCTGACCCGGCTGACGCAGACGTTTGATCCGCCGAGCAAGGAGGCGTTGACCCAGCAGTTGCTGGAGGACTGTTTGTACATCCTCGATAACGCCTGTGTGTGTCTTGATCGCGGCGGTTTGCAGCGCCGGGCCGAGGAACGCGCGGTGATGAAACGCATCGGTGAGTGGGCGGCGGATGCGCCGGAAGAGACCTTGAATTTGTTGGAGCTTTCACAGATTGCCGGGGTTTCGTTGCGGCAGTTGCAGCATGCGTTCAAGGCTTATACCGGGATGACACCGACTCATTGGCTGCGCTTGCGTCGGCTGAACAGCGCGCACCGTGAATTGCTCAGTCGTTCGGCAATGGAAACCACGGTGGCGGAAGTGGCGATGCGTTGGTCGTTCTGGCATTTGGGGCGGTTTTCCAGCAGCTATCGGGCGTTGTTCAAGGAGTTGCCGAGTGAGACGTTGAAGCGGGTGGGGCGGGGCTGATTGGGCTGGAGCTGCTCACTTGAGATTGGGTGTATATCCGTTTTTGGGGTTACGGCTGATATCGGTTTCGCCCTTACGGCGAGTCACTTTCGAGAAGCGCGAAAGTAACCAAAGCGCTTCTGCCCTTTCGTTCGGTGCCTCGCTAAGGCTCGGCATGCCCTCGCTCCGGTCCTGCTCCGTGGGCCCGCCGCCATCGGCCATCCATGGCCGGGGGCGGCTAACCCGGCATCCCTGCCGGGTTGCCCCCTGCGCAGAACCTCCACTCGGCCTCTCGGGGGGCGGTGCATCAAAATCAAAAGCACGGCGGCCTACCGGCCGGCCTGATTTCTGCGTATGCATTCCCCTGTAGGAGCGAGCTTGCTCGCGAAGAACGTCAATGACGGCGCGTGTTAACAGGATAAACGCGGTGCCTATGGGTCCATCGCGAGCGAGCTCGCTCCTACAGGGATGCGGTGATTTCAGACGTTACGTTCGCTGTTGATCTTGCCGTTGCTTCGGCTTTTGATCTTGATCTGTTGCCCCTTTCCCAGAGGCCGAACGCAGGCGTTGCGCAGGGGGCAACCCGGCATGGATGCCGGGTTAGCCGCCCCCGGCCATGGATGGCCGATGGCGGCGGGCCCTCGGAGCAATGCCGGAGTGAGGGCATGCCGAGCCTAGGCGAGGCACCGAATGGAGGGGCGAGAGCCCTTGGTTACTTGGGGCTTTTCCAAGTGACACGCCGTAAGGGCGGAACCTGAAGTGGCCGTTACCGCAGAAATGGATATGTACCCCCATCCCATCCCATCTGATTCAAACCGCCGGCACCGGTTTCGCCAACTCAATACCCGCCGCCCCCAATCGCTTGAGAATCTCAAACAACAAGTCACTCTTGGTACTGGCCACAATCCTCGGGCTACTCACGTACCCCGTAATCGTCAGCGTAATCCCTTCCGGCGTCAGCTTGCTGAAACGCACAGCGGGAGCAGGGTGGTCGAGAATGGTTTCATGCTCACAATACGTCTCATACAACAGGTTCTTGACCTGCTCGGGATCGATGTCCAGCGGAAACACCAACTCAAGAATCGCCACCCCCTGAGCACTGCCGCCCATGGTCACGTTGCGCAAATTTTGTGAAATCAGCTGCGAGTTAGGCACGATCACAATCGAGCGGTCACTGAGCTGAATCTCGGTCGCGCGCACATTAATCCGCCGGATATCACCCTCAACCCCGCTAATGCTGATCAGATCGCCGACCTTCACCGGGCGCTCAGTCAGCAGGATCAACCCCGACACGAAATTCTTCACGATCTCCTGCAAACCAAAGCCGATCCCCACGGACAACGCGCTGACAATCCAGGCCAGATTGGTCCACTTCACGCCCAACGAAGACAGCGTCAGCAGAATGACCAGCGCGTAGCCGATGTTGCTGAACAAAGTGCTCAGCGACGCGCCCATGCCAGGGTCCATATCGGTTTTGGGCAGGAACTCATTGTCCAGCCAGCGGCGCAGGGATCGAATCAGGTAGATGCCGATCAACAGCGCCAGGACTGCATTCAGCAGATTCTCCGGGATGATGTTCAGCTTGCGCAGGCCATCGCCGCCGAGTATCGCTGAAACCCGGTCCGTCAGCTGCCCGAAAGTCGATCCAACACCCCCCACAAACGTTGTAATCACCGCAATCAGTATCAAGGTCGCTCGGCCGAGGCCCGACAAGACCACCTCGATTTGTTCAAGCCTCACATCGCCGATACCGAGCAATTGTTTGATGGCCTTGCCACTGGGGTGTTTGGGTGAAAACAGGTAGTCGCACAAATCCCTGAACAGCTGCGTCAGCAAATAGAAACTGGAAATCACGATATACAGCCAGACGATTTCATAGGTGATGAATCTGGCGAGGGAGACGTAACCGACCAACAGGCCAAACAGCGAAATCAATACGCCAATGCTGATGCCGGAATAAATCAGGCCTGCCAGCGTCGTACCGGCCTCAGGCGCTTCCCCGGCAATCACCATCGCTCGACGGGTTTTATTGGTGCGCAGCAACAGTGCCCCCAAAATCAGGGCAACGACCAGAGCGACGATGCCCCGGCAGAAGATCACCGCCTGCGAACTCATGCCCATCGCATTGGGGATCTGCGTGAGCGATACCAGCACCAGCAGCGACCCGGCCAGCAAGGCCGGATAGGGGCTCATTGCAACCGCCACTTCATCGGCGATCCCCGGCAGGCGCCAGGAGGGATTGCGCCTGGACAGCAGGGCCCGACTCAGGCCGGTGATCATGGCGCAGGTGTAGGCGAGCTTCTCGATGTCCTCGAAATAGCCTTGCAGCGGCTGCGTCAGAGGATTGAGCCGAGTGGCAGCCATCAGGATCAGTTGGATGGCGCAACCAGCGCTCAACAGGGTGGCGAGTACCGTCGCTATCGCCAACGAGCTTCTGCGCAAACGACCTTCCGGCACGTGATGGATGCAGATCCAGGTCAGCCCGCGTTCAGCCAGCCGGCGCCCCAGCGACCAGAAGGCCAGGGCCAGCACTAGCAACGTGACCGTCATACCGCGCTCGCCGGGTTGCCAGGCGGGCTGGACGACACTGTCGAACTGGTCGCTAAAAAAACTCAGGCGGTTTCTATCCTCTTCTATCGGAGAAAACAGCGGTAACCAGAATCGAGGATTGAGCAGGCTGGTGGTGCGCTGGACCAGTTCGGTCTCCAGTTGAGTGCGGCGAATGCTGGCGATCTGCGTGATGAGGTTGGCTGCGCCGAGTTTGATGGCCTGCAGTATCTGGAGATCGTCATCCACCTTGTCTTTTTGTTCGGTGAGGTAGGTGCGCTGTTTCACCAGATCGGCCTTTT
The DNA here is from genome assembly GCF_044746405.1 of Pseudomonas sp. NPDC086251. Lineage (NCBI taxonomy): Bacteria > Pseudomonadati > Pseudomonadota > Gammaproteobacteria > Pseudomonadales > Pseudomonadaceae > Pseudomonas > Pseudomonas sp. NPDC086251. The sequence continues at coordinate 338,204 of NZ_JBIVBY010000001.1, forward strand.
CCATGGCCAGGCTGGTCGCGGAGGTCGTCCCGAGCACATTGAGCTGCGCTTGCAATTGCGCCTGCTCGGGCAGTAACACGGCCTCCAGTTTGCTCGTGTCACTGAGGAGTAATTGAACACTGTCCTGAAAACCCACCAACTGCGTGTAATTGCTGCTCAACGACACCTGTTGTTTAAGGTTGTCCAGCCTGAGTTGCAGGGCTTCCAGATCGCCCTTTGACACGGTCGTGGTGGTGCTCGCCTCTGATGCAATCGCGGGTTCATCTGCCGACAGCGCCCCGATGTTCGCCGCCAACAGCGCAAACACGATGAACACGAGTAATTTCAGTGCAGGACGCATAGGTATGCCCCGGCGGCTTTAGCCATTCAGGTTAGGCCATGGCGTGTGCAGGCGCGAAAAATACTTCCGGCTAGCACTTCATTCCCTGTAGGAGCCGAGCTTGCTCGCGAAGGCGGCGTGTCAGGCAACGCTGCTGTGATTGACAGACCGCCTTCGCGAGCAAGCTCGGCTCCTACAGGGTTCAGGGGTGGGCGCAACAATTTGCCCAAGCGAATCCCCGGGCGATTGTTCTGAATACGCAAACACTGATGTCGCCGAGAATGGAATTGTTGGTGCAGGGGCGGGCTTGTAGCCTCCATTACGCCGAACACCACGATTTGCCAATGATCGGGTGGAGCTCAAGCCAGGGCTCATCAAGACGTCATACCTTGCTTTCGGCCACGCGCCCCTTCGGGGTTGGCTCCTAATAAAAATAAGGTAGGCAGGTATGAGTATTCGTGCGTGGGTTTGCGCAGCAACCCTGTTCGCTCCCGTTCTGGGCGCCAACGTTTTATTTCCCTCAAGCGCTTCGGCGGCGGACGATCCGATGGGGTCGCTGGTTCGCGGCGTGTTCGGCGACAGCCTTGAGCGTGAACACGGTATCAAGGTCTACGGCTGGGGCCAGGTCGGTGTGAGCTATAACAACAACGGCACGGATGACGTCAGCAAGCAAAGCTTTTTCACCACCGACGAAGGCGTCAACCTCAACCAGTTCGCCTTGGCCGTGGAAAAGAAACCCAAGAGCAACGTGATCGGCCGTGTCGGGCCGTTCCCCGGGCCGATGCCGCAAGAGGCGGACTGGGGCTTCAACGTCACCGCGCTGTACGGCAAGGATGCGCGATTCTTCAAGACCTACGGCTGGGACGAGGACCTGAGCGTCAATCGCGACAACAAGGCCGAAGGTGAAGCGTTCACCGTCGCTCAAGCGTACGTCGACTTTTACTTTCCGGTGCTCGGCGGTTCCGACCTGATGATCGGGATTTTTCACACGCCGCTGGAAAATGAAATCGGTTTTGCCTTGCCGTCACCCGCACCGACTGACTTCTATTCGCACACCTATTCCTTCATGCACGGCCCGGCCAAACATGCCGGTGCGCTGTACTCGTTCAAGCTGCCCTCGGCGCCGGGGGAAAGCATGTTGGGCTTCGAGCTGGGCGTGGTGCAGGGCTGGAACAACCTGCAAGACCCGAACCATGACCCCGACATCATCGCCAACGTACGCTGGCGCTCGGCGGATTTCAGCACTTGGATCGACTGGGAAAACATCTACGGCAACGGTGCCGGCGACAGCTTCGCCGAATGCGCGTGTGGCTCGCCGTTGCCCGCCGGCACCAAGGATGACGACTACAAACGCGTCGCCTCGTACCTGACGTTGTCCCAGGTCATCGACCCGAACAACCGCGTGGCGCTGGAGTTGAATTACGGCAAGCAGGAGCAGGGCGCCTTCGCCGGGTTTGCCAACAAAAGCGATGCGACCTGGTACGGCACCGACCTCAATTGGTATCACAAGCTCAGCGAAAACCTGATGTGGAACAGCCGGGCCGAGTGGTTCTACACCGATGCACCCGTGCACGTGATGATGGCCAACATCGACCCGAATACCGGAATTCCCGATCCGACCTGGGGCAGTTTCTACGGTGTGACCACTAACCTGGCCTGGACACCGACGCCCAACGTGCGACTGCGCCCGGAACTGCGCTACGACATCCATTCCGGCCCCGGTCGCGATGCCTACGCCGATGGGCAAAAGGACTCGCAGCTGGTCGCGTCGTTCGACGTCAGCTTCTTTTTCTAAACCGACTTCTTTCGTTTACCTCTGACCCTGCGTGATGGCCCAGCCACACGTTGCGACCCTGTTCGTCCGGGCTTTTGGAGTACTTTCATGACAGACAACAACGATAAAAACCTGTTTGGCCGCGACTTCACCCGTCGCGATTTCCTGCGCGGCACCGGCGTTGCCGCCGGCGGCGTGGCGCTGGCCAGCCTGCCGTTCAACTTCGCCCTGGGCAGCGAGCGGGTGATCAAGCTCGGTTATGTCAGCCCGCAAACCGGGCCATTGGCGCCCTTTGCGGCGGCCGACAACTACATCATCGAATCGCTCAAGCAGGTGCTGAAGAACTCGATCAACGTGGCCGGCAAGGCCTATCGCCTGGAGATCATGGTCAAGGACAGCCAGTCCAACCCCAACCGCGCGGCGGAAGTGGCGAGCGAGCTGATTTTGTCGGATCAGGTCGACCTGATGCTGGTGTCGTCGACACCGGAAACCACCAACCCGGTCTCCGACCAATGCGAAATCAACGAGATCCCGTGCATTTCCACGGTGGCGCCGTGGCAGCCGTGGTTCTTTACCCGTGGCGGCAAGCCTGACCAGGGTTTCGAATGGACCTACCATTTCTTCTGGGGCCTGGAAGATGTGATCGGCACGTACAGTTCGATGTGGGGCGCCATGCCGTCGAACAAGGTGGTTGGCGGTCTGTTCCCCAACGATGGCGACGGCAATGCCTGGGGCGATCCGAAACTCGGCTTCCCACCGGTGCTGGCGCAAAAGGGTTTCCAGTTGGTCGACCCCGGTCGCTTTCAAAGCCTGACCGACGATTTCTCGGCGCAGATCGCCGCGTTCAAAAAAGCCGAGGTCGAGATTGTCACCGGTGTGGTGATTCCACCGGACCTCAGCACCTTCTGGACCCAGGCTCGCCAGCAAGGCTTCAAACCGAAAGCAGTGTCGGTTGGCAAAGCGCTGCTGTTTCCCACGGCGGTCGAAGCGCTGGGCAAGGCCGGCAACAACCTGTCGACCGAAATCTGGTGGAGCCCGACGCACCCATTCAGTTCGTCTCTGACCGGCGCCAGTGCCGGGCAGTTGGCCCAAGGGTTCACCCAAGCCACCGGCAAACAGTGGACGCAACCGCTGGGTTTCGTGCATGCGCTGTTCGAACTGGCGGTGGACATCCTCAAACGCACCGAAGAAGTCGGCAACCCACACGCGGTCCGCGATGCCTTGCTCAAGACCCACCTCAACACGGTCGTCGGGCCGATCAACTGGAACGGCGGGCCGGTGAAGAACGTCGCGAAGACGCCGCTGGTCAGCGGCCAATGGCGACTGGGCAATGACAATAAATACGACCTGATCGTCACCAACAATGCCACCGCACCCGCTATTCCGCTGGGCGGCGAGATGCAGGCCATTACGTATTGATCGCGGGTGCACCATGCAACAGCCACTTCTGCAAATGAACGATGTGCACAAAAGCTACGGCTCGGTGAAGGTCACGGACGCCATGAGCCTGAGCCTGCAACCGGGCGAAGCCCTGGGCATCATCGGCCCCAACGGCGCGGGTAAAAGCACGCTGTTCAACCTGATCGCCGGCGGCGTCGCGGCTGACAGCGGCACGATCCATTTCGAGGGCCGCAATGTAACCCGCGAACCGGTGTTCAAACGGTGCCAGCAAGGCATCGGCCGCTCGCATCAGATCCCGCACCCGTTCGTGAAAATGACGGTGTTCGAGAACCTGTTGGTGGGCGCAACTTTTGGCGCGCGGTTGCGCGACAAGGAGGCGAGCCAGTGGTGCGCGCAGACCCTGGAACTCACCGGGCTGATGCGCAAGGCCAACGTGTTGGCCGGCTCGCTGACCCTGCTCGACCGCAAGCGCCTGGAAATGGCCCGCGCCTTGTCGACCCAGCCACGGCTGTTGTTGCTGGACGAAATCGCCGGCGGCCTGACCGAACCGGAGTGCCTGGCGCTGGTGGAAACCATTCAAGGCATCCACAAGGCCGGCGTCGCGATCATCTGGATCGAACACATCGTGCATGCCTTGCTGGCCGTGGTCAGCCGCCTGACGGTGATCAACTTCGGCGCCAAACTGGCCGAAGGCGAACCCCGCAGCGTGATGGCCGATCCGCGAGTCCAGGACATCTACATGGGCATCGGGAGCTAAAACATGACGACGCATTCGAACCTGCTGTCCATCAACAAACTCTGTGCCGGCTACGGCGACTTTCAAGCGCTGTTCGACATCAGCCTGACCCTTGAGGCGGGCGAAACCGTGGCGATCATCGGCTCCAACGGCGCCGGCAAATCGACGTTCCTGCGCTCGCTGGCCGGGCTGATCAAGAACCAGCCCGGCGTCATCCATTTCAAGGGCCAGGCGGTGGGTGACCTGCCGGCGAATCAGGTGCTCGAACGCGGCATCGCATTGGTGCCGGAAGGCCGCAAGCTATTCCCCTCGCTGAGCGTCGAGGAAAACCTGTTGATCGGCGCCTACAGCAAACGCCCCGGCCCGTGGACGCTGGCGCGGATCTACCAGCTGTTTCCGGTGCTGGAAAAACTGCGTAAACGCCCTGGCACCGCACTGTCCGGTGGCCAGCAGCAAATGGTTGCGATTGGCCGGGGCTTGATGGCCAACCCGCAGTTGCTGTTGTGCGACGAGATCAGCCTCGGGCTGGCACCGACCACGATCAAGGACATCTACGCCGCACTGCCCTCGATCAAGGCTGACGGCACCACGGTGATTCTGGTCGAGCAGGACATCAATCAGGCATTGAGTGTCTGCGACCGTTTCTATTGCTTCCAGGAAGGGCGCGTGTCCCTGACCGGCCGCCCTGGGGAGGCGGACAAAGCGCAAATCAAAGCCGCGTATTTCGGGATCTAGTTATGGAATGGCTCAATACTTTGCTGCAAGGCATGTTGCTCGGTGGCCTGTACGCGATGTTTGCGGTGGGGCTGTCGCTGATGTTCGGCATCATGCGCCTGGTCAATATCGCCCACGGTGACTTCATCGTGCTGGCGTCGTACCTGGCGCTGATGGTGGTCAATCACCTGGGGTTCAGCCCGCTGTCGAGCTTGCTGATCGTGGTGCCGTTGATGTTCTGTTTCGGCTATCTGCTGCAACGGTTGTTGCTGAACCGAACGCTGGGCCAGGACATCCTGCCGCCACTGCTGGTGACTTTTGGCCTGTCGATCATCGTGCAGAACGTGCTGCTGGAATTCTTCAGCGCCGACAGTCAAAAGCTGTCGCAGGGTGATCTCGAAGTCGCCAGTGTCGGTTTCGGCAGTTTGAGCGTGGGCGTGATGCCACTGATCGTGTTTTGCAGTGCGTTGCTGATCATTGGCGGCCTGCAATTGCTGTTCTACAAAACCGCTGTGGGTCGAGCGTTTCGCGCCACTTCCGATGATCAGCAAACCGCGCGACTGATGGGCGTCAACAACGCGCATATTTTCGGTTTGGCCATGGCATTGGCAATGGCCGTGGTGTCGATTGCCGGGGTGTTTCTGGCGATTCGTACCAGCTTCGACCCGACGGTGGGGCCGGCGCGTCTGTTGTACGGTTTCGAAGCGGTGATCATCGGCGGCTTGGGCAGCCTGTGGGGCACCCTGGCCGGTGGGGTGATCCTCGGCGTCGCCCAGGCGCTGGGCGCGAAAATCGATCCTGGCTGGCAAATCCTCGCCGGTCATCTGGTGTTTCTGCTGATTTTGGTCGTGCGCCCGCGTGGCCTGTTCCCACGGAGTGTCGACTGATGAATGCCTTGAATAATCCAGCGCTGACCTATCGCGTACAGCGCACCACCACCAGCAGCATGATCGGCCTGTCATTGCTGGGCCTGTGTGTGTTGGTGTTGATCAGTGCGCCATTCTGGGCCGACCGTTCAAGCCTGCGGCTGGTGGTGGAGTTCGCCTATTACCTGGCCTTGGCGCAAATGTGGAACCTGCTGGCTGGTTACGCCGGCATGGTCTCGGTGGGGCAGCAGGCGTTTGTCGGTCTCGGCGGATACCTGCTGTTCATGCTGTCCACCCGTTTTGGTGTGCCGCCCTTGTTCGCGGTGTTGCTCTCCGGAGTGATGGTCGCGTTGCTGGCGATTCCGACCGCGTTGATTGTGTTTCGATTACGCGGTGCTTATTTCGCGATTGGCACCTGGGTGGTGGCCGAAGTGTTTCGCCTGGGGCTGGCGCAGATGAGCAGCCTTGGCGGCGGTTCCGGGCAAAGCCTGCCGGCGGCGATTGTGCGGCAGATCGGTAATGACCGGGACGAGCGCGAAATGCTGATCTACTTCACCGCGCTGGCCATCGCCATTGCCGCCGTGGCCGTGGTGTTCTTTGTGCTGCGTTCGCGACAAGGCCTGGCCTTGGCGTCGATTCGCGATTCCGAACCGGCGTCCGGCAGCCTCGGGGTCAATACCTTCCGCACCAAGTTGATGGTGTACGTGCTGGCGGCCGGTTGCACGGGCGTGGTCGGCGCGCTGATCTTCCTGCAAAAGCTGCGGATTTCTCCGGATGCCGCGTTCAACCTGCAGGACTGGACGGCGGTGGTGATCTTCATCGTCATCATCGGCGGCATCGGCACGCTCGAAGGGCCGCTGATTGGCACGTTGATCTACTTCGTGCTGCGCGGCTGCCTGGCGCAATACGGCGCGGTGTACATGATCATCCTCGGCGTGGTCGCGGTGGTGATGATGCTCAAGGCCCCGCAAGGGGTGTGGGGGTTGATCAGCGAACGCCTGGGCTGGCAGGTCTTCCCGATGCAGCGACGGTTGTCTGTCCAGAGCGACAAGTAGCACGCTGTCAGGGATGTGGAGTGCGAGGTGCCGACAGGCTAACCTTACTGTTCCTATAAGAACAAAAATATCCAGAGAGCCAGTCAGCCAAGCCGTAATGCAATCCGTGTAGCAGCTGGCGAAGCCTGCGTTCGGCTGCGCAGCAGTCGTGAATCCAGGCACTGCGGTCTATCAGTCAGATCGCATGCACAGGTTTTACGACTGCTGCGCAGCCGAACGCAGCCTCGCAGGCTCGACAGCTGCTACGAGAGGGTGCGTTACGACAACTGACTGGCACTCTCCAGAGAGCCTGCCCCATGGATCGTTTACTCAGTGTCGAAGCCTTTGTGCGAGTGGCCGAAACCGGCAACTTCGCCAAGGCCGCCCAGCAATTGGGCGTGACCCGTTCGGTGATCACCCACCGAATCCAGCAACTGGAACAATTCATCAACGCGCCGCTGTTCCATCGCAGCACGCGGCATGTGCGGCTCTCCGAAGTAGGGGAGACCTACTACAAGGAATGCGCGGACATGGTCGCGAGTTTCAACTCGCTGACCGAACACATGCGCGAGTTGCGCGCCAAACCCACCGGCAAACTGCGGGTGCAGATGCTGCCCGGGTTTGCCATCGGCCACTTTGGCCGGATGCTTGCCGAATTCACCCGGCTGTACCCGGACATTGAGGTCGACGTCATCGTCAACGACCGGGTGGTGGACCCGATCGAAGAGGGTTTCGATGTGGCGTTCCAGATGTTCCCGCCGATGGCCGAAACCCTGATCGAGCGCAAGCTGTTCAGCGTGCGCCGATTGTTCTGCATGTCACCCGATTACGCCGCCGAGTTTGGTGTGCCGACGCACCCGCAGGAACTGCTGCAACACAAGATCGCCTTGTACGAGGGGTATCCATCGCGCAACCGCTGGATTTTCACTGGTGCGGATGAACAGGTGGAGCTGAGCCTGCCGGGCCAGGTGCGATCCAACTCGGTGCATTTGCTGCGCGATTACGCCTCGACGGGCGTGTGCATTGTCTGTTTGCCGACACTGGTGGCCAGCGACGACTTGCTCAGCGGTCGGCTGATTCCGGTGTTGCCCGAGTATGCGCTGTCGTCCTTCAACTTCTCTGCGGTGTACCCGGCGACCCAGCGCCGGGCCTTGAAAGTGCGCACGCTGATCGATTTCCTGGTGGAAAACTTCGGCGACGAACCGTGCTGGGACAAACCCCTGCTGGAGCGTGGCTGGATCCGCTGAATCAACACACCCACTTGTGGGAGCGAGCCTGCTCGCGATTGCGGTTTCACATCCGGCCTGGAGGTAGGCTGACACACCGCCATCGCGAGCAGGCTCGCTCCCACAAGGATTGCAGTGCCCCCAGTGTTTGCGTTTCGCGAACACTGTTGTCGCCGGTCCTCTAATTGTCCCCGGAGCAGCTGCGACGTACTGTTGACTCACTGTTACTACAACAACAAAACGGTGAAAACCATGAGTAGCGCGGCAATCGAAACGGTCTTCGGCTCGCTGGACAATTACAGCAAAGGCTCGGTTGAAATCATCAGCGGCCAGGCCAGCCATTACGCCTTTTCGAATATTTTCGAAGTGGCGGAAAAATCCCTTCCGTATGAAAAAGTCGTGGTCGGCCTCAACTTGGGCTACGTCATTGAAACCCTGCGCGCCGAAGGCCAGTCGCCCTGGTACACGGCCGCGCACGACGAATTCGCCATCGTCATGGACGGTGAAGTGCGGGTGGATCTCCTCAAGCTCGACGCGCCATTGAAAGACGGCGAGGGCACTCGCCTGGCCGGTGAAGTGCCGGCGGGTAAACCGATGGGCTACGTGCTGCTCAAACGCGGCCACCAGTGCCTGTTGCCGGTCGGCACGGCGTATCGATTCGAGGCCAGTCGCCCGGGCGTGATCCTGCAGCAGACCATCAAAGGACCGTTGTCGGTCGAGAAGTGGGCAGACATCTGCTTCAAGTGATCTGAACCTTCCCATCCAACAAAAGCCACAAAAGGAACCCCGTCATGGCCATGCTTGAAACCGCTGCCGATACCACCGCCTTTGCCGACGACGAAGTCCAGGCCAGCGCCCCCCATGCTGTCACCGGCTACCGCGCCTTCAAACTCGGCGCGTTCGAACTGTCGCGCGACGAGTATTTCGCCCGCATCACCTGGCCCGCCAAAGGCCAGACCCGCTCGCACCTGATCCCGGTCGACGCCTTTCTGCGCGCCATGATGCGCGACGTCGCCTGGGGCTTCTTCTACGGCTGGGTCAACTTCGACCAGGTCATCGGCACCCGCAATTACTACGGCAAAGTCGACCTGTACGCCGGCACCTTCAATGGCACGCTCAAGGCCGCCGGCGTCAACTACACCGAAAACTTTGAAACGCCGCTGATCATGGCGACCTTCAAAGCCATCCTGCGCGACTGGACCAACGCCACGTTTGACCCGTTCGCGGCGCCGGAAGAAACCGGTACGGCGTTCGGTCGCAAGAACGGCGACAACATCGAAGCCATCGAGCGCTTCCGCATCGCCACCAAGCGCATGCCGGGCCTGCCGGATGACTCGCCGCTGCGTAACGATTTGCCGGTCAATCGCCAGTTCATCGACGTTTCCCAGGACGAGCCGGAAATCCACGCGGCAGAAGGTTTCGAAGGCCAGCTGCATGCCTTCAGCCTGTTCAAGTACCTGTCGCGCTCCGACGTGACCTGGAACCCGTCGGTGACCTCGGTGTGCAAGGCCAGCCTGTTCTGCCCGACCACTGAAGAATTCATCCTGCCGGTGTTCCATGGCAATGACCGGGTCGAGTGGTTCTTGCAGATGTCCGATGAAATCATCTGGGACGTCGGCGACAAGGACGACGGCAACCCGCGCGCCCGCATCACCATGCGTGCCGGCGACATCTGCGCGATGCCGGCGGACATTCGCCACCAGGGCTACTCGACCAAACGTTCGATGCTGCTGGTGTGGGAAAACGCCACGCCGAACCTGCCGCAACGCTACGAAAGCGGCGAGCTCAAGCCGTATCCAATCGAGTTCTAAGACCTTTGTCTTGCCCGGCATCGCGCCGGGCCATGCTCGAAAGAATCAAGTCGTCAGACACTGCGCCATGGGCGCGGTGCGAGGGAAATATTATGCAAAATCAGCTCTATATCGATGGCCGGTTCGTTGACGCCGTTGCCGGCGGCACCATTGACGTGGTGTCGCCCCACGACGGTTCGTTGATCACCCGGGTTGCCGCTGCCGAAGCCGCGGACATTGAACTGGCTGTCGCCGCGGCGAAACGTGCCTTCCCGGCGTGGTCTGCCCTGGGCGCCACCGAACGCGGGCGCCTGTTGCTCAAGCTCGCGGACAAGATCGAAGAGTGCGGCGAAGAACTGGCGCAACTCGAATCCCTGAACACCGGCCATCCCATTCGCGATTCCCGTGGCCTCGACGTCCCGCGCACGGCCGCCTGCTTCCGCTATTTCGGCGGCATGGCCGACAAGATCGAAGGTTCGGTGATTCCGGTTGAAGCCGGGTTCCTCAATTACGTGCAGCGCAAGCCAATTGGCGTGGTCGGGCAGATCGTGCCGTGGAACTTCCCGCTGATGTTCACCAGCTGGAAAATGGGTCCGGCGCTGGCGGCCGGCAACACTATCGTTATCAAGCCGTCGGAAATCACCCCGCTGTCGACCTTGCGCATTGTCGAGCTGATGACTGAAGTCGGTTTCCCCAAAGGCGTGGTCAACGTGGTGCCGGGTTACGGTCATACCGCTGGCCAGGCGCTGGCGGAACACCTCGACGTCGGCAAGATTGCCTTCACCGGTTCGACGGCCACGGGGCGCAGGATCGTTGACGCCTCGAAAGGCAACCTCAAGCGCATCCAGCTGGAGCTCGGCGGGAAGGGCGCGAACATTGTGTTCGAAGACGCCAACCTCGAAGCGGCCGTCAACGGTTCGGCCTGGGCGATTTTTCACAACCAGGGCCAAGCGTGCATCGCCGGTTCGCGGTTGATCCTGCACAAAGACATCGCTGATCGCTTCCTGGAACGTTTCATCGAACTGGCCAAATCGATTCGCCTGGGCGATCCGCTGGACCCCGAGACCGAAATGGGCCCGCTGACTTCGGCGCTGCACCGCGACCGCGTGCTGGCCTATATCGACATCGCCATCGAGCAGGGCGGCAAGATCCTCGCGGGCGGCAAAGCCCCGGACGATCAGGCATTGGCCAATGGTTTTTATGTCGAGCCGACCATTGTCGAGGCATCGCCCGAAGATCGCGTGTGCCAGGAAGAAGTCTTCGGCCCGTTCGTCACCGTGGTGCGTTTCAGCACTGACGAAGAGGCCTTGGCCATCGCCAACGGCTCGGAATACGGGCTCGGCAGCGGCCTGTGGACCCAGAACCTGGCCCGCGCGCACAAAATGGCCGACGCCATTCATGCCGGGATGTGCTGGGTCAATTGCTACAAACGCGTCAGCCCCGGCAGTCCGTTTGGTGGCGTTGGGCAGTCGGGTTACGGCCGTGAGATGGGCTTCGAAGCGATCCACGATTACACCGAAGCCCGCTCGGTGTGGGTCAACGTCGACGCGAAAATCCCGCCGCACTTCAAACGCTGAGGCCTGCCATGAATCCTTTTGTCTACCAAAGCCTGCCGACCCGTGTGGTGTTCGGCTGGGGCAAGCTCTCGGCGCTGGCTGACGAGATCGAACGCCTTGGCGCCAGACGCGCGCTGATCCTTACCACGCCGGAACAACAGGCGTTGGGTGAACGGGTCGCAGCGTTGCTCGGTGAGCGTGCGGCCGGCGTCTACCCCAAAGCGGTGATGCACGTGCCGCTGGAAGTGGCGCAAGCGGCGCGCGTCGAAGCGGCGCGCCTGGATGCCGATTGCTGCGTGGCCATTGGTGGCGGTTCGACCATTGGCCTGGGCAAGGCGATTGCCATGGATTCGGGGTTGCCGATCGTGGCGATTCCGACGACCTACGCCGGTTCGGAAATGACCCCGATCTACGGGCTGACCGAAAACCGCCTGAAGAAAACCGGGCGCGATCCGAAGGTTTTACCGAAGACCGTGATCTACGATCCACAATTGACCCTGACCTTGCCGGCGCAGATTTCCGCCTGCTCGGGGATGAACGCCATGGCCCATGCGGTTGAAGCGTTGTACGCCGAGGACGCCAACCCGATCATCGGTTTCATGGCTGAAGAATCTATTCGCTCCTTGGCGCTGGCGTTGCCGGGCGTGGTCAATGATCCCAATGACCCTGACGCACGCAGTCAGGCCTTGTACGGCGCGTGGCTGGCGGGCATTTGCCTGGGTTCGGTCGGCATGGCGTTGCACCACAAGCTTTGCCACACCCTGGGCGGGACGTTCAATTTGCCGCACGCTCAGGCGCACGCCATCGTCCTGCCCCACGCCGCGCATTACAATCGTGAAGCGGCGGCGGGGCCACTGCAACGCGCCGCCCGTGCCTTGGGTGGCAGCGAGGCGAGCGAAGTCGGTGCCTTGTTGTACGCGCTGAACCAGAAGCTGGGCATTCCCCTGGCACTGGCAGACATCGGCCTGCCGGAAAACGGCCCGGCCGACGCGGCGCAAATCGCCTGCGCCAGCCCTTATTACAACCCACGGCCGTTTGAACAAGGCCCGATCGAAGCGCTGTTGACCCGTGCCTTGAAGGGCCTGGCACCCGCCTGATTGATCCCACGTCGGAACAATAACAATGACCGATCAAGACAAAGCCGCAGAAATGCTGATCTCCCGGCATGCGGTGGACAGCTTCAACGACGCGCCCAATGCGCGTTACAAACAGATCATGCAAAGCCTGGTGCGTCACCTGCATGCGTTTGTCAGCGACGTCGAACTGACCGAACAGGAATGGTTTGAAGGCATCCGTTTTCTCACCGACACCGGCCACACGTGCGACGGGCTGGTGCGCCAGGAATTCATCCTGCTGTCGGACACCCTCGGCGTGTCGATGCTGGTCGATGCGATCAACCATCGGCACAGTGCCAGCGCGACCGAGACCACGGTGTTCGGGCCGTTCTACATCGAAGGCATGCCGGAGCGTGCGTTCGGCGAAAACATGGCCTTCACGCCGGGCGAAACGGCGCTGGTGCGCGGGCGTGTGGTCGATACCCACGGCGAGCCGCTGGCCGGCGCGGTGCTGGACGTCTGGCAAACCGCCGAAAACGGCATGTATTCAGGCCAGGACACCGAACAACCGGTTGGCAATCTGCGCGGTCGCTATCGCACCGATGCCAACGGCTATTTCGCGATTCGTACGATTGTCCCGGTGTGCTACCCGATCCCTACGGATGGCCCGGTCGGGCGCATGCTCAATGCTGCCAACCGTCACCCGTGGCGACCGGCGCACCTGCATTTCATGATCGACGTGCCGGGTTATCGCAAATTGGTCACGCACCTGTTCAATCACGATGATCCGTACCTGGCGTCGGATGCGGTGTTCGGCGTCAAACAGTCGTTGCAGGTGATCTATGAAGACCGGGTCACTCACGATGATCTGTCTGCCGACCTGGGCATCGACTTGCCGTTCAAGCGTGCGTGTTACGAATTCGTCATGGAAACCGAATGAATCATGGGACAGTTTTTTGCGGTATTCGCTACAGACCACCCGGACTCGCTGGCCTTGCGTCAGCGTTTGCGGCCCAGTCATCAAGCCCACTTGCGCGCGACCGAGACGCATCGGGTGATCGTCCGTCTCGGCGGTCCGACCCTCGACGAGGCGGGCGCGGCGATGAATGGCACGTTGCTGGTGATTGAGGCGGGCAGCCTACCGGAGGTGGAAGCGTTCATCCAGGACGACCCGTATGTTCAGGCCGGTCTGTTTGCCAGCATCCAGATCCGTCCCTGGCACTGGAGCCTTGGCAACCCGGAATTGCGTGGCTGACCATGACCACCATCACCTTGTGCCAACGGGATGACATCACCGACGGCGGCGCTCTGGGGCTGCCCGAGCACCAGCAGCTGCATCCCGCCGGGCTGATTGCCGTTCGTCAAGGCGAGCAGGTCTGGGTGTACATCAACCGCTGCCCGCATTTCTCGGTGCCGCTGGACTTTCGCCCGCAAGAATTCTGCACCTATCGCGGCAAGATCCTGATGTGCGCTCATCACAGCGCGATGTTTCGTTTCGAAGACGGGCATTGCATCGACGGGCCGTGCAAGGGTGCACAACTGGAGCCGGTGCCGGTGCATTGGGTCGAAGACCGGTTGGTGATGGAGGTGTGATCTACACTCTTTGATGGTGAGAACCAGGCTCATCCGGAGGTCATCATGAAAAGGTTGTCGCCCATCAGTCTGTGCGTCGCATTGTCGGTTTTCAGTGTCCAGGGCTGGGCCGAAACGGTGGTGCCGATGAAAGGCCAGAGTTCACAACAAACCCAAACGGACATTACTGAATGCCACAACATTGCGGCCAGTCAGAGCGCTTCGACGGCTACGTCGCCTTCGGGTGGAAGGCTGAAGGGTGCCGCGGTGGGCGCGGCCGCCGGTGCGGCGGGGGCTCAGGTGCGCGGGCGTCAGCATGACGAGTTTTATGATCGTGTCGACGATGATGTAAAGCAGGACTATCGCCAGAATCGCGCCAAAGAGACCGCGGCGGCGGGCGCGGTGGTGGGCGGCTCACGCCAGCGTCAGGAACGCCGCGCACAACAGAAAACCAGCGCCGCAACCACGTCAACGGCCTATACCAGTTGCCTGCAAGGAAAGGGCTATCAGGTCAACCCCTGAACCCTCCCGGAAACCCCGGACCTGTAGGAGCGAGGCTTGCCCGCGAAGGCGTCCACAAGATCGCCTTCGCGGGCAAGCCTCGCGCCTACGAAAAGCTTTTCTGAGCCGTGCGCTGATCGAGCAGGTGAACCATCAACACGGCATACAGCGTGACGAAGATGAACAACCCCATGCGCACCGCAAAAGCGGTGTAGACGTCTTTGCCCGCCGCGCTGTCCTGAACCGACTGGCCCAGCAGGATAATCATGGTGATCAGCGTATTCAGCCAGAACCCCGGGCTTAAACGGGTCGGGCTCAGGGCGTAGAGCTTGCGCGCCAGTATCAGGCCGAACAGCAGCATCCACAGAAAGAACATCCACAGGTGCACAAACAGGCTGAGCGCGCACCAGAACAGGATCGCCAACACCCCACCGAGCAGGGTTGAACCGACCAGTTCGCGACCGGCGTTGCGCGCGCTGGTGGTCTCGCTTTGCTGCCCGAGGCTGACCGCTTTGAGGATGATCGGCAGATAGCTGGCCGGATTGATCAGCGCCAACAGGAAAGTGGGCAACACGATCAAGGTTGCACGTAGCGCCACCCGGCCAGTGGCTTCGGCGGACAGGGGCGGGGCGCGCGGCGGGGTTGGGGCGTTGACCGGTTCCGGGAACAGCCAATGACTGATGGCCATCACCGTGACGGCGAGGAGCAACCCCTTGACCAGGGCAGCAATGACCATCGCCGCCAGGTCAAATTCGGCGACACCGGCCGAGGAAATCATGGTCAGGCCAATCACCAGAAATGTCACGACCAGGTTATTGCCGCCACTCAAGCCAAAACGGAAGGCCAGGAACAGACAGACGCCGATCAACAGCACACCGCTGATGGGGTAGTAACGCAGGATCGGAATCAACAACAAGCCGACGCCCGTGGTCAGCGCCGCCACCAGAGCGAGCACCAGACTGGTTTTGAACGGCAGCGCCCGATTAAGCATGGCCAGCAGCATCAGGCACAGTACCGGCCCGAGAAACGGCAGCGGCAAGCCCAGGCCGAAGCTCGCCGCGAGGCACAGTGCGGTGCCAGTGGCCAGCCGAAGCGCGCGCTGATCCCGGGCTGTGCGTTTAATAAACATACGACAGCCAGCTCATCAGTCCGAGAAACACCCGGCCCAGCAGGTTCAGCGGATTGCCCTGGCTCGGGAACGCCATGACTTCGGCCTGCCCACCGGCACGGATGGCGCCACTCTCGCGCAGCTCCTTCATGGACGTCTCGGAAAACTCGATAATCACCGGAAAACGTTGGGCCGGGCGCAGCCAGTCGCGACTGTTCTGCACACTGGGCAAGGTGCCCGGCGCGGGCGGCTGACCGACGCTGACGCCATAGCCCATGCTGCGCACGCGGCCCTCGAACACTTCGCCCGGCAGCGAATCCAGAACAATCGAAACCGGAGTCTCGAGCTTGACCAGGCCGAGATTGTTCTCGGTCAGATCCGCGCTGATCCACACATCATGGATGGCAATCAACGTCATGACCGGGCTGCCGGCACCCGCGAACTGTCCGGCGTCGGTGCGCAGATCGGTGATCAACCCCGCCGAACGTGCGCGTATCTGCGTGTTTGACAGGTCCAGCTCGGCTTTTGACAGCGCGGTGGCGGCGCTGCGCAGCAAGGCGTTGTCTTCCTGACTGCCACCTTCCTGCTCACGCGCCCGCTGCACTTCGGCACGGGCCTGGGCCACTTGACTGACCGCCTGTTCGCGGTTGGCGCGAGACACTTCCAGCAGGCGCACGGAAATCGTGCCAGGGTCTTCGCGATACAAGCCTTCCAGACGCTGGTTGTCCTGTTTCGCCTTGAGTTCGTTGGCCTGGGCGGCGCGTAAATTGGCTTGCGCCGAAGCAATGCCGGCGGTGCTGGCACCGATCTGGCGGCGTGTCGATTCAAGGTCTGCGCGGGCACGGTCGACGGCGATCTGATACGGCTGCGGGTCCACCTCGAACAGCACATCGCCGGCCTTGACGTCCTGGTTGTTGCGCACGTTGACACGCACGACGCGGCCCGCCACCTCTGACGCCACCGGAATGACAAACGCGCCTACTCGCGCCTGTTGCGTATACGGCGTGTAGCGGTCAGCCAACAGGTACCAGGCCAGGCTCAAGACAATCAGCAGCAACACCCACTTGATGCCTTTTTTCGCCGGGTCGGCGGCCGGCGCCGGTGGCTTGGAGGAGGGCGCGTCGGGGGAGGGCTGCGCGGCTTCACTCATGGTTGTCTACCTTGTCTGGAAGAGGAAAGGCTGGCAGCGCAGCGTCAGGTTCATTCAGCAGATCGCCCCAGTCCGTGCGTTTTTCCATGTGCCGGCGGGTGGCTGGATCGACGCGCGGCAAGGCGCTGTACCAGCCACCGCCCATGGCTTTGTACAAGGCAATCACATTGCTCACCGCATTGCTGCGGGCGACCAGGTAGTTGTCCTGTTGTTCGAGCAGCGCGCGCTGTGCATCCAGCACCCGCTGGAAATCCGAATAACCTTCCCGGTACTGAGTGTTGGCCAGCACCAGCGAACGCTTGGCCGCGACTTCGGCCTCGCGCAGGATGCGTTCGCGCTCCAGCGATTTGATCAGACCGTTCGCCGCGTCGTCCGCCTCGCGTGCGGCCTGGCGAACCTTGTCGCGGTACACCTCGATCAGTTGCTGCAAACGCGCATCCTGCACACGCACGTTGTTGCTGATCTGACCATGGTCGAACAGATTCCAGCGCAAGCTGGGGCCGCCGATCAGGTCCAGCGTCCTCGATGTACCGTTGAGCGTGTCGGCCGACCAGACGATGCTGCCGAGCAAGGTCAGCGACGGATAGAAATCGCTTTCGGCCACGCCGATCAACGCCGATTGAGCGGCGACATTCAGCTCGGCGGCACGCACGTCGGGCCGGCGCAGCAACAAATTGGCCGGCACGTCTTGCAGCACCGCGCGGTCGACCAGCGGGATCAATCCTTCATTTTCCAGCAGCTGCGGCAGCCCGCCGGGCGGCTGGCCGATCAACACGGCCAAGGCGTTGCGTGTGCGCTGTAGTTGATCTTCCAGGTTGGGAATGGTGCTCAACGTGCCCAGGTATTGGGTCTTGGCTTGTTGCAGGTCGAGTTCGGCTTGCTGGCCGCTGTTGAACAGCTTCTCGGTGATCTCGAAATTGCGCTGTTGTTGTTTGGCGTTTTCCCGGGCGACGCGCAAACGGGCTTCGGTGGTGCGCAATGAGTAATAGGTGTCGGCCACTTGCGCCCGTAGCAGCACAAGCACGTCTTCATAGTTGGCCTGGGCGGCGAAGTAGCTGGCATCGGACGACTCGATGGCGCGACTGAAGCGTCCCCAGAAATCCAGCTCCCACCCCACATCAAACCCGGCGCTGTACTGCCAGAAATGGCTGTCCTGCGGGTTAGTCCCCCCGGATTGCTTGCGGTTGAAGTACAAACTGTCGGCGCTGGCCTGTTGCAGTTGTGGGTAAAGGCCGCTTTGGGCAATGCCCAGCTGGGCGCGAGCTTCCATGACGCGCAGGCCGGCGATCTTGAGGCTGGCGTTGTGCGCGTCCGACTCGGCAATCAAACGGTCGAGCACTGGATCGGTGAACACCTGCCACCACTGGCGCAGGTCCGGGTTCATTCCACGTTGGCTGGATTGCTCGAGGGCCGGGGTGTCCCAGTGTTTGACCCACGCTTCACCCGGCGGCTGGAAATCCGGACCCAGCCGCACGCAGCCACTGAGCGCAAGCGCGCCAAGCATCAGGAATCGGCCGGATGTAGATGAATGCATTACGCATTTTCCAGTGCAGGAAGATCACAGGGAGCATAGACGTCCGGATAGGCAAGTTGAGCATTTTGCATATTCGCCCATAACGGAAGTGACAAGGTTTTTTGAAACTACACTGTAGGGGTGCTGAAAAGACCGGCCCTGGAAAAATCGCTGCACTGACCGATGAACCTCGCATTACGCGGGTACGTATCCGCAAGGCAGGAAGCATGCAAGGCACTGAAGAACCAAAGCGCGCACGGGTGCTCGATCCCGTCGATCGGGTCACGGAAGTGATCTTCGGTCTGCTCATGGCGATGACCTTCACCGGAACGATCAGCGTGGCGACCTCAGGCCAGGAGGCGGAACGCACGATGATGATCGCCGCGCTGGGCTGCAATCTGGCCTGGGGGCTTGCTGATGCGGTGATGTATTTGTTGCGAACGCTGATCGAGCGCACCCGCAAGCGCACGCTACTCGCCACGTTGCGCGGCGGGACGGACGCGGCCACGGGCCAGGCGCTGATTGCGCAAGCCTTGCCGCCACGTCTCTCGGCGGCGGCCGGCGCGGATGAATTGGAGTCGCTGCGTCGACGCCTGCTTGAGATCACTGCGACACCGGCAGAGCCGCGCCTGGGCCTGGATGATCTAAAGGGCGCACTCGGGGTTTTCCTGTTGGTCGTGGCCTCGACATTCCCGCTGGTGGTGCCCTTCCTGTTGCTCGACCAGACAGCGCTCGCCGTTCGTCTCTCTAACCTTGTCGGACTCGGGGTGCTGTTCATCGCCGGCTGGATACTCGCGCGCTACGCCGGTGCAAAACCGTGGCAAGGCGCGATTGCGCTGACAGTGACCGGTGCGGTGCTGATCACCGCAATCATCGCACTCGGTGGCTGAAGTAAAAGCTCGCAGCCGAGGGTGTTTATCTTTTGACGACTGACATTTGCGAGGTCCTGATCATGGCAAAAGACAAGAAAAAAGCCCTGAAGAGCAAACCGGCTGAGAGCCTGAAACTGTCGAACAAAGACTATCTTGCCCAACTCAGGAAACTGCATGTCGAACTGGTCAAGTTGCAGGAGTGGGTCAAGGAAAAGGGCATCAAGATCTGTATCGTCTTCGAAGGGCGTGATGGCGCCGGCAAGGGCGGGACGATCAAGGCGCTCACCGAACGGGTGAGTCCACGGGTCTTCCGGGTGGTGGCGCTACCGGCGCCCACCGATCGAGAGAAGAGCCAGATGTATGTGCAGCGCTACCTGCCGCACCTGCCTGCGGCGGGTGAAGTGGTGATCTTCGACCGCAGTTGGTACAACCGTGCGGGCGTCGAGCGGGTGATGGGGTTCTGTACCCAGGAACAGGTGGATCGTTTCCTGAAAACCGTGCCCAATGTGGAGCGTGCGATCGTCGATTCAGGGGTGATCCTGCTCAAGTATTGGCTGGAAGTCAGTCCGCAGGAACAGACCCGCCGGCTAGAGGCGCGGATCAACGATGGCCGCAAAATATGGAAGTTGTCACCCATGGACCTCAAGTCGTACAGCCGCTGGTACGACTATTCGCGTGCACGTGACGACATGTTCAAGGCGTCCGACACCGAACATGGACCGTGGCTGGTGGCCAACTCGAACGACAAGCGCCGGGCCCGTCTGAACATCATTTCTGATTTGCTCAGCCGCATTCCGTACAAGGAGGTGCCTCGCGAGAAGGTGGTTTTGCCCAAGCGGCAAAAGCCCGGCAGCTATCGCGAAGCGGATTATCCGTACAGACGCGTTGCCGAGAAATTCTGACGGGAACGTTCAGTCGATTGGCGCGTTACAGCAAAGGGTCACCGTCCTATGAGCCTTTCGGATGCTTTGCCCCCCGTCCCGGAACCGGGCCGGATTGCGCCTCGGGACACAGGCGACGATCAAGGTCGCTGGAGCCGCTGGCTGCCGGGGTTGCGCACGCTGCGTGGATACCAAATGGCCTGGTTGCGACACGATATCGTCGCCGGTCTGGTGCTGACCACCATGCTGGTGCCCGTCGGCATCGCGTATGCGGTGGCCTCGGGCGTACCGGGCATCTACGGTCTTTACGCGACCATCGTTCCGCTGCTCGCTTATGCGCTGTTCGGGCCCAGCCGGATTCTGGTGCTGGGGCCGGACTCCTCACTGGCGGCCGTCATTCTCGCGGTCGTCCTGCCGTTGTCGGGCGGCGATCCGCAGCGCGCCATCGCTCTCGCGGCCATGATGGCGATTGTCTCGGGGGCGGTGTGTATCCTGGCGGGTATTGCGCGGCTGGGTTTTATCACGGAGCTGCTGTCCAAACCGATTCGCTACGGCTACATGAATGGGATCGCACTGACGGTGCTGATCAGCCAGTTGCCGAAGTTTTTTGGCTTTTCGATCGACGCCGAAGGGCCGCTGAGAAACCTGTGGGCCATCGCCACCGCCGTGCTGGAGGGCAAAACCAACTGGGCGACGTTCGCTATCGGCGCCGTCACGTTGGTGGTGATCCTGCTGCTCAAACCCTACAAACGCGTGCCGGGCATCCTGATCGCGGTAGTAGGGGCAACGGTTGCCGTCGGTGTGCTGGACCTTGCCGCGCGAGCCGGGGTGAAAGTGCTCGGCTCGCTTCCACAAGGCCTGCCGGCGTTCGCCATCCCCTGGATCACCAGCGCCGACATCGTCCCGGTGCTGATCGGCGGCTGTGCTGTCGCCATGGTTTCGTTCGCTGACACCAGTGTGCTGTCGCGCGTCTATGCCGCGCGGACCCGCACCTACGTGGACCCGAACCAGGAAATGGTCGGGCTCGGCGTCGCTAACCTGGCCGCCGGGTTTTTTCAGGGTTTCCCCATCAGCAGCAGTTCATCGCGTACCCCGGTTGCCGAGGCTGCTGGCGCCAAAACCCAACTGACCGGAATCGTCGGGGCACTGGCGGTTGCCTTGCTGCTGCTGGTGGCACCGGACTTGCTGCAGCATTTACCCAACAGTGCACTGGCCGCGGTGGTGATCGCCTCCGCCATCGGCCTGATCGAGATCACCGACCTGCGACGGATTTATCGCATTCAGCGCTGGGAGTTCTGGCTGTCGATCGTCTGCACCGTCGGCGTGGCCGTGTTTGGCGCAATCGAGGGGATCGGCCTGGCGGTGGTGATTGCGGTCATCGAGTTCCTCTGGGATGGCTGGCGCCCATACTCGACGGTGCTCGGGCGTGCCGATGGCGTCCAGGGTTACCATGACATCCAGCGCTACCCCGACGCGCGCCTCATCCCCGGCCTGGTCCTGTTTCGGTGGGACGCCCCGTTGTTTTTCGCCAACGCCGAGTTATTCCATGACCGGGTGCTCGACGCGGTGGCGGCATCGCCAACGCCGGTGAGCTGGTTGGTGATTGCAGCGGAACCCGTCACCAGTGTCGACGTGACGTCCGCCGACATGCTGGCCGAACTGGATGAAACCTTGCGCGCGGCGGGTATCGAGCTGCGCCTGGCCGAAATGAAGGACCCGGTCAAGGACAAGCTGAAGCGCTTCGGACTGTTCGACCGGTTTGGCGAAACCGCGTTTTTCCCGACCCTGGGCGCTGCGGTCAATAGCTACCTGGCGACGCACCCGGTGGATTGGGTCGACTGGGAGGACAAGTAGCGGAATACGCCAGGCACCTGTCATGAAATGAAAAGCCATTGTCGTCTGATGAGAAGCGGTTCACCAGGCGCCGTCCTACAGTCCAATCAGCGCATATCGACGCAAATAGCCAACAGTGCAGATTGGAGAATAAGAAAACATGGCCAAAGCCGTCCGCTTCTACGAAACCGGTGGTCCCGAAGTCCTTCGCTATGAAGAGGTCGAGGTCGGGGATCCGGGCCCGGGCCAGGTTCGCCTGCGCCACGTGGCGGTCGGCCTGAACTATGCCGACACCTACTTTCGCAACGGTACCTACCCGATCCCGATGCCCAACGGCATGGGCGTCGAAGCCTCCGGAGTGGTCCAGGCCGTGGGCGAGGGCGTCACTCATGTGGCCGTCGGCGACCGAGTGACCTACACCGGTTTTCTCAACACCCTGGGTGCCTACAGCACTGAGCGGCTGATCCCGGCCGCGCCGCTGATCAAATTGCCGGAAACCATCAGTTTCGAGACAGCCGCCGCCATGACCATGCGCGGGCTCACGTCTTCGTACCTGATGCGACGCATCTATGACTTCAAGGCCGGCGACAGCATTCTGCTGCATGCCGCCGCCGGTGGCGTAGGGCTGATCGTTTCGCAGTGGGCCAAGCTGCTTGGCCTGACGGTCATTGGCACGGTGTCCACCGATGTCAAAGGTGAAATCGCCCGCGCCCATGGCTGCGACCATGTCATCAACTACAGCCACGAAGATGTCGCCCGACGCGTTCGCGAAATCACCGAGGGCACCGGTGTTAATGTGGTGTTCGACAGCGTCGGCAAGAACACTTTCACGGGTTCCCTGGACTCGCTCAAGCGCCGTGGCCTGATGGTCTGCGTCGGCACGGCATCCGGCCCGATCCCGGCCTTCGACCCGGTCATGCTGGCCATGAAAGGCTCACTGTTCCTGACCCGTCCGGCCTTGGCTGACTACATCGCCGATCCGGCGGAAAAAGCCGCCTTGGCCGGCGAGCTGTTCGACCATGTCGGCAGCGGTCGAATCAAGATCGAGATCAATCAGCACTACGCCTTGCAGGACGCGGTACAGGCGCATCGCGACCTGGAGTCACGCAAGACCACGGGCTCGTCGATTTTCGTCATTTAAGGGAGCGACCCGCCATGAGAGTCGAACAATTGACCGCCAACATCGGCGCGGAACTGATCGGCGTCAACCTTGCCGATGCCGTCCACGACGACGGTCTTTTTGCCGAAATTCGTGCCCAATTGCTCAAGCACCGGGTGGTGTTCCTGCGCGATCAGGACATCAGTCGCGCCGAGCACGTGGCCTTCGCCCGTCGCTTTGGCGAACTGGAGGATCATCCGGTGGCGGGCAGTGACCCCGACCACCCGGGTCTGGTGCGCATCTACAAAAGCCCTGACCAGCCGATGGACCGCTATGAAAACGCCTGGCACACCGATGCCACCTGGCGTGAGGCGCCGCCGATGGGGTGTGTGTTGCGCTGTGTGGAATGCCCGCCGGTCGGTGGCGACACCATGTGGGCCAACATGGTCGAGGCTTACGCGCGGTTGCCGGATGACGTGAAGGTGAAAATCGCCGACCTGCGTGCCCGCCACAGCATCGAAGCGAGTTTTGGTGCGGCCATGCCGATCGAAAAACGCCTGGCGCTCAAGGCGATGTACCCGGATGCCGAGCACCCGGTGGTGCGCACTCACCCGGAAACCGGCGAAAAGGTGCTGTTCGTCAACGCCTTTACCACCCATTTCAGTAACTACCACACCCCTGAGCGGGTGCGCTTCGGTCAGGACGCCAATCCCGGCGCGGGCGAATTGCTGCGCTACCTGATCAGTCAGGCGTACATCCCCGAGTATCAGGTGCGCTGGCGCTGGAAACCCAACAGCATCGCCATCTGGGACAACCGCAGTACCCAGCATTACGCCGTCATGGATTACCCGCCGTGCCATCGCAAGATGGAACGTGCCGGCATCATCGGCGACAAGACTTACTGATCGACCCTCTCTGCATTAGCACTCGTAAACACGCCTGCCCGGCACGACTCCGGGTGGGCGGGACAATCATAAGAACGGAGTAAATCATGCAATTCTTCGACGATTCCCTGCACCCGGAAAACATGGAAAAGGTGGTGATCACCGTCGCCCCTTACGGCCCGGAATGGATGCCGGAAGACTTCCCGGAAGACATCCCGCTGACCATGGATGAGCAAGTCCAGAAAGCGGTCGAGTGCTACGAAGCCGGCGCCACGGTCCTGCACTTGCACGTGCGTGAACTGGACGGCAAGGGCTCCAAGCGCCTGTCCAAGTTCAACGAGCTGATCGCCGGTGTGCGTGAAGCGGTGCCGGACATGATCATCCAGGTCGGCGGTTCGATTTCCTTCGCCCCCGAAAGCGATGGCGAAGCCGCGAAGTGGCTGTCCGATGACACGCGCCACATGCTGGCCGAGCTGACGCCGAAGCCGGACCAGGTGACGGTGGCGATCAACACCACCCAGATGAACATCATGGAATTGCTCTATCCGGAATACCTGGAAGGCACGTCCCTGGCGAACCCGCTGTTTCAGGCCGCCTACAGCGAAATGACCGTACCGGCCGGCCCGGCCTGGGTTGCCGAGCACCTCAAGCGCCTGATGGACAATGGCATCCAGCCGCATTTCCAGCTGACTGGCATGCATGCCATGGAAACCCTGGAACGCCTGGTGCGCAAGGGCGTGTACAAGGGCCCGTTGAACCTGACCTGGATCGGCATCGGTGGCGGTTTTGACGGCCCGAACCCGTTCAACTTCTTCAACTTCATCCACCGCGCACCGGACGGCTGCACCCTGACCTCCGAGTCGCTGCTCAAGAACGTCATGCCGTTCAATACCATGGCGATGGCCATGGGCATGCACCCACGCGTGGGCAACGAAGACACTATCATTGATCATAAGGGCGATCGTTTCGGCTCGGTTGCGCAGATCAAGCAGACCGTGCGCATCGCCCATGAACTGGGTCGTGAAATCGCCACCGGCAAAGAGGCCCGCGAGATCTACCGCATCGGTGTGCAGTACCCGAGCATCGAAGCAACCCTGTTGGCCAATGGCATGGCCCCCAACCGCAAGGTTGGCCAGAAAGGTGTGCCGCAACGCGGCTGACCGGGCAGGGGACGCGAGGCGCTAACCCCTCGTCCCCTGAACTGCTACACGCTTGATAACAACAATAAAACAAAGCTTTGAGGAGGCTGCATGGCCTTTCATCCCATTGCCGCAGACGATGACGACGCCAGTGGTGTCGGTGTTGCGCGCAAGTACGCCTGGATCGTCTTTGCCTTGACGTTCGGTCTGTTGATTTCCGATTACATGTCGCGCCAGGTACTGAACGCGGTGTTCCCGATGCTCAAGGGCGAGTGGGCACTCAGTGACGGCCAGCTCGGCCTGCTCAGCGGCATCGTGGCCTTGATGGTCGGCCTGCTGACCTTCCCTTTATCGCTGCTGGCGGATCGCTTCGGTCGAGTCAAAAGCCTCGCGCTGATGGCGTTGCTGTGGAGCGTGGCCACGCTGGGCTGCGCGTTGGCCCAGGACTATCAGCAAATGTTCATCGCGCGCTTCATGGTCGGTGTCGGTGAGGCGGCTTACGGCAGCGTCGGTATCGCCGTGGTGATTTCAGTGTTCCCCAAACACATGCGCGCCACCCTGGCCAGTGCCTTCATGGCGGGCGGGATGTTCGGTTCGGTGTTGGGCATGGCCCTCGGTGGCGCCATCGCCGCCAAGCTGGGCTGGCGCTGGTCGTTCGCCGGCATGGCGCTGTTCGGTTTGCTGCTGGCGTTGCTTTACCCGGTCATCGTCAAGGAAGCACGCATCGCCCCACAACGCGTGGCCAAAGCTGCGGCGGCGGTCAAGCGGCCGTTGCGTACGCTGTATTCCAGCCGTTCGGTGGTCGCGACCTACATCGGCAGCGGCTTGCAATTGTTTGTCGGCGGCACCGTGATTGTGTGGATGCCCAGCTACCTCAATCGTTATTACGACATGGCCACGGGCAAGGCCGGTGGTGTCGCGGCGATCATCGTGCTGTGCAGCGGCGCCGGGATGATTCTGTGCGGCATGCTCAGCGACCGGATGTGCCGCCACTCGCCAGAACGCAAGGTTGCCCTGGCCATCGCCTATTGCCTGGGCAGTTGCCTGTTGTTGTCGGTGGCGTTCGCGCTGCCGCCGGGACCGCTGCAATTGCTGATGATCTGCCTGGGCATGGTGATTGCCGCCGGCACCACCGGTCCGGCCGGGGCGATGGTCGCCAACCTGACCCATTACTCGGTTCATGGCACGGCCTTCGCCACGCTGACCCTGGCCAACAACATGTTGGGCCTGGCGCCCGGGCCGTTTCTCACTGGCAAGGTGTCTGACCTGATCGGCCTGCATGCCGCGTTTCAACTGGTGCCCCTGATCAGCATCGCGGCAGCGGGCGTGTTCTTTTATGCCAAGTGTCATTACCAAACAGATATTGCCCGGCTGAAGGGCCAGAACGTCGATGACCCGGTCAGCGACGCAGCGTTAGAGGTGAAGTTGTGAGTCGTCGTTTACGTATTGATGTGTTTTTCGATTTCATCTGCCCGTGGTGCCTGATCGGCAAACGGCAACTGGAGCATGCGCAGGTGCAGTTTCGCAGTCGCCACCCGGAGGTGCAGATCAGCACGGTGTGGCACGGGGTGCAGTTGCTGCCACAGGTGCCGGTCCACGGTGAACCCTTCGCTGATTTCTACCGCCAGCGCTTGGGCAATGACGATGCTGTAGCCATGCGCCAGGGTCAGGTGCAGCAGGCTGCGGCGGCCGTCGGGTTGCGCATCGATTTCAGCCGCATCACGACAATGCCCAACACTGCGGATGCCCACCGTTTGTTCGAACGGGTCAGTGCGCAGGGCAATGCTGTGCGGACTGACATCTTGCTCGAGCGCCTGTTCGCCGCGTATTTCCAGAAGGGTGAAGACTTGGGTTGCCGTGAGACTTTGCTGGCGATTGCCCGCTCCTGCGGCATCGAGGCTGAGGCAGTGGCCGACAGCCTGAAAAGTGACGGCAGTCACTTCGACGGTTTCCCGGGCGCGGCGGGTGGCGTACCCAGTTTCCAATTCGACCGTCGCCTGTCAGTGGTGGGCGCGCAACCTGCCGAGGCCTTACTCGGGGCCATGCGCCAGGCACTCAAGGAAAGTGACCGCGAGCGGCAATCGGCATGACTCGGCGTATTCCCGTACCTGCCGGCAAACACCCGCAGGCCGGTAGCCGTGCGCTGTTTGAGTTCGAAGACAAAAGCCTGGCGCTGTTCAACGTCGAGGGCGAGGTGTTCGCCATCGACGACAGTTGCCCGCATCAGGGTGCCTCGCTGTGTGGCGGGCGCCTTGAAGGGAAGGTGATCCAGTGCTGCGCCCATGGTCTGCGTTTTGATCTGCGCAGCGGTTTTTTGCTCAATTCCACTCAGGTCAAAGTCGCCCGTTACCCGGTTGAGATTGTCGACGGTCAGGCATTCATCGTTATCGTTCCCGAGGAGTCCGCGCCATGAGCGTCATTGCGCTGAGTCAAATCCATAGCCGAACGCGCGAACTGGCGCCGGGCTTTGTCGTTAGTCTGATCGTGGCGGCGGCCGCCTCATTTTTGTCCGAGCACTACGGCGCCCCGGTGATGCTGTTCGCCTTGCTGTTGGGCATGGCCCTGAACTTTCTCGCTGGTGATGGCGCCTGCAAGGCCGGTATCGAGTTCACCGCCCGCACCGTGTTGCGCATCGGCGTGGCGTTGCTGGGAATGCGCATCACCCTGGAGCAAATCGCCGGGCTGGGCTGGAAACCGGTGGCGCTGGTGGTGATTCTGGTGGTGGTGACGATCAGTGTGTCAGTGGTGGCGGCCAAGGCCCTGGGCTTCCAGCGCTTGTTCGGCATGCTGACGGGCGGGGCAACGGCAATTTGTGGCGCCTCGGCGGCGTTGGCGCTGGCTGCGGCGTTGCCTAACCATCCGCAGAAAGAGCGGGCGACGCTGTTCACCGTGATCGGGGTGTCGGCGATGTCGACCCTGGCGATGATCGTCTATCCGATGATTGCCAATTGGCTGTCGTTGTCGCCACAAGTGGCCGGGGTGTTTTTGGGCGCCACGATCCACGATGTCGCCCAGGTCGTCGGGGCCGGTTACAGCATGTCGACCGAGACCGGCGACACGGCCACCGTGGTCAAGTTGATGCGGGTTGCGATGCTGCTGCCGGTCATCGTCTGTGCGGCCATGATCACCCGCATGCAGGGCGCCGACCCGACGGGCAAACGACCGCCGCTGCTACCGTGGTTCGCCGTCGGTTTTCTGATCCTGGCGTGCATCAACAGCACCGGCTGGGTGGCACCGGTGGTGCAGGGTTCGGTCAACGAATTGTCGCGCTGGTGCCTGGTGGTTTCCATCAGCGCCCTGGGCATGAAAACCCAGCTCAAGGAACTGGCGGCGGTGGGCATCAAGCCGATTCTGCTGATGGTGGGGGAAACGGTGTTCCTGGTCGTGCTGGTGCTGCTGTTGTTGCGTTGGGGTTTGTAGATAGCAATCCCTGTGGGAGCGAGCCAGCTCCCACATGAGATGCTCAGCGAACACGGCTTTTGTGCACGACAACGATCAAGTGTGGGAGCGGGCTTGCCCGCGAAGAGGCCGGCACATTCAACATCAATATCGCCTGACACGCCGCTATCGCTGGCAGGCCAGCTCCCACAGGGTTTGATGTTTGCCGCATTGTCCGGGCATGCCGTAGAACCGGGGGCTTTTCCTCCGTCGCGGGATCGCCCGCATTGGCCTGCTGTCGGTTCAAACCACCCGTGGCTCCCGTGGCATGCCCAGCGCGCGCTCGGCGATCACATTGCGCTGGATCTCGTTGCTGCCGCCATAAATGGTGTCGGCGCGGGTGAACAGAAACAGCGACTGCAGGCGGCTGAGCTGGTAGGGCGCGGCGTCGAGGATTTCCGCCGCATCGCCGAGCACATCCATGGCCAGTTTGCCCAGGTCGCTGTGCCAGGTCGACCACGCCAGTTTGTATATCATCGCTTCGCGACCGAGGCCGCTGTCTTGCGGGCCTGAGAGCATGCGCAGAGAGTTGTAGCGCAGCACCTTGAGCCCGCTCCAGGCCTGGGCAATGCGCTGGCGCAGCAGCGGGTCGCGCGCGGCACCGTTGGCGCGAGCGATGCGGATGATTTCGTCGAGTTCGTTGTGAAATAGCATCTGCTGGCCCAGCGTGGAAACGCCGCGCTCGAACCCCAACAGCGCCATGGCGATTTTCCAGCCATCACCCGGCTGGCCAATCAGATTGTCGGCACGGGTGATGGCCTGGTCGAAGAACACCTCATTGAACTCACTGGTGCCGGTCAGTTGCCGGATCGGTTGCACGCGAATATTTTCCTGGGCCATCGGCACCAGCAGGAACGACAAACCATGATGCCCCTGGCTGCCGGGTTCGGTGCGCGCCAGCACGAAACACCAATCGGCCTCGTGGGCCAGGGACGTCCAGACCTTCTGCCCGCTGATCAGCCAGTACTCGCCTGATGCATCCAGTTTCGCCCGGGTCTGCACGTTGGCCAGGTCTGAGCCGGCACCCGGTTCCGAATAGCCCTGGCACCAGAACTCGCTGCCATCAAGGATGCCGGGCAACAGGCGTTGTTGTTGGGCCTGAGTGCCGAAGGCGGCCAGCGTAGGGCCGACCAGCCCTTCACCGATATGGCCCATGCGCCCGGGGCCACCGGCGCGGGCGTATTCCTCATGGAAGATGACCTGCTGGCTGATCGACAGGCCGCGTCCGCCTTGTTCCCTGGCCCTGCCGACGCCGATCCAGCCACCCGTGGCCAGCTTGCGTTCCCAGGCTTTGCGCTCTTCGGGAAAACTGTGTTCATCCCCCGGGCCGCCACGAAAGCGCAGCGGCGCAAATTCACCGCTCAAGTGCTCGGCCATCCACTGGGCGACCTCTTCGCGGAACGCTTCGTCTGCACGACTGAATCCGATTTTCATGCTTGGTCTCCCAGAAGGTGTGCGGCCAGACGCTCGCGGTGCAGTGCCGGGCTGCCCAGTAACTGCTCGCCGGCGCGGGCGCGTTTGAAGTACAGGTGAGGATCGTATTCCCAGGTGAACCCGACGCCGCCATGCAGTTGGATGGACTCGGCGGCGCAGTGGAAAAACGTTTCGCTGGCATGGATTTTTGCGGTGGCGGCCGCCTGTTCAAGCTCGCCCGCCACGGTGGTGTCGCCTTCTGGATCGAGGCGTTCCTGGGCGGCGCAGGCGGCGTAATACGTCGCCGATCGGGCGCATTCGACCTGCAGCATCATGTCGGCGCAGCGGTGCTTGATCGCCTGGAAACTGGCAATGGTGCGATTGAATTGACGCCGTTCTGCGATATACGCGAGGGTCAGGTCAAGCGCCTGTTGCGCACCGCCAGTCTGCTCGGCGGCAAGGCCGATGGCCGCGATCAGCAGCGTGTCACGCAACACCGACCAGCCCTGTTCGGGGCCGCAGAGCTGTTGCGCCTCACTGACCTGCACTTGATGCAGTTCGATGCGCGCAAGGCGACGGGTCTGGTCCATGGTCGCCAGCGTGTTGCGCACCACCCCCGGTGTATCCCCCGGCAAGACGAACAGGCTGATGCCCTGTTCGTTTTCACTGCCGGGGGCACGGGCGGCGACGATCAGCACATCGGCCGAGGCGCCATCAATGACCTGGGCGTATTGACCGTCCAGGGTCCAGCCTCCCGGATGCGGTTCGGCCACGGTTTGCACGCTGCTGGCCTGCAATCCCGTGACACTGGCAAACGCCAGGGTGGCACGGGTTGCGCCGGCGGCAATCGCCCCCAGCCAGTGTTCTTGCAGCGCCGGGTTGTGCCCGAGCAACAGGGCCGGGGTGGCCAGGCACGCCGTGGCGAACAGCGGCGAACCCAGCAGATAGCGCCCGCTCTGTTCCAGCAGGATCGCCAGTTCGACAAACCCCAGCCCCATGCCGCCAAAGCGTTCGGGCACCATCAGGGCCGGCCAGTACAGCTCCTGGCCGATCCGGCGCCAGACCTCTGGATCGTGCGCGTCCGGGCGGTTCATGGCGGCGCGCACGGCATGCGAGTCGCTGACCTGTGCGAGAAAACGCTCGGCGCTGTCGCGAATCATCAGGTGTTCTTCGGTAAAAGCGAACTCCATGGGAACTGTCTCTGCAAAGCGGATGAATGCGCGAGTCTGGAGCGGGGCAGGCGCAGTTCGAATCACTAAAACGGACTAGAACCCCAACCTGCGCACCGCATCCTCGACCTTCGCCGGTAGGGGGGAGGCTTGCCCGCGAATGGGGGGCTGCGGTGTATCAGACCTACCGCGTCATCGTTGTTCGCCGGCAAGCCTGGCTCCTACAGGGAAGGAGGGGTCCTTGTCGGCAAGCCTGGCTCCCACAGGTGCTTAGTCTCAACGGACGATGAAGCCGCCGCTGGCGCTTTGCACAATGCTCGCCACGACAGGACATTCAGCCAACGAGGACCAAGGCATGATCGACATTCGCGGTTTGAGCTATTTCGTCTCGCAGATCGAAAACCTCAGCCATTGGCAGCGTTACGCCGAAGACGTGCTGGGCATGCAAGTGCGGGCGGCGCCGGGTGGTGGCTTGTACGTGAAAATGGATGAGCGTCCGTTTCGCATGTTGATCGTCGAAGGCAGCGAGGCGCGTTACCTGGCTTCGGGCTGGGAACTGGCCAACGAGCCGGCGTTCAAGGCCGCACTCGAGCACCTCAGCACCGCAGGCATCGAATGGCAACCGGGCACTGCCGCCGAGATCGAGCAGCGCGGTGTCCAGGCGCTGGTCAAGGTCACCGATCCATCGGGCAACTGCCACGAGCTGAGCTGGGGGCATCGCTCCGATTGCCTGCCGTTTATCTCGCCCCAAGGCGTGCCGCGTTTCATCACCGGCGATATGGGCCTGGGTCACACCGTGCTGCCGGCGCCGAACTTCGACGCCACCCTGGCGTTCGCCAAGGATGTGCTGGGTTTCCAGCTGTCGGACCTTTTCAACTTCCGTCCCGACCCCTCGGCGCCGCCGATCCGCATTCACTTCCTGCATTGCCACAACGCCCGTCACCACAGCCTGGCGCTCGCCGAATACCCGGTGCCGTCCGGTTGCGTGCACGTGATGGTCGAGGTCGATTCGATGACCGAGGTCGGCCGTGCCCACGACCGCCTGCATGCCCATGACGGGCGCCTGTCGGCCACCCTCGGCCAGCACCTCAACGACCGCATGACCAGTTTCTACATGAAGACGCCATCCGGTTTCGACCTGGAGTACGGCTGCGGCGGATTGCAAGTCGACTGGGCCGAGCACTCGGCCTTCGAGTTCACCCGCGTAAGCATTTGGGGGCACGACTTTTCGGTCGGCCAGCAATAAGGAATCGCCATGATGAACAAACAACTGACAGCGGCCGATGCGGTCGCTCAACTGCGCGATGGCATGACCATCGGTTTTGGTGGCTGGGGCCCGCGGCGCAAGCCGATGGCCATCGTGCGCGAGATCCTGCGTTCACCGGTCAAGGACCTGACCGTGGTCGCCTACGGCGGCCCCGAAGTGGGCATGCTGTGCGCCGCGGGCAAGGTCAAAAAACTGGTGTTTGGCTTCGCCACCCTTGATGCCATTCCGCTGGAACCCTACTACCGCAAGGCCCGTGAAGCCGGCGAGCTGGAACTGATGGAACTCGACGAAGGCATGTTCCAGTGGGGCCTGCGCGCCGCCGGCATGCGCTTGCCGTTCCTGCCCACCCGTTGCGGCCTGGCCACCGACGTGACGGGCTTGAACTCGCAGCTCAAGACCATCCAGTCGCCCTATGCCGATGGCGAGGTGCTGCTGGCGATGCCGGCGCTCAACCTCGATATGGCGTTCCTGCACGTCAATGTCGCCGACCGCCTGGGCAACTGTTTGGTGACCGGGCCGGACCCGTACTTCGATCACCTGTTCGCCCGTGCCGCCCAGCAGTGTTTTGTCTCGTGCGAACGCCTTGAAGATCGATTGGCGCTGAGCGCCGAGCAGGCCCGCTTCAATACCTTCGAGCGCTATCTGGTCAGCGGCGTGGTGCATGCGCCACTCGGTGCGCACCCGACCTCCTGCGCCCCGGACTACGGCTGGGACATGAAGCACCTCAAGGGCTACGTCGCCAGCAGCCAGGCGGAAAACGGCTGGTACGAGTATGTGCAGGCCTACATCGCCGCTGGCGAGCAGGCCTATCAGGCACAGAACGGCGGTGCCGATTCCATGGGCGCCTTGCCCCTTCCCGTGTTCTGAGGAATAGCGACTATGTCTGCAACCTGTGATTTCACCCTTGCTGAACTGATGATCGTCGCCGCCTCGGAAGCCTGGCGCGGCGATGGCGAGGTGATTGCCTCTGGCCTGGGCGTGATCCCGCGCCTGGGCGCGAGCCTGGCCAAACTCACCCACAGCCCCGAACTGTTGATGACCGACAGCGAGGCCTTCCTGGTGGAAGAGCCGATCCCGCTGGGCCCGCGTGGCGACTACGTGCCGCGTTACTCGGGCTACCTGTCGTTCGAGCGGGTCTTCGAATGCGTCTGGGGCGGGCGTCGTCACGCGATGATCGGGCCGACCCAGATCGACCGCTGGGGCCAGACCAACCTGTCCTGCGTCGGCGACTATCAAAAGCCCAGGACGGCGATCCTCGGCGTACGCGGCTTGCCGGGCAACAGCATCAACCACCTCAACTCGTTCTTCGTGCCCAGCCACAACACCCGGATTTTTGTCAGTGGCGAAGTGGACATGGTCTCCGGTGTGGGCTTCAAGGCCGAGCGCTGGCCCGAAGGTGTGCGCCGCGACTTGATGGACATCCGCTGGGTGGTCAGCGATTTATGTGTTCTCGATTTCGACGGTCCCGAGCGGGCGGTGCAGGTGCGTTCGCTGCACCCCGGCGTGAGCTTCGAGCAGGTCCAGGAAAACACCGGTTTCCCGCTGCTCAAGTCCGCGCAACTGCACGAAACCGCGCACCCCACCCGTGAACAGTTGGCGCTGATCCGCCGACTCGATCCTCACGATTACCGCGCCACGGCGATCAAGGGCAACCCGCCCGGCATCCGTACGGCCTGAGGCAAGGACAGCGAGCATGCACAGCAGCGACAGTGAATTCATCGTCCGCCAGGACAACGCCGTCTACGAGACGGACACCCCGGTGCTGTACAGCGTGGCCGAGGGTATCGCCACGCTGACGCTGAACCGGCCGACCTTCAACAACGCGCAAAACTCGCAGATGACTTACGCCCTCGATGCGGCCTTTCGTCAGGCGGTAAGCGACGACAGCGTCAAGGTCATCATCCTGCGCGGCAACGGCAAGCACTTCTCGGCGGGCCACGACATCGGCACGCCGGGACGCGATATCGACAAGCCGTTCGAGCGTGCGCACCTGTGGTGGGACCACACCAACAAGCCCGGTGGCGAGCAACTGTATGCCCGCGAACAGGAGGTGTACCTGGGCATGTGCCGGCGTTGGCGCGAACTGCCCAAGCCGACGATCGCCATGGTTCATGGCGCGTGCATCGCGGGCGGGCTGATGCTGGCCTGGGTGTGCGATCTGATCGTCGCCAGCGACGATGCGTTCTTCCAGGATCCGGTGGTGCGCATGGGCATTCCGGGGGTCGAATATTTTGCCCATCCCTATGAAATGAACCCGCGCATCGCCAAGGAATTCCTCTTCACCGGCGACCGCATGAGCGCCACTCGCGCCTGGCAAGTGGGCATGGTCAATCGCCTGGTGCCGCGCGAGGAACTGGAACAGGCCACCTATGCCCTGGCCGCCGGCATCGCCCGTCAGCCACGCATGGGCCTGGCCCTGACCAAGCAGGCGATCAACCATGTGGAGGACCTGCAAGGCAAACGCACGGCGATGGATGCAGCGTTCGCCTGGCACCATTTCGCCCATGCCCACAACGAGTTGTTGTCGGGCGACAAACTGGGCGGCTTCGACGCCAAGGGCATGGCCCGGGCCAATAAGCAGGCCGAGGATAAAAGCCAATGAACCGCTGGCTGGAGACGCCCCTGACCGAGGCCCTTGGCTGCCGTTACCCGATTGTGCAAACCGCCATGGGCTGGGTCGCCGACGCCAATCTGGTGATCGCCACGACCCAGGCCGGAGGCTTCGGTTTCCTCGCCGGGGCTACCATCCCGGCCGATGAACTGGAAGGCGAGATCCGTAAGGTGATCGAGGCCACCGGCGGCAGCAACTTCGGCCTCAACTTTCACATGTTCCAGGACAACGCCGCCCAGTGCGTCGACCTGGCGATTCAATACCGCCTGCGCGCCGTGAGCTACGGACGCGGGCCGGACAAACAAACCATTGCGCGCTTCAAGGCGGCCAAGGTGTTGTGCATTCCCACCGTCGGCGCCTTGAAGCACGCGCTGAAGGCGGTGGAACTGGGTGCCGACCTGATCACCATTCAGGGCGGAGAGGGCGGCGGCCATACCGGCGGCGTGCCCAGTTCGATCCTGCTGCCGCAGGTGTTGGCGGCGGTCAAGGTGCCGGTGATTGCCGCGGGTGGATTCGCCACCGGCCGAGGTCTGGCCTCGGTGCTGGCCGCCGGCGGCGCTGGCATTGCCATGGGCACGCGCTTTCTGATGACCCGCGAATCGCCGACGCCGGCCGCGACCCTGGAACGCTATCTGAAGGTCAACGACCCGCAGCAGGTGCGCGTGACCACGGCGGTGGATGGCATGCGCCACCGCATGATCGAAAACCGCTTCATCAATCATCTGGAGCAGGCCGGTCCGTTCGGTCGCCTGCGCATTGCCCTGGGCAGTGCCTGGCAATGGAAGCAGCAGACCGGCATGAGCCTGGCGCACATGGGTGCGGTGTTTTTCCGGGCGCTGCGTGAAGACCCTTCGCAGCTGTCGCAAGTGGTGATGGCGGCCAACCAGCCGGTGCTGTTGCAGCGCTCGATGGTCGATGGCGCCCCGGACGAAGGGATTTTGCCCAGCGGCCAGGTCGCGGCGGCCATTGGCGAACTGCTCAGTTGTCGTGAAGTCATCGAAGGTATCGCCAGCGAGGCCCAGCACTGCCTGGACGCACTCCTGGCCCGCAGCCAACCCCGTCCCTCGAACCATCCCGCCAGTATCGGAGAACCCCTGTGAACCAGGCATTTACGACACAACTCAACCAGGGGATCGCTGAACTGGTGATCGCCAAGCCACCGGTCAACGCCCTCGATAGCCAGGAGTGGCACGCGCTGGCACGGCAGATCGACGCCCTCGGGGCCAATCCCGAAGTGCGGGTGATCGTGATCCGCGCCGAAGGCCGGGGCTTTTGCGCCGGGGTCGACATCAAGGAACTGGACCAGTATCCCGAGCGGATCGTCGAGGTCAACGCCGGTAACTACGCGACCTTCAAGGCCGTGCACCGCAATCCGGTGCCGGTGATTGTCGCGGTGCATGGTTTCGTTTTGGGCGGCGGCATCGGCATCACCGGGGCAGCGGACATCGTCGTCGCGTCCGACTGCGCGACCTTCGCTTTGCCGGAAGTCGACCGTGGCGCCATGGGCGGCGGTGCGCATTTGCAGCGCCTGTTCCCGGTGCAAAAAGTCCGCTACCTGTTTTTTACCGGCGACAGCATCGGTGCCCCTGAGGCCCTGCAATACGGGTTTATCGAGCGCGTTGTCAGCAAGGACCAGTTGCGGGAAACCGCCCTGGGCATCGCGGCGAAAATCGCCGAGAAGAGCCCGGCGATGATCCGCATCGCCAAGGAAGCCTTGAACGGTATCGAAGACGGCAACCTGGAAGATAAATACCGCTGGGAGCAGGGTTTCACCATGCAGGCCTACAGCAGCCCCGACTCCGCGGAAACGCGGCGGGCCTTCGTCGAAAAACGCGACGCCACGTTCTGAGATATCGCCATGGACCTGACTTATACCCCCAAGCAAAACGCCTTCCGCGCCGAAGTACGCGCCTGGCTGGCCGCCAACCTGCCGCGCGAGCCGCTGGCCAGTTACGACACCCGCGAGGGCTTTGAACAGCACCGCGCATGGGAAGCCAAATTGTTCGAAAGCCGCTGGTCAATGGTGATGTGGCCGGCCGAACTGGGCGGTCGTGGCTGCGATCTGATCGAGTGGCTGATCTTCGAGGAAGAGTACTACGGCGCCGGGGCCCCGATGCGCGTCAACCAGAACGGCCAGCTGTTGCTGGGCCCGACCCTGATGGAATTCGGTACCCCGGAGCAGAAGCAGCGCTTCCTGCCGCGCATGGCCGAAAGCCTGGACATGTGGGCGCAAGGCTGGTCGGAGCCCAACGCCGGTTCCGACATGGCCGCGATCACCAGCAAGGCCGTACTCGACGGCGACCATTACGTGATCAACGGGCAGAAAACCTGGTCGACCCGGGCGATCTACGCCGACTGGCTGTTCGGCCTGTTCCGCAGCGAACCGGGATCGACCCGTCACCACGGCCTGTCGTTCGTCATGGTACCGCTGGATACGCCGGGGGTGAGCATTCGCCCGATCAAGGCGCTCAACGGCAAGGACGCCTTCGCCGAAGTGTTTTTCGACGACGTGCGGGTGCCGGTGACCAACCGCATCGGTGCCGAAGGGCAGGGCTGGCACGTGGCGATGGCCACCGCCGGTTTCGAGCGCGGCCTGCTGCTGCGATCGCCCGCGCGCTTCCAGGCCACGGCCCGCAAGCTGGTTGAACTGTACAAGACGCACCGCGCCAGTGCCGATCGCGATCCGGGGCTGCGCGATGCCGTGCTGGACACCTGGATGGGCGCCGAAGCCTATGCGTTGTCGGCCTATTACACCGTAGGCCGCTTGAGCCGGGGCGAACAGATTGGCGCCGAGTCGAGCATCAACAAGATTATTTGGTCGGAGCTGGACTTGAAGATGCACGAGACCGCCATGCGCATCCTCGGTGCGCGCGGCGAACTGGTGACCAAGGGCTCGGATGCCGGTGATGCAGAGGGCTGGCTGGAGGGGTTCCTGTTTGCGCAGTCCGGGCCGATCTATGCCGGCACCAACGAAATCCAGCGCAACATCATCGCCGAGCGGATGCTCGGCTTGCCGAAATAAGGAACCGCCCATGGACTTCACTTTTAACGATGACCAGTTGGCGTTCCGCGAAGCCATCAGCCGTTTCCTGATGACGGAAGCCGCGCCGGAAATGCTCCGGGAAATCTGGGAAACCGACCTCGGGCGTTCCCGTGACCTGCGCGACAAGATCGCTGGCCAGGGCCTGACCGCCCTGTCGGTACCCGAGGCCGAAGGCGGCCTGGGCATGGACGATGTGACCTGGGCGTTGATGACCCAGGAACTGGGTTACTACGCCATTCCCGATTCATTGGCCGATACCGCCTATGTCGCCTGCGGCTTGCTCGCCGCTTTGCCGGCGTTGCATCCGGCGCGCGCCGAGCTGTTGCCGCGGATCGCCGATGGCAGTTTGCGCCTGGCCATCAGTCATCCGGTTAACGGGCTGATCAGCGATGCGCAATTGGCTGAAGTGCTGATCCTCACCGACGGCGATGACATCCATGTGCTGCCACGCTCCGAAGTGGAGGTTGCAAACCACCCGAGCATTGATGCTTCGCGACGCCTGGGCCGGGTGACCTGGACCCCGTCGCCGAGCACCTGCATTGCCAGTGGCGAGCAGGGCCGCGCGTTGCTGGAGCAGGTACTGAACCGAGGCGCGCTGTCGGTGGCCGGGCAATTGCTGGGGCTGGCGCAACGCATGCTCGACTTGTCGGTGGACTACGTGGCCCAGCGCAAGCAGTTCGGCAAGCCGATTGGCAGCTTCCAGGCGGTCAAGCATCACCTGGCCGATGTCGCCCGTTATATCGAACAGGCCAAACCGGTGCTGTACCGCGCCGCGCATGCCTTGGCTCGCGGCGACGTCAACGCCGGTGTCCGGGTTTCGCAAGCGCGGCTGGCGGCGAACGAGGCGAGCTGGATCGCCGCCCGCAAAGGCATCCAGGTGCATGGCGCGATGGGGTACACCTGGGAAGTGGATCTGCAGATGTTCATGAAGCGCGCCTGGGCCCTCGATGCCTCCTGGGGTGATCGCGGCTTCCACAAGACCCGAGTCGGCGACTACCTGTTCGCCGACGCCACCGGCCTGGGGCCGGGGCATACTTTCGAGGAATGACTCATGGCACAAGCCTACATTGTTGATGCACTGCGCAGCCCCACCGGCAAGCGCAAAGGTTCATTGAGCGAGATCCACGCGATCGACCTGGGCGCCCATGTGCTCAAGGCGCTGGTGGAGCGCAACGTCATCCCTGCCGAGGACTACGACGACGTGATTTTCGGTTGCGTCGACACCATTGGCTCCCAGGCCGGCGACATCGCCCGCACCAGTTGGCTGGCGGCCGGTTTGCCGCTGACGGTGCCGGGCACCACAGTGGATCGTCAGTGCGGCTCGTCGCAACAGGCGCTGCACTTCGCCGCGCAAGCGGTGATGAGCGGCACCCAGGACGTGGTCGCGGTGGGCGGGGTGCAGACCATGACCCAGATCCCGATTTCCTCGGCGATGCTGGCCGGTCAGCCGTTGGGGTTTGCCGATCCGTTCTCGGGCAGCGTCGGCTGGCGCGCGCGGTTTGGCCAGCAACCGGTCAACCAGTTCTACGCCGCGCAACGGATTGCCGATCACTGGCAGATCAGCCGCGAGCACATGGAAGCGTTTGCCCTGCAAAGCCACGAACGCGCCTTGGCGGCTATCGCCAGCGGGCGGTTCGCCCGGGAAATCGTCACCTGCCAGGGCCTGGCGGTGGATGAAACCCCGCGCCACAGCAGCCTGGCGAAGATGGCCGAATTGCAGCCGGTGGACCCGCAATTCCCGTCGATCACCGCGGCCGTGTCCAGTCAGACCTGTGATGCCTCGGCGGCGCTGTTGGTGGTGTCGGAGGCGGCGCTCAAACGTTATGACCTGACGCCTCGGGCGCGGATCCATCACCTGACGGTGCTGGGTGACGATCCCATCTGGCACCTGACCGCACCCATTGCCGCCACGCGTAGGGCACTGGCCAAGAGTGGCCTGAGCATGGGCGACATTGACCGGGTCGAGATCAACGAAGCCTTCGCCTCGGTGGTCATGGCGTGGGCCAAGGAGCTGGATTACGACCCGGCGCGCACCAACGTCAACGGCGGTGCGATTGCCCTGGGTCATCCGCTCGGTGCAACCGGCGCACGACTGATGACCACGCTGCTCAACGAACTGGAGTGCAGCGGTGGTCGCTACGGCCTGCAAACCATGTGCGAAGGCGGCGGTCAGGCCAACGTAACGATCATCGAGCGTCTGTAGTTTTTATGCGAGGCCGCCGCTTCGGGCTTGCGGCCTCCCCATCTATTAAGGAGTCAAACATGACGATGTGTGCAGACCGCACCGTGATTATCACCGGGGCCGGCGGCGGCCTCGGTCGCGCCTACGCACTGGCGTTCGCCGCGCAAGGGGCCAATGTGGTGGTCAACGATATTCGCGCCGAGGCCGCAGAGGATGTGGCGGGGGAGATCCGCGCCAACGGTGGTCAGGTGATAGCCAACAGCGACGACATCACGACCCTGGCCACCGCACAGCGCATTGTCGACGCAGCGTTGGCGGCGTTCGGTGAAGTGCATGTACTGATCAACAACGCCGGGATCTTGCGTGACCGTATGTTCATCAGTCTCAGTGAGGAAGACTGGGACATGGTCATGCGCGTCCACCTCAAGGGCCATTACTGCCTGGCCAACATCCTGGGTCGCCGCTGGCGCGACTTGGCCAAGGCCGGCACGCCGGTCGACGCGCGAATCATCAACACCAGCTCAGGCGCCGGCCTGCAAGGCTCGGTGGGGCAGTCGAATTATTCGGCGGCCAAGGGCGGTATCGCGGCGCTCACACTGGTGCAAGCAGCGGAGCTGGCTCGCTACGGCGTCACCGCCAACGCGCTGGCCCCCGCCGCGCGCACCTCGATGACCGAGAGCGCCATGCCGGATGTAGTGAAAAAGCCTGAGGACGGCAGCTTCGACGCCTGGGCCGCCGAAAACGTCGCGCCGCTGGTGGTGTGGTTGGGTAGCCCGTCTTCGGCTCACGTCACTGGCCAGGTGTTCGAAAGCCAGGGTGGGCGGATCTCCCTCGGCGATGGTTGGCGCACGGGTGTTACCCGCGACAAAGGCGCGTTGTGGCAGGTGGAAGAGATCGGCGCGGCCGTCGACGCGATCCTCGCCGAAGCACCGAAGGCGCAGAGAGTCTGGGGAAGCTGAAGGGCCATAAGATCAAAAGATCGCAGCCTGCGGCAGCTCCTACATTGATCGGGTACGCCACGAATATCGTGGACGGACAACAATCCCTGTAGGAACCGCCGAAGGCTGCGATCTTTTGATTTTTACCAACCCATCAAACATCGCCGCGTATCGCCGCCATACCCCATTTTGACGATGCGCCGGCCCAGCCCACTCCGTACAACTGCAGCGTATTGATTTCTTCGGAGGTAGACGCTGTGAAACAAGCCCCCCCTTATGTTCCCGGTCACCAACTGCTGGCCGGCAAGTCGGTGTTGATTACCGCTGCCGCAGGTGCCGGTATCGGTTATTCCGCGGCCCGGCGCAGTGCCGAGGAGGGTTGTCGGGCGTTGATGATTTCCGACGTCCATCCGCGCCGCCTGGAAGAGGCGGTGGAGCGCCTGAAAGCCGAAACCGGCCTGCAGGCGATTTTTGGCCAACTGTGCAATGTCACCGTCGAAGATGAGGTCCAGGCCTTGGTGGCTACAGCCGAAGAAGCGCTGGGCGGGGTCGACGTGTTGATCAACAACGCGGGCCTGGGTGGCCAGAAACGCGTGGTGGATATGAGCGACGAAGAGTGGTTGCGAGTCCTCGACGTGACCCTGACCGGCACCTTCCGCATGACCCGGGCGATGTTGCCGCACATGCAGCGCCGCGGCGCCGGGGCCATCGTCAATAACGCTTCGGTGCTGGGATGGCGGGCGCAGAAAGAGCAGGCCCACTACGCCGCCGCCAAGGCCGGAGTGATGGCGCTGACTCGCTGCAGTGCCCTGGAAGCCGCCGAATTTGGGGTGCGCATCAACGCGGTGTCGCCATCGATTGCCCTGCACGATTTTCTCAAGAAAGCCTCCAGCGAAGAGCTGCTTGCCAGCCTGGCCGGGCGCGAGGCGTTCGGCCGCGCCGCCGAGGTCTGGGAAGTGGCCAACGTGATGATGTTCCTGGCCAGCGACTACGCCTCCTACATGGTCGGCGAAGTGCTGTCCGTCAGTTCGCAACAAGCCTGAGGAGTCATACATGAGCCACGTTTTCAGCAGTGCCGAGGCATTGCTCGCGGCCGAAGGCCTGGACCTTGGCCACACCGAATGGCTGACCATCAGCCAGCAACGCATCAACCTGTTCGCCGAAGCCACGGACGATCACCAGTGGATTCATGTCGACCCGGTGCGCGCCGCCAGTGGCCCGTTCGGCGTGTGCATTGCACACGGCTACCTGACCCAATCCCTGGCGAATCTGTTCATGCCGCAGTTGTTGACCCTCGAAAACATGGCGATGGGGGTCAATTACGGCAGCGACCGGGTGCGCTTTCCGGCGCCGGTCAAGGTCGATTCGCGGGTGCGCGGCAGCGGCCAGATTATCCGCGCCGAGCCACTGGGCGACGCCGTGCAACTGGTGGTGCGCATGACCATGGAAGTCGAGGGCCAGGCGCGCCCTGGCTGCGTGATCGACACCATCAGCCGCTACACCTTCACCCCCATTTCCAAGTGAGTGCCCCATGGACCTGAATGAAGTCGTTATCGTCGCCACTGCCCGTACTGCGCTGGCCAAATCGTTTCGTGGATCGTTCAACGATACCGAAGCCCCGGTGCTGGGCGGCCATGTGGTGCGCGCGGTGGTCG
This sequence comes from Pseudomonas sp. NPDC086251, assembly GCF_044746405.1. Taxonomy (NCBI): domain Bacteria; kingdom Pseudomonadati; phylum Pseudomonadota; class Gammaproteobacteria; order Pseudomonadales; family Pseudomonadaceae; genus Pseudomonas; species Pseudomonas sp. NPDC086251. Next base: position 380,943 of record NZ_JBIVBY010000001.1, read on the forward strand.
AGCGCGCCGGCATCGAGCCGGCCGATGTCGAGGATGTGATCATGGGCGCGGCGGTGCAGCAAGGCACCCAGGGCTACAACATCGGCCGTCTGTGCGCCTATACCGGTGGTTTGCCTGACAGCGTGCCGGGCATGGCCCTGGATCGGATGTGCGCGTCGGGCCTGATGAGCATCGGTGTGGCGGCCAAAGGCATCATGACCGGTGAGATGAGCATTGCCATCGGCGGCGGCGTGGAGTCCTTGTCGCTGACCCAGACCCAGCACAAGAACAGCTACCGCGCGCAATCCGCAGCCGTGCTGCACGTCATGCCCAGCGCTTACATCCCGATGATTGAAACCGCCGAGATCGTGTCCCGCCGCTACGGCATCAGCCGCGCCGCTCAGGACGAGTACTCGCTGCAGAGCCAGCTGCGCACCGCTGCCGCGCAACGGGACGGCCTGTTCGACGAGGAGATTGTCAGCCTGAGCGTGGACAAGCTGCTGTTCGCCGATGGCCAGCCCAACGGGCATGAACGGGTGGACGTCGTGCGTGACGAGTGCAACCGGCCCACTACGCGCCTGGAAGACCTGGCGGGATTAAAACCGGTGTGGAAGGACGGCAAGTGGATCGAGCAAGGCGAGTTCGTCACCGCCGGCAACGCCTCGCAGTTCTCTGACGGAGCGTCTGCCAGCCTGCTGATGAGTCGTGCCGAGGCCAAGCGTCGTGGCCTGACACCGCTGGGGATCTATCGGGGGATCGCCGTGGGCGGTTGCGCCCCGGAAGAAATGGGCATCGGCCCGGTCATCGCCATTCCCAAGTTGCTCAAGCGCTTTGGCCTGGGCGTGGCGGATATCGGTCTGTGGGAGATCAACGAGGCCTTTGCCTGCCAGGTGCTGCATTGCCGTGATGCGTTGCAGATTCCGCCGGAGCGCCTGAACGTCAACGGTGGTGCGATTGCCATCGGTCATCCATTTGGAATGTCCGGTGCGCGGATGGTCGGCCACGCCTTGCTCGAGGGCCGGCGGCGCGGTGTGCGGTATGTGGTGATTGCCATGTGCATCGGCGGCGGCATGGGCGCCGCCGGCCTGTTCGAGCTGCCGTAAAGCGAGCGGGGTGCTGTCGCACACTGATTAAATCCATGGGGCCCGCAGGTCGGGCTCGCTGCTGGGGAATGGATATGCAAAGTTGTATGCCCAATGCACAGGTCCTGGCGCAAATGGGCCTGGAGTTGGCCGAGTACGAACGGATCATAGGCGACATCTACAATTCAGCGATGAACACCGCGTCCTTGAGCGATTCGTTGCGCGAAATACGCGCGCTGTTCAAGGCTAATTTCGTGACCTTGATTCTGCGGGTCCAGGATGAGCCGCTGTTGTCCCCGATGGTGGTTGCCGGTGATGTCGAGCTGGGGCAGGGCGGCATCAACCATTACGCTTACTACGCCAAATCCACCCTGTTCGACGGTTTGCCCACCGACACCGTGTTCACCATCGATGAGCTGATGAGCGATGCCGAATGGACCCGCTCGGCGTTTTACCTGCTGTACTGCCAACCCTACGATTGTTATCACATGCTGGGTGCCGATATACGCATGCCGGATGGCGGGACCGTGCGTTTTCGGATCAATCGACCACAGGGTCATCCACCTTTCAGTGGCACCGAGCGGGCCATGTGCGCCATGTTGTTGCCCCATTTGCGCCGGGCCTTGCACCTGTATTCTCTGCTCGACCGCAGTGAGTCGCTCGGCAGCCTGTATTCGCAGACGATCAGCCGCCTCGCGGTGGCGACCTTCGTGCTCGATGAAAACGGCTGCGTGGTGCAACTCAACCCTGTGGCTCGGCAAATCCTCGACAGTCAGGACGGCCTCAAAGTGGTTGGCGGTCGTCTTGAGGCCACCTATCCCAGTGACAATCGGGAATTGGCGCGGCTGGTGCGCAATGCCTTCCAGCGTGCCAGGCAAGGCGCCGGTAAAGGCGTGCAAGTGGCCGAGGCGACGTCGATTTCGCGGCCTTCAGGGCAAGTCAGCCTGGGCGTCGTGGTGGAGTTGATTCCATCTCGTGAATTGCTCGAAGGCAACGGTAAACCCACGGTGGTGGTGTATGTGCGCGACGCGGTGAGCAAGTCGCTGGTGAGCACGGTGGTGACGTCGCAGCTGTACAACCTGACCCCGGCGGAAACGGCGCTGGCCCTGGAATTGGCCAACGGCTTGTCGCTTGAGGAAGCCTCGGAAATTTTGAACATCCGGCGCAATACCGCGCGCGCGCACCTGCGTTCGATATTTTCCAAGACGGGCGTGCGGCGCCAGACCGAGCTGGTGCGGATCATGCTCAATAGCGTGGTAGCGCTGGGCTCACCGCTGCCGGCCGGGTCGCGGAGGTGACTGGGAACCCGGGAAAAATGCGTTAGTCCGTGCGGACGATGCTGTCGGTTTCCTTGCCTGTCGATACTGGGCAACCGTTGTCGAACCCATGGAGAATAAAAATGACCGGCAGTAAACAGTCCCCTAGGTGGGCCTTTACGTTGTTATTGGGATGCTGTGCCAGCGACATGGTAAGTGCCGCACCGGAGGACATCCTGCGCCTTGGCAAAGACTTGACCTGCCTGGGCGCGGAAAAGGCTGGCAATGCCGACGGCAGCATTCCAGCGTTCAGCGGCAAGTGGATAGGTGTACCGCCCCATGTTGATTTCAAGGGCACGGGCAACCACCCGGTGGATCCGTACCCGGACGAAAAACCGCTGTTCGTGATTACCGCGCAGAACATCGCGCAATACAGCGACTCCCTGTCCGACGGCCAAAAAGCCTTGTTCAAGCTGTACCCGGCCACCTACAAAATGCCGGTCTATCCCTCGCACAGGGATTTTCGCGTCAACGACTCGGTCTGCCAGGCTACTCGGGAGAACGCCAACACGGCGCGTCTGGTGGATGACGGTGAAGGGGTGGTCGGCAAGACGGGGGGCACACCATTTCCCGTGCCGCGCAGCGGCCTGGAACTGTTGAAAAACGCCTCGGCTTTTACCATCCGGGCCTGGACCGAGGAGTACATTTCCGACAACGCCTATGTGCTCAAGGACGGCAACATCAACTGGGGCCGCGTGCACTCGCGCAACCTGGCGCCAGCGCTGGAGCCAGGCAAGATTGGCGATACCACCGGCAATTCGTCGTTCTATCTCAATGAAACGCTACTGCCGCAACGGGACAAGGGTGAGATCAATACCGGCACCGAGTTCTGGAACGACAAGACCGAACCGCGCCAGGCCTGGCGTTACGATCCGGGCACCCGGCGTGTGCGGCAGTCACCAGGCTATGGTTTCGACATGTCGTTTCCGGGCAGCGGCGGCTCGATCACCGTGGACGAAGTGCGCCTGTTCAACGGTTCCGGCCAGCGCTACGACTGGAAGATCGTCGGCAAGCGTGAGATGTACATTCCTTACAACACCTATCGCCTGCACGACGCCAAACTCAAATACGCCAACCTGTTGACTCCCGGTCATATCAATCCCGATGCCATGCGTTATGAGCGCCACAGGGTCTGGGAGCTGGAAGGCAATCTCAAGCCTGGCTATCGCCATCTGTATGGCAAACGCAAGTTGTACATCGACGAGGACACCTGGTTCCCGATGCTCGCCGACAACTACGACAACCGTGGCGAGCTGTGGCGCACCTCGATGGTCAACTACTTCTACGCCTACGAAAGCCAGGCCCAGCAGGCGGGCGTAGGTGTGTACTACGACCTTAATGCCGGCAGTTACCTGGCGTTCAACCTGATCAACGAACAGCGCAACGGCTATCTGCTGAACAAACCCGGTTTCAGTCCCCGGGACTTCGGCCCGGAAGCGGCTCGCCGCTTCGGTCAGTAAGCATGAAACAGGGTGCCCGCTGTGTCGGGGGCGCCCTTTGAGAAACACTCCCATTTGATCTAGTCCGACTGAACGATGAACTGCGTCTGCGACTACACAATGATGTCCGGCATGGGATCACCCTGTATTTCTTGGGGGCATTGGCTGCCCCGAAGTCAGCATTCGAGGAACAAGAACAATGACGAAACTTGCTGAAATCAACATAGAGAATGCCCAGCGTACCCACCGTTACGCACGCGGCTGGCACTGCCTGGGCAATGTAAACGATTACCGTGATGGCAAGCCCCATACTCTGGAAATCTTTGGCACCCGCCTGGTGGCATTTGCCGATAGCCAGGGCGCCATCAGCATTCTGGATGCCTACTGCCCGCACATGGGCGCCGATCTGTCTCAGGGTACCGTCGAGAATGACAAACTGGTGTGCCCATTCCACCACTGGAAATACGACACCGGCGGCAAATGCGTGGAGATCCCTTACTGCAAGCGCATTCCACCCAAGGCCAAGACGCGCAGCTGGCTGACCTGCGAGGAAAACAACCTGCTGTTCGTCTGGAACAACCCCGAAGGCCGTCCGCCAAAAGAAGGCGTGGTCATTCCGCACTTACCCGAGATGGATGATCCCGACTGGATTCATGACTGGAACATCGACACCATGCTGATTGAGACCAACCCACGGGAGTTGGTCGATAACCTGGTGGACGCCCAGCACTTCGGGCCGGTGCACGGCACGCCGACCAAGTATTTCGCCAACATTTTCGAAGGGCATATCGGCCATCAGATTTTCCATGGCGACTCCGAGCGCTTGGGCGGCGACTTGATCGCGCCATCGGCCTACTACGGGCCAGCCACTCACTTCACGCATATCAGCTCGATGTTCGGCGATGCGCGGATCCACGCCATTTTGCTCAACAGCCACGTGCCGGTGACGCCAAACAGTTTCGACCTGCGCTTTGGGTGCATGGTCAAGCGGGTTCCTGGCTGGACCGAGGAGCAGAACCAGGAAGTCGCCAGGGCCTATGTCCAAGGCAACCGCGATTCGTTCTACCAGGACGTGGTGATCTGGAAGCACAAAATCCGTATCGACAAGCCGGTGCTGGCAGAAACCGACGGCCCGGTTTATCAGTTGCGTGAGTGGTATGAGCAGTTCTTCACCAATGAGGATGACGTGCCTGCTTCCATGGCGCAGCGTCGCGAATTCATTACGGTCGACGAGCGCTGATAGAGGAGCAGGCCGCCTTCGAGAAGCAAGCGATGTCTCTCGAAGGCGGCATCCCCAGGGGCACTGCCGCCCTTGAGCCATGGTCATGATTCAGGTCCGTTTGAAGGCAATGAGGGAATGCACAATGAAAATAAAAAATGCCTATACCTTTCCTTTGTTAGTACTGACTCTTCTGGTGTTGGTCGTACAGGTTTCGGTGCCGCCGGAATCGGCCAGCGTCAAGGCGTGCAAGCGTTACGCGAGCTGTCTCACGATGAGTTCGGCTGGTTCGAATTGGCTGGGTTTCCGCTAGGGATGTTCTGGCGAGCCCATTCGGTTTGTAGCCGGGCTGGTGTCCTCTTACTCGCCACTACCGCGCTAAAGCGGCTATCACCATGAGTGCGAGAAAACAAACCAACTGTACGAAAAAAAACGCGAATCGAACCGCCACGAACGCATCGGTTTGCACATGGGCTACGTGGACCAGGGACTGGCACACGCGAGCGATCAGGATGATTATGGACAAGTAGTTCACTGCAGGGCCGTCGATACCAAGGGCGGTAATCACGAACACGATGACGCCAAAAACCGGCAGATTTTCCACACAGTTGGCGTGTGCTCTTGTCCCGCGCCGGTACCAATCCTCGCCTTCGAGCCGATCGCTTCGGAAAGAAGCAATCGGCACATTCGAAAACAGGATTCTGACCCAGCGATACACCCCGACGGTGGCCATCAACAACAGTAATGTCCAGGTTGAAAATCCAAGCAGCATCCACATCGGAATGGTCATGGCCGCCATCCTCAAATCAAGCATTTCCAGCACGTTATCTCGCCGTAGTACGACCGACGCGCGGTCGGTCGCCCCCTACCGATCAATTGCTCATGATGGGTGCCAGTGCGGTCTGAATCCTGGACATCTGTGCGGGCGTTGTCATGCGCGTCAGCAGCCGGCCAAAATGTGGATGCTGCACACCCGAGATAATGTATTGCCAGCGGTAGGCGCTCAGCACGCAGGCCTTGATTTGCGCTGTCTCATCGACACTGAACGACCGTGAAGCATTGCGAATGAAGTAGTCTGCATCGGATGCTGATTGTGCCTGCAGGAGGGCGTCGACGGCCGCCACCAGCGCAATCAGATCGTTCACGGCCTGGTCACGCTCGGCTGGCGAGCGTTTCGCGTGCTCCGCCTTCCATTCCAGTTCATCGAGTACGACGTGCCGGCTTTCATCCTTCCAGTGAAATTTGAAGACATCCTTGAACAGTGGGCACAGCTCCTCGTGCGGGGCGATGCTTTGCACGTAGTGCGTCTGAACAAACAGCTCGATGTGGCAGGTCAGCGCCAGTACCGACCAGGTGCTGGACGCCAGCACTGCGCGCGCCACTTCGTTGGGATCGGCGACTTGCTGATATCCCGCGGGCAATTGAGCACCCATCATCGTTTCGATGCGTCGGAACAGCTCCTGATGCTTGATCTCGTCGTTGGAAAATCGCACCAACGCTTCGAGTGCGAGCTGATCGTCAAACACATGGGCCCGACCTTGATCGAGCATTTTGGCACTGATAAAACGCTCGACCAGGCCAAAGAGATACGCATAGGTTCGGCCCTGAATCTGGCTCAGCAGGCGCGCGTCGTCCGGGGCGAGAAAGGTCAGGCGGTCGATGCGCGACAGTCCGTCGGGCAAGAATTTTCGCGAGAAGTCGAAGCGACGGTCCTGTAGCAAATCGCGATCGATCTGCCATTCTGCTTTCTTCGATGATCTGACGATTTGAGCATAACGGGCGACGTTGCCCGAATCCGGGCTGGGGAGGGTAGCGGCGCTGTTCATAGTGATCTCCGGCTTCCGTGGTCGAGTAGGAATGGGCCAATGGCGGCTAACGCGGGAGTCAATGAGCATCGGTGAAGGTCTCGATCACTGAGTCCACGTTGGTGCTAATCTAGGCCTCGCCGTTCAGGCGTTGAATGACCAGTGCGCCTGATTACATGCTCGGGACTCCGGAAAGGAGGGCTGGCCATTGTTGGATGCGCTTTCTGATGTCTTGCGTGTGATTCGGCTGTCTGGAGGGGTCTTCCTCGAGGCGGAGTTCACCGCGCCCTGGTGCGTCAGCGGAAGAATCTCGGCAGACGATTGCAAACCGTTCCTGGCGGCACCCAGGCATATCATTGCGTCGCATTTTGTCGCAGCGGGGCACATGCAGTTGCGCATCGACGACGGCGCCACCCTCGACGTACGGGCAGGCGAACTCATCCTGCTGCCTCGCAATGACGTTCATACGTTTGGCAGCGATCTAAGCGTTGCGCCCATGTTGGCGCGCGAAGTCATTCAGCCGCCGGAAGTCGGCGGCATCTCACGAATCAAGTACGGCGGGGGCGGCGAGGCCACCCAGTTATTGTGCGGATTCCTCGGCTCTGAAACACCGTTCAGTCCGTTGCTTTCGTCGCTGCCATCCTTATTGAAGTTAGATATGCGCGCGACGGCCTCGGGAGCCTGGATTGAAAGCTCATTCCGTTTCGCTGTCAGTGAGATCGCGGCGGGGCGCGTCGGCTCGACAACGGTCATCGCCAAGCTGTCCGAATTGCTGTTCGTCGAAGCCGTCAGCCAGTATGTCGCGAACCTCCCCACTGAGCAGCGCGGGTGGCTGGCGGGTTTGCGAGATCCGCCTATCGGGCGGGCACTGGCGCTGCTCCATGCTCGTCCAACCGAGGGCTGGACGGCAGAAGCGCTGGCGCTCGAAGTGGGCATGTCGCGCTCAGTGTTTGCGGAGCGATTCACGACAGTGGTTGGACAGCCACCGATGCAATACCTGACGCTCTGGCGTATGCATGTGGCGGCTCAACACCTGCGCGAAGGTCGCGGTAATGTGGCGCAAATCGGCTTTGCAGTTGGCTATGAATCCGAAGCGGCGTTCAGTCGCGCCTTCAAGCGCCAGTTCGGCACATCCCCCGGCACTTGGCGTAGACAATCGGGCCCAGCGTCAGTCCCGGTCAGTGACCAATGAGCGAAGCACCCTCCGTTGAACGCCCTTGATCAGTGCCTCCGTGCTCAACTCATTGCCGAGTGGTCCCAGCACCGTTCCATTGAGCATGGTTCGCACGGCTGACACCGCGATGTTCAAGTCATCGACCTGGAAACGTCCACCCACCACGCCCAACGAAATAACGTCTTTCAAAAGTTGCGCCTGTTTGGCGCGCAAGCCTCCTGTTTTTCGTTCGTTGGGCGGTCTCCGGCGGCGTAAACCCATCGCAGGATGATGTGGATTGTTCAAAAACAACCCATCAGTGGGAATGGCGTGGATCGCCACTGCGCGCGATGACTCGCAGGTGCAAGGTCGCGGGCTCCAGGCAACCGCCGGTGGAGAGCTGGCCGACCTGCTGGCGATAGAGTTCCTGCCAGGGGGTTTGCGACGCCGGAATGGAGGGTTTGAACGCCGCCTGACGACGTGCCATTTCGCTTTCATCCACCAGCAGATCGACTCGGCGAGCATTGAGATCGACGCGAAGACGATCGTTGGTCTCCAGCAATCCAATTCCACCGCCAACGGCGGCTTCAGGGGACATGTTGAGAATCGACGGACTGGCCGAAGTACCGCTTTGACGCCCATCACCCAGGCAGGGAAGGGAATCGATGCCGCGTTTGATCAGCGCTGCGGGGGGCGCCATATTGACCACCTCGGCACTGCCCGGGTAACCCACGGTACCGCAGCCCCGAATGACCAGAATGCAGCGCTCGTCGATGTCCAGCGCGGGGTCATTGATGCGGGCCTGATAGTCCTCAGGGCCTTCGAAAACGATGGCCCTGGCCTCGAAACTGTTTTCCGCGCCGGGTTCTGACAGATAGGTTTTGCGGAACGCTTCGCCCACCACAGACATTTTCATGATGGCGCTGTCGAAGAAATTACCGCTTAACACGATGAACCCGGCTCGCTGAATCAAAGGGTCTTCATACGCGTGGATCACATCGGTATCGCTGGCAGCCGCAGTGCCAACGATCTCGCCAATGGTCTTGCCCGAGACTGTGTTGCAGTTTTGATGCAGTCGCCCGGCTTTCTGCAGTTCGTGCATGACGGCCGGCACACCGCCCGCGCGGTGAAATCCTTCACCGAGGTATTTGCCCGCTGGCATGCAGTTAACCAGCAGCGGCACGTCTTCACCGATGCGTTGCCAGTCTTCCAGACTCAAATCGATTCCGGTGTGTCGCGCGATAGCGATGAGATGTGGCGGGCAATTGGTCGAGGCGCCCAGAGCCGACGCCACGGCAATGGCATTCTCAAAGGCTTCGCGGGTCATGATTTGCGATGGGCGAATATCCTGGCGAACCATGTCGACGATGCGCTTGCCAGTGGCATAGGCCATCTGACCGCGTTCACGATAGGCGGCCGGAATGCTCGCGCAGCCGGGCAGGGACATGCCCAGCGCTTCGGCAAGCGCGTTCATCGACAGCGCGGTGCCCATGGTGTTGCAGTGACCAATCGAAGGCGAGGCCGCCGTGGTCATCTCCATGAACCCTTCGTAATCGATCTCACCGCTGGCGAGCAAGTTACGCGCATGCCACAGCACCGTGCCGGAGCCAATCAACTTGCCCTTGTGGTGTCCATCCAGCATCGGCCCACCCGACAGTACGATGGCCGGAATATCCACCGTCGCCGCCGCCATCAGGCAGGCGGGGGTGGTTTTGTCGCAGCCGGTGGTCAGCACCACACCATCCAGCGGGTATCCGTGAAGAATTTCCACCAGCCCCAGGTAAGCCAGGTTGCGATCCAGCGCGGCAGTGGGACGCCGGGTCTGTTCGGCCATCGGGTGCACGGGGAACTCCATGGGAATGCCCCCTGCATCGCGAATGCCCGCTTTGGTGCGCTGCGACAGTTCGAGGTGATGACGGTTGCACGGGGCGAGGTCGCTCCCGGTTTGCGCGATACCGATGATCGGGCGGCCGGATTGCAACTCCTCACGCGTCATGCCGTAGTTCATGAAGCGTTCTACGTAGAGCGCGGTCATGTCCGCATGGCTTGGATCGTCAAACCATTGTTGACTTCGCAGGGGCAGAGGAGTGTTTTCAGGCATCGGTTTTATCTCTTGTTAGAGGGGTATCAACGGGAATTTGAACAACGGCAAATGACTCGACAGAAGAACAACTGCAGCGCATCTGGCGACATTCCTTGATCAGATGTTACCGGTAACAATTATTTTGTAAAGGCCCAGGATCGTATTCGAATGGCGGTAAAGCCGCCCTGAAAGGAGCAGAGGTATGCCTGATTGCGCGCATGTATAATCAGCAACCATCAGTATCGGCTGCGGTGTTTTGATGGTCCGCACGGTCATTTTTTCAGGAAAACAGGACGTCCATGAGTCACGAGGATTTAGGCAGGATCACCACGCCGCCGCGTATGGCCGACGTCGCCAAACTGGCAGGCGTTTCGAAGATGACGGTTTCCCGGGTCTTGGCCGGTCGCGATGTTTCAGAACGCACGCAAAAACTTGTCCTCGCGGCGATTGAAACCCTTGGGTATCTGCCTGATGCCTCTGCTGGAACCCTGTCGACCGGACGCTCGGAGTTTATCGTGGCGCTGGTGCCGTCATTGGCGAGTTCGAACTTTGCCGACACCGTGCGCGGCCTGAATGATGCCGTGAGCGAACATGGCTTGTGTCTGCTATTGGGTGACACGGATTACCACCTGGAGCAGGAGGCATTGCTGGTACGCACCTTGCTGCGCCATCGGCCAGTAGGCGTGATGCTGACAGGCAGCGCGCATTTGGACGAAACCCGTAAGCTCCTGCGCCAGGCGCAAGTTCCGGTTGTTGAGACCTGGGATATTCCAACGGACCCTATTGAGCAATCCGTTGGGTTTTGTAACGTATCGGCCGCTGCCGCGTTGTACGAGCACCTGCATCAGCAAGGCTATCGGCGAATTGGCTACATCGGTGGCGCGTCGGTTCTCGACCACCGGGGGCAGCAACGCCAGCAGGGTTACCTTCAGGCATTCGCAGCGTTGGGGGCAGGGGAGCCCAGGGTGATGGAGTATGGCGAATCACCCATCACGATGAGTCATGGCGGAGAGTCCGTGAAGCGGCTGCTGGAAAAGTGGCCGGATACGGAAGCGGTGATGTGCGTGAGTGACCTGTCGGCGTTCGGCGCAATCATGGAGTGCCATCGACAGGGTCGACGTGTACCCGGGGACGTTGCGATCGCAGGCTTCGGTGATTTCGAAGTATCACGGTATTGCACTCCGACCATTACCACCGTCTCAGTCGATCCTTATGGAATAGGCCGCCGTGCAGGCCAATTGCTGGTCGCCAGTGCCGCTGCGCAGCGGCTTGGACTGCCACGTCCTCGTGAGCGTGACGTCGTCGAATTCAAAATCCTGGCGCGTGAAAGCACCTGAAAGTTTTTAATCGAGCCTGCTTGCTTTGCTCTGAAGCTAATTGCTAAATTAAAAATGTTACCGGTAACACGCAACTTGCAGAGGCCTTTTATCCTTGCGGATTGCCCCAGGTCAGTCCGAGGAACTCAGGTCGCAAGCCAAAACAAAAACAATCGGCATGACAACATGCCTTGAGGTCAACACATGGAATCAGTATCTCAGCGTCCTCTCGAAGGAGAGGGCTCGGCGGAGCTTACCTTCGAGGATCGTACCTACCGAAAGGTCATCCTGCGTATTCTGCCGATCCTGCTGTTTTGCTACATGGCCGCGTACCTGGATCGGGTCAATATCGGCTTTGCCAAGCTGGATATGCTCAACGATCTGCAATTTAGCAACACCGTCTACGCGCTCGGTGCGAGCATTTTCTTCTGGGGCTATTTCCTGTTCGAAGTGCCTAGCAACCTGTTCCTCCATCGCTTCGGCGCGCGCCTCTGGATCGCTCGCATCATGGTCTCCTGGAGCATTGTCTCCATTGCAGTGGCGTTTACCGTGCCGCTGGCAAGGCTCCTCCACATTGAATCGGAGACCATGTTCTACGTGCTGCGCTTCCTGCTGGGGATCTGCGAAGCCGGGTTTTTCCCTGGCGTGATTCTCTACCTCAACTACTGGTTTCCCACCCACCGTCAGAGCCGGGTCATGGCGGGCTTTCTGATGGCCATGCCGATCAGCCTGACGCTCGGCGGGATTCTGTCGGGTTGGTTGATGGGCGCTATGCAAGGTGTGAAGGGCATGGCCGGATGGCAGTGGATGCTGATCATCGAAGGCATCCCGTCGTTGATCATGGCCGTGGTGGTGGTGACGTTGCTGGTCGATAACATCGACAAGGCCAAATGGCTGTCCACCGCAGAAAAGAACATGCTCAAAAACAACCTCAACCGGGAAAACACGAAAAAGGCATCGAGCCTTCGAGAGGTGATCTTCAATGGGCGAGTGTGGTTGTTGGTGTTGATCCTGCTGACCTTCAACACCGGTTTTTACGGTCTGGCATTCTGGATGCCGACGATCATCAAGGCCACGGGCGTTTCCAATACCCTGCATATCGGTTTGCTGACGGCCATCCCATACGCCACCGCCATTGTGGCCATGACCCTCAACGCCTGGCATTCCAACAAAACCGGCGAGCGTCGACTGCATGCGGCTATTCCCGCTTTCATCGGTGGGGTCGGGTTGATTTGTAGCGCGATTTTTGCCCATAACCTGCCGGTGTCTATTTTCTTCCTCAGCGTATCCGCCTCAGGTTTGCTGAGCCTGATGCCGATTTTCTGGACATTGCCAGGCACGGTATTGTCCGGTGTGGCAGCAGCGGCGGGTATTGGCATGATCAACGCAATTGGCAATCTCTCGGGATTTACCGGTTCGATGATTACGGCCACGGCAGAGACACTGACAGGCGACATGAACAACGGCACCTATGTCCTCGGTGGTTGCTTGCTCGTTAGCTGCGTGCTGATTCTGCTGATCCCGAAGACGATGCTTTCAACAGACAAGGCATAACCTGTCGACTAATAGGCAAAGCCCCTATGCACGGGTGAATGTCGAGATCAGACGTGAAGGTGGCGCGCTCAGGCTACTTTCGTTACGGGTGAGACGCGTAAGGTGGCGCGTCATTCCCTGACAGTGAGCCGTTGTGAAGCCTGCTGGGGAATGCTCAGAAGCGCTGAGGTTCGCCGCTTTCGATAAGAGGCAACAGGATGGAATGATGATCGCCTGACCCTCAGTCAGCAGCTCTAACGTCGATCACCAGAGAACAAAAAAAACAATGGATAGCCTGAACTCCAAAGATTCGAACGGTCAGCTGGCGCAGGGTTTCAAGCCGCGTCACGTCACAATGCTTTCTATCGCGGGGATTATTGGCGCGGGTTTATTTGTTGGCTCCGGCCATGCCATCGCGGCTGCCGGTCCAGCGGTATTGCTGGCTTACTTATGCTCCGGCCTGTTGGTCGTATTGGTCATGCGCATGCTGGGCGAAATGGCCGTGGCCAACCCGGACACCGGTTCCTTTTCGACCTATGCCGACCAGGCGATCGGGCGTTGGGCCGGCTTCACCATCGGCTGGCTCTACTGGTGGTTTTGGGTGTTGGTCATACCGATCGAAGCGCTCGCCGCCGGGCATGTCTTGAATCAATGGTTTCCCCAGATCGACACCTGGCTGTTTGCCTTGTCATCCATTGTCCTGTTGGTCGTGACCAACCTGTTCAGCGTGTCCAAATATGGCGAGTTCGAATTCTGGTTTGCGATGGCCAAGGTCGTGGCGATCATCGGCTTTATCGGCCTTGGTTTTGCGGTGCTGATGGGTTGGATTCCCGAGCGAGAAGCCAGCGGATTGAGTCGACTCATGGAGGAGCATGGTGGCTTTGCCCCTAATGGTTTGTCAGCGGTCGTAGGCGCGTTCATCACCATCATGTTCAGCTTCATCGGGACAGAAGCGGTGACCATTGCAGCCGCCGAATCCAGCAACCCCGCGCAGAACATCGCCAAAGCCACACGCTCAGTGATCTGGCGCATCGGCGTGTTTTACTTGTTGTCGATTTTCGTGGTCATTTCCGTGGTGCCCTGGAACGATCCGTTGCTGGCGTCTGTAGGCTCTTATCAGCGGGCACTGGAACTGATGAACATTCCCCATGCCAAGTTTCTGGTGGACGTAGTGGTGTTGATTGCCGTGGCCAGCTGCATGAACTCGTCGATCTATATTTCCTCGCGCATGTTGTTCTCGCTGGGCAAGCGCGGTGATGCGCCGAAGCCACTGAAGGTGACGTCGTCGGCGGGCGTGCCGAGGGCAGCGGTGATTGCCAGCACCGTACTGGGTGCCGGTGTGACCTTGTTCAGCTACTTCATGCCTGCCGGACTGTTCCAGTTTCTGCTCGCCAGTTCCGGGGCCATTGCGTTGCTGGTGTACCTGGTGATCGCCGTGTCGCAATTGCGCATGCGCAAGATTCTGCATCGGCAGAATGTCACGCTGACCTTCAAGATGTGGTTGTTTCCATGGCTGACCTGGTTGGTCATCGCCTTCATCTGCGCAGCGTTGGCGGTGATGATGGTGACGCCAGAGCACCGTCTGGAGGTCTCTTCAACCATCGGCCTGGCGTTGGTGATTTCTTTCATCGGCCTTGTGACCACGCGTCACCATGGGCGACCGCAGAGGGCGGTGTCGGCGCAACGTGCGTAGTCGTCATATTCCGCGCAAAAACCTGCTTGCGCTCTGATCAGTGCGCGAGTAGCGGCGGGGCGGTTAACACCGTCTGCGCCACGGGTCCTTACCGTTCGCTGCGAGAGTAACTTCGATGGCATACGACACCTCCAAGCCCGCACATCCCCAAACCATTGGCTTTTTGCTGCTGGACCAATTCACGTTGATCTCGCTGGCGTCTGCGGTTGAGCCTCTACGAATGGCCAATCAGTTGACGGGCCAAGAACTGTACCGCTGGCACACCTTCAGCCTGGGGGGCGAGCGGGTATGGGCAAGCGACGGCATGCCGATCACGCCGGATTCGTCGACGCATAACACACCGATGCTTGATACGGTGATCGTCTGCGGCGGCATTGGCATTCAAGGCGCGGTGACTCGGGAGCACGTGACCTGGTTGCGATCCCAGGCGCGGCGCTCGAAACGCATCGGGGGTGTGTGCACCGGTAGCTGGGCGTTGGCCCAGGCGGGGTTGCTGGACGGTTTCGACTGCAGTGTGCACTGGGAATTTCTGGCGGCCATGCAGGAAGCTTTTCCGCGCGTGAACCTCAGCTCCAGTCTGTTCACCCTCGACCGTGACCGCTTCACCTGCTCTGGTGGAACCGCCCCCATGGACATGATGCTGCACCTGATCAGTCGCGATCATGGTCATGAACTGGCAGCGGCCATCTCCGAAATGTTTGTCTACGAGCGCATCCGCAACGAACAGGATCACCAGCGAGTCCCCCTCAAGCACATGCTCGGTACCCATCAACCGAAGTTGCAGGAAATCGTCGCGCTGATGGAGGCCAATCTGGAAGAGCCTATCGAACTGGACGAGCTGGCACATTATGTCGGCTTGTCCCGCCGACAGCTCGAGCGGTTGTTTCAGAAGTATTTACAGTCCTCGCCTTCGAGGTATTACCTCAAACTGCGCCTTATCCGCGCGCGTCAGTTGCTCAAGCAAACACCGATCTCCATCGTAGAGTTGTCGGTGGTGTGTGGCTTTGTGTCGACACCGCATTTTTCAAAGTGCTATCGCGAGTGTTTTGGCATTCCTCCCAGCGACGAGCGCTTGGTGACGCAAACCCTACGGCAAGTGACAGTAACGCCGATGGCGCAGGCATTGCCATCGACACGGCCGATGAGCTTGCTGGATCAGGCACGTGATGAGTCGACATTCGCCAGTGTCAAAATCGTGAAATCCTGAGCGATCCGGGTCATTAGGGCCGGTGGGCTTAAGGCGCAATGATCTGGGTCGGCTTACTCGAAGACGCTCGCGAATCAAGCGAGGCTGCGCCTATTCGCTAAACGGCGTCCACCGCGTCTCGATAGTACGCCTTCAGCGTATCGACGAATTCCACGGCCAGTTGCGTCCTCGTTTGGGCGGTCGGCCAGATCACGTAGGTGGGAAAGAGGATGTCGGGCCTGAACGGTCTGATCACGATATCCCGATGCCGATAATCCTTGGCCACCAGCGGATGGGCGAGGGTGACGCCCATGCCGAGCGCGACTATCTCGCAGTTGATCGCGCTGTATTGCGCTTCCACCGCCATCACCCGCTCGACGCCGGCCTGCTCGAATAAGCCGTCCACCAGTGAGCGTATGCCATCCCCGTGACAGAGCGAAACGAACGCTTGCCCTTCGAGGTCTTCGAAGGTGATCTGCGATCGTTCCGCCAGCGCATGTGAGCGGGGCAACACGCAAACGGCTGCGATCTCGGCGAGCAACTCGACCTGCTGACTGTTGACGTCGCCGGGATGAACCACGATGCCGATGTCGCAGAACTGCGATTTCACCCATTGCTCCACCGTCGGCGAGGAGTTCACGTGCAACGACACCGTCAGTTCCGGGCGTGAGTCGGTGAAGGTCTTGATGACCCCGGGCAGCACGCTCATGCCGGTCGACGGGACGGCGGCCACACGCAAACGTCCTGTGCCCAGATTGCGGATGTTCTTCGCCGAATGCTTGAGGCTGTCGAGGCCGACATAAGCACGTTCCACTTCATGAAAGAACGCCTGGCCTTCCTGGGTCGGGATCAGCCGCACGCCCGCGCGTTTGAACAGGGTCAAGCCGGTGCTCAATTCCAGCTGTGCAATCAGCCGGCTGACATTGGGCTGCGAGGTGTACAGCACTTCCGCCGCCGCAGTCATCGAGCCCAATCGCATGACGCTGCGGAACGCTTCTATCTGCCTGAGATTCATGCCGACCATCCATATCAAATATGAATAACTAACCCGGATATTGTGATTTGACCATATAGATAGTGCCTCGCAATACTTCAAACCAGCAACCCATAGCGCACATGAAGATGCGCCATCCCGTGATGTATTCGCCGGGACATGCACTGCGGTGCATGGCTTCGATTGACGCCGAAGCGACTGACGCATTGTTCGATCTGCCCCACGCACTTCGGAGATAGTCTGTGAATAGCCATAACTCGACCTTAGCAACACCGCCGTTTCGCCCTTTGACCCGCATTGCCACGGCTGTCGCTGTCACCCTTGTCGGGCTGGGCAGCGGCGCCGCGTTCGCCGAGCCGACGCTGTATGTCGCCGGTGTCGGCGGTTCCACCGAGCAGATGTACAAGACCAAAGTCATCCCCGCGTTCGAGAAACAGCACAACGTCAAAGTGGTCTACGTCGCCGGCAACTCCACCGAAACCCTGGCCAAACTCCAGGCTCAAAAGGGGCGTCAGCAGATCAACGTGGCGATGATGGATGACGGGCCGATGTACCAGGCGCTGCAATTGGGCCTGTGCGAAAAACTCAGCGACGCCCCGGTCTACAAAGACCTCTATCCGCTGGCGCGCATCAGCCCTGAAGCCACCGCTGTCGGTATGGTCGCCACGGGCATCGGTTACAACGAAGAGGCGTTCAAGAAGCGTGGCTGGGCACCGCCCGACTCCTGGGAAAACCTCACCGATCCCCGCTACAAGCAACTGCTGGGCATGCCACCGGTGACCAACACCTACGGCTTGCACACCCTGGTGGAAATGGCCCGTCTGCGCGGCGGCGGTGAGAAGGACATCAACCCCGGCTTCAAGGCGCTCAAGGATGAAATCGGCCCGAACGTCCTGGCCTGGGTCTCGGCCCCCGGTGAAATGGACGGGATGATGCAAAACGGCGACGTGGTCATGGCGGTGTATGGCAGCGGTCGCGCGGTGGCGCTGCAGGAGACCGGTTTCCCGCTCAAATTCATCTACCCCAAAGAAGGCGCGATTGCCTTGCAGATCGCCGCTTGTGGCATCACGCCCAATGCGCAGCCGGAGCTGTCGCAGCAATTCATTCAGTACGTGTTGTCACCCGAGGTGCAGACAATCCAGGCCCGGCAAAACGGCTTCGCGCCGGTCAACCAGACCGTCACGCTTGAGCCGGACATTGCCGCGCGCATGCCCTATGGCCCGGAGAAGGTCAGTGCGTTGATCAAGGTCGATTGGGACACGATCAACCAGCAGCGTAGCGAGTGGACGACGCGCTGGAATCGCACGGTCGAACGCTAGCCGCTCAGGGGTTCCGATCCTTCCTGAAATCATTCTGGAGACGCAGGCCCGCGCCTGCGTGGCAAGCCAATGGCATTTCTCACACTCGAAGGCATCGTCAAGACGTATGGCAGTTTCAGGGCCATCGACGGATTGAACCTGGAAGTCCGGCACGGCGAATTCATCGCCTTGCTCGGGCCTTCCGGATGCGGCAAGACCACCACCCTGCAATCCATTGCCGGCTTCGTCCAGCCCACCGAAGGGCGGATCGTCCTCGATGGCCGCGACATCACCCATGTGCGTCCCGAGCAGCGGGGCCTGGGCATCGTCTTTCAAAGCTACGCGCTGTTCCCGCACATGAGCGTGGCGCAGAACATCAGTTTCGGCCTGGAAATGCGCGGCGTAGCCAAAGCCGAACGCAGCAAGCGCATCGATGAAGCCCTGGACCTGGTACGCCTCGGCGGCCTCGGCGAGCGTTACCCCAAGGCGCTGTCAGGCGGGCAACGGCAACGGGTCGCGATAGCCAGGGCCCTGGCCATTCGGCCCAACCTGTTGCTGCTCGACGAACCGATGTCCAACCTCGACGCCAAACTGCGCGAAGAGATGCACATCGAGTTGCGGGCGATTCAGCGCGACCTGGGCATCACCACGATTCTGGTGACCCACGATCAGGTCGAGGCCATGACCATGAGCGACCGTATCGCGGTAATGCAAAAAGGCCGGATCGTGCAGATCGACACACCCTACGAAGCGTACGAGCGTCCGCATTCACCGTTTGCCTCGGCGTTCCTGGGCAAGACCAATGCCTTCGCGGGCGCGGTGCAAACCCGCAATGCTCGCTGCTGCAATGTGCAGGTCAAGGACACGCTGTTGCACGTGCCTCACGAGGATCGCTCGCTGGGCAACGACGTCAATGTCTACATCCGCCCGGAAAAAATCCGTCTGACGGAGGCGGGCAGGGGGCGTTTGAACGGACGCATCCGCTTGCGCGTGTTCCTCGGCAACCTGTGGTTGATCGCGGTGGAAAGCAGCTTTGGTGTGGTGCACATGACCCAGCCCAACCTGGGTTCGCCACCGCCGGATGAAAACGCTGAAGTCGGGTTGGACTGGTCGGATGACGACCTGCGTCTGCTGGATCGGGAGGTCGCCCATGGCCAGGTATGACGCCGAACACGTCGGCACGGCGCCGTGGTTGCTGAGCGGGCCGGCACTCCTGGTGTTCGTTGCGCTGTTGCTGGTGCCGCTGCTGTTGACCGCCGTGTTGTCGCTCAATTTGTTCAGCGACACCGAAGGCGTGTTGCCGGTCTACAGCCTCGGCAATTATCTGGAGGTGTTCAAAGACGGTTATTTCCACGAAATCTTTTTGCGCACCGGCGGCATGGCACTGGCGGTGACGGTCCTCTGCGTGCTACTCGGCGTCCCGGAAACCATCATCATTGCGCGCATGGCGCCGCGCTGGCGTTCGTTGTTTTTGCTGGTGGTGCTGGGGCCGTTGCTGATCTCGGTGGTGGTGCGCACGCTCGGTTGGGCGATCCTGTTGGGTAACAACGGCCTGATCAACGATGCCTTGCAGGCGCTGGGGATTACCGATCAACCGGTGAAGATGTTGTTCACCCAGTTCGGGGTGATCATCGCGCTGACCCACGTGCTGGTGCCGTTCATGGTGATTGCCGTGTGGGCCACTTTGCAGCGCCTGGACCTGCAGGTGGAATGGGCCGGCCTGTCCCTCGGCGCGTCGCGTCTGACGGTGTTCCGCCGCATCATCCTGCCGCAGATCATGCCCGGCATTCTCTCCGGCTCGATCATTGTCTTCGCCCTGGCGGCGTCAGCCTTCGCGACCCCCGCGATCATTGGCGGTCGACGTCTGAAAGTGGTGGCGACGGCAGCCTACGACGAATTCCTCGGCACCCTCAACTGGCCGCTCGGCGCCGCCATCGCCATGCTCCTGCTGGTTGCCAACCTGATCATCATTCTGGGTTGCAGCAAGCTGGCCGAGCGTCGCTTCAAGCAAGTCTTCGAGTAACCCGCCATGCACAAGAACGGATTTTTCTCGCTGCTGTTTCATCTGCTGTTCATCACGTTTATCGTCGCGCCGCTGGTGGTGGTGATGGCGATGGCGTTTACCGACAAGGGCTATCTGTCGCTGCCCACCAACGGCTTGTCGTTGCGCTGGTTTCGGGCGTTGCTGGAGAACCAGGAAATGCTCGATGCGTTCTTCCTGTCGCTCAAGCTGGGCCTGGTCTCGGCCACCGTCGCCACGTTGCTGGCGGTCCCGGCAGCACTGGCGATCAGCCGTTACGAGTTTCCGGGGCGTAGCACCCTGACCGGATTTCTGCTGTCGCCGCTGATGATTCCCTCCGTGGTGCTGGGCATTGCCTTTTTGCGATTTTTCTCCATGGCGCAGATTGGCGGATCGTTCTGGGCGCTGAGCATTACCCATGTGATCGTGGTGCTGCCCTATGCCTTGCGGTTGACGCTGGCCTCGACCATTGGCCTGGAGCGCGACATCGAACAGGCCGCCTTGTCCCTCGGCGCGCGGCGCTGGACGGCTTTCTACCGCGTGGTCCTGCCACGGATCCGCACCGGTGTCATCGGCGGCTGGATGCTGGCATTCATCCAGAGCTTCGACGAACTGACCATGACCGTGTTCGTCGCCACGCCTGGCACCACCACCTTGCCGGTGGCCATGTACAACCAGATTTCCCAGACCATCGATCCGCTGATCACCGCCGTCTCCACGGTGCTGATCGTCGGCACCGTGTTGTTGATGCTGGTGCTGGATCGCCTGGTCGGGCTGGATCGGGTACTGATCGGAGAAGGCAAATGAGCCAGGACAGACACAACGTCGTGCAGTCGGACGTGATTGTGATCGGCGGCGGGCTGGTGGGGACGGCGGTGGCCTATGGGCTGGCCCGCAGCGGTGTCGACACCGTGGTGCTCGATCAGGGCGACGATGCGTTTCGCGCTTCGCGAGGCAATTTCGGCCTGGTCTGGGTCCAGGGCAAGGGCCATGACTTGCCGGATTACGCGCGCTGGACCCGGTCTTCGGCGAGTCGCTGGCCGGCGTTCGCGCAAGCACTGATGGCCGACAGCGGCGTCGACGTGCAGCTCAAGCAACCGGGTGGTTTTCACCCGTGCTTCAGCGACGAAGAACTGCTGGAGCGCCAGTGGCGCTTACAGACCTTGCAGGATGCGTTGGGTGATTACCCGTTCGAGATGCTGGACGCCGCCGACGTGAAAGCGCGTTTGCCGCTGATCGGACCGGCCGTGATCGGCGCCAGTTACACGCCGCAGGACGGCCACGTCAATCCATTGAAACTGCTGCGGGCCTTGCACACGTCGGCGCTGGCCAAGGGCGCACGACTGCATGGCAACGTGCAGGTCGATCGCATCGATTGCGCCCCCGGAGAATTTCGTGTCAAGGCCGGTCAGCGTTGCTTTGTCGCGCCACGGGTCGTGCTGGCTGCCGGGCTCGGCAACGCGGCGTTGGCGCGGCAGGTGGGCCTGTATGCGCCGGTTGCACCGAATCGCGGGCAGGTGTTGATCAGTGAGCGGGTGCGGCCCTTTCTCGATTACCCGACCCTCAATGTCCGCCAGACCGACGAAGGCACGGTGCAGCTGGGCGATTCGATGGAGGAGGTGGGCTTCGATGACGGCACGTCCACCGACGTCTTGGCGGCCATCGCCAAACGCGGCGTCTCGACGTTTCCGTTGCTGCGCGATGTGCGGCTGGTACGGGCCTGGGGCGCCTTGCGGGTGCTGAGTCCGGACGGATTTCCCATCTACCAGCAATCCAGCGCCCACCCCGGTGCCTTCGTGGTCACTTGCCACAGCGGCGTGACCCTGGCAGCGGCCCATGCCTTGCGCATCGCGCCGTGGATCATGGGTGGGGCGCCTCCCGATGAGCTGGAGGTGTTTACCGGTGATCGTTTTCTAACTGACAAGGTGTTTTCACATGCGCACTGATCCGCTGTTTCAACCCGTCATCAGTGAAGTCAGGGCGACGCGGACTGTGAGCCTGACCTTCAATGATCAACCGCTGACGGTGCCCGCCGGCATCAGCGTCGCTGCGGCATTGCTGATGTCCGGCATCAGCCGGTTTCGCGCCACACCGGTCAGCGAGTCACCCCGTGCGCCGTATTGCATGATGGGCGTGTGCTTCGAGTGCCTGGTGGACATCGACGGCGTTCCCAATCGCCAAAGCTGCCTGATCGACGTGGTTGACGGCATGCGCATTCGGTCCCAGGAAGGTGCCCGGGATTTGATCTATCAACCGATGAATGTCCAGGCCGTGGAGGTGCAGTCATGAACCGCGAAACCGTCGATGTTGTGGTGGTGGGTGCAGGCGCGGCCGGCATGGCCGCCGCCACGCAAATGGCTGGGCTGGGTTTGCAGGTGGTGTTGCTGGATGAGCAGGGCAGTCCGGGTGGACAGATTTATCGGGGCATCACCCTGGCGCCGCTGTCTCGACGGGATCTGCTCGGGCCGGATTATGCTCACGGCAATCAACTGGTCCAGGCCTTGGCATCATCGAGCGTGCGCTATGAAAAAGGTGCCTCGGTGTGGCAGGTGACCCGCGATCATCAGGTCAGTTATCTGCGCGACGGGCGACTGTATACCTTGGACGCCAACGCCGTGTTGCTGGCGACCGGTGCCATGGAGCGGCCGTTTCCGATTGCCGGCTGGACCTTGCCCGGCGTGATGAGTGCCGGTGCAGCGCAGATCCTGCTGAAAAGCTCAGGCCTGGCGCCGAGCGAACCGGTGGTCTTGGCCGGTTGTGGACCGCTTCTGTATTTGCTCGGCTGGCAGTACCTGCGCGCCGGCGTGAAGATCAAAGCCCTGATCGACACCACGCGTCCCGACGATTACTGGCGTGCCCGTCGGCACCTGTTTGCGGCTCTGCGCGCCTGGCCTTATCTGCGCAAGGGGCTGGAACTGATGCGCAGCCTGCGCAGTGCCGGGATCGCTCATTACAGCGGCGCCGAACAACTGGCGGTTGAGGGCGAAGAGGCGGTACAGGCCCTGACCTTCAGCGTGTCTGGCAAGGCGCAGCGCATCGCCACTCGCTGCGTGCTGCTGCATCAGGGCGTGGTGCCGAATATCCAGTTCAGCCAGGCATTGCGCGCCCGGCATGAATGGGATCTGGATCAGCTGTGTTTCAGGCCGGTCACCGATCCGTGGGGTGAGCTGGATGTGCCAGGTGTCTATGTCGCCGGAGACGGTGCCGGCATCGGTGGCGCTCAGGCCGCGGCCGTACAGGGCCAGCTGGCGGCGCTGGGGATCGCCTCACAACTCAAGACCCTCAGCACCGCTGAGCGTGATGACAAGGCTCGCGAGTTGCGCGTGCAGCTTGAGGCCAACGTGCGGATTCGGCCGTTTCTCGATGCGCTCTATCAGCCCAAAGAACAAAACCGTATTCCGGCCGATGAGGTGATGGTCTGCCGCTGCGAGGAAGTGACGGCGGGCGAACTGCGCGGCTTCGTCGCCCTGGGGTGTTCGGGCCCGAATCAGGCCAAGTCATTTGGTCGTTGTGGCATGGGGCCGTGTCAGGGGCGCATGTGCGGCCTGACCGTGACCGAAGTCATCGCCAAGGCCCGTGGCGTATCGGCGGCGGAGGTGGGTTACTACCGCATTCGTCCGCCGATCAAGCCCATCACATTGGGAGAGCTGGCCGGTGAGTGAGTCGAGCAAACGCCAGGCCGATGTGCTGGTCATCGGTGGCGGTATCCATGGCTTGAGCACGGCGTTTTATCTGGCGCACGCCGGGGTCAAGGTGACTGTGCTGGAAGCGGAGTATTGCGGCCGCCATGCCTCCGGCGTCAATGCCGGTGGCGTGCGCACGTTGGGCCGTCACACTGCGGAAATTCCATTGGCGCTGGCCTCACGCGAGCTGTGGCATGACCTGAAAAATACGTTGGGCGATGACGGCGGTTTTGTCCCCAGCGGCCAGCTCAAACTGGCGGAAAACGCGGCGGAACTGGAGGAGTGCCGGCAGCGGGTCGAGCACCTTCAGGCGTTGGGTTTCAGCCATGAGGTGTTGATCGATCAACACCAGGTGTTCGACACAGTACCGGCCATAGCGCGGCACGTGACGGGCGGCATCTGGGTCGAAGACGACGGTTACGCGGTGCCTTACAAAACCGTCACCGCGTTTCGCCTGGCCGCGGAAAAACGCGGCGTCCAGATTCACGAAAACACCTGCGCGCAACGCATCGAGCAGACAGGTACCCAGTGGCGAGTGTCGACGCCTGCAGGCAGTTTCACTGCCGAACACCTGGTGGTGACGGCGGGCGCCTGGGCCGCAGGCCTGGCGGCCCAGATTGGCGAGCCGGTGCCCGTGCACCCGGAAGGGTTGATGCTGATGGTCACCCATCGCGTCGCACCTTTCTGTGCCCCCGTGCTGGGTGCCACAGCCCGAGCACTGTCGTTCAAACAGTTTGCCAATGGTACGGTAGTGATTGGTGGCAAGCTGATCGGGTCACTGGATTTTCTCGCGCGCCATGGCGAGGTCGACATGCAGCGACTGGGCAACAGCGCGCGCACGGTCACTGATTTGTTTCCACATTTAAAACACTTGGGCGTTAATCGTGTCTGGGCTGGTGTCGAAGCGTTCACCGCCGATGATCTGCCGGTGATAGGCGCCAGTCGTAAAGCCAGTCACCTGAGTTACTCATTCGGTTTTTGCGGCAGCGGCTTTCAGATGGGGCCCGGCACCGGCAAGCGTCTGGCCCAGCTCATACTTGGCGAGCATTCGGACATCTCACTGGAACCGTTCGCCATCGATCGATTTTCCATAGCCGCCAGCACACTGGCGTCTGCTTTTCCTTCCGCTTCAACCATCCCGCAACATTGAGGAGTTCACATGCTGGACATCAAACGCATCGAAACCAATCAGCGCATGAGCCGCGTCGTTCAATGCAACGGCTTCACCTTCCTCGGCGGCCAGACGGCCACCGATCGGACCCAGGACATCAAGGGCCAGACCGCTCAGGTACTGGCGAAAATCGATAACTTCCTGGCGCAGGCCGGGTTGGACAAAACCCGCATTCTCACCGCCCAGGTCTGGTTGAAGGACATCCAGGCCGACTTCTCCGGCATGAACGAGGTGTGGGACGCCTGGGCGCCAGAAGGCCATGCACCGGCACGTGCCACCGTTGAATCGCGTCTGGCGGCGCCGGACTTGCTGGTGGAAATCACCGTCGTCGCGGCGGGCTGATCGCGAGCGGCTCATGGAGTGAACCGGGATTACCGGTTGACTCCATGATCAACAATATCAGCGGCCAATCAATCAGCCGGCGGGTAGCAGGCCTTTCTGTTTGGCGACATGAGTCGCCAGTGCGTCCATCAAATCCGGAGACAGGCAGTCATAGGGCTCCAGGCCGATCGAGCGCAAACGCTCACGGATGGCCTTCATTTGCGCTGGCGGTGTGCCGGTTTCGATGATGGAGGACACGAACGCTGCGAAGCCTGGCGCTGCCCATCCGCTCTGGGGAGAGAGCTCGGTATGGACGAAGTCCAGGCCATAAAACGCATGATCCTTGTTCTCGATGCGCCCGAAGAGATGGACGTGGCACTGCTTGCAGGCGTGCCGCTGGATGGTGGCGGTTTCGTCGACAATGGCCAGTTTTTCACCGTGGGCGGTGACAGTGACCTTATCCCGAGGCACTACGGCAATGACGGCGAACGTCGCGTTTTGCGGTTTCCAGCATTTGCTGCAACCGCACGCGTGGTTATGCAGGGTTTGTGCGTCGATCTTGACTTCGACCTTGTCGGTCGCACACAGGCATTGCAGGGTGCCACCTGCGAAATTCGCGGCGGCGGGTTGGATACCGTTGTCCAGTGCAGGGTGAAGTTTCAAGGTGTTCACGTTGTCTTCTCCGTATCAGGGTGTCAGACGAAAGTGCCCGGGGCCGAGCCCCAGGCGACGGTGCAGCTCGATGTGCATCAGGTCAAAGGCTTCATTGATTCGCTCGAGCAGCAGGGTGTAAGTGACGAAAGACGCCAATTCCAGCCCGCCATTCACGCATCCTAGACCAACTTCAAGCTCTGTGTGCGACCCTCAACGCCTTTGGATTTATCGGCCCGAAGATCGCCATGGGCGATGCCGACGGTGCCAATCTTCTTAAGGAGGGTGGTGCAGCGTGCTGGGAGTGATCGCGCATCAAGAGAGCGACAAATTGTTGGATTAAGCTAATGTCTAGTTGTTCGCCTCGCCAGTCACAGCCTGATCAGCTCGTCCCTGAGTGGCTGGTGAGGCGAACTTTTTTTGGAATGCCCTATCTCCCAGATAGGGATTAGCCGGGCATCGGTTCTACCAGTTCCACCTCGCCACGGATCGGGCTCAAACACAACAGTAATTCATGCACCCACCGAGACATCCGATCCACCTGACTTACGATATCGTCGATGTACTTCTTGGCGGGTTGACCGTCCATTTCTTTCGCCAATTCTGCGCTAGAGCGAATGCAGGCGAGGGGGGGGTGCGAAGACTGTGGGCGACTGCCGTGGACATTTCGACCAAGCCGCCGAAGGTCTTGTTGGCAACGACTTGCTCCTCTTCCGAGGCCAGCAAAATCGACGTGCGTCGGGCAAACCAATAAATCCCGAAATAAATAAGCAGACCGACCATTGTAGACAGCCAGATGATCCAGTGTCCGCGATTGAGGCTTTTAATCAGGTCAAGCGGCTCCCTGTAAATTTCAGCCCAATATCGGGGCTTATCCCCTGATATTGGGAATTCAATAGTGAGCTTTTAATCTATTTTCCGGAGGTGAGTTTCCGGGTGCACTGTGTTGCATATAACCGACGGCTCTTTGTCTTTAAGCGAGTGAATTAACCCTGTTCAACATTCGCGCAACAAATAATAGCAATCGACAATCATTGCTAGTTACATGAAGTTCACAAAAAATACTAACTCACTGTTTTAATTGCAAAAATATCAACGTAACATTTTGATACAAATATTGCGTCGGGCAATTGGTACGCACTAAGTGACGTTGATCTATACCCACTTCAACCGGTGGCCAGTTCGATTTCATCCTCGCGAAATTGAGTTTGTCTTCCTAACTAGCGGTATTTTTTATCTCACGTCCACGAGGCAGCAGCATGACCCCATTTAGGAAGTTCTATGACCAAATAAAGAAGAAGGGATTTCGACGTACAGTTAAAACTCTCTGGGAACGTTATGTGTTTTTCCACTGGGAGCTACTGTGGATGGAGCGTGACTTGATCACCCCCGTATCACCTCACAAATTAAGACCTTATGCTTCAGTGAGTCTAGTGACCATAGATGTAGATAATGCGATTGCGTTCTCCAAGCATTTTGGCGATCGGGTGGACACCATGCGCGAACTGGCGTCGGAAGGCCATACGGGGCATATGTATCTAGATGACAAAGGCGATGCCATTGCATTCATATGGGCAAGCGAACGCGACTATCATGACCGCCATTACTATGGCTGCCGGTTTCCGGTCAAAGAGGGCGAATTTTTTGAGTTTGGCGGAGAAATGACACGTCCTTATTTTGGGACAAGTCTTTCAGTCGATGCCCAAATTGCATTATGGAATACCATGCAAGCCAAGGGATTGAACAAGGTGGTGGATGTCTGCGAGACGCACAATATTCCGGCGCTCAAATTGCACATTCGCATGGGCTATCAGGAGCAGGGCCGGATTACGCATGTCTACGGATTGTTTGGACGGTGGCGGCTATTCCGGGAAACTCACTACAGCGGCTCCCGTTTGGAAACGTTACGAAATCCAGTGAAATCTGTTGCTCCAGTTCCTGCGTGATACACAAACTATCCCGCTGTCGTACCATCGGCAGGTCACCTTGGAATTACGCTGGCGGCGATAGTGGGACGTCTTGCCAGCGAGGAGATCATCGACGACAAGGCGTCCAGTGCCCTTTGCCCATGCCGGCGCGATCGATTCTTCCAGGCAATCACCCAGTCAGATACATCTGATATACCCGGCAGCAAATCAGGTTAGAGTGTTCATCAATATCTGTTCCAGGCCCGCCACTCGATTCGCATCGTCGCGCCAAGCGTTTCCAGCGAACGGACCGGGCAAAAAAAACCTTCTATCAATTGTTATGTGAAGAATGAATCCTCCGCTGTTTATTTCTCTAGATGGGCCCAAGGGAACCGGCAAAACCACACTGTTGGAGGCCGTTACGAAAGTACTGAGGGCAGACAACAAAATGGTGATCCGACTTTGCGAGAGCAAAAGCGATCCCTATCGGGGTGAAACAATGGCCCTCGTTAACAAACTCGTCAGAAATCCCTCCCGGGATTTAGAGTTGGAGGTGTGTGAGCGCTTTGCGGAAAGCCGTACCTGGATTTCCCGGCACGTGCTGGCTAAACAGCCGCCAGGCAGCATCATCTTGATCGATCGCTGGTACCCGTCTGATGCCGCGTTTCGCCGGACAATCCCGTTTGCAGAGATTCTGCAGTTAAACATTGATCGAAACGTGCGAGTGCCAGACCTGCATGTCGGGGTCGTCGCCGACCCTGAAGTTTCATGGGCGAGGGCGACGGCAAGACGGCGTGGGCTGAGCAGTACGGTGATCCATAAGCTGGAAGAACATGTCGCTTGTACCGAGGCGTTTGAGCGAGCGATCGCCGATCACGGCTGGGTTTTATGCCGTAATGAAGGAACAATCGAAGACGCAACGATGCAGGTGGTTTCTGAGATCTACAGAGTCCTGTAGAGGCTCCGTAGGCGACGCTCGTCGCCCCTGGTTTCGGAAAACTTAGCGTCTGCGCTCATATGTCGCTCTATAACTACTCGGAGCTACACCAAAGAAGTCTCGAAATCGCATATGGAAATTGGCGAAACTACAGAAGCCGGTCGCAATCGCGATGTCGGTGATGAGCCGATTGCTTTGAAGAATAAGTTGACGCGCACGCGTCAAGCGCAGCTCAAGGTAGTAGCGTGTGGGCGTAGCACCCACGAAACGGCAGAAGCGACGTTCTAATTGTCGACGGGAAATGTTCACACACTCAGCCAGTTCGTCGATCGATAACGGCTCTTCAATGTTCTTTTGCATCAGTTCTAAAGCGAGCTTCAGGGTTTGTGGCAAGGTGGGATCAGAGTCAACGATGACAGTCGATATCCCAGAGACTTCAGTGGTTTGATCACAACTGAGTATTTCCTCGACAGCCTGGGTCAGCGACACGCCTTGTTTAGCGGTGATGAGCTCCAGCATCATGCGAAGCGAGCTGCTGGCGCCGGCGCACGTGATACGGTTTCTGTCTATTACGTGAGTTCGACAAGAGACCAGGACTTTGGGGAATACATCCTCCATCATCGCTCGCCCATCGGGATGGAAGGCGCACTCGACACCGTCCATTAGCTGAGCTTCCGCCAGGAAAAATGCACCGTTCCACAAACCTCCCATGGTTGCGCCAAGAGAGGCGACGTTACGCAGCTTGCGCCGTAATAGTGGGTCGCTGATCAGCTTCACTCGCAAACCACCGGCGACGATGAGAACGTCGATACGCTCCGGTAGTTGTGATAGCTCCAGGTCTGCTGAAATCGCAATTCCCAGATCGCTCATTACCAGACGGCTCTTGATGCCGACAGTCAACACCTCAAACGCCGGTGTCTCGCTAATCAGGTTGGCGGTCACCAGCGCATCGATAGCGCCGGTAAACGACAGCATCGAGAAATTGTTCAAAAGCACAAACACTACACGTGTCACCGCCTGCGGCTTTTCTGGTTTTTCCGCCGTATAGGAGTACCCCATGTTCTTGTCTTTGAGCACGCTCTCGAATACGAATGGCATAAATCCTCTTTGACACTAGGCAGCGGTTTTTGGAGCGCACAGCAACAAACTAAAGAATGATTGGCAGTCATCACTACCGGCCAATGCTTCAACACTGTGCTTGATGGCATTGCTGAGTGTGGTTCCCAAGCTGTCATCAGCCAGTAAATGGTATTTAGCGCTGAGTTCTTCAGTCGACATAGGGTTGCCTGGGTCGCCCTTGGCCGTCGCGGTTGGGCTGGTAAGACGCGTGCCGTCTTTCAGGGTGACCGTGACGCGGGACAGAATTTCCTCCGGGAACCTGGCGGACAAGTCAGGCGCTTCATGAAGGATTATTTTCTCGCTGATGCTCAAGATGTCTGGCGCATGAATGGAATCCCCGGTGACCTCTTTTGGCCCCAGCTTCCCGCGAACGATCAAGGCTGCCAACGGGAACGCCAGCGCATACTGGGCCTCGTCCGCATTCTTCGGAAAATGCCCTTGCAAACACACCGACTCATGGAATGTTTCGACATCTATGGTCTCGATCAACTCTGCCGCGATGACTGGGTGCGCACGCATCAAATCGGTCATGGCGGTGAGTGCCGGTTGCGCCCAGCGGCATACCGGCCACGGCTTGAAATATTGCTCATCGATTTCCCACCGGGTTCCGATGTCCTGCCAGAAAGTGGAAATCTCCAACGGTTCAACGGTGGCGGCTGGAGCGCCGGTGACTCCTAGCTGCGCCATCAATAGAGCGTTCAGTCCGGCATACGCCCCGGCGCCGTGGGCATCACGCAACATTGTTGGAAAACTCACCAGGCGCATCATCGGACACCTGGGGCCAAAGTATTCCGCGATCCCCAGTGCATGACGGAACGTCGTTTCATCAAGCTTCAGCAGGCGGGCACCGGCGCAAACGACCCCGATCCCGGAAAAGGCACCTGAGGCATGATATTCAGGGGCAGTGGCCATCAATGCCTGGCCCGCCCGCAAGGCGGTTTCGTAACCGATGCACAGCGCGCTGAGGAATTCCTCGCCGCTGATGTCTTTGCCCTGACTGCGATACGCGTCGACCAATGCAACAATGGCCGGGACAACGGTTGCCCCCGCATGCCCCTTGGATGTGAAGTGACCTTCATGTGCATCCAGGCTATCAACGCAGAAACCGCCAGCGTACGCGGCGCCCAATGGATGTACGGCTCTGCCGTCGAACCAAAGGCGGCTGCACAGCTTGTTGGCAGAGTAGTGGGTGTCAGCGTAGGTTTTGAGCATTGCGCTGGTTTGATTGTCGCGAGCACCTGCGGCCACACCAATGATGTCGAGCAGGCAAGTTTTAACCAACTCGCGTGTATGCAGGGGCGCGTCCTGGTAACGGAAATTCTGGACGAATGAATACAACTGCATTTCATGATTCCTGAATGATGAACGCCGAGACGGATGAAAAAGTTGCCCGGGGAAGGGCAACTTTATGCATGTTTAAATGAAGGGACTATTTTTTTGCGGTGGTGGTATTAGCCGCTGCTCGTGCGTCTGCAAGCCAGTTGTCGTAATTCGCGCGATGCGCCGCGATCCATTCTTTTGCGTGACGAGTAATGTCAGCTGCACTTTTCTCACCATTGTGCATTTTGAGATTTTGCGCGCTCTCATCGTCGGTACTGATCTGCATTTCAGACAGGAACTTCACGGCCGCCGGATTTTTCTCGGCGAACTCTTTGTTGATGACCGCTTTGACACTGTCTACCGCGAAACCAAGGTTCTTGCCATTAAAGGTTGTGTTGGTATCGTTTTTGCCACCTGGGAGATCCGTACGCGACACGGTTAACCAAACCACATCTTTACCCTCGACCAGAACACCGGAGATCCACTGAGGTACCCAGGTGTAATAGAGAATCGGCTTGCCTTGTTTGTAACGAGCAATAGTGTCGGCCATCAGGGCAAAATAGGAGCCCTGGTTATTGGAAACGGTCTTTTCCAGGCCATAGGCTTTCATATGGTGGGCGATGATCAGCTCACAGCCCCAGCCGGGGTTGCAACCTGTCAGATCTGCCTTGCCGTCACCGTTACTGTCGAACAGCTTGGCAATCTCTGGCTTTTTCAAATCATCGAGAGAGGTGATGTGATATTCGTCAGCCGTTTTCTTATCGATCATGTAGCCCTGTAGTACGCCCGGCATAATCTCGCCGGTTTTCACCATCGTTTCGTCACCGCCGGCCTTCGCATAGAAAGATTTGTGTAGTTCCTCCCACAGATGAACCGAGAAATCAGCGTCACCATTGGCAATCGCAATCATCATGGTGGAGTACTCGGTTTCCTTAGGCGTCTCAACGTCGTAGCCCAATTCCTTGAGACCGGCCATTGCAATCTCTCCACGAAATCGCTCTTCGGCAATTGACGGGAAAATCGGGGTGATTGATACCCCTTTTCCGGGCTCCTGCGCCGTGGCGGCCGATGCGAAAATTGGCGAAACCGCGAGTACTAAAAGTGCCACAGAATGAATGAATTTCTGTTTTATTCCGAAGGTCGTGAAGTTCATTATCGTTTGCCTTGGCTGGATTAAGAGGTTGGCATTTCTTTTGGTTCAGGACGCGCCGCTTAGCGGTGTTAACTTTCTTTGGGACGGACTTCTATTTTCGTAACAGGGGTTTTTCTCTTCAGGCGATAAATCACCCCCGCCGGGCCTGTCTGGTACCAGTGCTCACCTTGGGTTGCCCTGTTACTGCGTTCGCCCATTGCCTGGGTCAGTCGGTCGAGGAAAATCGCCAGCAATACCAGCCCCAACCCACCAACGGTTGCCAGGCCCATATCAAGGCGGCCAATCCCGCGAAGTACCATCATTCCCAACCCGCCAACCGAAATCATTGATGCGATCACCACCATGGAAAGTGACAACATTAACGCCTGATTCAGACCCGCCATGATCGTCGGTGCAGCTAGAGGAAGTTGAACCCGCCTCAGCATCTGGCGTGGGGTGCATCCGAAGGCCCGGGCTGCTTCAACTTTGTCTTCCGGTACTTGGCGAATGCCCAGATTGGTGAGCCTGACCAGTGGAGCGACCGAAAAGATGATGGTGACCAGTACTCCCGGCACGTTGCCGATACCAAACAGCATCACCACGGGTACCAGATAAACAAAGGCAGGCAGCGTTTGCATTGCATCGAGTACCGGCCGCAGAAGCATCTCCAGCCGGTCACTCCTGGCGCACAGGACGCCCAGCGGTATGCCAACAACTGCACAGAAAAACAGTGAAGTGAGCACCAGGGCGAGGGTGATCATCGCGTCATTCCATACGCCGATCACGCCTAAGAGGGTGAGGGTGACGAGACAAAGAATTCCTATCTTTTTCCCTCCTACCTGCCAGCCGAAGAGCGTTGCAATAATAATGAATATTGACGGAGGAATAGCCAACAATCCGAATTGAATACCATTAAGCACTTGGTCGATTGGCCATCTGATCGAGCGGAATACCTCGCGGAAGTTATGAACCAGATAATTCAGGGCAACTTCTACCCATTGGCCCAACGGGACGTTGATGGATTGAAACGGGTCTAGAAAACTGAATTCGTTCATGTAATCACCTGAATGTCCGAACCTGGCAAGCCAGCCAATGGAGGCTATTAGTGTCGGCTCATTGTCTGAAGCAGTAGGCTCTTGGAAATCGTGCCTTTAAACACACCCTGGCGATCCAGCACGGCCACTGGATTAACAGCATCAGCCACGATGTGAAAGACATCCTGCAGAAGTACATCGTCACGCAGCGTTGGCGTGGATTGATCGACGGCGTACGGATGTTCTGCGCAGATTTTGGCAACATCACCCGCTTTTAGAATCTTCGAGGCATCAAAGCCTTTGAAGAAAGCCCTGACGTAATCGTTAGCGGGGTTGCAAAGCAACGCTTGCGGGGTACCGATCTGTACTACCCGGCCACCCTCCATGATCGCAATGCGATGGCCGATGCGAATCGCCTCGTCAATGTCATGGGAGATGAAGATGATGGTGCGATGCTGTTCTGCCTGCAGGCGGATCAGCTCACCCTGCATTTCGTGGCGAATCAACGGGTCGAGTGCCGAGAAGGCTTCGTCCATCAGCAGGATGGCGGGGTCGTTGGCCAGCGCTCGGGCCAGGCCTACCCGCTGTTGCATACCGCCGGACAGTTGGTGCGGATAGCTGTAGGCGTGACCATCGAGTCCCACCTGCTTGAGCGCCTCAAGTGCACGTTTATGCCGTTCACGTTCTTCGACACCCGAGATCTCCAGGCCGAAAGCAACGTTGTCGATCACACTCATGTGGGGCATCAGGGCAAAGGACTGAAACACCATGCTCATATCTTTGCGGCGTACGCTCAGGAGATCAGCATCCGACAAACCGGTGATTTCCTGGCCGTTGAGATGGATGGTGCCAGAGGTCGGTTCGATCAGTCGGTTGAACAGTCGAACCATCGTCGACTTTCCAGACCCGGAAAGCCCCATAATGACGAAAATCTCACCGCGTTTTACGGAGAAACTGGCATCGAAAACGCCAACGACTTGACCGGTTTTGCTGAAAATTTCATTCTTGTCAGCACCGCGAGCCAGCATCTCCATCGCGAGCTTTGGTTGAGCACCAAAGACTTTGTAAATGTTTTTTACCGAGAGTATCTCGTCACCAAGACTCATAACCCCTCCTGCTGCAATTACGACGTAAGATCAAGAATTCAGGTGTGCATTTCTTGATCAGTTAAGACAGTGCGTGTGGGGGCAGTCAAGCTGGGAGAAAGATCGGGAATTAGTCATTATGACCATCCTCTTAATTATGTGATGTTTATTATTTTTGTTTTATCAGCGCTGAATTAAGCAGTACCTTGATAACCAAGTTATTACCTAATAGAGTCAGCGTCTAACAACATTTCTTCCCGCCAATCAATAACGCTATGTTATCAATCATTGGGCTGTGTCAATTTGCGACTGCGGCAGTGCTAGTTGCGAAGACGAATGCCGCTGGCACTGTCTTAGACCCTCTGTTTCAGCTACGCTCCAGCGAAGGCTCCAGGTGCAACCCTCTCGCCGATCTCGTCCCTAACGGCCTCGAAAGGGCCCCGAACCGGATATTCAATACTCTAGGTTATGGTTAAGCACATCGATCCAGACATGACGCTGCTGAAAATGCCGTCTCTAAAGGCCGTGAAGTCATTCGTAGCCGCCGCCAAGTATCAGAGCTTTACGCGTGCGGCTGAAGCGTTGTGTGTTACTCAAGCTGCAATCAGCCGTCAGATTCGGGAGCTTGAGGCGTACCTTGGGGTAGATCTCTTCAAAAGGGTGGGGCGAGCAGTCGAGCTGACGGAAGCCGGGTCCATCTTTTTTGATGCCGCACAGTTATCTTTCGTCAACATTTCCCAGGCGGCGGAGCGCATCCGCACCAACAATGCAGGCAAGCGCACGTTGACGCTTTGCTGTTCTCCCGCATTTTCAGCCCTCTGGCTCGCAGCGAAGCTGCCGGGTTTTTTTACCAGGAACGCGGACATCGACCTCAATCTGGTCACCACTCAAAACTTTTTGTCGATGGAGCCGGGTGTAACTCCAGATATCTTCATTACTAAAATGGCCAGGATTCAGGATGGCTACCGCAGTTATCCGTTGTTTCATGACGTCATCTACCCGGTGTGCACGCCTCGTTACAAAGAGGAGCACCCTGAGTTGTCCAGTCTGGAAGGATTACGCGACGGGGTTTTGCTAAACCTCAGTCCCTACGGCAGATCCCAGGTAGCGGAGCACGTTGACTGGGGCGTTTGGCTGGCTTATCACGATGTTGATATCGAGAAGCGACCCCACGACAGCCCTCACGTTTTCAACGCGAATGACTACAACCTGGTGATTAGCATGGTGTTGACCCACCAAGGCGTAGCGCTGGGATGGAATCACCTGGTGGAAAACCTGATCGAAAACGGCACGCTGATTCGTCCGATCGAAGAAGAAGTGGTTCTCCATGAAAGCCAGCACTATCTGACATTCCGTGAAGATCGGGTCAATGACGACGCCTGTTGCCGACTACGCGACTGGATTCTCGCCCAGTTTTCCGGACCTGTTTAGAGGATAGAAGCAGTCATTTGAGTAGCGATGAGGCCGATGTTGGATGTACCGGTGGTGATCATTCGTGGTTCTCACCACCGGCAGTGTTGCGCTTAACCGACAGATCTTAACGGGATCGTGTCATTGAGCTGCTCAAGCATCGTTTTGCAGTACCAATCATCAAACTGGCACACACCAATTTCGCTGGCCACCGACAACGGGCCTGGCTCGAAAGCAGGGGAGCTGACCCCGACCTGCGCGCCTTCCACCAAGGTGCGATCCTGGTCATTGGTTGCGAGCCAGACTTTGGTCAATCGATCGATGTCGTAGTCGACACCTTCCTGAGCGTCCTTCTTGACGAGCCATTTAGTAGTGACCAACGTCTCGCCCGGACCGATGGGCAGAACGCGGAAGCTGAGCGCGTGATCGCCCAGAAAGTGGTTCCAGGTTGATGGGTAGTTGAAATAAAGCAACGCACCAATGTTGGCTTCACCGGTTGTGTCCAACCGGCCAGCGACCGCCGGCTTGCCATCCATTGTGTAGCTGACGGCCCCGGAAAACAGGGGGATGCGCGTCATTCGGAAACGACCTTCATCATCCATCACCAATCGGCTAGGCAAACCTGCGGCCTCGCAGCGATCCCAGTGCTCTTTCAGTTCGAGATCTTCATCGCCGCCGGCGCCGCCCACTGATGGGTTGTCCACGAAGGAGTGCATCAATTCCGGGTGGGTAAAGTCACAGTGGTAGCACTCACGGTTGTTCTCGAAAACCAGTTTCCAGTTACCTTTCTCGATGATGTTCGATTCAAACGCGACTTTGCAGTCGTCAAGATTATGAGGCGCAACGAAAGGCGTAACGGCTTTTCTGAACGACGAAAAGTCTGGGGCGACATCAGCTACGCACACATAGATGTACGTTTCGACGACTTCACAATGCACGGACTTCAAGCCGTGCTGAGACTTGTCGAAATCGTCCCCCATGTTCCCGGCGAAAAGCAGTCTGCCGTCCAACTCGAATGTCCATTTGTGGTAAGGGCACACCAGTTTGGCGACTTTGCCGCTTGCTTCCGGACACACCTTGGAGCCGCGATGGCGGCAGGCGTTGTGAAATGCACGAATCTGCTTGTCTGCGCCGCGCACGATCGCGACAGGGTAATCGCCGATTTGCAGCGACAGGTACTGACCTGACTTCTCCAGCTCAAATGTGTGCCCTGCGAAGATCCAGCTTTTGTGCCAGATCTGTTCCAGATCCTGCCTGTAAACGTCTGGATCGCTATAAAGGGCACCTGGCAGCGCGTGGTCAGGCTTGCGCTGCGCGATTAGATTTGAAACGGCCGATTTAGTGCTCACGGTCAACACACTCCAAAAAACCAAGGGGGCGACACATTCAGCCTGCTCAGCGAGGTAAGGCCAAACGGTCTTGAGTTAGCAGTACCGTTTGTGGATCCAGGCCCATCAAACTGTGCTGCTTTTAGCTGCGAACCGGAACGCGTTGCCACGTCCAGGAAGCGTCTTACGAAAAATGTGCCTTCTTGGATGGTGGTGCCATCCGTGCACTCATTTCGTTCAAGACCTTACTCATGCAGGCATTTTTGTAATGCCGATGTTTGCATCAATAGCAATTTCTCTACAGCTCATCATTCGGGGCCCAGACAAACAGATTCAAACTAATCGAACGAATGTTCGGGACATTCTTTTTTGCAATTCGCCGGCAGAATATCGCTGTTGTAAGGCTACGACGGCAATCATGCATCAACAAGAAACTTTTACGCTGATCAATGCATAAACAAATGTTATCAATGGGCGTAGTGGCTTTGACGAGGAAATTTCAAATCATTGAAAATAAAGGAAAAATAATTTTTAAGAACAAGTTGTGCACCTATCTAGGAATGTATACGTCAGAAATACACTCTATTGACCGCCTTCTTTGCCCATGCCAGTCTGGTTTCAACAGTTAGTCGACTAGTCGGTAAAAAACCTCTGGAGGTCATTTGTGAAAGGGCAGCAAAAGTGCTCTTTATAAAGGCTTGAAACTATATAGCCATTCGAGAGAGTTGAGGCGCCTGGGTCATTCCCATGAATTAGGCAACTCTTCGAAACTTCCTTCTGGTCGCTCCAATGATCTATGAAAACACTTTCGCAACATCACTGTTTCAAAATGCTTTTATCGCGCCGCAGGGCATCAAGGCTGTCGCGCTCGTTGATTTTCCACCTGACTCGCATTCGGAGCATTCATCTTGAAATTTGAAGGTATTTATACGCCAGCAGTAACTCCTTATAACGCTGATGGGGAGATTGACTGGAATGTGTATTCGGACGTTTTGGAGTCTCTGATTGAGGCGAAGGTGCACGGCATTATTATCGGCGGGTCGACCGGCGAGTATTACGCGCAGACGTCGGAAGAACGCACGGAGTTGGCAGCCTACGCCAAAGATGTGATCGGCACTCGCGTGCAACTGATCGTCAGTACCGGGGCGATTCGTACCGAAGATGCGGTCCAGTACGCCAAGGATGCCAAATCGATCAAGGCAGACGCCATTCTCGTCACGTCCCCGCCTTACGCGCTGCCAACCTCACAGGAAAACGCGATTCACGCGCTCACTATCGACCGCGCAGCGGACTTGCCGATCATGCTTTACAACTATCCGGGGCGCATGTGCGTTTCGATGGACGAAGAATATTTCACGCGTGTCAGCCAATCGAAAAACGTCGTCGCCATCAAGGAAAGTTCCGGCGACATGGGCCAGGTGCATATGTTGGCCCGGCAGTTCCCCACCATCGCCTTGTCCTGCGGATGGGACGACCAGGCCCTCGAGTTTTTTGCCTGGGGCGCCCGCAGCTGGGTGTGTGCAGGTTCCAACTTCCTGCCCAAGGAACACGTAGCGCTTTATGAAGCCTGCGTGATCGAAAAGAACTTCGACAAAGGCCGTCAAATCATGTCGGCAATGATGCCGCTGATGAATGCCCTGGACGGTGGCAAGTTCGTGCAGTCGATCAAGTACGGCTGCGAAGTTGCCGGATTGAAAGTCGGAAACGTGCGCCTGCCATTGCAGCCACTTGAAGCGGACGAAAAGCAGCGTTTCGCGTCAGTCATTACCGAACTCAAACGTAACGTAGCCAACATTTCTTCGGGAGCCAGCCATGGGTGATCTTCTGAGCAAGGCCGAATATGCCGCTCTGGCCAAAGACATTTCGTTGCCATCCAAGGCGTTCATCAATGGCGCGTTTAAACCTGCGATCTCTGGCAAAACCTTCGCCACGAACAATCCGGCGACCGGTGACTTTTTAACCGACGTCGCAGCGTGTTCGTCCGAAGATGTCGACTTCGCGGTAAGCAATGCCAAGGAGGCCTTTGAGGATGGACGCTGGAGATCAATTTCTCCTCGGGAGCGCAAAGCGGTTCTATTGAAGTTTGCAAGCCTGCTTGAAAGCCATCAACACGAACTGGCCGTCCTTGAAAGCCTCGATAGCGGCAAACCGGTCAGTGAATGTCAGTTGGTCGACATCCCGGACACCATCCACACGATCCGCTGGCACGCAGAACTGATTGACAAGATTTATGACAACACCGCCCCGGTCGGCAGCGACGCGCTGACGATGGTGGTGCGGGAGCCGATCGGCGTGGTGGGCTGCGTGTTGCCCTGGAACTTCCCGCTGCTGATGCTTGCCTGGAAAATCGGCCCGGCGCTTGCTGCGGGCTGTTCGGTCATCGTCAAACCTGCTGAACAAACCTCGCTGACGACGTTGCGTGTCGCTCAACTGGCGTTTGAAGCCGGTATACCCGCTGGTGTGCTCAACATTGTGACCGGCACGGGCAAAGACGTCGGTGAGCCCATTGGTTTGCATAATGATGTCGACATGGTGAGCTTCACCGGTTCCACCGCGACCGGCCGCCGTTTCCTGCATTACGCCGCCGATTCGAACCTGAAACGCATCGTCCTTGAGTGCGGCGGAAAAAATCCGGCCGTGGTGATGGACGATGCGCAAGACCTGGATCTCGTTGCTCAACATGTCGTCAACGGCGCGTTCTGGAACATGGGCGAAAACTGCTCCGCGACGTCTCGTCTGATCGTCCACGCATCCGTTAAAGACGAGCTGCTGGAGCGCATGGGTGCCTACATCCGCGAATGGAAGATGGGCGACCCCCTCGATCCCGAAAACCGCGTAGGGTCGCTGGTCAGCCCTGAGCATTTTGCCAAAGTGAAGTCGTACCTTGAGCACGCCACCGCCGCAAAACTTGAAGTTGTTTACGGTGGCGCGACCAAAGACGGTGCCTTTGTAGAGCCAACGGTGATTGACGGTGTTGGTCGAGACAGCCGGCTGTTCCAGGAAGAAATCTTCGGCCCGATTCTCTCGGTCACCACCTTCAACACGATCTCCGAGGCCATTGCGTTGGCCAATGACACGGTCTACGGCCTGGCAGCTTCTGTTTACACCGCAAGCCTGCGAAGGGCCATCAGGTTGTCGCGGGAAATTCGCGCGGGCATCGTCACCGTGAACTGCTTTGGTGAGGGCGACGCCTCGACACCATTCGGTGGCTACAAGGAGTCGGGCTTCGGCGGTCGGGACAAATCCATTTTTGCCCATGACCAGTACACCGAAATCAAAACAATCTGGATCGATGTGTCTGATCGGTCGGATGAAGAGACCGAAAAATGAGCACCCATACCATCAAGCGCCTGCCGGTAGACACCGGGGTTTCAGGTTGGGAGGCGATTTCCGCACGCACTGCGCCTGTCCGCATGCTTGATGGAAACGTGACGGCGGATTGGCTGATTATCGGGGCCGGTTTTGCCGGCCTGTCCGCCGCTCGCAGACTTTCACAACTGCACCCGGGGGACAGCATTGTTGTGGTCGATGCTCATGAAGTCGCCAAGGGGCCGGCGGGCAGAAACTCTGGTTTCATGATTGATGTGCCGCACAGTCTGTCGTCCGGGGAATACTCCGTGGCGAGTGAGTCTGCAACGGCACTGGAAATCACGCAAAATCGTTTTGCGATTGCTTTTGCCGCTGAAGCTGCACGGGAGTACGGCATGTCTGGCGACACGTTCGACCCTTCCGGGAAGATCAACGCGGCCGCCACTGAGCGGGGATTGAAGCTGAACGTCAATTACGCTCAATCCCTTGAGCGCATTGGTGAGAAGTTCGAGATGTTTGATGCTGCGCAAATGCGCGAAATCACTGGGTCCACCTATTACCACGGTGGGATCTACACGCCCGGCGCAGTGATGATTCAACCCGCGCAATACATTAGAGACCTGGCAGCAGGGCTCGAAGGGAAAATCACGCTGTTCGAACGCTCTCCGATTATTGAGTTGACCAGGCAGGGAAGCGGTTGGAACGCTCGATCGCATAACGGGACGGTGCAGGCCCCCAAGGTCATCCTGGGGGTTAACGGCCACATCGAAGACTTTGGCCATTATCAAGGACGACTGCTGCACGTCTTCACTTACGCTTCCATGACGGCGGCGTACAGTGATAATGCATTCAGGAAAGAGGTGCCGGGCAAAGCCAAGTGGGCGTTGTTGCCGGCTGATCCAATGGGCGCGACCGTTCGCAAGATCTCTTCAGACGGTCTCTCGCGTATTGTGATTCGGACAAAGTTCACCTATGACCCGAGTATCCAGGTGACTCCAGAGCGTGTAGCTGCGGTGGCCAAGGAACAGCGCCATTCCTTGGATGCGCGTTTTCCCGAATTGAAATCCACGGCGTTGGAATTCAGTTGGGCCGGCCGTCTGTGTTTGAGTCGGAACAGCGCAGCTGCATTTGGCGAAATTGAAGAAAACCTGTATTCGGCTTGCTGCGAAAATGGACTGGGTACGGTCAAAAGTACCCTCGCAGGCGTGATGGCTGCGGAGTTGGCATCGGGTACGCGCTCTGAGTTTCTCGATAGTTTCAGTCATGCACCGGGCCCCAGCAAGCTACCACCCAAACTCATAACGAAACTGGGCGTCAGTTCGGTCATTCGTTGGCATGAGTTTTGGGCCGGACGAGAAGGTTAACGATTGGGTAGTTGTCGGTGCCGCGTGGTTGATCATCGGGGACGGTATGCGATTAAAGCAAAGACGTGAGTAAGGTGTTCCGCAGGTATGAATCAACGTCGGGCTGCTGCGCAACATGAAAAAAGGGGAGCCGGAGGCTCCCCGTTGCCAGTCGTGGCTCATCCATTCAAAACGGCAGCGGTAGTTTCGCTGTGCGGCCCCCATCCACCACCAGCACTTGGCCGGTGATAAAGGCCGATAGTTCGGAGGCCAGGAAAACGACTGCGCCTCCAATATCCGTCGGCATTCCGGTGCGTCCAACTGGATGAAGTCGCAGGAGGGCCTGACGCGCCGCACGAGGATCAGCCTGGTTGGCGAGATACGCATCACTTAACTCAGAATTGATCCACCCAGGTGCGATGGCATTGCAGCGAATGCTGTCCCGGCCAAGATCGACAGCCAAGGCGCGGGTCAATCCATGGATGCCCGCTTTGGAGGCACAATAGGCAGCATGTTCAGGGTTAGAGCCTATCCCTTCGATCGAACCGATATTGATGATGCTGCCTGCGCCTCGAAGTCGCATCTGTGGCACGAGCGCCTTGCACAAAAATGCCGGTGCCCGCAGGTTCACAGCCATCATGCGGTCCCAATCCTGCTCGGTCATATCGTCAATGGATTTTTCGAACATGAATCCCGCGTTATTTACCAAAACATCGACTCCGCCGAGTTGCTTCTGGGCGACTTGCGCGATCAATCCGGGAGCGTCTGTCGAAGCGAGATCGGCCTCGACGAAATAGACTCGGGGGTGCTTTTGCAACTCGGCGTCCAATACCTGGCGCTGAGCGATCAATACCGACGCCCCCGCCTCAAGCAGTTTTTCGGTAATGCCCCGACCAATGCCTCTGCCGCCCCCGGTAACCACTACATTTTTACCATTAAGCATTGCTAGCTCTCCTTAGCCTGATACCGGCTTGGCACCTGTGACTTCCACCGTTTCACCGGCGATGTACCTGGCTTCATCGGACGCCAGAAATGCGATGACATCCGCAATGTCTTCGGGCTCGGCGATCCGGCCCAGTGGCACGCTCTTGTTTAACTCCTGCACGGCCTTGTCCGGATCCAGACCTCGACGTGCAAAGCCACTGCGTATCATGGGCGTATTGATTTCGTGCGGGCAGACGGCATTCACACGGATGCCCAAAGGGGCACAATCGCGGCCCAGATTCTTGGTTAAAGCCGCAACCGCACCTTTGCTTGTGCAATACGCCACGTGAGCGGGGCCGGGATAAATACCCCAAACCGATGATGTGTTAACGATCGCGGCGCCAGAGCGATTTTTCATGTGCGGTATCGCTGCACGACAGATGAAGAACACTGCATTCAGGTTGACGCCCATGGCGTCAAACCACATCTCGTCAGTTGTTTCTTCAATGGTGCCCCGGGGAATGATGCCCGCATTGTTCAACACGATATCGATACCCGCAAATAGATCGACAGCCGTTTGAACAATGGCCTCGCAATATTCTTTGCGGCGTAAATCGCCGGTCAGATAATGCACTTCGGCACCTAAGTCTCGGACTTTGGCGGAAATAAGTTTGCAGCCGGCTTCGTCAAGATCAGACAAAACAAGCTTGGCGCCTTCACGGGCGAACAATAACGCTAATGCCTGGCCGACGCCCCCAGCAGCGCCCGTGATAATCACCACTTTATTATTGAACTTCATGGCACCTACCTATTGTTTTTTTTGGTAGAACCATTATTGGGTGTCATGGGTTCTAATCGTCTAGCAACTTTTTTACTGGGGCAAAGATAACGTGCCGTTATCTAAAAAAAGGAATTGATAGAGAGCATTTGAGAC
Source organism: Pseudomonas sp. NPDC086251 (assembly GCF_044746405.1). Lineage (NCBI taxonomy): Bacteria > Pseudomonadati > Pseudomonadota > Gammaproteobacteria > Pseudomonadales > Pseudomonadaceae > Pseudomonas > Pseudomonas sp. NPDC086251. The sequence continues at coordinate 424,667 of NZ_JBIVBY010000001.1, forward strand.
GCTGCGACCGCCGTCAAAAAAATGTACGCCACTGTACATGCCGTGTACGCCACGGACCTTGAGGTGTACAGTGGCGAAGAATTTTTTACATGAAGGTGCACCTGGATGTCGCAGGCAGGAAGGGGGAAAACCAAAGCGCAGGATGCCGGCTGGCGAGGGTCCGTCGATGGTTGGCTGGACGCTGCCTACGATGCGCTTAAAGAGTCGGGGGTCGATGCCGTGCGGGTGATGCCGCTGGCCAAGCGTTTGAACTTGTCGCGTACCAGCTTTTACTGGTTCTACACCGACCGTGAGCAGCTGCTCGCGGCACTCCTGGCCCGATGGAAGGACAAAAACACCGGCGGTATGGTGAGCCAGTGCGAGAGCTACGCGGAAAGTATTTCCGAGGCGATTCTCAACATCTTCGAGTGCTGGGTGAACCCTGAACTGTTCGATTCTCAGTTTGAATTTGCGGTGCGCAGCTGGGCACTGCAATCAGACGAGGTCAAAAACGAAATCGCCCTGGCGGACGAAGCGCGCATGAATGCCTTGGCCGCAATGTTCCGACGGTTCGGCTACGAAAACGAGGCGGCGGACGTGCGTGCCAGGACGATCTACCTGACGCAGATCGGCTACATCTCCATGAAGACCACTGAAGATATTGTCGTTCGGTTTCGACGGATTCCTCAGTACGTAAGCGTGTTTACCGGCAAGGCCCCGAAACGACGGGAGCTGGACCGCTTTTATGGCAAGTTCGGCTACGCGGAAAAAGAGCCCGGCGTTTTCGTACCCTTGGTCGAAACATTCGAGGAGTCAACTGCCGATGGCGAATAGAACCGTGGGCATCATCGGCGGCACCGGCTGGCTGGGACGCGCTATCGCCGAGGCGCTGCTCGATAGTCGCCTCCTGAGCCCCGACCACTTGTTGATCTCAAACCGCTCCGGCACGAGCACTTTCGGGCCAGACGTAAGACTGCTGGTCGACAACCAGCAGCTGGTGGACCTCAGCGATATTGTTGTGCTGTCCATTCGGCCGGAGCAGTTCCGTGAACTGCAGATTAACGCCAGTGGCAAACTGGTGATTTCCCTGATGGCGGGTGTCACGGCGGCAGCCATCTGCGCGGCTACCGGTGCCGCTGTGGTTGTGCGCGCCATGCCCAATGCGGCCGTGGAAATCAGGCAATCATTCACGCCTTGGTACAGTGCCGGAAAACTTGATGAGCGCGACCGCAAATGGGTGCAGCGTCTGTTTGAGTGTGTCGGGACGGCAGGCGAAGTGCCTGATGAAGACTGCATTGACTACCTCAGTGCATTGTCTGGGACCGGGCCAGCCTTTCCGGCATTGCTTCAAATGGCGCTCACTGATCAGGCAGTGGCTGCTGGCATTCCTGTTGCCATTGCGCAGCGCGCTGCACGAGGCGTAGTGGTAGGGGGCGGACAATTGCTTGCCACCCATGATCCGCAGCAACTGCTTGAGTCGTTAATGGCTTACCGTGGAGTGACGGCCGCAGCGTTGCAGTCGATGGTCGATCAAAACATCGAGTCCATCATAGGGCAGGCAGTGACGGCGGGCGCGGCAGTGGCGCGGCGGGGAATGTAGCGAAGCGGCGGATAGGCCTCGTTTCAAATATCAAGATTGCCCCTGAGGGGTGAGATCAGGGGCGTGACTTCAGATGTCTTTCAGCAGGCGCAGCGCATCGTAGATGGCCGCGTGAGTATTGCGCGCCGAGACCGCATCGCCGATGCGGAACAGCTGGAAGCGGCCTTCCGGGTTGGTCACGATGTTCTGGGTTTTACCGGCGATCAGATTGTGCTGTTCGACTGCGCCGTCGTTGCTCGAATGGGGGCGCAGATCAAAGTACAAATCGTCCAGGGGCAGGGTGCCGTGGTTGATCACGACCTGATCGACCACCCGCTGCTTGTGGACCTGGCGATAATCGCTACCGAAGTTGGCAACCAGCTGGCCATCGCGCTTTTCTACGGAGTCGACCCGATACGTGACCGTAAAGATGACGTCGAGGTCTTGCAGGCTGCGCATGTAAGGCACCAGGTTCATGGCCATCACCTCCGGGGAAAACGACCGGTCAGGTGTGACGATCTCCAGTTTTGCACCACTGTTGGCAATGACCTCGGCAGCCTGTAGTGCCGCGTGGTCACCTGCATCGTCGAAGATCAGTACGTTCTTACCGGGCTTGATGTCGCCGGAGATAATGTCCCAGGTAGACACCACCAGTTCATTGCCGTGCTTGAGAACCTCGGTGTGCGGCAAACCACCCGTAGCGACGATCACCACGTCCGGCGCCTCAGCCATTACCGTCTCGACCTCGGCCCAGGTGTTGAAGTGAAACTTCACGCCCAGCCGTTCGCACTGCGCCATACGCCAATCGATGATGCTGATCATCTCGCGTCGACGCTCGCTCAAAGCGGTCAGACGAATCTGTCCGCCGGGCTGGTCGGCCACTTCGAATACCGTGACGTCGTGACCGCGCTCACCGGCAACCCGTGCAGCCTCCAGACCCGCCGGGCCAGTTCCGATGACGACTACTTTACGCGGGGTCGATGCCTTGGGAATTTCATGGGGCATGGTGGTTTCGCGCCCGGTCGCCGCATTGTGGATGCAATACGCGGCGCCGCCCTGGTAGATGCGATCGAGGCAGTAATTGGCCCCCACGCACGGGCGGATCTCTTCTTCACGCTTTTCGATAATCTTGCGCACGATATGCGGATCGGTCATGTGCGCTCGAGTCATGCCCACCATGTCAATCTTGCCGGATGCGATGGCGTGTCGGGCGGTGGCGACGTCAGGAATCTTGGCGGCATGGAACGTTGGGAAACCTGTTGCCGCGCGGATCTCACCAGCGAAATCCAGATGGGGAGAGTTGCGCATTCCCTGGATTGGAATCACATCGGTGAGGCCTGCATCGGTATCGATGTGCCCACGCACCACGTTAAGGAAATCAACCAGGCCGCTGTCCTTGAGCATGTGCGAAATAGCGATGCCTTCCTGTGCCCCGAATCCACCGGGCAGGTCCTCATCGCCGGTGTAGCGCACACCCAGCAAAAAGTCCTCACCGCATTGTTTGCGGATGCCGCGCAGGATATCGAACGTAAACCGTAGCCGGTTTTCCAGTGAACCGCCGTAAGGGCCCTCGAGATCGTTGGTCAACGGTGACCAGAACTGATCCATCAAATGCCCGTAGGCCTGAAGCTCCAGACCGTCGAGGCCAGCGGCTTTCATGCGCTCGGCCGCATCGACGTAGTCTTTGATGATTCGCTCGATATCCCATTCTTCCATCTTCTTGGGGAAGGATCGGTGTGACGCTTCGCGGCGGTGAGACGGAGAGACCACAGGCAGCCAGTCAGCCTTATCCCAGCGGGTGCGACGCCCCAGGTGCGTCAGTTGGATCATCACAGCAGCGCCGTGCTCATGACACTCATCCGTCAGATCCTTCATCCAACCAACCACTTCATCCTTGTAAGCCAGGATGTTGTTGAACACTGGCGGGCTATCGCGGGAAACCGCGGCAGAACCGGCGGTCATCGTCAGTGCCACGCCTGCCTTGGCACGCTCGACGTGATACGCCCGATAAAGCTCCTTAGGCATGCCGTCGACCGGGTATGCCGGCTCATGGGAGGTGGTCATGATGCGATTGCGCAGCGTCAGGTTTTTGATTTTATAGGGTTGCAGCAAGGGATCGCTGGACATGTATTGCGCTCCTGGAACAGAACATCAGGCGTGGTTTGACATAACAGTATGTCCAGCGTTCATCTGTGTCAACGATGATGACACCTATGTACATTTTGCTTGCGTGGCGAAAAATCGAGGATTAAGATCCGCCAAAACAAGGACTGGTTTGGCTCGAACGCACCTGTCATCCATCGCATGGTTTGATCAGTGCCCGAGGCGTCATGAAAGTGCTCGCAGCGGTAAATGCACCGTTGAGCCGGACGGAAGAGAGGGTGTGACAGGTGTGATTCAGCGGGATTGAAGAGGGCACAGCTGTGCTTTCTGTATCGACTGCCTTATTGATACTTCGGAAAGGAGCGCATACGTGACAGAGTTATTGGATAGTCGTCTGGCCAGCAAGCAAACAGCTTTTACTGAAATCCCAATCATCGATATATCATCGCTTATCAATGACGAAAACCCACTCGAGGTTGCCAGGCAAATAGGTGACGCATGCGAAAAAGTGGGGTTTTTTTATATTAAAAATCATGGCGTTGAGCAGCAATTGATCGATGAGATGTACACGCTGACCAAGCGTTTTTTCAATCTCCCTTATGAAGAAAAGAACCAGATTAATATCGTAAAATCCGGCCCCACGCTTCGTGGCTATATACCGATGTATGCGGAAAACGTCGATCCGGCCAATACACGGGACTTCAAAGAGTGCTTTGATTGCGGCGCTCATTACGATGAGGTTTCGCCATTTTTTGGCCCTAATCTGATGCCGTCCGCACTGCCTCGGTTCGAGACGGTTGCCGAAAATTATCACTCGGCGGTACTGGCGCTCGCGAGAACGCTCATCGGCGCAATCGCACTGAGTTTGGGGTTGCCACAAGATTACTTTGAGCATCTTCAACGCAAGCCCATCACTATCCAGCGAATCTTGCGCTATCCACCTCAGATGGGAAAAGTGACCCAAGAGGAAATCGGTATAGGGGCCCATACGGACTATGGTTTTTTAACCGTCCTGTCTCAAGATGCCGTCGGCGGTTTGCAAGTGCGCAATCGAGCAGGAGACTGGGTGACTGCGCCACCCGTTGAAGGCACTTTTATCGTCAATATTGGTGATTTGGTTCAAAACCTCACCAACGATCGCTATACCTCGACCATGCATCGCGTCATCAATACCAGCGGCCTGGAACGTTATTCAATTCCGTTCTTCATCGATCTGGATTTCGATGCAATCGTTGAGCCTGTGCCAACCTGCGTCAGTGAGGCGTTACCTGCGAAGTACGAAGCCTACACCTGTGGCCAACACAAGTTTAAGCGATTCGTTGATAGCTATGCGCATTTGCAAGGAGTCGAAAATGTGTGATCGCTCTTTAAGTAGCGTGAGTGCCTGATTTGCAATGGTAAGGCTTACACGTCGGTGCAGGCCAATCTGCGAGCAGCTTCAGGGGGGAAGGGTAGGGGTTTATTACTTGTGGTTGTCAACGCAACCACGAGTGAACTTTTAGGCTATCGGGAATAAGGAGTTTCAATGTGCATCCTATACATGGCAGACCCCCTCGATGCGGAGAAGTGGCGGGATTGCCTATTAACGCATGCCCCTGAACTGGAGTTCCGCCAATGGCCTGATATCGGAAACCCCTCAGATGTTCACTACATCCTGGCTTGGGAGCCTCTCACCAACCTTGCGGAGCAGTTTGGTAATCTTCGACTTCTCTTCGCTGCCGGAGCGGGGGTTGACCAGTTCGATTTGCCCCATTTTCCCGCTCACGTGTCGCTCATCCGGCTGGTAGATAGCTCGATGGCTGACATAATGGCGGAGTATGTGCTGTTTGGCGTGCTTGCCTTGCATCGAGACATTCTCGATTACCGAGAGGATCAGCACAGTGGTCGCTGGCAACCTCGGTCGATCGTGCGTGCTTCGCAGCGACGCGTCGGTGTCATGGGTATTGGCACTCTAGGAATGGCTGCGCTGGGTCGCCTTCAACCATTGGGATTTCAGCTCAGTGGCTGGAACCGTTCTTTGAAGGACATTCCCGGCGGACGTTGCTTCGTCGGCCCAGACGAATTGGACGAGTTCCTGAAGCAATGCGACATTCTTGTGAACATGCTGCCGCTGACTCCTGAAACCAATGGAATACTCAATGCTGCCAGGCTCGATTGCCTTCCGCATGGAGCCGGATTGATCAACGTGGGACGTGGCGCCCACGTGATCGAGACCGATTTGATTTCTGCTTTGGATACCGGGCGCTTGAGAGGCGCTGTATTGGATGTGTTGGTAGAAGAACCTCCTCCCCGCGATAGCTCTTTATGGAACCACTCCCGAGTGCTCATGACCCCTCATATCGCTAGCGATGTACAGATTGACGGCGGGGTAGCATTGATAGTCGAGAATATTCGAAGAGCGCGCGCAGGAACACCGCTTTTAAATGTGGTGGATCGAGGTAAAGGCTACTAGTCGTAACATAGCCGATTCGCTTCGGTCGATTTCCGCAAATACCCCTTCTCAGGTCTCACGTTCGTTAGCTGACGGCAGCCAAATCAACCTCAGCGCACGCTGATTTTACCGTCCAGTCTGCAACCGATGACTCCACTGGGACCACAAGACTCGACTTGGTGTGCCTTGTGGTTTTTTCAACTTGCCGTTGTACAACATACCCGCTCGTCACCCACTTCAAAGCCCGATCTGCATAACCGGCACTAACCCGAGGCCGCGTTGTCAGTTATTGGCGCCTGTAGCGACGAGGACCGTCTCTGATAGCGGCACGTCAGACTGCACTGGGTGTTTCGCCCCATGGGCAAACGCTCGCGATGGATTGCGTCCTGGACCGACTCTTTCTTAAGCGAGCAACTTTCTATGGGTTTTTTTCTCGATCCGCGTCATGACATTGACGCCGCGTTATTAAGTTACCGCCGGCTGTTTTGGTCGTTGGCACTGTTCAGTGGCGTGATCAACCTGCTGGTGCTGGTGCCGTCGCTCTACATGATGCAGGTGTACGACCGCGTCCTTACCAGTCGTAACGAAACCACTTTGTTCATGCTTACTTTGATCGCGCTGGGGCTGTTCATGTTCAGCGCCCTGATCGAGTGGGTTCGTGGCGCGGTGATGATTCGCATGAGCGCGGGGCTCGACGAAGCCTTGAGCGAGCGGGTTTTCGACGCTGCTTTCGCCCGCAGCCTTCGCGAGCACGATGCCAACCCGGCCCAGGTGCTCACCGACCTAGCGACACTGCGGCAGCTGATCACCGGCCAGGGCCTGATTGCCTTGCTCGATGCGCCATGGTTGCCGATCTTTTTGCTGATAGCGTTCATCTTTCACCCATGGTTCGGCGTGCTGACGCTGATTCTGGCCCTGATACTGATCGGCCTGGCTCTGTGGGGAGAATGGGCGACTCGAACACGCTTGGACGAAGCCAATCGGCTGGGTGTGCAGTCGTCGATTTATCTCAACAGCACGTTCCACAATGCCGAAGTCATCCAGGCCCTGGGCATGCTCGGGCCATTGCGTCAGCACTGGAGCCTGCTGCAGCAGCGCATCGTTGCGGCCCAGGCCCATGCCAGTGACCGTGGTGCGCGCATCACGTCGATGACTCGTTTCGTACGCATTTCCGGTCAATCGCTGGCCCTGGGGCTCGGCGCGCTGTTGGTGCTCGAAGGCCAATTGTCGGCGGGCATGATGATCGCCATGTCGCTGCTGTTGGGGCGCGCCCTGGCCCCCGTGGAAATCGCCATCGGCTCGTGGAAGCAATTCAACTCCGGCCGCCAGAGTTACCAGCGCCTCAGTCAACTCCTTGTCCGGCATCCAGGCGAGCGCCTGCGCATGCCGTTGCCACCGCCCACCGGCGCGGTGCGTGTGGAGCAGTTGTATGTCGGCCGGCCCGGTGCCTCGCAACCGATCCTGCGGGGGATCAATTTCAACCTGGTCAAAGGTGACGTGCTCGGCGTTGTCGGGCCCAGCGCCAGTGGAAAGTCAACGCTGGCCAGGGCGCTGGTCGGGGTCTGGCCAGCCATGGGCGGGTCGGTGCGCCTCGATGACGCCGAGATCAGCCAATGGTCTCACGACGCCCTGGGTCCGCACCTCGGCTACTTGCCGCAGGACATAGAGCTGTTCGACGGCACGGTGGCCGACAATGTTGCCCGCTTCGGTGAGCAGGACGCCGACAAGATCATCGCAGCGGGGCGTCATGCTGGCATACACGAGATGATCCTGAGGCTCCCCAAAGGTTACGATACGCCGTTGGGCCCCGGCGGGCTGGGATTGTCCGGGGGACAGAAACAGCGCCTCGGCCTGGCCCGGGCACTCTATGGGCTCCCTTCGCTGATCGTGCTCGATGAGCCGAACTCCAACCTCGATGAAGCCGGGGAGCTGGCGCTGGTCCAGGCGATCGGTGCGCTCAAGACCGCTGGCAGCACCGTGGTGCTGATTACACACCGCCCTAGTGTACTGGCGGTGGTTGACCACATCCTTGTGCTCAAGGACGGCACTCAACAAGCATTCGGTCCACGGGACCGGGTGCTCAAGGCATTGCTTGCGGGGCCGAGACCGGCAGCGATCAAGGAGGCTGGCGAAGATGCATGATCTGACCCCAGGCACACAGATGTACAGCGAACAACGACCGACCGTACGTGATAAACCCACACTGCCAGGTGCCAATACCGACGCGGGCAGCGCGGCACGATATGGCGTGGGCTTCCTGGCCCTGGCACTGGGTGGCTTCCTGCTCTGGGCCTGCCTGGCGCCGCTCGACCAGGGTGTCGTGGGCAGTGGCACCGTGGTCGTGGCGGGCGAACGCAAAGCGGTGCAGTCGTTGGTCGGTGGCGTGGTGGAAAAACTGCTGGTCAGTGATGGCGACCGCGTCACCCAAGGGCAGTTACTGGTGCAACTCAACACGGTGCAAGCGCAGTCACAACTGGACGTGACCCGGGGCAAATTGCTTAATGATCGCAGCGTCGAGGCTCGCTTGATTGCCGAGCGCCTGGGCACCGCCGAGATCCAATGGCCACCAGACTTGCTGGAACACGCTGAAGCGCCGCGGCTCAAGGCAGCCATGGCCTTGCAGAGCCAGTTGTTTGCGACCCGCCGTGCAGAGTTGGCCAGTCGCTTGCAGATCATCGAACACGAAACCGCCGCATTGCAGCAGCAACTGATCGGATATGAAGGCGTCAAGCGCAACTACGAAACGCAGATGCGCTTCCAGCAGCAGGAGCTGGAAGGCCTGCGTGTTTTGGCACATGAGGGCTACGTCCCGCGCAACAAACTCTTCGAGGCCGAGCGCAACGCCGCCCAATTGGCCGGGCAGATTGCCTCCGTGATAGGTGATGTCGGCAGGACTCGCCAGTCGATCAATGAAGGTCGGTTCAAGGCCTTGCAGGCGCAGCAGGAATTTCGCCGCGATGCCGAAATCCAGCTCAGTGAAGTCTCCGCCGAGGCGTCAGCTTTTGCCGATCAGATCAGTGCCTTTGAGTTTGAAGTCGAAAACGGTGCGATCCGCGCGCCGGTGTCCGGACAGGTCATGGACGTGAACATTCATACGATTGGCGGCGTTGCCCAGGCGGGACAAACCCTGATGCAGGTGGTGCCGTTGGATGCGCCGATGGCGATCACCGCGCGTTTCGAGCCGTTGATGGCCAACAAGTTGCGTCCGGGGTTGCCGGTGCACGTGCATTTCACGGCGCTGCAACGGGTGGACACCCCGACTGTCACCGGTACGGTGAGTACGGTGTCGGCGGACCAGTTGATCGATGAACAGACTCACCAGCCGTACTTTTCCGCCAAGGTCGAAATTCCCGCAGATACCGTTGTGTCGCTACAGGCCGCCGGCCTGCCGGTGCGGCCGGGCATGCTTGCCGATGTCACGGTGGTCACGGGCGAGCGTACCTTGATGAACTACCTGATGAAACCTTTGCGCGAACGCTTGCTCGCAGCCTTCAAAGAGGAATGAGCGGCTTTCCTCGTCTTTTAGTACGCCACACATTCCGGTAGGAGCGGGCTTGCCCGCGAAAGCGGTGGCTCAGCTTGCATCCATGCTGGCTGTGCCACCGCCTCGCGGACAGGCTTGCTTACTCAGGCGGTGAAATCGCTGGCGTGCAACTCCTTGACGCCCAGCAGTTCGAATTCGAACTCGGGGGTGGCGTCGGCGTCGACACTGCCGTAGAGAATGCCATCGGCAAAGCGCACTTGGCCGGTAGCGTTGGCAGGGTCGAAAGCGTTGCTGCCGATGAAGGTGAAGGCATCGACAGGGCCGGTCAACGGGTTGGCGTCCAGGCCGGAGAAGTCCAGATGATCGCCTTCGATGCTCTTGAAACCGTTGAGCACATCACGCGAAGCACCGACGCCCATGTCCGACAGCGCACCAAATGCGTAGGTATCCGCGCCAGTGCCACCGGTGAGATTGTCGGTGCCTGCACCGCCGATCAACCGATCATCGCCGGAACCGCCCACGAGCGTGTCATTGCCCGCACCACCGCTCAGGACGTTCGCAGCGCTGTTGCCCGACAGACTGTCTGCATAGGCACTTCCCGTCAGGTTTTCGAAGAATTTCAAGGTGTCGAGCCCCGATCCCCCGGTGTTTTGTTGCGCTGAGGTCGAGAGGTTGGCGGTGACACCGGACAGAGCGCGCTCAAAAGACACGGTGTCATTTCCCTCGCGTCCGTCCAGCACGTTGTTGCCGGCTGCGGCGAACAGCGTGTTGTCCAACGCGTTGCCCGTGCCATTGGCGGCGCCCGGGCTCTCGATATACAGATTCTCGACATTCGTGCCTAGGGTATAGGTCCCCAGACTGCTGCGCACACTGTCGATCCCTCCGGGCAACACGTTGCCTTGGGTCTCGATCACGCTGTCGTCGGCGTTGTCGACATAGTAAGTGTCGTTGCCATCGCCACCACTCATGCTGTCGGCCCCTGCGCCACCATTGAGCACGTTGGCGGCGGCATTGCCGGTGATGAAGTTGCGCAGCGTGTTACCGCTGCCGTCGATCTCCGAGACACCGGTGAGCACGAGGTTCTCGAGATTGGCGCCCAGGGTCCAGCTGACTGATGCCTTCACTGTATCGATCTGCGAGGCCGAGGTGTTGGTTTCCACCACGCTGTCGGACGCGTTGTCGACCAGATAGATGTCGTTACCATCGCCACCGGTCATGGAGTCGGCGCCCAAGTCGCCATCCAGTGTGTCATTGCCCGAACTGCCCACCAGGGTATCGGCCTGGTCAGTGCCGGAGATCATGCCGCCCTGGTTCTGGGCATTGTCGAAAATGTCCTGAACACTATTGTTGTCGTCCGGGTTGCCTTGAAACCCAAGGTCTGCGGCGATGTAGTCGGCCAGGCGCTGGCCGACGATTTCCGCCGATTCCTCGTGCAGGTGCCAGACGTCATCGGGATACACCAGCGGATCGACTTCGTAGCGCAAGGGCAGGTCGGTGTAGTCCACCGCCAGCTTGACGTCGGCGCGTTCGGTGGCGATGGCTTCCTGGACGGCGCGAACATAGCCTACGCCCTCGACGATGGAGGCTATCTTTTCTTCGGAATAGCCCCGGGCACGTGCCGCATCCTCCTGATAGTGGCCGGTTTCCATGATGTACACGTTGAAGTTGCCGAACTGGGCATGCAGGTAATCGAACACCTTCAGTGTGGCGTCCTTGTAGGCCGCGGCCGCCGCTGTTTTGTCCGTGGCACGCGCGATCTCCTGGGCAGCTTCCTCACCCTGGCCCCAAATGATGCCCATGGTGACGTTATCGATCGATTGCAGTTCGGTGAGCTGGTCCCCCAGCAACGCGACGGCACGCAACAGTGCAGGCCCCGGTTGGTTGGTATCAGTCAACCACCAGCACAACTTGAGCTCTTCGGCGCTCAGGGTCGACAGGCCGTTGACCGTACTACCTCCCACCGCGATGTCGATGCCGTTGCCGTCGGCATCGGTGAACTGGCTGCGTACGTCATAGGGGGTGTAGCGGTCCAGGTCTTTGACCAGCATCGAGGTGCCAGATTGATCGTCATCCTCCGTCATGCGCAGCAGGCGCGCGTTGGACTGACCGAGCGTGGGCAGGTAAAGAATGTCCTGTTGTGCGCGCTCGCCAAACACGAAGTCGCTGGCCGTGAGGGTGTTGAGGTAGTTGCCGTTGAGGGCGATCTCAAAACGGTTGCCATTGGCATCCGCGTCGGCGGATTTGATGTAGGTCTTGTCGCCGGCCGCGTTAAGGGTCATGTACAGCGTGTGATTGCTGCCATCGCCGAGACCGAGAAAGCCCAGGCCCGACACATCGATCCTGTCGACGCCAGCAGTGAAGTCATAAATCGTGTCGGTGGCAGTGATGCCGCCGACGTCGTAATCGTGGTAACTGTCGAGCACGTTGGTGTAGCGGAAGGTGTCAGCCCCATCGCCGCCATACAGCGAGTCGCGTCCGGCACCACCGTCGATGATGTCTGCTCCGGTGCCAGCCCTGATCGTGTCATTGCCACCGTTGCCCAGGATCAGGTCAGCACCTGTCGTGCCGTTGAGCGTATCGGCATTATCGGTGCCGACGAGGGTGCTGGCTGGCGCATCAGCCACCGTCAGGGCGAAGCTGTCGCTGACCGAGGCACCTGAAGGATCGGTGGCCTTGACCAGTACGCTGTAGTTTCCGGCCGCTGTGCTGATCGGCGTGCCGCTGAACGTCAGGCTGGTGGCATTGAAGCTCAGCCATGTGGGCAGGGCGCTTCCATCGGCGAGGGTCGCGGTATAGACCAACGCATCCTGGTCGGCGTCGGTGAAACTGTCATGGGTCACGGTGTAATTGAACGGCGTGGTTTCGGTGGCGTTCTGGTCGAGCAGGGGAATGGCCACCACTGGCGCCGCATTGCTTGGGGGGTTCTGGTCGGCGAAGACAAAATGACTCGCCGTCAGGCTGCTCACCAGATTGCCCGCCATCGACAACTCAAAGCGATTGCCGTTGGCGTCGACGGTGAGATCCTTGAGGTAAGTACGGTTGGTCGACGCACTGTAGGTCAGTTGCAGCGTACCGTTCAGACCATTGCCCAGCGCCGTGTAGCCGAGTGCCGAGACATCGATCTTGTCGGCGGTCACATCAAAATCGAGGATTTGGTCGCTTACGCTCGTGGAACTGGTGCGGTAACTGTCGAGTTTCGAGGTATAGCGGAACACATCGGCACCCGCGCCGCCGGTGAGCTTGTCCACCCCGGTGCCACCGATCAGGATGTCGTTGCCCGCGCCACCATTCAGCGTGTCGTTACCTGCGCCACCTTGCAGTTGCTCGTTGGCTGCGGTGCCAGTCAGGGTGTCATTGTTCGGGGTGCCATTGATCACCGTGGGGCCCGCGGGTACGTCCTGCACGGCGAGGGTAAAGCTGTCGCTGACGGTGGCGTTGCTGCCATCGCTCGCGGTGACCTGGATGGAGTAAGTGCCCGACGCGGTGTCGCTGGGTGTGCCACTGAACGTACGAGTGGCGGCATCGAATGTCAGCCAACCGGGCAGGGCGCTGCCATTGGCCAGCTTGGCGGTGTAACTGAGGCTGTCATTATCCGGATCGGTGAAGCTGGTGGCCGGGACAACGTAACTGAACGGTGTACTTTCGGTCGCGCTCTGATCCGGCAGCGGCGTGGCCAGCACCGGCGCCTGGTTGGTGGGTGACGACGTGGCGAAGACGAAGTTGGCGCTGGTCAGTTTGTCGAGGTAGTTGCCGGCCAGCGTCACCTCAAAACGATTGCCATTGGCGTCGGCGGCCAAGGACTTGATGTAAGTCTTGGTGCCGGTGCTGTTGAGCACAAGGTACACGGTGTTGTTCTTGCCATCCCCCAGGCCGGTAAATCCGATGGCCGACAGGTCGATCTTGTCGTTGCTGACATCGAAATCGGTGATGAGGTCGCTAAGGTTGGCACCGCCGGTGTTGTAGTTGCGGTAACTGTCCAGGCGATTGGAGAACACAAAAGTGTCCGCCCCGGCGCCACCGGTGAGGCTGTCCATCCCGGCGCCGCCGTCGAGCTTGTCGTCGCCCGCGCCGCCATTGAGATTATCGTTTCCTGCGAGGCCGAGCAGGGTGTCGGCCGAATCGCTGCCCAGCAATGCATCGCTGGCGCTGGTGCCGGTGACCACCCGATTGAAAATGAAGTTGCTGGCGGTCAGGGTGCTGGCGAGGTTGCCCGAGAGAATCAACTCGAAGCGATTGCCGCTGGCGTCGGCATCGTAGTCCTTGATGTAGGTGCGGTCGTTGCTGGCGCTGTAGCTGACCTGCAGGGTGCCACCACGGCCATTACCCAGGCCGGTGAAGCCCAGGCCGGCCAGGTCGATCTTGTCCTGGGTGACGTCGAAGTCGGTCACGGTGTCATCGAAGCTTGCGGTTGCATTGCGGTAGCTGTCGGACTGAGCGGCGAAACGGAACGTATCGGCGCCGGTACCTCCGGTAAGTTTGTCGATGCCTGCACCGCCCACCAGAATGTCGCCACCAGCCCCGCCGTTGATCGTATCGTTGCCGGCCCCGCCGTAGAAAATCTCGCTTTCGGCGCTGCCCAACAGGGTGTCGTTGCCAGCCGTACCTTGCACAGTGGTCATCGGCACCGTGTCGCTGACGTAGCTGCCGTCACCATAGATCAACGTGGCACCCTTGCTGGTGTGACTGATGGTATTGCCGATGATGGCATTGCGATCCGTGCCGTTTTCATTGCGTTCTGCAACACCGTAGGTCGAGAGGTTGCTGCCGCTGATGATGTTGCCCTGGAGGGTGTTGTCACTGCCGTTGAAGTACTTGCCTGACACGCCCAGGGTGTCGTCGTAGGACTGGATGATGATTTCCGGTACGGGGTTGCCCAGTGAATTGTTGTGGAGCGTGTTGTCGGTGATTTCAACGTGGTTACTGCCGTAGATGCGAACCCCGGCGCTGGCATTGTCGTGAATATCGACGCCGCTGACAGTCACCTCGCTGGACATCTTGATCAGCACCCCTTCGGCGCCGTTGCCGTACACCTCGCCACCGGTGATGGTTATGTTGCTGGGGGAGGGGATGTCCTCGCTGCCGCGCTGCACCACGATGCCATTACCGCCGTTGTTGTAGGCAATGTTATTGGTCAGGGTGAAGTCGTGGGTACTGGTAACGACGTTGAAACCGTGCCGGTCATTGTCGTAGGCGATGTTGTTTTCAAAGGTACTGTCGCTCAGGAAATCAGCGACGAAGCCGTCCAGGCCATTGCCGTGGGACACTGGGGCACATAAGCTGGTTACGCCATAACGCTCCAGGACGTTGAGTAGCGCGCAAGCGCTGAAGCGCGTGACATTGTGGATGAAGATACAAGCGCCGGCGTTCCACGGTGCGAACAGGCAGCTCCAGGCGTGCTTGGCCCAGCCCGGCGAAGAAATATTCAAATGCAGGTCGCCTGGCTGCAGGCCGATCCAGTACATGGTTGAGAGGTGGCCGACTGGGTAGCTCTGGTGACTGTGCAACACCATCTTTGGTTTTGATGTGGTGCCAGAGGTGAAGTACAGCAGCATGGGGTCGGTGGCGAGCGTCTTGCCGTCGACTTCGAATTGTGTGTCATACCCTTTGGCCGCGTCGTGCGAATTCCAACCAGCAGGAGCTGCACCTACACAGGTTCGACTGCAGTGCTCACCAAGACCGGAAAATTTTTCCACGTGGGCACTGCCCACTACCAAATGTTGTACCCGGCCGCGCTCAATGCGATCACGTAAGTCATCTGAGTTAAGCAGCGCGGTGGCGGGGATAACCACAGCGCCTAGTTTGAAGGCAGCCAGCATGGTCTCCCATAACGCAACCTCGTTACCGAGCATCACCAGGATACGCTCACCCCGACGCACGCCGAGGGCGCGCAAGTGGTTAGCCACTTGGTTGGAGCGCGTGGCCAGCTGCTGAAAGCTGTAGCGTTGCTCACTGCCATCTTCTTCGACTATCCAGAGTGCGTTGGCCTGGTTGTCCTCGGCCATCTCGTCGAAGTAGTCCAGCGCCCAGTTAAACTCCTCCAACTGTGGCCATCGGAAATCACGCACTGCCGTTGCATAGTCGGTGCGGTGTTCCAGAAGGAAGTCCCGTGCAGCCAGAAAGGGTTGGCAGTTGCTGTTCATTGGCTTCTCCCAAGACCGTTGCGGGTACCTGACAGCGAGGAAGCAAAGGCAAGCATGAATGCGTTCACAGTGGGATCTCTTATTTATTTTTATTGGGATACGCCCGGCGCATGACCGGGGAGGCGAGTTGAGTATAGGCATGCAAAATCAAATAAAAACGCCCAAAAAACCCAATGTGTTGTGCAAAAAAATTATAGGTTTTTTTCATGCTTGCAAAATGAACGCACTGCTTCTCTAGCACGAGCTGATGCTAGTGAGGGTAAACGGCTAGGTAGAGAGCGGGCGTGTTCTACGGTGTCGCAAGCCCTGAGCTTCCCATCGCAATAGTGCGATGAGGTGTACCTTCGGCTGGTGTTGCTAGTCCCCTTGAGCACGAACATCTAGACGACGAAAGACATCGACGTCTTGTTTGTATCGAATCAAAAACACCACGGCTAGCGCATCAAGCCGCGGCCGCGAGAGCATTGGACGTCAGTGAATCCGTTGAATGCAGTGGTGGAAGAGCCTGTGGGGGGCATCACCTGATACCGAATAGTGCACTTTTTGTTCAAAGTGTTTGCCCAAAAACACATCTGTTTGTGAGCGTCGCATTTCCCTACGCTAGTTTTAACACCCGAAAATTCCGTCGGTAAGTTGGCAGGTGTGCGAAGACTCAGAATTCAGGTGCCATGCGCTGGGCTATCAAATAGCTCGCGCCGCTTGATGCCGTCTCCAAGTTGCTCAGGCTGCTCTTTGCATTAAAAGAACGCTGTTGCTCGCTCTAAATATAGCTTTTGCGTAAGTTTCAATTGCAGTAACACATGAAACTGAAAATGTTCTTCCAATAAAAAATTAATTTAGCCGCTGCAAGTAACGCGCTATCAGAGTGAAGAGACTATGAACAATAATGTTAAGGCCTCCATCAATGCGGTGATCGTCAGTGCAGTCTTTGGCGCAGTGCAGGTAGCCAATGCTGCGTTTATTGAAGATAGTAAGCTGACGCTGGGCATGCGTAACTTCTATTACGATAACGATAATAGAGAAGGGGGGGCAGACCAGCGCGAGTGGGCGCAGTCGTTCAAACTCGATTATTCATCAGGCTTCACCGAAGGTTTCATAGGATTCGGGGTGGATATGCAGAGCCTAGTTGGGATTCACCTCGACGGCGGCAAGGGGTATCACCCGGACAGCAATACGTTTACGCCGAGCGATAGCGACGGGTCGGCGACGCAAGAATGGAGCAGCTTTGGTGCCACTGCCAAAGCGCGGATATCGCAGACAGAATTTCGCGTCGGTAACACGTTGACGCCAAGCCTGCCCATCCTGATCGCTACGGATAGCCGCCTGCAGCCGCAAACATTTGGCGGAGCAATGTTTACCTCAAAGGAAATCGACAACCTCATGATTACCGGGGGGCAGTTGGAACGCGCGAAAGGCCGGGCGTCGACAAACAGCACTGGACTGTCGGTTCCCGGCGGCACCGAGGAAAGTAACCACTTCAGGTTCGCTGGCGCAGACTGGAAGGTGACCAAAGATCTGATGCTCCAGTTCTACTACGCCAACCTGGAGGACTTTTACACTCAGCATTTCTTCGGCTTGATTCATATTCAGCCGCTCGGCGAGCGCCAAAGCTTTAAAACAGATCTGCGCTACTTCAAAAGCAGCTCAGATGGAAAAAACGGTGAACCCGGGTATCGCTTCAACAACAATGGAGGTTATGCGAAAAATCCAGGCGAAGTCGATAATACAACGGCGATTGCCATGTTTACCTACACCTTCCAGAGCCACAGCCTGATGGTAGGTCACCAACGCGTATCCGATGATGGCTCTCTTGTCTGGTTAAGCCAGGCTAACGTGGTTAATGGCAGTGGGCGAAACGAAGGCGAGGGGGGTATTTCGTTTTATTCGTTCACTGACGCCATGATAGGCAACTTTGCCCGCGCGGGTGAGAACACCACATTTGGTCAATATACCTATGACTTCGCAGACGCGGGTATTTCCGGACTGAAAGCATCGATCTCATATTTGCGCGGTGAGGACATCAAGGCAGTCAGTGGCAGTGGCCCCGACTTGCATGAAGTTGAAACCGATCTGCGCATCGACTATGTCGTTCCGGAAGGCCCGCTTAAAGGCTTCGGTACCACGTTACGCCATGGGGTCTATCGAGGTGGTGGTACGAGTATTGACGACCAGGATCAAACTCGACTCATCTTCAACTACACGTACAGCTTCTTCTGACCAGCAAGGTATTTTTGCAAAAGCTCAAGTGGACTGATCCGCCCGCTTCAGGGGTTCAGTGAAGATAAGGGCGGTGAGTGGGTGAAACCGAAAAGTACCCAGCTTACTCAGAACGATGCCAATGACGCTGTACCGTGGTTTTTGCCATCCCCAGCTCCCTCGCGATTTCAGCCTGCGAAAGGCCTTGCACCTTGAGCGCTTGAACTGCCTCTCGCATTTTTGCCGCAGCCGTAACGCGAGGGTGAGGCTTCTCTTCAATTTCTAGCGGAATCGAAGCCTGCAATAGCGCCATGTCCTGGAGATCCTTTTCCGCGATTTTCAGGACATCGCCCGCGCTGCGCTCGTCTCGTGCACCACACACCAGCGCCATCAGGGCAACAGGGCTAAGTTCCAAGACTCTGGCGAGCTCAATAATGGCTTCGAGGCTGGGAGAGGTCACTTCGTTTTCGATGCGGCTTACATGCGTTTGAGCCTGTGTCTGGAGACTACGATCTGGTTGTTTTGGCAGGGGACATTGATGTCAAAGCTAGAGGGGTGGCCTGGGCGAACGGGGTTTTCGCGTGCCCTGTGATTTACGTGAGTGGCAATCATGAATTCTACGGTGGCCACATCGATTCAACGCATCGAAAAATGAAAGACGCCGCATCAGTGCACGTCCACGTTTTAGAAAACGAGATGTTTGTTTGGAACCAAACTCGTTTTCTCTGCGCGACCGCATGGACTGATTTCTCTTCTACAGGGAGCGTCGCTGTGGCGAGCCAAACCGCGTGGGCATGGATGAATGATTTCCGTTTCATCCGGACTGGAGAAAACTACCGACGTTTACGTCCATCCGACCTGGTTAGCCGAAACCACGCGACATTCGCCCGGTTAACCAAAGAGCTTGATAAGCCGTTTGAGGGCAAAACGGTCGTAGTGAAGCATCACGCCCCAGTCTTAGAGGTGGTGGGTGATAAGCATGATGGGCACCTGAGCGCTGCATATGCAAATAGTTGGTACACGCTCCTGGAGAAAGCAGATCTTAGGATTTTCGGGCAGGCCCACCGGGCCGTCGATGTGACGTTGGGACGCTGCCGTGTGGTCTCGAATCCTCATGGGTAGTAACCGATACGTATGGAATCCATCACGCTTCAAATTCACGCGGATGGGTGGCTGTTTGTACTCACTTTGCTCATTGGGCAAATCCGGAATGACTGTTTGAACGATTACGGGTGGATGCTTGTGCCGGATCATCGACCGACATCGAATATCACCAAATGGGTTTTCGAGATCCTGGCGCTCTATGCTTCTGAGCTCTTCGAGCAACGGTTTGCCTCGTCAGCGCCGGGGCGTAATCCTTCGAGCGTCCAAAGTAGCCTGCGCCGTTGGTTCACATGCAGCCACAAAGTCTTCAGGTCGGTCTCCATCATTGCTTCCTTACCTTTGCACTCATCGATCAACTCACTAATCACGCAGAACTGTTAAATCTGGCGAATTTAACTGGATCCCGTGACGGTAGGCAGTAGTAAGGAAGGGGAAGGTATAAGGCATTGTCGCTATACAGGCTACGAAGCGTCGCTCGTATGTATGTTTATCCGCTCATTGGGTTGATTCACTATCCGCGCCGCGGTGTGAAGCGTCGTTGTCCAGCGGGGCTTTAGACGACGACATCCCACCACGGTGCGAGTGTTCCTAGGCAATCGTCGCATTCGTATTTAATCGTCTTCCCGCGTTCGGCCTAAAAAAGATGATCCCTTTACTGAGCTTCAACCGACTGCCCTCAGTAAGTGTTTCCACCAGGAAAGGAACACTGAAGCGTTGAGTGATGATGTGATCAGGAGCACCGGTTATGACGCTGATGACGATCCTGCGTGGCTCATTAGCGTTGAGCCACGAGTTGCCAACCCTGTCGTTGCCTGCGGCCCACAAGGATGAGTCGGTGCTGGTTCGTTCAATCGCTGGGGTTTGCCCCTGAAGCGTCCTATCTGCATCCGCTTAAATGTTGCTCGCCACGAGCACACATAGCGGCGCGTGTACGGTCATTAACCGCACTCACCGTTATCTATCTCTCGTCGCACTGGGCGAAATCCAAAATTCAGGAGCGTGCATGAGCGCACAGCAAAGATCATCGAACCACTTTTGCCCAGGCCATAAGTCGCTGAACAGCGGTGAAACTCCGATGCCACTTGCGCCATCCATTGAGCTGTCAAACGGAGAACGGTTTATCCCTCAGCACTATTTGCAGTACGAACAAACCGTGCAGACGGTATCTGAAATACTGAACGATATTGAGCAGGTTGATCATTATCTTCTGTTCTGTGGTGATGATGAGTTTGGCCTGTACCTCCAAGTAGGTTCCATTGGGCCGGACAACTACAAAGACCTCACAAAGCGCCGAATCGTATACGGCCGAAAGTGGCGTATTGAACGCTACACCCCGACGTCTGAGGTGATACAAACGGCGTTTTTGGCGTTGAAAAAAGCGGCAGAACACGAAGTTCGTGAACTCGTAACTGTTAGAGAATTATCGAGTGGTCACGACGCTACGCCATTCAGTACGCATGTAGATCTGCCTCTCATGGCACGTTTTCCCGAATTAGTCATGGACAACCTCTTTAGCCTGGGTGAGCTACCGGATGATTGGCTTCAAGGAATCCGCTTCGACGGTCGAGCCATTCGAACGAAAGATTGGAGCACTCGTTCCAACGGTAATGCTGTTGTCGATCTGGAGTTGGATACGCCGGTACGAAGCAAGTCTCGTTCGGGTTTTGGTGACTTCACGTTGACGGTTGTGCTTGATAAGCCCAGCAAGACTTCGTTGGTGCATGGTGTGATGAACGCGCTGATTGCTTACAGCGATCGTCGAATCGATGAGATGTTTCGCTATAGAGGATTTGCGCGGTTTAGTCAGGCCGTGAGTCCACTGCGCATCGGGTCTCTATCTCTTGCATCGCGACAATCAGGTGAAGGAGGAAAACAGTTCCGGGCTATAAGAGCCAAGCTGAGTGAGGAGGTCGACAAGAGACGCCCACCGTCATTCGGCGTCGGAGCGTTGGCTGTTCGCAACAAGCGAGCGATCCGCTTAGAAAACGCACTAGAGGGGCACCTACCGATTGAGTCCAACCCGTAGCTTTCAATTCATGGTTCAGTTTTGGCTGGCATGCAATGTAAGGGTTCGGCAGCTTCAGTGGACGCTCAAAGATCATGGGCATGTGAATGGAGCGATAGCGCGCCCGGTACCTTGGTACGTTCCAACCCCCCACCGTCCAGCCACCAAAGCGTCTGTTTATAGGCACGCTGCAACAACGACTCGGTTTGGGCGAAGTTAAACACTGAGACATCCACGGGGCACAACGGCGGAACGATGTGCAGGCTAGTGAGCGTGCGGAAGTGTTCGATGTCGCTCACCAACTGACGCATGCTCATCAGGTTGACGGTGTGCAGGGCTAAGGCGATCAAGCCTCGGGGTGGCTGAGACAGGGCACAACTGACTCCCGTTGGCACGACCACGACGTTGGTCGCTCCCAGGGCCACTGCAGTTG
Source organism: Pseudomonas sp. NPDC086251 (assembly GCF_044746405.1). Lineage (NCBI taxonomy): Bacteria > Pseudomonadati > Pseudomonadota > Gammaproteobacteria > Pseudomonadales > Pseudomonadaceae > Pseudomonas > Pseudomonas sp. NPDC086251. The sequence continues at coordinate 446,121 of NZ_JBIVBY010000001.1, forward strand.
AAATGGGTGTATTGCTGGCCACGCCACCGTCAATCAGGAACTGATCGGCAATCTGCACGCAGGGGAACACCAACGGGATAGCTGCGCTGGCCAGCAATGCCTGCCCGAGTTCACCGGAAGACAGAACGGTCTCAGCACCACTGAGCAAGTTGGTGGTGACGATGTGCAGAGGCAACAGCGCATCTTCAATGCGATGAATCGGCAGCACTTGTCCCAGCAGTCGGTTCAAAGCCGCGGGCTGAAGCAGAAAGCCCCGCCGTTTGATCAACCCTCTACAGGTATCGAGCCAGGACACGGGAAAAATGTCGGTTTTACGCAAGCCACGCCAGAAACCTGCGAGCGCCTCGACCCCAGCAGCATCGGGCCTTGCGGCGAAGTAAGCACCGTTGATGGCCCCGACAGAAGCGCCCACCACCAGGTCGAATCGAACATTGGCCTCGACCAGGGCCTGCAACATCCCCACCTGCACGGCACCCAAGCTACCGCCGCCAGCGAAAACGATTGCGGTTTTGGTTGCCATGCGAAAAGCCTCTGTACCGATGCATCGGATGAGTGTAGTTGACGGAGCAGCGTTGTTTTCAAGAGCTCCCAACATGCACGCCTGGAGCTCCGGGCGTCCCTTTAAAACATCGCAGCGCCCAAGCCACTCAAACCCATATCCAAGCCTAATAGCCGGAATATGAGTGACGTTTGTCTCTTTGCCAGCGACAGAGCGTTGCTTTTCGACGGGCTTATTCTTTCTAACGACATAGGCATAGTGCTCTCAATTGAATTGACAACAAAACGGTTGTCGATGAACCGATGACACAGAGGTATTCAGATGTCTGATAGCACTCAATTGACGCCTTTTCGCATTGAGATCCCACAGGTCGAGCTCGATGATTTGCAGCGTCGCTTGAATGGAACTCGCTGGCCGGATCGGGAAACCGTTGCCGACCAGTCGCAAGGTGCACAGCTGGCCAAGGTGCAAGATTTGGTTGAGTACTGGCGGACTCAGTACGACTGGCGTCGATTCGAAGCTCGCTTGAACAGCTATCCGCAGTTCAAAACTGAAATTGATGGGTTGGGCATTCACTTCCTGCACATCAAATCCAAGCATGAAGATGCAATGCCACTGATCATGACCCATGGCTGGCCGGGATCTATTGTCGAGTTCCTCGATACCATCGATCCGTTGGTTAACCCGACCGCCCATGGTGGCGAAGCCAAAGACGCTTTTCACGTGGTACTGCCGTCGATCCCTGGATATGGGTTCAGCGACAAGCCGACGACCAAAGGGTGGAACCGTACTCGTATTGGTAACGCCTGGCATGAGCTGATGCAACGTCTCGGCTACCCTCGCTATGTCGCTCAAGGCGGCGATTGGGGCAGCGTGGTAACCACTGAGATGGGTCGCCTAAAGTTGGATGGTTTGGCGGCAATCCATGTGAATCTGCCATTCGTTGTTCCTGCCGATATGCCGGCAGAGTTGAGCGAGGAAGAACAAGCGGCACTCGATCAGTGCGTGCTATTTGCTTCTGACGGTATCGCATACCACGATTTGCAAACGACTCGTCCGGAAACGATTGGCTACTCCCTGTCGGACTCCCCTGTGGGTCAAGCAGCGTGGATCTACGAGAAGCTCGCCTCCTGGAGCGATAGCGAGGGTCAAGCAGAGAGCGTTTTCACCTACGACCAGATTCTCGACAACGTGATGTTGTATTGGGTGACGAACAGCGGTGCGTCCTCGGCGCGTATGTATGCCGAGCATCCAGGGCTTAACTTCGGCGCCATTCATCTCGATCTGCCGGTTGCCGTATCCGTGTTCCCAGGAGAGATCTACACGCCACCGAAGGCGTGGGCGGAACAGGCATACAGCAATCTGATTTACTGGAATAAGACGCAGAAGGGCGGCCATTTCGCGGCTTTTGAGCAGCCAGCGATTTTCGTTGATGAAATTCGTGCGGCGTTCTCAAGCGTCCGCTGATTGCCCGCGGGACAGGTGCGCGAGGTACTCGCGCATCGACAGATGAAGTTGATGTTGCTTTGGCGCGCAAAGGGAAACAACCCTTTGTGCGCTAACTTCTATCCTCTATTTTCCGTTCCGCCTTTATGAATACTGCCGTTACCCACGTCGCATGCGTGTGCCAATCATTCGGCCAATCGTTTCCACGGAAAATTCTGCAGCGAATGCTGTCCGCTGTTCGCGCACTTAGTGTGTTCGGGGACTTTTTCCATTCAGCTCCGCAGCCAGTGCAGCCTGAACACTTGGCCGAGCGCCGATTCGTTCTTGGTAGGCCACCAACGCCGGCCATCGCGCCAAGTCAATCGAGAACCACGCGAGCCATCTCAACAGCGTATAGAGGTACGGATCTGCCACGGAGAACGCCTGGCCGAGCAAGTATGGTTGTTGGCTTAAGGTTTCATTGAGTGAATCGATACGTCGAAAGAGGCGAGCGAAAATCTCATCGCGCGCCTGCTGCGGAATGTTCCGGAAGAGGGGGCTCATTGCACAGTTAAGCTCGCACGAAAGGAAGCTCAGGCGCTCACGCAGGCGAACTCGTTGCCAGCTTTCAACCGGAGGGGCTAAGCCTGTTTCTGGTTTCAGGTCAGCAAGGAATTCGAGAATCGTCGAGCCTTCGGTCAACACCTCTCCGTTATCCAGCCGCAAGGCCGCAATGTAGCCATGAGGATTGATGCTCCAGTAATCCTCTCCTGCAGAGGTCGTCTTGGTAGCGTGGTCTACCTGGATCAACTCAAACGGCAGGCCCAGTTCGCGCAAAACAATGTGAGGGGCCATCGAACAGGCTTCAGGCGTGAAATACAGCTTCATGGCGGGCTCTCGATGCGCGTTTTTTGAAACCAAAGGATACCTTGCTTGGGAAAGCCTGTGTTCGAAATGGCGCCACTGAAATCCTTGGAGCCTCATTGGGGGCGAGGTTTGTTCTCATGACCGCAATGGGCAGCAAGCAAGTTATTTTGCCGCTGTCGATCCAGCAGGAATGGATTGTTGCTTTTAAAGCAACTGTGAAACAACTATCGCGTTATTTATGCGGAATTGGCCCGCAGGCATAATTCAACCAGCTCATGTAGGAGGGTTGAAAATGTTAATTTCAGCAATCAATACCATCGAAATAGATGCCGCTCCAGGACGGGTGGGTGAAGTCTGCCAGAAGCTCCCGCAGATAATCCGCACCCTCCTTAGCACTACGAGGTGCGTTGGCTACGCGGTTACTGATAATCGTATGACTAATAATTCCTGGATCGTCAGCGGTTACTGGAAGTCCGAGAGTCAGATGCGCGAGCATTTCGAACATCCAGAACTGGCCGGTTTTATGGAAATGCTTACCAGCGGAATGGCAAAAAGAATTAATTTTAATAGTTTCGTTGTCGGTTTGGATGAGTAAGTGCGACGCGCGAATTCAGGATTGCTCTGTCGAAAGAAAAGTAGAACCCCGCGTTTGTTCAATTCCCACAGTCAGCGTGTGGATGCTCAGCGAAAATGGAAACCAGGATCGGTCTGCCGTAAGTCGCTCTTTTGGAGCAAATACGGCAGTTGCTGAGCTTTCATCTTTATGCACCAGTAAGGTGCATTGGCCAGTAAGAAATCTAGAAAAACGAAAAATATTCCCGCGCTAATTTTAGATTATTTAAGTTTCTACTATCCGCAGTATGAGTGAATAACCTGTCCTGCCTCTGAAATTTTGTCTGTAACTACGAACGTAGCCGGCCCGTATCCACAACGCGAGGCAAAGGCTACGGCTGTTGTAGGGATTGTCTCCTTTGTGGCTACTAACAGTAGAACTCCGCGTTATTTATTGGGGTGATGGCTTTGGGGCAGTATCTACCCATGGGCAGGTTTGCGTGGGCTGCCAACCAAGGTTCACATCTGGATTGCCGCACATTCTGCACTCCAAGCTGAACCAGATCGATTCATAGAATTGGCGCAGAATTTGAGGCAGTGATGATGTTGACGAAACACCAAATTACCTCCGGTGCTTACCTTGAAAATTTTTGTGAAGTGCCACGCGAAATTATGTGGACGCTTGAGCAAATCGAGCAATCAATGCAGGAAACGCTAGAGGCTCGTCCAACGACGGGTGACTTGTGGATCTTTGGTTACGGCTCTTTGCTCTGGAATCCACTTTTAAATTTTGAAGGTCAACAGCGGGCAACGCTACATGGATGGCACAGAAGTTTTTGCATGCGAATTATTGCGGGGCGAGCCACCCTCGATACCCCGGGACGGATGTTAGCTCTGGAACCGGGAGGTTCTACTCAAGGCGTAGCCTTCCGATTGACTGAACAAGTCGCAAAGGAAGAGTTGATATTGCTTTGGGTGCGTGAAATGCCCACCGGTGCATACCGTCCAGTTTGGGCACCGCTATCCCTGGAAGATGGCACGGAAACAATGGCGCTTGTATTTGTAGCTGATCCGTATCACCCGTTGTATGAGCCAGACGCGAGTGTTGAATCGGTGAGTCCGCACATTGCAGGGGCATCCGGGCCGATGGGTACAAATGCTGAGTATGTTCACAAACTTAATAATGCGTTGAGCGAAAGCGGCGTTGTAGATGAATACATCGGAGCGTTATCAGCAGGCATAACCCTGTAAAGCAAGCGACTCTTTTTTAAAGTTTTAATCGTTTTACAAAGTTTTTTCACGAGTTTAACTCGCGGACTGTGTGCAGTTGGCTTTTGAGGTTCAGCAGGGAGCGGAGCAGTTTTTCGATCACTGTCTTTCTAACGAAATTTTATTAAGTAGGAGAAAAAAATGATCGCCCATCACAAACGTCTTTCCGTTGCGTTGAGTGCGCTCTTAGTGGCCGGCACTGCCGGGATCGCGGTGAAATATGGCGATCATTTTGCCCTGGTTCAGTCGGCTAACGCGGCTGAGGCAACGGCAGTCCCTAAAACAGAAGTCGACGTCGCGACGGTTGTCTTCAAATCTGTCAGTGAATGGCAGAGTTATTCCGGTCGCCTGGAAGCCGTAGGGAAAGTCGACATCCGCCCTCAGGTACCCGGCACGATCGTCGGTGTGCACTTCAAGGACGGTGCGCTGGTCAAAAAGGGTGATCTGTTGTTTACCATCGATCAACGCCCTTATCAGGCGGAAGTCGATCGCGCCGCAGGTCAACTGGCCGCTGCAGAATCCCGGGCTAACTACGCTGCCACCGATGCCGGTCGCGCCGCGCGCCTAATCGAGCAAAACGCCATCGCCAAGCGTGATTTCGATGAGAAGCAAAATGCTTCGCGCGAAGCCATTGCGCAGGTGAAAGTGGCCAAGGCTTTGCTGGACGCCGCCAAAGTTAATCTCTCCTACACCGAGATCACCGCGCCGATCGCTGGCCGGGTATCTCGCGCGGAATTGACTATCGGTAACGTCGTATCGGCAGGCACTACAGCACCTCTGCTGACCACTCTGGTGTCGGTGTCGCCCATCTATGCCTCGTTCGACGTGGATGAGCAAACCTATCTGCGCTACCTGAATCAGTCCTCTGCCAAACCCGCTCCGGTTTCTCTCGGCCTGGCCAACGAGGACAGCTATTCGCGCAATGGTGTCGTCGACTCCATCGACAACCAACTGGACACCCAATCGGGAACCATCCGCGTCCGTGCGCGTTTCGATAACGCCAATGGCGCGCTGCTACCAGGCCTTTACGCGCGCATCAAGGTCGGTGGCGGCAAACCATCCGATGCCATTCTGGTGGACGACTCGGCCATCGGCACAGACCAGGCGAAGAAGTTCGTTCTCGTGGTTGGCCAGGACGACAAGGTCGAGTACCGCGAAGTCACCCTGGGCAACCTGCATGAAGGCCTGCGCATTGTTACTTCGGGCCTGAAGGCCGGTGATCGTGTGGTTGTAGGCGGTGTGCAGCGTGTTCGTCCTAACGACACCGTCCACGCCAACTCCGTTGAAATGGCGAACATCGGTCGCGCTGCGAAGCCTTCGGCTTAATAAGAGAACGCCAACATGAACATCTCTAAATTCTTTATTGACCGGCCGATCTTCGCCGGTGTGCTGTCGGTGGTTGTGGTTCTGGCAGGGCTTATCGCCTTGACCAAACTGCCGACTGCCGAATACCCAGAGGTGGTACCTCCCTCAGTGGTGGTACGCGCCGAGTACCCGGGTGCCAACCCGAAGGTCATCGCGGAAACCGTGGCTTCGCCGATCGAAGAGCAGATCAACGGCGTCGAAGACATGCTCTACATGCAATCGCTGGCCAACAGCGACGGCAAGCTGACCACCACCGTCACCTTCAAGCTCGGTACTGACCCGGATAAAGCACAGCAGTTTGTGCAGAACCGCGTCGCTCAGGCCTTGCCGCGCCTGCCCGAAGACGTACAACGTCTGGGGGTGACCACGATCAAGTCGTCACCAACTCTGACCATGGGCGTGAGTATCCTGTCGCCTAACCAGCGCTACGACCTGACCTACCTGCGCAACTACGCCTTGATCAACGTCAAGGATCGCCTGGCGCGGATTCCGGGCGTGGGTGAGGTGGTGATGTGGGGTGCCGGTGATTACTCGATGCGGATCTGGCTCGACCCACAGAAAGTGGCACGACTGAACCTGACCGCCACCGACGTAGTCAGCGCCATTCGTGAGCAGAACGTACAAGTAGCGGCTGGTATTGTCGGTGGTGCACCGATGCTGACTAACGTGCCGATGCAACTGAGCGTCAACGCTCAGGGTCGTTTGAAAACTGAGCAGGAATTCCGCGACATCATCCTCAAGACCAGCGGTGGGGCAGTAACACGTCTGTCTGATGTCGCTCGTGTTGAGATGGCAGCATCGGAGTACACGTTGCGGGCGATGCTCGACAACAAACCTGCGATTCAGATGATCATTTTCCAGCAACCCAATGCCAACTCGTTGCAGATTTCTGACGACGTGCGCAAGGTCATGGAAGAGATCAAGCAGGACATGCCCGACGGTGTTGATTACGGCATCAAGTACGACCCGACCCAATTCGTACGGGACAGTATTCATGCGGTAATCCAGACCCTGCTCGAAGCCATCGCCCTCGTGGTGCTGGTTGTGATCGTATTCCTGCAAACCTGGCGTGCGTCGCTGATCCCATTGTTGGCGGTGCCGGTATCGATCATCGGTACGTTCGCGCTGTTGCTGGGCTTTGGCTACACCATTAACGCGCTGTCGCTGTTCGGCATGGTCTTGGCCATCGGTATCGTCGTGGACGATGCGATCGTGGTGGTGGAAAACGTCGAGCGCAATATTGCTGAGGGTCTTTCGCCTCGCGATGCGACCTACAAAGCCATGCAGGAAGTGAGTGGGCCGATTATCGCCATCGCGCTGACACTGGTTGCCGTGTTCGTACCGTTGGCCTTCATGTCCGGTCTCACCGGTCAGTTCTATCAGCAGTTCGCGATGACCATTGCGATCTCGACCGTGATCTCGGCCTTCAACTCGTTGACCCTGTCGCCAGCGCTGTCTGCCATCTTGCTCAAGGGACATGATGCGCCGAAAGATCGCCTGACGCGGATCATGGACACGCTGTTCGGGCGTTTCTTCAAAGCCTTCAACCGTCTCTTCAACCGCGGTTCGGAAAATTATGGTCGCGGTGTAGGCGGCGTGGTCAACCGCAAGCTTGTAATGCTGGTGATCTACGGCATCCTGCTGGGCGGCGCAGTATTGATGGGCAAAATCGTACCTGGTGGTTTCGTGCCGGCCCAAGACAAGGACTATGTGGTCGCTATCGCGCAATTGCCAAGCGGCGCCACCCTAGATCGCACCGAGAAAGTCGTTCGTGAAATGGGTGATATTGCCCTGGCCATTCCTGGGGTCAGAAACCTGCCGCAGTTCCCCGGGCTGTCGGTCAGCCTGGCTAACTCCCCGAGCAGCGCTCTGGTGTTCCCTGTACTTGAGCCTTCGAAGTACCGTTCCAAAGAAGAGTCCGCCTCGGCAATCGTTGGGCAGTTGAATGCCAAATATGCTGGGATCAAGGAGGCAGCGATTGCGGTATTCCCGCCACCGCCTGTAGCAGGTCTGGGAACGGTTGGCGGTTTCAAACTGATGATCGAAGACCGCGGTGCATTGGGTTACGAGGCGCTGAACAAGGCGACCCAGGATTTCTTGACAGCTGCGGCGAAGGCTCCTGAGCTGGGCCCGGCATTCTCGATGTTCCAGATCAACATGCCACAACTCAATGTTGAACTGGATCGAGTCAAAGCTAAGCAATTGGGTGTGTCGGTGACGGATGTGTTCGACACCCTGCAGATCTACCTGGGTTCGATGTACGTCAACGACTTCAACGCGTTCGGTCGTGTGTATCAAGTGCGGGCACAGGCTGATGCGCCGTTCCGAGCCACCGCTGAAAACATTGGTTTGCTGAAAACCCGTAACAACAAGGGCGAAATGGTTCCACTGTCGTCATTGATCAAAGTCACGACGACCTATGGCCCGGAAATGGTCGTGCGCTACAACGGTTACACAGCGGCGGACATCAACGGTGGCCCGGCGCCGGGTTACTCGTCCGGCCAAGCTCAGGCGGCTGTCGATCGCATCGCCAAGGAAGTGTTCCCCCGCGGCATCAAGTACGAGTGGACTGACTTGACCTATCAACAGGTTCTGACAGGAAACGCCGCTATGTGGGTGTTCCCGATCAGCGTGCTGTTGGTGTTCCTGGTACTGGCTGCGTTGTATGAAAGCCTGACCCTGCCACTGGCGATCATTCTGATCGTGCCAATGAGCATTCTGTCTGCATTGGTCGGTGTGTGGCTGACTAACGGCGACAACAACATCTTCACCCAGATTGGTTTGATGGTGCTGGTGGGGCTATCGGCGAAGAACGCGATTCTGATTGTCGAGTTCGCTCGCGAGCTGGAAATGCAAGGACGCGGCATTGTAGAAGCAGCCATCGAAGCGAGCCGGCTGCGGCTGCGCCCAATTCTGATGACATCCATCGCGTTCATCATGGGTGTGGTACCGCTGGTGTTCTCCACCGGCGCCGGTTCCGAAATGCGTCAGGCCATGGGTATCGCGGTGTTCTTCGGCATGCTCGGCGTGACCCTGTTCGGACTCATGTTAACCCCAGTGTTCTACGTGTTGTTGCGCAAGCTGTCGGGCGTGGAGCACCTGGTCGATAAGCACCGAAAACATTCACATCATGATGCTGACCTTTACGCGAATTTCGACATCAGCCCGGATCGTAAATCATCAGCTCGCGTCCCTGAATCCGCGTTCCTGAAGTAAGGAGAACACCATGAAAGTGTTTGCAATGAATCGGATGCTTTTGAGTTCAGTATGGCTGGCAACCATGTTGATGACGGCTGGCTGTTCTCTGGCGCCAACCTATGAGAAACCGGATGTGTCGGCGCCTAGGGCCTACAAAGAGGACAATGCTCAGTCTCCTCTGCCGCCTGCCGAGGCTGGCAATTGGAAAACCGCTGAGCCGTCGGAAGAGTTTGCAAGGGGCGAATGGTGGCGCGTATTCAATGACACCCACTTGAACCACCTTGAGAGCCAGGCTCAGGACGCGAACCAGAGTCTGGTCGCGGCAGCAGCCCGATTGAAAGAGGCGCGGGCGCTGAACCAATCAGCTCGTTCGGCTTTATTGCCAACCGTGGATGCGGGTTTCGGCCCAACCAGGGAACGGGTATCGCCGGCCTCACAATTCCAGTCTGACAGCGGAAAAGGCGCGAGCCAGACGATGTGGCGTGCCCAGGCCGGCATATCTTATGAGGTCGATATGTTTGGTCGCGTCGCTAATACGGTTGATGCGGCTGATGCGGAAACCCAACGTAGCGAGGCCTTGTTCCACTCGGTGCTGTTGGCGTTGCAGGCGGATGTTGCACAGAACTATTTCGCTTTGCGTGAGTTGGACTCAGAGATTGAGGTCTACAACCATGCGATCGAGCTGCGCGAGCAAGCGCTGAAGCTGGTACAGCAGCAGTATTCGCTGGGCGATATCAGTGAGCTCGACGTTGCTCGCGCAGAGGCAGAGCTGGCGACTGCGCGGTCTGATGCCATGACGGTACAGCGCCTTCGCGCAGCATCGGAACACAGCCTCGCTGTTTTGCTGGGCAAGACGCCTTCGGAATTCTCGATGGCGGCCAATCCTTTGCAGCCGGTTAATCTCAGGATTCCGGCGGGATTGCCCTCGTCGCTGTTGGAACGTCGTCCTGATATCGCTGCTGCGGAGCGTTCCATGGCTGCGGCCAACGCACGGATTGGCGTAGCGAAAGCTGCATTCTTCCCTTCGTTGACGCTGACCGGTTCCGGAGGATTTGAGTCTGGCTCTCTGAGTAACCTGTTCAAATGGAGTAGCCGTACTTTCCTGTTGGGCCCGTTGGCCGGGACGGCACTGAATCTGCCGATCTTCGATGGCGGCCTGCGCAAAGGTAACCTCGCCAATGCGCGGGCGGTCTACGAAGAGGACGTAGCCAACTATCGCCAGCAGGTGTTGGTGGCGTTCCGCGAAGTGGAAGACAACCTCTCGGATCTTCGGTTGCTCGAAGAGCAGACCCAGACCCAGTCACAAGCGGTGGATGCCTCCACTCGCGCTGCTAAGGTAGCCCGGGCTCAGTACACCGAGGGGGATGTGATTTACCTTTCGGTTATCGATGCGGAAAGGACGGCCTTGCAATCTCGCCGTGCGGCGGTTCAGTTGCAGGGCGCGCAAGCGGCGGCCACCGTGAACCTGATCCGTGCATTGGGTGGTGGATGGGGTAACGCATCGCCAGCGAAATCCAACGAGATAGCGCAGAGGTAATTCATTCTTCGCGATCCAATTGCTCAGTATGAACCGATAAGAGCAGCATCCGTTGAAACGAAAAAAGCATGCCCAAGGGCATGCTTTTTTTTGCTTCTAATGTGGCTACGGAATAATGCGCTCACTGCGCAGGCGGTGGAACAGATCAAAGAACACCTTGTCCGTCGTCCGGTATCCCGTAAAGCCCAATTCACGGGTATCAGACATGTCAGTCAGGCACTCGAACCTTCGACCAAGGTCAGCATCGGTGTGCCAGGGCGAGGCCATCCGGTCAAAGCTGCTTTCCTTCAGCTTGTATTTGCGAGCCATGTCCTCCCATACCTGATGACCGTCCGCCATCTGGGTTTCCAGCAAGATGCCGTTACCATCGAACGGTACAGGTTCGAGGTCGAACCATTGTGCGATGCGCCCCCACATCCAGCTCCATCGGAAGGTATCACCATTGACCACATGCAACGGCCGGTTGCGCACCTCAGTGGTAATCGCTGCCCATTCCAGATGCTCAGCGAGCAGGCGAGCATCGGTGACATCGGTCAAGCCCTCCCATTGCGACTTGTTGCCCGGGAACATGAAGGGTCTCGCGGTTTCCTTGCAAATAGCTGCATACGTTGCGAGGGTCATGCCCATGTTCATGGCATTGCCGAGAGCGTAGCCGATGACTGTGTGTGGCCGGTGAACAGTCCAGGAGAACCCTTCGCGCTCAGCAGCGGCAAACAATTCGTCCTCCTGCTCGTAGTAGAAGTTTTCAATGTCCAGACGGGTCATGATTTCGCGAAACGGCGTGGTCGTGTTTAACCCTTTGCCGTACAGCTCGAATGGCCCGAGGAAGTGTTTAAGACCTGTCACCAGGGCCACGTGTTCGACCGTTTCGCTGCCTCGCAGGGCGTCCAACAGGTTTCGAATCATCAGACCGTTGACCTTGATGTTTTCCGCCTCCGTCGCATGACGCTGCCAGCTTGTGTAAAACACATGGGTTGGGTCAACCCCCTTTAAAGCAGCCCTCACATCGGATACATCATGCAGGTCAGCCGCGATGTGTTTGACGCCATCAACAATGCCATAGGGCTTACGGGCAATTCCGAAAACTTCCCACCCGTTGTTCAGTAAATGATGCGCGAGGTTGTTTCCGATAATGCCGGTTACGCCAACAATCAATGCCTTTCTATTCATCTTGATACCTCAGCCTGAGTGTATGCAAAGAGACCAGAATTAAGTGAAGCGTGGTCATTAATGACAATTACTTCGCGAGTACCAACCTAGTCGCCACTTGGTAATTGATAAACCGGACAACGGAGACACTGTGTCGCTCTACGAGAGACAGTGAGCTGTTGTACTTTCTGTATAAACGCGAAGAGAAATTTAGCGCTCGCTCTTGCGGCCACCGATAACCCGAGAACATTGGAATCTCTCGGGGAGGGCGCTTGGCCCAACAGAAGGGTTGTTCTTGTCTGACCTAGCACACAGTGGAATCCACCATCGGAATGCTGCTTATTTCGCCAGAAGCTGCGCGCTGATAACACGAAGAAGAATTGTATCTCTGTGAGCGACGAAGTGTCTCACGGAGGCGAGTTTATTGACTTCTTTCCTTAAGTGACAATTGCTTTCAATCGGCGGCGACATCTCTGTTTCAACAATTCTGCGACCACATATCTAGCAGATATCTGCGCGAACAGCCGCACTTATTGCGCCATTACCGATTACGGCATTGGCGAAGTACGGAGCTAAGAACGACCGCAGGGTTGGCCTTGATGGGCAACTCCGCTTGCGGAACTTCGAACAACGTACAGGCAGCACTCTCCACCCCACTACCGGTGAAATCATGACTTCAAAAAACCACGACGCTAAGGGGGGAGACAAACTGCTCATTCTTGCAGCAATTTGTCTTTCCGCATTGGTATTGCCACTGAGCTTTACAGGAGGCGCCGTTGCCACTCCCGCAATTGGCAGAGATCTAGGGGGCAGCCCCGTTGCCCTTACCTGGATCACCAACGCATTCATGCTGTCCTTCGGCAGCTTGCTGATGGCAGCAGGTGCTTTGGCTGACGTTTATGGCCGCAAACGCCTTTTCACCATCGGCATGATGCTTTTCACGGCCGCATCGTTGGCTCAAAGCATGGCGCCTTCCGTGTTCTGGCTCGACATCCTGCGTGCGATCCAGGGCGTAGCCGGTGCTGCCGCGTTGGCCAGTGGTTCCGCTGCGCTGGCACAAGAGTTCGAAGGGCATGCTCGCACTCGCGCGTACAGCATGCTCGGAACTACCTTTGGTATAGGCCTTGCCTTCGGCCCATTGGTTGCCGGCGTGCTGATCGAAGCATTCAGCTGGCGAGCGATTTTTGTATTCACCGCGGTGATTGGCGTAATTGCTATGGTCTTCGGTCTGCCACGTATGCGTGAAACACGTGATCCGGGCGCGATGGGGCTGGACTGGCCCGGCACCATCACGTTCAGTGCGGTCTTGGCACTGTTCACCTTCGGCGTCATCCAGGCGCCGGAAAGCGGCTGGGGGAGCACGCTGGTGGTTGGCTTGCTGGGCGCGTCGGCGGTACTGCTGATTGTGTTCATCATGATCGAAATGCGTGTTAAGCGCCCAATGCTGGATTTAACGCTGTTTCGTTTTCCGCGATTTGTAGGCGTACAGGTGCTGCCGATCGGCACTTGCTACTGCTACATCGTGCTGGTCGTGATGTTACCTTTGCGATTTATTGGTGTGGAAGGCCTGAGCGAAATTGACGCAGGTTTGCTGCTGCTAGCGCTCTCGGCTCCAATGCTGGTGGTGCCTATGCTGGCCGCGTCCATGACCCGTTTTATCTCAGCGGGTGTCCTGTCGGGCGTGGGCTTCCTTATCGCGGCCGTCGGTCTGCATTGGTTGAGCCTGTACAACGTCGGTGAGCCGAAGTTTGGACTCGTTGGCCCAATGTTGCTGATCGGTATTGGTGCGGGTCTGCCGTGGGGCTTGATGGATGGCCTGTCAGTTAGCGTCGTACCAAAAGAGCGCGCAGGTATGGCTGCCGGCATCTTCAATACCGTACGTGTGGCAGGTGAGGGCATCGCCCTGGCAAGTGTCGCCGCAATGCTCGCTTCGCTGCTGCATGCCAATCTGTCGGACGCTGTTCAAGTGGTAGCGGGAAGCACTGATGCTGCTCTGATTGCGGAAACTGCACACCGTGTGACGACTGGCGACATGGCGCATGCAATCAACACTGTGCCGGGCCTGGCGAATGAGCGCCTGGTAGAAGGGTACGCTTCCGCGTTCCAATACCTGCTGCACATCCTGACCATCATCACCTTGGTTTCCGCTGCCGTGGTGCTGGGGCTGCTGAGCAAAGATCGAACAGTTGCCAATGAAGGCGTAAGTGAAGCGGCCTAACGCGTGAATAGGTTGCCCGTGGTGCTGCTGGCGCGGGCAATGTTTCGGATTGATAGGCTCTTTGGAGCAGAAGACTTTATTCTGCTCCAAAGGTAATACGAGTTGTCAGTCGTACTAGCGTAAGCGATCCGCGAGATAATTGAGCACAGCTCGCGTCTTGGCTGGCATCCGATGTCCCAGTGGGATCAGCGCATGAACGGGGGGGCCGGGCGAATCCACTGAAGTCAGAACACGCACAAGTTTGCCGCAGTCAACATAAGGCTGGGCCACCTTGTCATAGATTTGAGCGATGCCCAGACCAACAACCGTCGCATCAATCACTGCCTGGCCGTCCGACACAATCAAGACTGGCGTTGGGGAAAACTCTCGCAGATGACCATTTTCACCGAGCGACCAAGGGCGTAGTCGGCCAGTAAAACCTCGAAAAATCACAGCTTCGTGATTCACCAGGTCAGCGGCGGATTCAATTGGTGCGTGACGGGCCAGGTAATCCGGCGCGGCGTAAAGGCTGAGCGTGATATTGCACAGCTTTCGGACGGTCATTTCACTGTCTTGGGGCAACTCGCCAGCCCTGACCACAATATCCCACCCTTCACCCACCGCATCTGACATGCGATCGGTCATGGATAACTCCAGTGTTACCTGCGGATACCGATATCGAAGCTCGGAAATTGTGGGCAGGAACAATTGACGAAAACCGGATGGAATGTCCAAACGTACTCGCCCAATCGGTTCCTCTTTGCGCGCGGCCAGCTCACGGGCTGCATCGCGGAGTCCATCCAAGGCAGTAATGGCAGCACTCAGATATGTCTCGCCGTCCTCGGTGAGTCGAACAGCACGAGTGGTGCGCTGAAAAAGCTTGGTACCGAGCCTTATCTCCAGGCGCTGAACCGCTTTGCCCACGTTTGATTTGCTCGTTGATAGATTTTCGGCTGCCCGGGTGAAGCTGCCGGTCTGTGCGACTCCCACGAAGGCGGCGATGTCCGGAAATGAAGTGTCGGCTCGTTCCATTACGGTTCTCTTTTAATGGTGTGTTCGTTTCTACGTGACGCACGGAGCTCGCTTGATCAACTATGGCTCAGATTTTGGAAGCAGTGTCAAATTTCTAAGTCGCATAGTGATGCTCCTGAGTAAATCGCTAATGTGTTGTCGGTATAAATCTAGTCGTCTTGCGCAAGCACCATGAGAGGAGGGCTCATATTTTTTCGCAAAAATAATTTACGAATTTTACATGATGTTTAGGGGATAGTACTAATTGAGGAGTGGGTGGGCGCTGATATCAGTTGGAATGATAGTTAGTGTCGACAGGGAGGGCCGTTGACAACACGTCAGGTAGATTTTTCAGACAGTCGATCGAATTTAATGAAGGGATAAATTTTGATAGTAAGTATTATCGGTGATGATTTTTATGAATTAGTATAATCAGTAGAATGTACATCAGCGAATCGTTGAGCGACCGGTTGAGAAACCGATTAACTCTTTGCTCTCGCTGCTCTGATTTGGTTTGGTTTTTTAGGCCCGCCCGCATGCGGGCCTTTTTTTATCTGTCTGTTTTTATGGGTTTTTCTTCATTTCTTCATTTCTTCATCGAGTGAATGTTCTTTTTTCTCGTTTATTCACAATGCCTCGGCCGCAAAAAAATTTCGGGGCGTGATACGCCTAGATATTTTAGCTGGCCATTCCTACATGGATTTTATAACTCTTATTGAATGGATTCCTGTACAAGGCTGATTTCGAGAAACATGCGTTTTCACATGCTTATAGTATCAGTGAAAATCTGAAAGAGATCGAAAACGAAGAACAGCGCCTGGTTCGTGCGACGCTTAGATTAGAAGGCTGGACGTGAGTTATCTCGGCGGAGCAATGCGAGATAGCGCGGGTTTCAGTCCACTACTTTCATGGGGGTAACGCACCATTCATTGGTCATTTGGCAGATGGCTGCATCCCCAAAAAGGGCGTAACGATTGTATCTGTGTGGGCTACAGAGCGTAGCTTTTTGGAGGGTTTATCATTCTCGGACGGAAGCTCAGACTTTCTTCACCAGCCCAGTCAAAGGGCGCGGAATAAACGACTGATTCCCGAGGAATGCAATGATGACCAAGTTGTACATCGCCGATCAAACCTGCTCCCAAGCCGTTCAAATCATCGCCAACGAAATTGGTCTGAACCCAGAGCTGGTTCACTTCAACGTGTTCGATCAGACCACATCGAATGGCGATTCCTTCGCCGAAGTAAACCCGCTAGGCTACGTCCCTGTACTGGCGCTGGATAACGATTCGCAAGACAAGATTACCGAGACGATCGTTATCACTTCCTACCTGGCAGACCAGCATCCTGAATCCAATCTGATCCCGGCCCACGGTACCCTGGAGCGCGTAAAGGTTGATCAGCTGCTGACTTTCATCGCGACTGAAATTGCGCAAAAGCACATTCCTCTGATGCGCAAACTGATGACCGATTACGGCACCGAGTGGACTCGTGCGAAACTGGTCACTGCTTACACCACTCTCGATACCCGCCTTGCTGATGGCCGTCCTTATCTCCTGGGCGACAACTTCTCTGTTGCCGACGCTTACGTGTGGGCCACCCTGTGGCACGAGCGCTCGGGCACCGAGATTGGCCACCTGGAAAACCTGAAGGCGTGGAAAGCTCGTGTAGACGCACGCCCATCCGTGCAGAAAGCGCTGAAAGATGAAGCTGAAGCTGTGGCCATTCACAAGGCACGCGCGACCGCTTGATTGCTGACACTTGATTGAAATGGGTCGTGGTGAAAACCACGGCCCTTTTTTCTGCGCACCGGAGTGGGTTCAGGAGGCCACCGTTGTGTTCGTTATCGATCGTCTTTCAGTCGGGGAGTGCCAGGAAGAAGAGCTGGCCGCCGATTTAGACAAGATCCCCCCTCACCAGGCGCAGCTCAGCGCGGGTGGCATACTGAAGGCGTTGACCTCTGATGGTTATCGCAGTGCACTCACGTCGGCAACACTGGCGGCGATCCTCTACTGCTCACTGGCGTTGAACCACCAGCTGCCATCGCTATCGATGCCTCCCGCTTACAAAGAAGAAAAGACTGACCCAGCACTCACTCGCTCCTGTTCGGCTCTTCTGATCCTAAGGCGCCTGCCTGTTATCACACTCTGAACCACTGCAGATCAGGTGGCACAGGAGAGGGCTGTCTCATACGGGGCGACAGTCTGTTTCCCATTGAGCATTTATTGGGGATTGATTGCACCAGCATAATCCTGCGCTGCTTTTGAGTTTGCCACCGACCGACTTTTACTTTCCGACACCTCCTTCAAGGTGACTCGGCGCAGGTCACGGTGGAGTCAGATTGAGAAAACAATAAAACCAATTCCTACTGCTCAAATGATCTGTTCGCAGGTCTATGACGAGGTCGATCATGCCGACGTTCGAAGCCCCGCTGCGTGATATGCGTTTTGTGCTCCACGAAGTATTCGATGGGCCAGCTCTTTGGAGTCAAATGCCGGCGTTTGCCGAAGTCGTTGACGCCAGCACCGCCGATGCAATTTTGGGTGAAGCCGCCAAAGTCACATCTCAGCTCATCGCTCCACTAAACCGTGCTGGTGACGAGGAGGGGGTTCACTTTGACTCCGGTGTTGTCACCACACCCGTTGGATTCAAGGAGGCTTATCGCACGTATCGGGAAGGTGGTTGGGTCGGGCTTGCCGGTAATCCTGAATACGGCGGGATGGGGATGCCAAAGATGCTTGCGGTTCAGTTTGAGGAAATGATGTATGCCGCAAACAGCAGTTTTAGCTTGTACTCCGCACTGAGCGCCGGATGTTGTTTGGCAATCGATGCACATGCCAGCGAGGTGCTCAAGTCCATCTATCTTCCCAAGATGTATAGCGGACAATGGTCGGGAACCATTGTGCCTTACAGAGGCACACGCCGGCACGGATCTTGGCATGATCCGATGCCGGGCCGAGCCCTTGGAAGAAGGTTGCTATGCCATCACTGGCTCAAAAATCTTCATCACCGGCGGCGACCACGATTTGACTGAAAACATTGTCCATTTGGTGCTCGCGCGCCTGCCGGATGCGCCGATTGGCCCCAAGGGGATTTCGTTATTTCTGGTGCCGAAGATTCTTGTGGGTGCCGACGGCCAATTGGGCCATTCCAACTCGGTGAATTGTGGCTCGGTGGAGCACAAGATGGGGATCAAAGCCTCGTCTACGTGCACGATGAACTTCGAAGGTGCCACAGGCTACCTGGTAGGCGATCCCCACCGGGGCTTGGCTGCGATGTTCACCATGATGAACTACGAACGGTTGTCGATTGGCATCCAGGGCATTGGGTGCGCGCAGGCCTCCTACCAGAGAGCGGCGCGCTACGCTCGTGAGCGGACTCAAGGACGGGCGCCCACAGGGCACCAGGCTGCTAGTGAGAGTGCCGATCCAATTGTTGTCCATCCGGACGTGCGTCGAATGCTGCTAACGATGCGCGCGTTGACCGAAGGAGGTCGAGCATTCGCGACCTACGTCGGGCAACAGCTGGACATCAGCAAATTTAGCGAACACGCCGATCAGCGATACTCAGCCAGGCAACGCGTTGCCTTACTGATACCTGTAGCGAAGGCTTTTTTCACGGATACCGGACTTGAGAGCTGTGTGCTTGGCCAACAGGTTTTCGGCGGGCACGGATACATCCGGGAGTGGGGACAGGAACAGTTCGTGCGCGATGTGCGAATCGCACAGATTTATGAGGGAACAAATGGCGTTCAAGCTCTGGATTTGCTGGGGCGTAAAGTCATCGCCGATGAATGCTTGGCTTTGGAAGGTTTCACTTCTGAAGTCAAAGCCTTCTGTAAAAATGATGGGCCCTACGCCCGACAGCTGTTCCAGGTGTTAGCCATGCTGGAGGAGGTGAGCCGTTGGCTGCAACTGCAGGCGAGTCATGATCCGAACCGTATCGGTTCTGCGTCTGTCGAGTATCTGCACCTGTTTGGCTACGTCGCTTATGCGTACATGTGGGCGAAGATGGCGGCTGTTGCCCAAAACAACCTGGCTCAGGATTCTGAATTTTATAGCGCCAAACTCGCTACGGCTGCGTTCTACTTTGATCGTGTGCTGCCGCGCGTATTGTCGTTGGAGGCGATACTCATGGTAGGCAGCGATTCACTTTACGGAATCAAAGCAGAGCATTTCTGATCACAGCAATTGAATCGGCTACTTCGCGCTGTCGGCGCGTGGTAGCCGAGCTCGTTGACGCCCCCATACCCCCCCCCAAAAAAAAAAGCGTTCTCACAGCCGATTGTCCACGCTGCGTAATCTATCTTTCGATCCCACCTGCTATTAGCATCTCCCAGCCTCATGAAGCTTTTAAGTTGCCCACGCCACACCCAAACGATCATCGCTTACCTCGTTACTCTCAGCACCGAGCTGTTTAGCTATGTTTTCGACAGAGCATTCTGTGTGTTTGTAAATATTGTCGCTCCCGAAGATACACAGTAACTCTATTTAGAGGTTAATAGACTCGTACTGGAAAATTTCGATAATTCCGAGAACGACGCTAAGCCCCAGATTAAACAACTTGATCTGTTTTTTTACTGAGATGCGCAATTGCTATTCAAATAATGTGAAAGCTGGTAACGAAAAAAACGACTGGCCGGGTGCTGGAGGGAAGTGTACTAATTGGCTCGTGAACTTTTTTTCAATAAGAAAAATAAGGCTGAAGAAAATGTCAACGACTCTACAAGACAGCGTTGGAAACGCCGATATTGTGACCGCCTTCAAATCGGCAATGGGGCGTTTCGCCACTTCGGTAACGTTAGTCACAACCAGTGATGATACCGATACACCACACGGCTTGGCAGCAACTGCCTTCTCTTCCGTTTCCATGGATCCCGCATCTGTTCTGATCTGTATTAACAGGTCAGCCAGCGCTTCCCCCGTCATAAAAAAATCGGGATTCTTTTGCATCAATATGCTGCAAAGCCAGCACGAAAGAATTTGTCAGATCTTCAGTCAATCAGATCTGCGCGAACAGCGTTTCACTGAAGGCGATTGGGAAACCGGTGTTAATGGGACTCGCTATCTTGTAGACGCCCAAGCGGCAATCTTTTGTGAAGTCGCACGAGAAATTGAACACGGCACCCATACCATTATCGTTGGTAATGTCATCGATGTGGTGACACACAGTGCCGAGCAGCCACTTATTTACATGGCCGGACGTTACAGGTCTCTTTCCAGCAATCATTAACTGCCTAATGGTTTGCACTCAAGTTCTAAATCAGCAATTGCAGTGGGCGACGAATTCTTCGTCCGCTCTAGTGCGTCGCTCGTCGTTGTATTCATTACATGCGCAGGAAAACAATAATGAAACTTGCAATGTTTATGCAGCCGCTCCATCGCACCGGTTTGTCCTATCACGAAATGTACAACCAAGACCTTGCCGGTGCCGTGCACGCCGATGCGGTCGGGTTTGATGAACTTTGGGTCGGTGAACATACGACACAGCGCACCGAGCCGATTACCAACGCTTTGCAATTTCTCTCTGCGTTGATTCCCCTGACCAAACACATGAAGTTGTGCCCCGGCGTGCTGAATTTGCCTCAGCACAGCCCGGCTCGTGTAGCTGCCGACATCGCGATGTTCGATCACATGTCCAAGGGGCGGTTTCTCATGGGCATTGGCCCTGGCGGCCTGTCATCTGATATCGAGGTCTACGGTACTGACCGTAAGCTGGGTGCCGAAGTGATGCTGTCTTGCTACGAAATGATTCGTGCCATCTGGGCCACTCAGCCGCCGTACAACCTCGCAACCGATTATCACAAGGTCAGCATCCAGCATACGGTGAATCACGAGCTGCAGCTCGGCTACATGCCTGTTCCATATCAAAACCCTTTCCCCCGAGTGGCCACTTCAGCCATGTCCCATGCGTCCAGCACGGCGAAGCTGGCTGGGGCCAAAGATTGGGATCTGATGTCCGCCTACTTCTGCACCAGGGACGCTGTGGTTTCCCAATGGCAAGCCTATGTCCAGGGTGCGGAAAGAGCGGGCATCAAGCCTGATGCTCGTAACTGGAAGGTCGGTCGTTCGGTATTTGTCGCCGACTCTCAGGCCCAGGCCGAGGATTACATGGCCGATGCGAGCAACTCCATTCGTTACTGCTTCGAGTTCATGGTCAAGAACCTGAGCTCCATCGGTTTGATCAGCGCATTCAAAACCCGTCCGGACATGCTTGATGCAGAAGTCACCATCGAGCATTGCATCAGGGAAATGGTCATTTACGGCGATGTGAATTCGGTAACCGAGCAACTGGTTGCGCTGAGTGAACAGACGGGCCCGTTCGGAACCCTGATGACGACCTTCCACGAGTGGGATAACGAAACGTTGTGGAAGCGCTCAATGGAGTTGACCGCGAAAAACGTAATGCCGCGCCTGAGTGACCACATGGGCCCCCTCTTGGACGCGCAGTGACAGAACTGGGGGTGGCGCAGCCAGCGTGTTGCGCCCGTGTTCGATCTACAAAAAACAGGGTATCCATGAATCTCAAATCATTGCAGGGTCTGACGATCCCAGCCTTACTGCGCCAGCAAGCGACGAGCCAACCTTTCCGGCTCGCGTTCTCTGGTCACTCCTGGAACGGACAACGCGACCGATTGAGTTACGTCCAATTGGTTGCGCGGATGCAGGGGACGGGGCGCTCGCTTCACGCCCGAGGAGTTCGCCAGGGCGAACGCGTTGCTATCTTGCTGACCAACGATTCGATACGTGAATGCGTGCTAACGGCGCTGGGTTGCATGGATATAGGCGCGGTGGTGGTGCCACTCAACACCCGTTCCGCGGACGAAGAGCTACATCATGCGCTGACGCTGACCGAGCCAGTTGCCGTGGTAACGACCCAGGAACACTCCGGTCGCGTCCAAGCACTTTACGCATCTGCGAAGCTGTTCCTGCTGGGGGCAAGTGATGTTCCCGCTGACCAGCGCTGGCCTGACCCCGTAGATACGTTTGATTCAACACCAGTCGCCCGCGCGCCAAAGGCCGATGATCTGGCTTGCTTGTTGTTTACCTCGGGAACAACGGCGCGGGCGAAGGCCGTCATGCATTCGCATCGCAGCATGCTTCACGCAGGGCGCACCATGAGCGCAGCACTCGGGTTGGAACCTGGTGATCAGTATCAGGGTGCGTGGCCGTTCTTTACCAGTTCGGTACTGAGCATGGCCTGTATGTCCGCCTGGGTGACGGGTGCCGGTGTAGTCTTTGAGGAGGCCACATTGAGCAATGCTCAGCGGCTTCGCTTGATCGAAACATAAGCAACGACGGTGTACCACGGTGTGACGTCGATCATCCACTTCCTGATTGATGAGTACCAACGCGATACCTATGACCTGAGTCGATTGCGCCGCGTCAGCTATGGCGGCGCAGTAATGCCTGTCGAAGTAATCGAAAAAATCAGCAAAAGAGTTCCATGGGTCGATCAGGTTCACGTCTGGGGTATGACGGAAACGGGCCCGGCTGGGACGTATTTGGCGCCGCACTTTTTGCCGCGTAAAGCGGGTGCGATCGGCCAGCCCATGCCCGGTTGCTCAGTGCGCGTGGTCGATGAAGGTGGTGTTCCAGTCGCTCAGGGTGAGTTGGGGGAAATTGCGTTTAGCGGCCCCTCCATGGCGCTCGGTTATTTCCGTAATGAGCAGGCCACGGCCGAGTCCTTCGTGGACGGTTGGGTACACACGGGGGATATCGGACGCTTAGATGATGAAGGGCTTTTGCACTTTGTCGATCGCAAGAAGGACATCATCAATCGTGGTGGACTGAAAATATCGTCGGCCTCAGTCGAGGAAGTGCTCTATCGCTTTCCCGGTATTGGAGAGGCCGCCGTCGTTGCTATCCCGCATGCAGGTCTCGGCGAAGACATTGCCGCGTGTGTCGTTCCAGGTCTGGGCCAAACGTTAGACCTCAAGGCATTGGTAGAGCATTGCACTCAGCATCTCTCCGACTTTGCACGACCACGGCAATGGCATGTGCTTTTCGAACTGCCAAAAAGCCCGATGGGCAAAAATCTCAAACGGGAGCTGCGTGATCAGATCAGCGTCCTGCCTCCCGCCGATTTGTCGTCTGGAATTGCCCCATCCGCCACGCCTCAGGTTGCGCTATGAGTCTATTAAACACACCCGCGCTCCTTGCTTTTCGTAAGGAGGTACGCACCTTTATTCGTGACAACTTGCCGGCTGAATTGGCAGAAGAGACGCGTAACAGTTTGCACGTCCCCAGGGCCAGCAGTGCCCGTTGGCAGGCCATTCTGGATTGTCGCGGCTGGGGTGCTGCAAACTGGCCGCTGCAGTTCGGCGGTACGGGATGGGATTTCGCGCGACGCTACATATTCGAGGAGGAGTGTGCGCTCGCAGATGCCCCCCCCCTGAGTGTCTTCGGTCTCTACATGATCGGCCCGACACTCATGGAGTTTGGCAGCCTGGCTCAACAACAACGTTACCTTCCGCCATTGGTTAATGGCACGGAGTACTGGTGCCAGGGGTACTCGGAGCCCAATGCGGGTTCCGATCTCGCCTCACTGAAAACCACCGCTCTGCGTGACGGCAGTGAGTGGGTTGTGAATGGCTCCAAGACATGGCTGAGCTATGGCCACGAAGCCGACTTCATGATCCTGCTAGCGCGCACTGATACCTCGGTGAAACCTCAGGCTGGATTGTCACTGTTTATAGTCGATATGCGCACACCCGGTATCGACATGTACCCAATCCACACCCTGGAAGAAGGGCACAGCGTCAACGCCGTGTTCTTCGACAATGTGCGACTGCCTGGTGATGCGCTGATTGGCTTAGAGGGGCAGGGGTGGACTTACGGTAAATATTTGCTGGCGCATGAGCGCACCAATAACGCCCAAGCACCTAGAACCAAACGAGACCTCTTGGCTTTGTGCGATTTGGCCGGGGAGCGTCGTGGGACTGACGGTAAACCCATGGATCAAGATCCTCGCATAGCACGTCGGTTAGCGTCGCTCTGCGTCGACTACATGGCACTGCAATCAGCCGTCCTTCAAGCACTCGCGGATCAAGCTCTGGGCAAGGCCCCAGGCCCAGAAGTGTCGACGTTGAAAATTCGCGGTTCGGAACTTCAGCAACGCATCACGGAAACCGCCATGCAGATCCTTGGTACCGAGGGGCTGGTGCTGAGTCCCGGATACGGATCGGGCGCCGCAGATATAACAGCCAAAGGCTGGGTCGATCGCCATTTGTTCCGGCGTGTGGTGACGATCTACGCCGGAGCCAATGAAGTTCAAAAGAACATCATCGCCAAATCAATTCTAGGCATGTAGGAGCGGACATGGATCAGGAAACACTGGATGCCGTGGGCGAAACGATGCGGCGCTTTTATCGTGACCATCAACCGTTCGACCAACGGGTCATGAACTATCAGCAAGGACACAAAGAAGGAGCGAATACCTGGGAGGACATGGCCCTTCTCGGTTGGCTTGGCCTATCGCTCCCGGTACATCTGGAAGGTTTTGGTGCATCAGTCAGAAGTTGTTTGTCGTTGATACGCGTGGCTGGCCGCGAGGCCCGTCCGGAGTCGCTATCAGAACATTGGCTGCTTGCACCTTTTTTACTAAAGCACGCGGAGGAGGCCTTGGCCCCCGCGCTGGCTGCAAGCCTGAGCACTGGCACTCGACGTTTAGGGCTGCTGGAACCGCAAGCGAGCCTCACTGTGCAGGCGAATGAGCTGCTGTCGGGGCGGGGCCTGTTAATCGGCACCGAAGTGGCCGTGACCGATTGGTTGGTTCCCGTTCGAGTAGGTGGCGACCTGCGGCTGGCCCAACTCAGCCGGGACGCCGATGGCGTGGACGTTCAACCAGGTCGATTGCTGGACGGTCGTGAAAGTCGTTGGGTGAGCTTTAACCAAACACCGCTGCAGTGGATTGGATCGGCAGGCGAGGGGATCGGACAACGCGCGCTCGATCTTGTCGCAGCCGGCCAGGTCGCTGATTCGGTCGGTGCTTTCGAAAGTGCTTTCGAATTGACCCTGGACTATCTCAAGCAGCGGACGCAGTTCGGTCAGGCGCTGTCGCGATTGCAAGCTGTACAGCACCTGATGGCCGACGTGTTCTGTGATCTTCAGCAGTCGATCAGCCTGATGCACCGATTGGGTCATGAGCTGGATTCAGATCTAGTGAACGCTGCGCCGATGGTTGCTGCATCGAAAAGCTTTATTGGCCGGCGCATGTTGCGCGGTGTCGGTCGCCTGATTCAGCTCTCCGGCGGCATTGCGATGACCGAAGAATACAAGCTCGGCCACCTTTATCGCAGGCTGCAGGTCGCCGCCACCGTGTATGGCGACGCTGAACAACAACTGAGTCGAATCGATCCGCGTTCGCTGCTGATGAGCGCCTGAAACATCGATGTTCCAACCCAGGCCTTCGGGCCGGCTTAGCACCTGAAAACAAAAATCTGAATGATTGGGAGTGAACTGCCATGAGCAACTCTTTGCTGCTTGAAGTCCGTGATCGTGTTGCTTATCTGACCATCAACCGCCCGGAAGAACTGAATGCCGTGAATGCCGAATTACACACGGCGCTGTCGCGGATCTTCATCGACCTCGGGGAGCGGCGTGATCTGGCGGCTATCGTGTTGACCGGCGCTGGTCGCGCATTTTGTGCCGGCGGTGACATTGATTGGATGCGTGATGGCGTGCGCAATCCGGAAAGCTTCGAGATCATCACTTGGGAAGCCAAGCGTATCGTCTACGCAATGCTGGACTGCGAAATCCCGATCATCGGGCGTATCAACGGTGATGCGGTGGGTCTCGGGGCAACGCTGGCGTTGCTGTGCGACATCACGGTGGCTGACGATCGCGCCCGTATTGGCGACCCTCATGTACGGGTTGGTCTCAACGCCGCTGATGGCGGGGGTTTCCTCTGGCCTCAAGCGATTGGCTACGGCAAGGCACGTGAGCTGTTGCTGACGGGCGAATTGCTCAGTGCCAACGAGGCACATCGCCTGGGCGCGATCGGCCATGTCGTTGCTGAAGGTGAACTGGATGCGAAGGTGGAAAACCTGGTGAACAAATTGCGCCAGGGCGCTAGCAAGGCGATTCGGTGGACGAAAGCGGCTTACACCATTCCATTGCGTCAGTTGGCTCATGGACACATGGATGCAGGTACGGCCTACGAGTGCCTGACGAACCTCAGTCCAGATCACGCCGAAGCAATCGAAGCTTTCGCTGAGAAGCGTAAGCCGGTGTTTGGCCGTTAAGACAGTCGTCGCCTTCATTTTTAGAGAGAATAATCAGGAGCCCTCTCCATGTTCCGACTCGAATTTTCAGACGACATTGCCGTCGTTCTTTTGGACGCTGCTCCTGTCAACGCCATGACGTTTGCCAGTTGGGCCACGTTGCCTGACTTAATCCGTGAGGCTGAGCAGCACGGTGCAAAAGCCCTCGTATTCAGTGGCCAACCTCATAAGCATTTCTGTGCAGGTAACGATGTCCGCGAATTCAAAGACCTGACCCCACAAGACACGTTGCGCGGTGTTGCCACTGTCCGGGCAGCGGTGAAGGCTGTGCATGAAAGCCGATTGCCCGCCATCGCGGCGCTCCACGGCGCAGTCATGGGCAGCGGCCTGATATTGGCCTGTGCGTGCGATATCCGAGTGGCGACCGCGGATGCCCGCCTGGGCCTGCCTGAGGTCAAGGTCAACAGCTACGGCGGGTTCGCGATGCTGAGTGAAACGTTGCCACGGGGGGAGGCACGTTCGATGACCCTCACGGGCAACCCCATCAGTGGCGCGCGCGCCTTTGAACTGGGAATGGTGCAAGAACTCGCCGATAACGCGCCGGCAGTCCTGGAGAAAGCAATGCAAATTACAGCGCAGATTACATCGACTTTAACAGGTCGCTTGGCAGACGAAATCAAGGCAGTAATGAACAACCAGGAGCAGCATCCCTTGTGGCAATCGTACGAGCTTGAGCGTGAGTTTGCGTCACGCATCATGGGGACTGCCGGTAACAGTTGATCGCTTCAAGTTAATCGCAATGCCGTGTTAGCCAAAATGGATAGGGCATCTTCCATGGTGCTCTATCCCGGATTCTCACATCCCATTGAAAGGTTAAGACCCAATGAAACTATTTATCCAGGCTGGATCAGGCTCGCTATCACCGCAAATTATTGCAAACGAGATTGGCATCGAACTGGAGCTGTTTAATGTTGATATGGCAGCTCAGCGATACGGCGAGAATGAGTATTATAAAGTCAGTACTTTTTCCATGGTGCCGGCGCTCGTCATTGATGATAAAAAAACACTGCACGAGACGGCTGTAATTTCCGTTTATTTGGCTGACAAAAAGCCGGCTGCACAACTCGTACCCTATGCAGGGACTTTTGAACGTGTTCGGGTCATGGAGATGTTGAGCTTTGTTACCGGGGAAATACATCAGAAATTCATTCCATTGCTTCCCACGTTTGTTAATAGTGAAGCTAAGGATGAGTTTCGAACACTGCTTTCCCACAATCTGACTCATCTTGATAAACAGTTAAGCGACGGCCGTCTCTATATGATGGGTGGGCCATTTGGTGTAGTGGACGCCTATTTGATTTCAATTGTGCCTTGGGTCGTTCGTACAAAGGTCGACATTGAACATCTTGCCCACTTGCAATCGTATATGGACAGGTTACTTGACCGACCTTCGGTGATTAAGGCTATGCGGGATGAGGGGGCGAACGTCACTGATTGGCGCCTGCCATAGGTATCCAATTTCAAACAAGCGACTGTCGTCCATTCTAAAGAGAGAAGGCCGTATGATTCATTTCGTTGCTCCAGGTGACTACATACAAGGGCCAGGCGCGCTGTCTCGGTTGCCTTTTTTTGTCGAACAGGCTGGTGGTGTCGCTGTCATCGTCACCGATGAAGTCGTGTTGGCGAAAGTCAAACAGCAGCTAGGTGTGGTGTTTGGCGCGGAGAGAATGCCGCCTGCTCTTTGTATCGGCCCTGAGGTCACGTATACAGCGATCGAATCACTTTGTTTAACCATGCCGGCGGACGCGACGGTGGTGGTAGGTATGGGAGGTGGAAAAGCAATTGATATGGCCAAGGGCATGGCTGACGCGAAAAGCATTCCAATGATTTCGGTGCCAACAGTAGCGTCAAACGATGGGCCTACCGCCCGGGTGTATGCGGTGTATGACGACGACCATCGTCTTGTCGCTATCGAGCATATGAAAAGTAGTCCGTTGGCGGTGATCGTGGACACCAAGTTGCTCATCAATTCGCCTTTGCGCCTCATGAGGTCAGGTATTGGCGATGCGATTGCAAAAACGTTCGAAGCCGAAGCCGCGTGGAACGCGCGCGGTAGCAACATGCAGGGCAGTGCAGCTCCCGAGCTGGCAAGGGCCATTGCGCGTAGTTGCTACGACACCATACGGCAGTATGCGTTGCCAGGGCTCTCTGCAATGTGGATGGGTGAACCGGACGAGGCGTTCGAAAAGTTGGTTGAGGCCTGTGTGCTGATGTCAGGCCTGGGTTTTGAGAACGGTGGACTGTCTACGGCACATGCGGTCACGCGCGGCCTGACCCAGTCTCGGCATGGAAAACACGCAACACACGGCGAACACGTTGCTTACGGCGTATTGGTGCAGGCCAGGATTGAAGGCCGCACTGGCGTTGAGCTTGACGACCTCACCAGTTTTATTGAAGCGGTTGGGTTACCGACCTCTCTGTTCGCACTGTCAGGGAAACCGGCCGATGAGCAGGATTTTGATCAAATTGCCAAGTTCGCTCTTGAAGCTTCTTACAGCGCAAACTTTCCCGAATCAATGAGTCGGACATCGCTGATCAACGCCATGAAAGGGATAGAAATCCGAGCGGCGGCGCAACAGATGTCACTGGGCGCCTGATCATGTGTTCCGACTCATCCAACTTAGCTGGCTATCAGGTGATGGCGGGCAGGGGTATCGAGATGCTTGAAGTAATCAACCGTGAAATCAACGAACGATCTGACCCGGGTAGGAAGCTGGCGTCCGCCATCTGCCACCAAATGGAAGGTAGTGGTAGGACAATGAAATTCCTCCAGCAGGGGTACCAGGCGTCCGGCGTCGAGATCATCGGCTATTTCCCATACGCCTTTTCTGATGATACCCAGCCCCTGGACGGCCCATTTTCGCAACGTGGAGCCATCATCGGTCAACCGATTGCCTTTGACCTGGATGGCGGTTTGGGCGCCGTTTTGCATGAAGCCCCAGCGATCCAGCGGTTCGTCGGCCCGCAGCTGAACAAAGCAATTGTGCGACTGAAGTTCTCCGAGGTGGCGGGGAGCACCATGTTTCTCAATGTACATTGGAGAGCAGCACACCATGGGTCGGTCGATACCCAGCGAGTAGGCGGTCAGAGAACTATCCGGCAGCGTTCCCCAGCGAATCGCAAGATCCAACCCGAACTCCACAAAGTTAAGTACTCGATCGCTCATGAACAATCTGAAATTAACTTGTGGATGCTCTTCAATAAACGCATCGATCATGGGGGTAATTATTTGTCGCCCGAGGTCGGTCGGACACGTCAGCCCAATAGTACCTGAAAGATCCGTCTGACCGCCCTTAATTGTAGAATCTAGAGCGTCAACCTCTTCGAGTATAAGCAGCGCTTTTTCATAAAAGTACTGACCCTCTTCAGTGGGTGTCAAACTTCGACTGTTTCGTTTTAACAAAGGCAAGCCATACATGTCTTCCATTGCTTTAAGGCGTCCGCTCATGGCCGCTGGAGAAAGACCGAGGTGCCTGCCCGCCGCCGAAAGCGAGCCTGTCTGAACAACCAGCCGGAACAGCTTCATGTCTTGTATGCGATCAACCATGATAGTTTCCCTGAGCTTGCTTTTTGTTTTTATACCGCAACGCGCTAAGTGATTGAACAGTATTATTTCTGAAACGTAAACACCTTGAACTAGCTGCCATTGACATGAACGCCTAGCTTACAGAAATGCTGAATGCAGGTGTAGAAAAATACGAATTGCGCAAGATGATTGCACGGTGTTAGTGGTAAATAACAAAGCAGCAAGTATCTGCGCTTTAAATAGTCCCAAAAATAAAAAAACAGGGAAAACTATGAAGCTCGCTATGTTTATGCAACCTACGCACTCGATGGGCTGGAAGTACCACGAAATGTACGATCAGGATCTTGCTTGCGCCATTCATGCGGACAAGGTCGGTTTCGATGAGATTTGGGTCGGTGAGCATACCTCTCAGCGTCCAGAACCCATTACAAGCGCCTTGCAGTTTCTGTCCAGCCTGATACCGCTGACTGAGCGTATCAAACTGTGTACCGGCGTCGTCAATTTGCCGCAACACTCACCAGCTCGTATCGCAGCAGACATCGCCATGTTTGACCACATGTCAAAGGGGCGATTCATCCTCGGAATTGGGCCAGGTGGTGTGGCGTCTGACGGTGAAGTGTTCGGCTGTGATCGCAAAATCGGCGCGCAGATGATGGTGTCGTGCTACGAAATGATTCGCACGATCTGGAACGCAACGCCGCCTTACGATTTGGCGACCTCACACCACAAGGTCAGTATCCAGAAGACGGTCAATCACGAACTGCAACTGGGATACATGCCTGTCCCGTTTCAAAATCCGTTCCCCCGAGTGGCCACATCGGCCATGAGCTTCTTGTCCAGTACCGCGAAGCTGGCCGGGGCGCAGGATTGGGATCTGATCTCAGCCAACTTCAACACCACCGCCATCGTAGCCTCGCACTGGCAAGCCTATGTCGAAGGTGCCCTGGGTGCAGGGCATCTTCCTGATGCTCGCAATTGGCGAATCGCAAGGTCGGTTTTTGTCGCTGACTCACAAGCCCAAGCTGAGGACTACTTGGCCCAGAAAAGCTGCAGTTTGCGCGTGTATTTCGAGTACATCCTCAACGTACTGGCCAGCATGAATTACGTCGATATTTTCAAAACCCGACCTGATATGGCGGATGACGACGTCACCGTCGACCACTGCATCAAGGAGATGGTCATCTTCGGCGATTCAAAATCCGTCACGGAGCAGTTGGTGGCATTCAGCGAAAAAGTCGGCCCGTTTGGCACGTTGATGACGACCTTCCATGAGTGGGACAACGAAGCACTGTGGCGCCGCTCGATGGAGCTCATGGTTCAGCGAGTCATGCCTCAGTTGAGGGATTACATGACGCCTCGCCTGGATGCACAGCGTTACGAATAACCCAGGTAATTCAGCCGCGGAGGGCACTCGCCTCTCTCGCAGATTTTCACTTTCTAAACCACGCAGGAAATTTCAATGAATACCAATCAAACCACCGAGGCCATACAGATTCACGAGTACGGTGGCGTGGAAAAAATGCAGTACACCTCTATCGAAGTGCCTCCGCCTTCAGCAGGTGAGGTGCAGATTCGCCAGCATGCGATCGGCATCAACTTCCTCGATACCTATCACCGCAAAGGCGTGTTCGCATTGCCCCAATTGCCAGGAGCCCCTGGGGTTGAGGGGGCTGGTGAGGTCATCGCTGTTGGAGCAGGTGTTACTCGCTTCCAGCCTGGCCAACGTGTCGCCTACCCACGTTCTCCTATCGGTGCTTACGTGGGCCTGCGCAATATGGCGGAACGCCATTTGGTGCATCTGCCCGATGGCATCAGCTACGAAGTCGCCGCTGCCGCTATTTTGCAAGGCGCTACCGCGCACATGTTGATCAATCGTGTGGCGCCGCTAAAAGCCGGGCAGACGGTGTTGGTTCATGCTGCCGCTGGCGGCCTTGGCTCCTTTATCTGCCAGTGGGCGAGTTCACTGGGAGTTCGTGT
Organism: Pseudomonas sp. NPDC086251; assembly: GCF_044746405.1. NCBI lineage: Bacteria > Pseudomonadati > Pseudomonadota > Gammaproteobacteria > Pseudomonadales > Pseudomonadaceae > Pseudomonas > Pseudomonas sp. NPDC086251. The sequence goes on from NZ_JBIVBY010000001.1 coordinate 477,974, forward strand.
AATCGGTAGCGTCGGTTCGCGGGAGAAAGCAGAGCGGGCTTACAGCCTGGGCTGTGAAAGCGTAATTCTCTACAAGGAGGAATCCTTTGTAGATGGGGTGAGTCGCCTAACCGACGGGCAAGGTGTCGATGTGGTCTACGAAGGGCTCGGCGGAAAAGTATTCCACCAGTCCCTGGAGTGCCTCAAACCATTCGGTCATTTGATCAATCTCGGCCAAGTCGCCGAAAGCTTGCCTTCGGTCAATATCTCAGACCTTGGCCCAATGCGTTCGCTAACGGTCTCGGTTCCAGGTTTGACGCCGTATCTGAACGCTCATCCGAATATCCAGGACATTACCGATGAACTCTTTGAACGCGTTCTCAGCGGTCAATTGAAGGTGCATATCGGCGGGCGCTACGCACTGCGGGATGCGGCGCAGGCTCATCAAGCTCTTGAAAGCGGCACCACTCAAGGGTCGCTGATCCTGCTGCCTGAAGGTGTCTAATTTCAAGTAGAAACGAACGTCAGGCCCCCACGCCAGACTCCATCCTCAGAGGCCTTTTTGGGCCTCTGCTTTCATCTGGGACATCTATGAAAATCGAACTGTCTGGGAAAACAGCTTTAGTCACAGGCTCCAGCAAGGGGATTGGTTTTGCCATTGCCAAAGGGCTGGCCAATGCAGGTGCAAAGGTCGTCGTCAATGATCTGTTGGTTGGCCAGGTAGATAAAGCCGTTACTCAACTGCGAACCGAATTTCCCTTGGCGACTGTTGAAGGGGTGGCCGCAGATCTGGGAACGGCAGAAGGTTGTGCCGACTTGGTAGCGCTGGTACCAACCGTGGACATTCTGATCAACAGCGTGGGGATCTACAGCGTAGAAGACTTCTTCGAAACACCTGACGATGTCTGGCTTCGCTTCTTCAATATCAATGTCATGTCTGGAGTTCGCCTGTCGCGGGCATATCTGCCGGCGATGGTCGAACGCGCATGGGGGAGAGTGATATTCATTTCTTCGGAGTCCGCCTTGTGCGTTCCGATGGACATGATCCATTACGCGACCACCAAAACCAGCAACCTTACGGTTTCCCGGGGATTGGCAAAACGCCTGGCGGGAACAGGGGTAACGGTTAACGCCGTGTTGCCAGGGCCAACGCTATCCGAAGGCGTACAAGCGCTACTTCAGGATGAAAAAGAAGCCTCTGGGCTTTCGATGGAAGAAACAGCTGCCGCCTTTGTGGTGAAGCACCGGCCGAGTTCACTCATTCGTCGAGCAGCGAGCATGGAGGAGGTGGCGAACATGGTTGTTTACGTGGCGTCTACCCAGGCCTCCGCGACAACGGGAGCGGCCTTGCGCGTCGATGGGGGTGTGGTCGATACGATTGCATGACATGTGGAGACGCAATGGTTGGGTCGCCCAGTCCTGCGACTGGGCGCCCATGCCACACTAAACGACCAAACTGCGGTAAAGGGGGGCGCCGGCATGGCCGACGCGCATATCAGAGAATGTCCAAAGGGTACTCGATGATTGCCCGAATTTCATCGAGGTTAGGGCCCACATCACGGTCGGCTCGGTAGATCGAGTTACGCAGTTTGAACGACATATCCTTGAGCGAGCCTTCCTGGACAACGTATTTGACCTGGTTGAAAAACTCGCGCTCAGTACCGTCCTGCTCACCACCAGCATCAATGTTGCTGCCCCGCACGTATGCGGTTTTGTAGGTGAGTCCTGGCACACCGAACTCAGCAAAATCGAGCTCGTAGCTGAGTTGCCAAGATCGCTCATCCTTCAAATTGAAGTCGGAGTAGTACGAGTTGGCAACGTAAATGGTGCTCCCGCCATCTCCGTAGTCGTAGGCGTAGCCGGCATCTCCACTGTTACGCTGATGAGCAACGATAAATGCGTGGGGGCCAACACTGTACTTGGCTGCCAAACTCCATATGGTGTTGGTGTCGTTGACGCCATCACCGCCGAAATCCAACGCCGCCTGGGAGCCATTGGCGTAGTCGGTACGATAGATATTGAAGTCAAAGTTGAGCGCCTGCGACTCAGCCACCGCAATCGTGTAGTTAACGTTCCCGTAGTATTTCTTGTAGGTGTCTTCGACATCGGAGTGGTAGGCAGCGACGCTCAATCCGTCCGTCACGGCGTAGGTACCGCCGATGACGTCAATGCTCTTCAAGCGATTGGGATCGCGGGCCGAATCGCCCATCGGACTGTCTGCGGTGAAACGTCCGACATTCAATTCCAGACCTTCGATTTCCTTGCTGGTGATCAACGTCCCGGTGAATGCCTGGGGGAGCAAGCGGGAATCATCATAGGCAAGTACCGGCATCGACGGGAATTGATTGCCGTAGAGCAGCACCGTGTTGGAGATACGCAGCTTCAGTGCTGCTCCGGCCTCTGAGAGGTCATCTACTGGGTGGCCGTCGCTGTCGGTGTCGAAGAAGGCCTTGTAGTTAGTACCTCGACCGCTATCGAGCTTAACGCCCAGCAGACCGTATGCATCTACACCGACACCAATGGCACCTTGAGTGAAGCCCGACTGGAAGGTGCCGATGAAGCCTTGTCCCCAGACCTTGGCATCATTGGTGTGGTTCTTGTAATCCCGGTTGAAATTTGCGTTACGCAGCAGCAACTTCAGGTCGCTGTCTTCAAGGAATCCCTTCGATTCAGACTGCGAACTGGCGAATGCGTATTGGGAGGACGCGGATAGAACGGCACATGCAAGTGCAAGGCCTTTACGATGAAACATAGTTACTCCTTAGAACTGCATTTCTTTGTTTTAGTGATGGCAGGAGGCTGCGCGCATGTTAACGGTCACGAAACTCAGTATTCGCACCTTGCGTGATGGGTGTTATTAGTTTTGGAGATATCACAACGCGCAGCGGCCTCATAAATACTATTTGACTCGGCCCATCGTAAAGCGGAACATTTTGATTTTTAGTATTGACGAAATTAATGGTGAGAAAGAGCGATATTGAGTAGTCTGCGCTCCGACGAACTCCTGATGAGCTAATGCCCGCTGGATGTTGGCAGAAGCTATTTCATCGTCCTTTGGTTTTTTTGCCGCCTACCCGTAGGCGGCTTTTTTTTATCTTAAAAACTATATCTTTTAAACTGATAACAGAGTGCAATCTCTAACTTATCACTCCGAGCGATACTGGGTTAATGTTGTATAGAAATCACTTCCACTGATAGTGCGATCGCGTACAGAACGACTCACGCTTAGTGATTGAAGTTAAATGAGTGGCTTTCATGAGGAGGCGACACCAAAAAAACTTCCCATAAAGAGGTGATCACGCCTCGATTTCGATCCCGCTCAGATCGGTTGGCAGCTGTGCCATTGTCGCCTGGGCTGCGACTAAGCGTTTCGATTTATGCGGTTTATCTGCGCGAACGACTGGAGCACAATCAAGACCACAAGGTACTGACGGCCGTGGTAGGCGCTCCGGCCACGATTGGAGCATCGGATCGGATCAAAGCTGTCATGAGGCTGGAAGAGAATGTCGTGTTCTGAACCGAATAGGGGGAAGAAGCGGCTTCTTCAAAATCTAAAATGAACAATGCACGTTTTACTATCATCGAAGAGGTAAAAGAATTATGACGATCAATGAGAGAAACTTTCGTGGCGTCGACCTCAACGTTATGGTGACGTTCTTGGTGTTGTACCGCGAATTAAATGTAACGCGAGCAGCGTCACTTATGAAAGTAGGGCAGCCTGCCGTTAGCGGCTCTCTGGCACGACTGCGCGCTCGCTTTAACGACCCGCTATTCATCAGAACGGGAAGAGGTATCCGTCCAACAGGCAAGGCAATTGATATCGCAAAAATTCTGATGCCAGCGTTTACTTGTATCGAGAGCGTCATAACGGGTACTTGCCATGTTGCGGCAGAAGGGGAAGAAATTCAGCAGTTGTAACTATTTATTCCATTAAACACACCCGCTCGAAACAATAAATTCATCGCCCCGCTTGCGAGAATTAATTTTTTCATAACGCAACGAATAGACTCCATCGCAATGTCTATTTCTGATTGCCTTGCAACTTATTACTGGCGCATCGCTCTCAGCTGCTATGCAGCATCTTGTCGAGTTAGTGATTGTTGATAATCAGTCACGAGAAGCCCTTGACCACCTTTCGGGTAAACGCGCATCTACTACGGGCGCTTTTTTTTCTGCCGTCTCCGATAGTCGTTGCCTGGTTCCCGCTCCCTAACTTCTCTCTCAAAATCGTATCGCCGTGAGGCCTTGATCGAGGTTTTCCCTTCTCCCACAAAGCACTCGCAGACCCGATCAGCGTGTTGGGCGAGGTTGGGGTTGAAATTAAGAATGGGGTTCATCTGTTAAAAGATTCGACGGCCGCAGCCGGATGAATCCCTACTCACTGGATCCCTCATCTAAGCTATTGGCCAGGAGCCCTACGAGCTCCAGTGGGCGTCTGGTACCAATTACCCTGTAAATCGGAGCACGTTTACTTCTTGGCAATTTCTTAACCACGCTTTTCGCGCTGGCCCTGACGGCTTCATCTGTCCCATGGATTTGCGCGGCCAAGAGAAGCACGAGGATGGCATCAGTGAGGTTCATAAGTCTGTCCAAAAGCGTGTAATAGTCGGTATAGCACTTGCCGCCTCAAGGAAATGTATTCCAGGCGGGGAGTCGTTGACGCCCGGGTAGTGACTGGCCCGGGCGGGGTACTAAACATAGCAAGCATCAAAGTAGGAGAGGGTGCCAATTGCGGTCGCAACAGAGAAGAGCGACAGTAGCAACGGAACCCTGACCTGAGGCATCAAATTTGAAAGCGCTCTACGTGCGTCTGCAGCTCACCTCCGAGTGAGGACAACGCTGTGCTTGAGGTTGCGGTGTCCTCACTTGCCTTGGCTGTTTGCTCGGAGATCGTGCGAACTTCATAGATGCTGGTATTGATTTGCTCGGCAACGGCGCTTTGTTCTTCAGCTGCCGCGGCAATTTGAAGATTCATGGCCTGCATCACAGAGATGGTCTGACTGATGCTGCTCAGAGATTGCCCAGCCTCGCGTCCCAGATCTAAAGTGCGAGAAGCGAGCTCACGGCTGCTAGACATGGAGTCGGTCGCGTTACTGGCTCCAACCAAGAGCGTACCCACTAGGCTATCGATTTCTGTTGCCGCCTTTTGCGTGCGTTGAGCCAGTGCTCTGACTTCATCGGCAACCACCGCAAAACCGCTGCCTGCCTCGCCAGCACGAGCAGCCTCAATGGCGGCATTCAATGCAAGCAGGTTGGTCTGCTCGGCGAGCGACTTGATCACGGTGAGTACGCCACCAATCTGCCGGCATTCGCCTTGCAAAGATTGAATAGCTTTGGCGCACAAAGAAACCTCGTCGGCGAGATGCTCCATTTCCTGGATGACCTGCTTGAGCTTCAGGTCGCCAATTTTTGCTTCTTCATCGGCTTGAGTTGCAGCAACGGACGCCTCTTCTGCGTCTCGCGCAACACCTCGAACGGTATGTGCCATTTCATTCATGGCGGTGGCGACTTGATCGGTCTCTTCGCGCTGGCGCGTCACGCCTGCATTGGTTTGTCCCGTGGTCACCGAGAGCTGCTCTGCGGCCCCCGCAATTCTGACGGTGCCATCGCCGATGAAGCCGATCAGCTGTCGTAGGTTTTGGGCCATATCATTGATGCTGCGTTCTAATTGACCCAACTCATCCTTGCGATCGCTGACCAAGCTCGCACGCAAATCACCCTTGGCAATTTTGGTGGAGATTTGCAAAATTTTTCGTAGCGGATTGACGATCTGAGAGGTAATGACCCATGCGGCTAGGATAGCCAAAACGATCGAAACAAACGTGATGCCGATCAACGAGAGTTTGGCAGAGGCCACGACTTCGGCTCGCTGGGCCAGCTGCTCCTGGCGCAATGATGTACTGACCGAGCGCATTGCATTGCCGTATTCGGTAATTTTCCACCCGGCGGCCTTGCTGTCGGCGACACCTTGGCTAAACAGCTGGTAACCCTCCTGGTAGCGCCCGAGGATGACGCCTGCATTGTTCAATGAGGCTAATTCTTCCTTTGGCGCACTCGCAACGATGCTCCTGAGCTTCTCCATCAATTCGCTGAGGGCTTTGTCTGCGACCTTGGCGGACTCATCGCTTTGCTGGAAGACGTAACCACGAACCAGATAGCGAATGTTCAACATACTTTGATGCAAGACACTGACATCCCGCACACGCTGCAGCAGGCCGTCATTTTTGTCCTCATTCAGCTTAGCGAAGCCCTTTTTTTGCAGCTCTTCGATTGAACTCAGTGCTTCGTTCCCTGAGCTCACCATTCGGGTACGTGCCGCATCTCGGCGATTCTGCGCCTGAACCAGCTCCTCCAGAGTGTTGCGATAATTGCGCAGCGTCATTTGGATCTCCAACAAGCTTTTTTGCTCGGAGGGGGTTTTCAAAAACACCAGGTTTTCTTTTAGCTGGTTTTCCATCTTGACGATCAATTGCGCAAGCTTCGCCGCTTCAACAGGAGTGCCCGTCGCGATAAATCGTTCGACACTCACCTGAGCATCCAGTACCGATAACTCCATCTGATTGAGGCGGGATATGTCATCACCGCTCACCACCATTCTTTCAGTGCTGCGCAGACCAGTGAACATGACGACCAGTGTGAGCAGCAGTACCACTCCAAAGGCCAAAGCAAGTTTTTTGCTGATAGAAAGATGTGCAAGGTTCAGAGACGTCATTTTCGTGTCTAATCTTTTGAAGAATTAGGCCGTTGGCACAGGCGGATCCGATGTGCCCCAGGCGAGTACCGCACAAGCTGATAACGCTCCGCATAGCGTTATCCTTCTGCAGCGTTTCTACCGCGCTTACATCAGTGGAATGGTGTAACTGAGGATCAGACGGTTCTCGTCTTGATCTCGTTGACCCGGAATATCGTTGCGCCAGGTAGCGCTTCTCCACATAACGCCAACATTTTTCAGCGGGCCGGTGGGCACGACATAGCCAACGGTGATATCGCGTTCCCACTCAGAGTTGCCATTGCCGTTTTCCTTGCCGTTGGAGCCGACCGTATCGATGTCGTCACCACGCAGATAAATCACGCCAGCCTTCAGGCCACGTAAGCCGATGCTTTCAAAGTCATACGCGTAGCGGGCTTGCCAGGTTTTCTCACCAGCGCGGCCGAACTTCTGGATCTGCATGTCGGTGATTGTGTAGTTCGACGAACCGTCGCCCTGGTTCAACCATGGGAAGTCGCTGCTGCCGTTGCTGACCTGATAACCACCGCCGAAGGTATGGCCGCCCACGGTGTACAGGAACAGACCGCTGTACAGATTGTTGTCGACCTTGCCTTTGCCGTTCGGCATGCCGGTATAGTTGCCATTACCGAAGTAGGTCGGTGTGTTTCCGTTGGCCCCATCGTCAGAGCTGTTGAAGTAGCGGAAGTCAGACCTCAATGCGCCCGGGCCAATCGCCCAGGTGTGCACCAGCCCCAGGAAATGCTCTTGTAAAAGTCCTCCAGGTTGCCGTAGTAGTACTGAGCAGTCAGGTCTTTGGTGATCTTGTAATCGCCACCGGCGTACATGAATTTGTTGCTGTTGGCGACTCGTGCGTTCGCACCAGCAATGGCCATCTGCTCGTTGTTGCTGGAGTTACGCGCCTTGACGTGCTCGATCTGACCACCAACCAGGGTCAGGTCTTTGATATCGCTAGATGTGATCTGTTCGCCTTCCCAGGTTTGGGGCAGCAAACGACTGTCGTTGGTGACGATGACGGGCAGTCTTGGTTGCAGCGTGCCCAGTTTCAGCTCCGTCTGGGAAATCTTGGCCTTGGCCGTTAGACCCAGGCTTGAGAAGTTATCGACTGCTTCACCGTTGGACTTGCTCGGGAACGCAACACCACCGTAGGAAGTCGACGTCGTGCCGTTGGTGCCACCGCCCGAATCGAGACGTATGCCGAGTAGGCCAATAGCATCAATACCAACCCCAACTGTGCCCTGGGTGTAGCCAGAGATGAAGCGAACGTCAAAACCTTGACCCCATTCCTCATTCTTGCTTTGCACACCGGAAGCGGTGGCAGCAGCATGGTCACGGTTGTCGACATTGATGTAGTAGTTACGCAGGCCCAAGGTGGCCTTGCTGTCTTCGATGAAACCAGCGGCGTGGGATTGTTGAGCAAGCACGGTCGTAGTAACCGCGAGGGCAAGTGCGGATTTTTTCATAAGTAAGCTCCGAGTATTTTTATTGTTTACTGCGCACAGCGAAAACCCGGGCCAAAAAACTTTGGCCCGAATCGCAGGTGTTTCGTGAAATCGATCAGTGAAGTAAGGCGACAAATCGAAGGCTTTGATTTAGCTCGTGACGATCCGCGAATGTTTGTGGGTGTCTTTCATGGTGACGTACACCAGCAGGGACACGGCAATGCCCGCTGTGACATACCAGTAGTAACCCGTCTCCATATCGATGCTCTTGAACCAGAGGGCGATGTATTCAGCGGTGCCGCCGAAGATCGATACGGTCAGCGCGTATGGCAGGCCGACGCCGAGGGCGCGGATTTCGGTCGGGAACAGCTCCGCTTTGACCACCGCATTGATCGAGGTGTAGCCGCTGACAATGAGCAGCGCGGCCATGATCAGGAAGAACGCGCCCCACCAGGTCGTGATGGTGTGCAAGGTGGTGAGGATCGGCACGGTGAACAGGGTTCCAAGGATGCCGAAGGCGATCAGAATCGGGCGACGGCCGACCTTGTCCGACAGCCCACCGACAATCGGTTGCAGGCACATGAACAGGAACAGCGTGGCAGCGGAAATACTGGTGGAGTCGGTGATGCTCATACCGACGGTGTTCACCAGGTATTTCTGCATGTAGGTGGTGTAGGTGTAGAACGCCAGGGTGCCGCCCATGGTCAGGCCAACTACGGTCATCAGCTCTCTTGGATGACGCAGTAAGGTGCGCATGGCGCTTTCCTTGGCCTTTTCCTTTTTGGCAAACGATTCGGTTTCTTCCATGCCGCGACGCAGGTACAGCGCAACCACTGCGCACAGAGCACCAATGGCGAATGGAATGCGCCAGCCCCAAGCGTACAGCTGCTCTGTGGTCATAAACTGTTGCATGACGATCAGCACAGCCAAGGCGATGAGTTGGCCAGAGATCAGAGTCACGTACTGGAAACTGGAATAGAAGCCACGACGCTCTTTGGTCGCCATCTCGCTGAGGTAGGTCGCGGAGGTGCCGTATTCGCCACCCACCGACAGGCCTTGCAACAAGCGAGCGAATACCAACAGGATCGGCGCGCCGATGCCGATGGTTTCATAGCCTGGACTCAGGGCGATCAGCAACGAGCCGAAGCACATCAGGTAGACCGAAGCCATTAGCGCTTTTTTGCGCCCGACCTTGTCAGCGTAAAGGCCCATCAACCAGCCGCCGATCGGGCGCATCAGAAAGCCCACAGCAAAAATTGCAGCGGTGTTGAGCAGTTGCGCAGTGCTGTCGCCTTTCGGGAAGAAGGCCTTGGCGAAGTATAGGGAGAAGGCGGCATAGACGTACCAGTCGTACCACTCGACCATGTTGCCGACGGAACCACTGAAAATCGATTTGATGCGCTGGCCAGTTGTCTTTTGAGACGTTTGAGCGCCTCTCGACAAGATTGCGGGAGTGTCCAACTTGTATTCTCACTTGAAATTATCGTAAAGCCACGGTCGTAGTAATCGGCACCTAGGCGTCTGAGTGCAGGCTCCGTGCCGCGTACCAAGTCATCGTTCGAAAGTGTTCGGAATTAGGACTGGGTAATAATCCGGTTATGCGGATATTTCTTTAAGTGGGTTTTCACCTGTTTTTCTGCCGACTGGACTTTGGTCTTCTTTCCTAAGTCATGAGCGTCGGCGCTAGTGCAATTTCTAATGCTCAGTATTTCTCGGTTGGATCCAGATTTTCTTGAGCAAAAAAATGCGCCCCTAGAAAAATTGAGTGTCCGTGAATAGTAAACGCGGAATGACTTCGCGACTGTCGCCTTTTAAGCGACGGATTGTCGCTTAGCGGGCTGTTTATTCGGCCTGGAAAAGCATGTAGCGTTCTTGGCGGGCTTTCCTCAAGGCCCATAATTTGTACCAACAATAATGAGGCCAACTCCGTAACGTTGAACTTCAAACTTTCTATTTATAGGTTGAAAATGGACGTGGGGTTACCCAGCCCTGGAGCTAATTCCTAACGTTGAGCACCATCTACATATGATCGATGTTTCGCGTTTTTTAATTGTCACATAAAATCGCTACTCTTCGCGCCGACTAACTTGCGGCGCGAATTTGGCAGGGAAATAGGCTATTCATATTTAGAATTTGATGTTTTAAGGAGTTTGAATTGGCCAGTCACCCAACCATGCGGGCATTGGTAGTCAATGACTACAACAAAGGAAAATTCATTGAAACGCAGGTGCCTCGTCCTGTAGCAGGGCCAGGTCAGGTACTCGTGCGTATTCTGGCTAGCGGCGTCAATCCTATCGACTACAAGATTCGCACCGGTGTGGCGCCTTACGCAGAGCCAGAACTACCGGCAATACTTGGTGCCGACCTGGCCGGTGTCGTTGAAGCGCTGGGCGAGGGGGTCACCAGCTTCAAGGTGGGCGATGAGGTGTATGGAATGACGGGGGGAATTCGCGGCCTACCCGGTACCCTCGCGGAATATGCCGCGGTGCATGCCGACTTGCTGGCACCCAAGCCCAAAAATTTAAGCATGCGTGAAGCCGCAGCGGTTCCTTTGGTTTTCCTTACCGCCTGGGAGGGACTCGTTGATCGCGCGGGTGTTCGCGCTGGCCAACGGGTGTTGATTCAGGGTGGTGCAGGCGGCGTGGGCCACATGGCCGTACAGATTGCACGCGCCCGGGGCGCTCAGGTATTTGCGACTGCTTCTGCCGAAAAGCGTGGAATCGTCGAGTCCTTTGGGGCTACTGCAATCGACTATCGCAAGAGCACGGTCGAAGACTACGTCGTTGAACACACCAATTTTACGGGCTTCGATGTGGTGTACGACACAGTGGGAGGGCAGATATTGGACGACTCACTTATCGCGGCACGTACGTACGGACATGTACTCAGTTGCTATGCCTTCAGTGCACATAATCTGGCCCGGGGGGCGCTTCGTTGTGTGACCCTCTCAGGCATATACGTGTTGTTGCCATTGCTCAGTGGGGAAAGACGCGCGCATCACGGTGAAATCATGCGCGCAGCAACCCGACTCATCGAGGAGGGCAAGGTAAGGCCGTTGTTGGATTCTCATCACTACACCCTGGCAGATGCACACGCGGCGCATGATGCCCAAGAGTCCGGAAGAATTATCGGGAAACTTGTAATCGATATCGCCTGATTCCGGGCGGTTCGGTTTGAAGTACTGCAGATTGGGGAGGGCGCTACCCCAAACATGCGGGTAAGTGGATTCCTTTCAAGGCGGAATCAATGGCTACATCTGCGCAGTTGCGTGGTCGTCGACAAGCGGGCACATCGGCGGCTTCTTCACGAATGAACGGCGTTTCGGGGGAATTAGAAATAATTATCCCGAAATGCTGTTCGCCTAAAATATCAAAAAAAATGTATCCCGACCGTGTGTGATTACGGTCAGCTAAACATGGAGCTGTCATGGCAATACGCAAAATAAGCCTTAAAAACGACTCGTGGCAACCAGGAGAATGCCTCTCTCAAGCCGGAGGGGAGTATATGCACGTTACCATATCCTACGATATAACCGGAATGCGCAATAAAATTGATCACCACATACACGAAGTCATTGAAAGTAGTCATGACCTGCGCAAGATCGAATGTGTAAACACCACTATCTACTGGCAGGCACGTCTAGGGGATCGTTATGACAATCAAGACATGCTTGTAATGAAAGCTGAAATAGTGTTGAAAAATAAACTGGAAGAAATTTTTGTAAAAAATGGTGATCTATCGTACGAAACGGTTACCGCTTATTGCATGATCGGGAATCTAAGGGCGTTTGCTTTTGAGATCGATGCGTAACTGTCAAGCCCGACGAGCAGGTGGCGCGCAAATGCCTTACATGCAAGCGACATTTGCGACTTGTTAGCCTGCTGATTTCTCTGGCAGATTTTCTGTATTGGGCCGATGTCACTGAATAATAGATCGCATTGATCCGAAACTATTAGTCCCAGCTACTACTATCGCCCAGTACAGGATGTCTCCATTTTTTTATCGTTCATGACCCGAGCGCAAATTCCCAAGCATGCTTTGCAGTGGAGGCTGGGTTAGGCCAGACTCCGGCCGGGATACGGATCTATCGCGCGCGACATAAAAAAGGAACGATGATGCTTGATAACTCTGCAATCACACGGCAGTTCTCCGCGGAAGAGGCGACCCATCTTTATTCGAGCTTGCCATCAGTACTGACACCGGCTGACCTCTATAGAGTAAAAGACGATCCCAGCTATAGATCGCTCATTGCCGGCAGTAATGTCTACCTGGTTGTGCGTCGCAGAAGAGTGTATCTCGACCCATTGAACGAGCCCCATGAAAGACAGGACACCGTTTCCCCCTTACGATAAGGGATAGGCAAACGGTTATGTTTATGACTAACAGCAACGATAAGAATGGGGAGCTTTTGGGCCAGGAGCGGCGGCGCCGCTGGAGCCCGGAGCAAAAGCTGGCTATGGTTCGCGAGAGCCTTGAGCCAGGGCAAAGTGTGTCGGTCGTCGCTCGGCGCAACGGCATCAATGCCAACCAGTTGTTCCTGTGGCGCAAGCTCTATCAGGACGGCAGTCTGTCGGCGGTCAGTGCTGGTGAAGCCGTGGTGCCGGCCTCTGAGCTGAGCGATGCACTCAAGCAGATCCGTGAACTGCAACGGATGCTGGGCAAGAAGACGATGGAAGCAGAAATCCTCAAAGAGACCGTGGAGATCGCCCGGTCGCGTAAATGGATTGCGCACTCACCCTTGTTGCCGGGGGACGACCAGTGAAGCTGGTCAGCGAATGTCTCGGTGTGGCGCGCTCGCAATTAACGGTTCGAATCAAGCAATCGGTATCGCCCAAAGTACGGCGAAGCAAGCCTGTGAACGACGCTGAGTTGGTGGCCGAAATCAAGCAACAGGTCAGCGAACTGCCCAGCTATGGCTACCGCCGAGTCTGGGGATTGCTGCGTCGCGCCCGTGAAACCCTGTTGCTGCCCGCGATCAACGTGAAGCGGGTTTACCGGGTTATGCGTAATCACAACTTGCTGCTTGAGCGCCGGATCAAACAGTCCGGTGTGCCGCGTCGGCACGAAGGCCGAATTGCGGTGGAAACCAGCGATACACGTTGGTGCTCGGACGGCTTTGAGTTCCGTTGCGAGGACGGCGCCAAACTGAGCGTGACCTTCGCCCTGGACTGCTGTGATCGCGAAGCCATCGGCTGGGTCGCGAGCCCGACCGGGTACAGCGGCGATGATATCCGCGACTTGATGATGGAAAGTGTGGAGAAGCGTTTCGGTGATCAACTGCCCGCCATGCCGGTGCAGTGGCTAAGCGACAACGGCTCGGCCTACACCGCCGAACAAACGCGCCTGTTTGCTCGACAGATCGGTTTGCAGCCAGTGACCACACCGGTGCGCAGCCCGCAGAGCAACGGCATGGCCGAGAGCTTCGTGAAGACGATCAAGCGGGATTATGTGGCGCACATGCCCAAGCCGGATCGAGAAACGGCGCTGCGTAACCTGGCAATTGCCTTTGAGCATTACAACGAGCAGCATCCGCACAGCGCTTTGAACTATCGCTCACCGAGGGAGTTCAGGCGCTTGGCAGCGGCATCAATTTAACGGGGAGTTGGTGTCCGGTTTTGTAGGGGCAAGTCCAGTCGCTCTTTTTGGCCAACGAGGCCCAGCTAGCCAAACAAACTCGAAACCTACTCACTCAGGAGTCATGAGCACCGCTAACGTGATGTTGATGAATTCTTCATTCTTGCTGATTGTGTCCAAAGCAACGCGTACGTTGCCGGCAACCTCCGCTGAGCCACGCTGCTCAACCCAAAGCGTTAGTTCCATGATCGCGGCTTCGAGGGCTAGCTGGTTCTGATTGATCTTGTAGAGTAAGGAAGGGAGCAGGTCTGCGTCGACATTGTGATTCCTCCGTGGAAGAGATCAGCGTAGATCAGATGCTCAGCGACGTACGACCTACACCACCCTGACGCGGATGCTCGGCATTTAGGAGCGAACAAACAGCCTCTGCCTCCGTCCTGACTTTGAACACGCCATGCTTGCTGGCTGACCCTCCCTCTACAAGATCAACGACCCTGTATCGCTTGCTGCCATCGTCCAGTGTGGTGGTTTCAATCACTCTGAATCTTGCGTGCATGGTCGCTTTCCGTGCATGACATTGGTGACTTAGAAGTACCGGCAAAACAAGACGATTTCAAGAACGGGGCGGGTTTAAGCTGAGACAATTTATGACCGTGCACCGTGCTTCTCATCGCAGGAATGACGGTATAACAGCAAGTGCCGTGATGAGCCATTTTTCCTATAGTCGATGCTTCGGGCCAGCAGCGCCCGGCTAAGCTTCAGATTTTTTTGATGGAGGAACTGACGCTGCCATCGATCCTAATGCCGAAATTTCTCGCGTAAACCCACATGCCCTCGACCTTAGAAAAGAAGAGCGATGACCTGTACAGAATTTCTGACCGCGTACAGAAATCATGGCCAATTATCCGATTTTTCATTCGATCGTCACGCACCCCGTTGCGTCACTCGCTCGCTGCGCTAAGGTGAGGTTTTCCGATAACTAAGACTAAAGTCGTAGGAGGGTGCGGAATGCGAATTCGTGGGGATGTGTTTTGGCAATGGGCTGATCCAGCACTTCACCATCGGACACACGATGAGACGTTAGACGATGGCACGTTCATTGATGTCCAAGTGAGGCTATCGCCCTCGGGATGCACCCAGATGTTCATCGGAGTGTATGCGGCGAGCGGCATGGCTTTGCATGAAGAGGCATTTGATTCCAGACCGGGGGAGTCAATGACTCGTGCTTTAGCCTGGGGTGTGGGGTGTGCAAGGCGGCTCGCGATTAGTCTCAAGCAGACAGAGAGGCATGTGGCCTAGCTTCGTAACAGCAGCTTGGTAGGCATCTGGTCATCTGATCAGGCGTCAAGTGACGACCCACCATCCTTCACCCAAGCTGCTTTCTTATGCTCCAAAGATCCAATACAGAGTAGCAAATCCCGTTTGCACCGCTCAGTCCGGTGCTTCATCAGTCCTAGCCGCATTTGACGTTCGAATTATTTCGAGCCTTGTCGGGGCAGGGGAGTTCAGTTAGGCGAGCGCTAGGTGCCTTCGCCTATACCCTCGATATATCGCGCGTAGAGGGTCGTTGCCTTCTCGATGAGCCTTCCTCGTTCTTGTGGACTGATAAAACCCTGATCTTCAAATTCATCCGCGAGATGCAGCAGCGCCTCGTACTGCTCCTCTGCGTCCATCCGAATCTCAGGCTGGTTAAACAGTTTTTCCCACGATGCCAGCGCTTGTGTTTTGCGAATGTCGTTCATCACAAAAGACCATCAGGTGTGTGCTTTGGTAGATCACCATGGAATCCGTGAAGTTCGAAGGAGAGGACGACCAGTAAAAGGGGGTTTGGAGAGTGTGTATGCATCGTTTTGGCAGCCTGATTGGACTGACGTAAGGGCGCATCGCCGATGGACTCTGCCGCAACGTCTGCGGTCAATATGGATATAAGGTATTTAATTCCTCAGCAGTCAGCCACGAGCGACAAACCTTCGTGCTCGCTCTGGAGACGATCATGAACACAACACATTTTTCCCCGTTAAAACATGTTCGTCATCATCCCCCTCTAGTGAGCGAAAGCCCGGAGGACGCCGCTCGAGCGGAATGGCTCTACAACGCAGCGGAAGAGCTTCTGCGCGGCAACAGCGTGTCGTTCCAACGTCGCATGCATCCTAAGCAAAGTGTGACTGCTGAAGAGTTCGCCCTGGCAGTGGATGAGTACGTGAACAACCGTCTTGCCGATAACGAGGTGCATACCTCGGCGCTGGGCTGGCTGATCATCACCACCGAGCGAGGACATGCCGACAAGACTGCTACAGCGGAACTGCTGGGCAATTGTGATCACCCGTTGGGCAAGCTTGGCGAGATTGCCGAGGCGCTGCTTGAACCCCTCGCGGATGACGCTCTGCTAGCCAAAGCTGAGGATGACCTATGAGCCGTACCTTTGGGATCAGCTAGTTTAAGAACCAGGATCAAGTAGCGACTCAGAGAGGAATGACCATGATTGACGATTCGAAAGTCCGAGAAAGAGCTTATGAGTTGTGGGAAAAAGATGGTCGTCGGGAAGGGGCTGAGGAGTTCTACTGGCGACTTGCGCAGGAACAGCTTGAGGCGGAAGCCACACGTCAAGCTACGGATGGTGAGTGGCCAGCAAAAGGCGAAGCCAGCCGCGTTGATCACTGATGACTACGGTTCTTCACTCCGCTTCCGATACGCTTTGCTGTCTTTGAGCAAGCATTGTCCCTGTTCGAGGACAACGTCGTCGCTGCAACAGAATATGAGCTCGCCGGCTCGAGGGCTCGGTTCAAAGCGTCCACTAAGATTCTGAGGACGAGGGTGGAGACGAACGCTGTGCTCGATCTCATCGGTCGAATGCAGAGGGTGGTTCCTGTGTGAGATTCGATAGGCGCCTAGTTAGGCTGTGGAGCAAAGCTACTACGGCTATCGCTCCTTCGGGCTTAAGCCCGGCTCGACGCCAAGTCTTCACATGTCTTTGGCGGGTCACTCCACATTTGGCCCACCACGACGCATTGCAGCTGTCTCATTTCTCAGGGGCGTTACCAAGCCGTGCGCTATCCCAGGTTTCAGTGATCTCGTCTATTCGATCCGCAATCCGAGGCGTCGTTGATAGGACAAGGCAGCGCGTGTTGCCGACAAATTCTTCTATCAGGTACACAGCGTCGCCGACATCCAGTTCGAGCTCCTGCAGCGCTTCGTCCGGAATTCGAATCGCACCGTCACCATCCCATTCTTCGATGATGATTTTCATAGGTGGCTTTTTCACGTGTGGTCTCCTTTGCTATGAGCCGGCAAGCCGTTCCCGCCTGTAGATTCTCAGTGGCACGTATACAGATCAGGATAATCATCAAGCTTAAGGCTAGGAGCGCCTCCGTCCTCCAGTTCGCGCTTAGGCGTATGTATCACTCCAGCTTCGGCGTCAGCACGCATCTGCTCGAGCTCTCTGTGAAATGCCTTGTCCTGAACCGTGGGTTTGCTGGTGTACGGTTTTCTGTCTGGTAAAGGCTGGGCTGCATAGGTCGTTACCGCGTCAGGGTCGTGCTGCAGCTTTTCTTGAACTTGGGATTCCAGCATTGCACGGAGCGCGTCTTTGTCGGGACGGTTAAGCAATTTGTTACTCCTATTCGGAAGCCAGGCACTCGCTATTCGATTGGTGCATTGAGCAGTTGGAGAGGGCAGGGCCGTTTATTTTTGTGGTTGCATCGCAGATTGGCAGTTACCCGGATTGCAGGTTAAAAATTCTGGTAAGCCTACCAAGGCTTGGAGGCAATCGTCTGTGATGAAAATGATGTCATAGCTCCAGTCTTGTATGCAGCTTTAAAGATGACTTGAAGTGGCCAAACCCTCACCTGCCGTTTTGCATGAAGGCTCATAGCCCAGCGAGCAGTCGCTCAAGCTGTTCTCGCTCCCAGGCGCTCAATAGCTCGACAGGATCAGCGCCGTCCCGCGTAAGCGTCTGGCAGATACACCTTGTCAGCAATATGATGGCTGCCTACATCAGCTGTTGCCTAGCTGCATGACATGGGTAGCATGAGGAATATCTGTTCGTATGAAACCACAGTGCAGATAAAACGAATCGCCCTCGGGAGTATCAGTAGAAAGGTGCACGCTCCGAAAGCGAAGAGCCGCATGTGTCAGCAGCGCTTTTACTAAAGCTTGGCCAACATGCTGTCCTCTTGACGAAGCTGCGACATATACCCGGCGTAGCCTTGCCGTATTGGCCTCCGCATATGGATCAATGGACAAGCCCCCGACGCCTATCAGTTGCTGGTTCAAGCGCGCCACCATAAGACACTCGCCGGGTGCATCGAAACGGTTCGTCCCCGAGTGCCACTCGTCAATCAACCGGGTGATAAACCTGAAACCTTCCTCAACCGCCTCTTTTTCCAATGCCAGAATCTTCGGTGGCAAGTGCGTGATCTGATGGATCTCGAATTGTTTCATTCATCGTCCTTGTTTTTTTGGGGGGGACTTATTGGTAATCGTACTTGGAGCACGTCTCGGCCAGATCAAGCGGGCATCCACTGATGCGGTAAAAGCTGCTCAATCTCACTAGCCTTCTGCGTTGGCAACCGCCTCAGCACATCTTTGAGGTAAGCATACGGATCATGCCCATTAATGCGCGCCGACTGGATCAGGCTCATGATCGCCGCCGCCCGCTTGCCGCTGCGCAGCGACCCAGCAAACAACCAGTTCGACCGCCCAAGCGCCCACGGCCGGATCAAGTTCTCGATCTGGTTGTTATCGATGGGTACAGCCCCATCCTCCAGGTAGCGCGTCAGCGCTACCCAGCGTTTAAGGCTGTAATCCAGGGCCTTGGCCGTAGCCGAGCCCTCGGGCACAAGTTCGCGTTGGGCCAGCATCCATTCATGCAGTTTTTCAGCAATGGGCACCGCTGCTTCCTGGCGTAGTCGCCAGCGATCTTCGTCGCTCATTTCCTTGGCGTGGCGCTCGATTTCGTACAACCCGCCAATCGAGTGAAGCGCTTGCTCCGCCAACTGGCTTTTATTGGCGACATGCAGGTCGAAGAACTTGCGGCGCGCATGCGCCATGCAGCCGATTTCGGTGATGCCCAGCTCGAAGCTGGCCTTGTAGCCGGCGAAGTCGTCACAGACCAACTTGCCGTTCCACGCACTCAGGAAATTACGCGCATGTTCGCCGGCACGGCTGAGGCTGAAGTCGTAGACCACGGCCTTGAGTGTCGAGAATGGCGTGCTGCTGTAGGCCCAGACGTAGGAGCGGTGAGTTTTCTTCTCGCCGGGCGCCAGCATTTGTACCGGCGTTTCATCAGCGTGGACTACGCGCTGGGCCAGCACCGCTTCGCGCAGCGCATCGACCAGCGGCTGAAGCTGTACGCCGGTTTGACCCACCCACTGCGCCAGTGTCGAGCGCGGGATGGCCAGGCCGGCACGGCCGAAGATCTTTTCCTGCCGGTACAGCGGTAAATGGTCGGCGAACTTCGCCACCATCACATGGGCCAACAGGCCTGCGGTCGGGATGCCCTTGTCGATCACTTGGGCCGGCACCGGGGCCTGGATCAGTGTTTCGCACTGCCGGCAGGCCCATTTCCCACGAACATGCTGTTCGACGGTGAACATGCCCGGCGTGTAGTCCAGCTTCTCGCTGACGTCTTCACCGATGCGCTGAAGCTGGCAGCCGCAAGCGCACTGAGTGTTGTCCGGCTCGGGATGGATCACAGTGCGCGGGAACTGCGGCGGCAACGGCGCACGCTTGGGTTGCTGGCGTGGTTCCGTTGCCGCAGGTTCTGGCCGAAGTGCGTTCAGCTCCGCCTCGATGGCTTCAAGATCGGTGTTGAGAAGGTCATCGAGCAAGCTGCCTTGCGCCGGGCTGATCTGTTCGCTGCGCTTGACGAACTTGTGCCGTTTGAGGATGGCGATCTCGTGGGTAAGTTGCTCGATGATCGTCTCATCACGATGAATCTTTCTGTCCTGGGTGTCGATCTTGGACATCAACTGCGCAGCCAGCGTGCGCAGTTGTTCGGGAGTCATTTGGTCGAGATCGGGCAAAGAAGTCATGCCGTGGATTTTACCAAAGCAGCCCGAGTGCTACAGCTAAAAGGCAGCGTTTAAAGTAATGTAATTGCGCCGCCAGCACCGACTCGTTGCCAGGGCAATCCAAGTACCAGCGCCTGAAGTTGTTCGGGGTCGAGCTCGACCTCCGTTCCACGATGGATGCCTGGCCAATGAAACTTACCTTGATTCAAGCGCCGCGCCGCCAGCCAGATACCAACGCCGTCGTGCACCAGGACTTTCATGCGGTTGGCCCGGCGATTGGCAAAGAGGTACGCGCAGTGCGGCTTCGCCGCACCGAACACCGCGACCACTCTGGCCAATGCGGTCTCAGTGCCGGCACGCATGTCCATGGGCTCGGTGGCGAGCCAGATGGCATCGACGCGAATCATTGGGCCAGGCCACGAATGAAACACGCGCAGCCATCCGGATCTGAGGCTGGCCATTTTACGGTGATGGATTTATCACCTAGAGGTAGCGAGATGATCACCATTTCTTCTGTTGCGCGCCTTGGTGCCGGTTTTATGGGAACGAACGCTGGCAGGGTTGCGGGGGATTGATCTCGGTAAATCGGCAGCCACTTGCGGATCACGTTGGCGTTAATGCCGTGATGGATGGCTACGCTGGAAATCGTCGCTCCGGGTTGCAGGCACTCCTGGACGACCTGGGCTTTGAACGATTTCGGGTAAGAGCTTCGTTGGCGCATGAAAATCCTGGCGATAAGGGCGATCGCGTCCGCTTAAAAATACGCGGACACCATCGCCCTAAATGCTGGAGTTCGGTAGGTGTGTTCGCCATCCGCTTACCGTCCCGCTGCCAGAGTTCAAGCGTACCGACTCGGCCATCAGGCGACCTGCAGTACTCGCAGTAGTCAAGGGTGTCACAGTCATTGAATAGCGTGAGTACCCAGCCATCAGTGCTCACGGGCATGAGGCCATGATAGATCTCGCTCCAAGACTGGATGGAGCTACGGATCATGATGCGTTTGCTGAGCGCGACATCCGTCAGTACCTGGCAGACCTCGAGGGCGGTGAGAGGAGAGGTTGTGTTCAATTCATTTCGCTCTCGAGTCATCACTTGCCAGTAGCTAAGCTGCGGTATGAAGTGGCGTCAACGGGGAGGTCGATCCTTCGGGCCGATTGGCCCGGCTAGTCTACAAGCTGGAGAGCTGCTCACTCAGGCGTCATGAGCACCGCTAACGTCATGTTGATGAAGTCCTCGTTCTTGCTGATTGTGTGCAAAGCACCGCGCACGTTGCCAGCGACGTCCGCTGATCCGCGTTGCTCGACCCAGAGTGCCAGCTCCATGATCGCGGCTTCGAGGACTAGCTGATTCTGATTTATCTTGAAGAGCAGAGAAGGGAGTAGGTCTGCGTTCGACATCTTGATTCCTCCGTGGAAGAGGTCAGCCTAGCAGGTGATAGCTATTCACGTTCAAGTTGCCTCGCATCAGAGGTTACAGCTTCCATGATGGTAACTAGCTCCTCGAGCAGTTCTGCATAGTAGCGTGTGAGATAGCCTGCAATGACATCGTTGCGAAGGAGACGTACGAGATAACCTTTGGCTACGACCAAGACCAGCATCGTTTCACCTAACGTGTCTTCAACCTGCTTGTAGTCGTGCTGGAGGTTCTCCATCTCTCGTTCCATACGGGCAATGTCGACCGCACTGACATCACTTGGCTTTTTCTTAATCTCCACCAGCATCTCTGGCCGTGACGCAGCCAAGACCATTCGTGCGTAATTTCTCGTGAAACAGTTGGCTGAGATCATCATTTCAACGGTTTCGATCTGCCGAATTGGCTTCATCTGTCGAAGGGATCGAAAGACGTCCTGCGAGACCATCCGCACCTTGAGCATCTCTGCAACCTCCGGGGCAATACCTTTCAGTAGATTTTCTCTCTCGTAAATTCTATCGACGTTTATCCCGAGCACTGCAGCTATGCGAGAGGCTTCTATACCTTTCTTCAACGCGGAAATGATCATTTTATGCTCTTGGATTGGGGTAAGTCTGTTGATCTGCCGATTGTAGGTAAAGCCCTCATCATCGGTAGAAATTAGGCATAGCGCATCGGTCGCCCCCAATGCTTTGAGTGCCTCTAAGCGAAAATGCCCATCCAAAAGCATGAACGAAGATACCCCATCCGCGATTACCGGCTTAGGATGAACCACCAACGGCTCGACAATTCCGAGCTCTCTTATTGAACTCAAAATGCTGGAGTACTTTTTACTTCCAGGTATCAGTTGTTCGACTTTTCGGGATGGAAGGATTCGCTGCAGGGGAATCGCGATAACACGCTGCTCGAATGCCTGCTTGATCTCTGTCATCACTGCGTCTCCCCAGAAATCCGGTCAGCCAGTGGCTTGGGCATGTCTGGAATTTCTTCGTTTCGAAGCAACGTCTTGAAGTAGTCATCGGCCAGCAATTTTCGCATTGCCGTGACGATAATTAGCAGCCGTCGTTCGTTGATGTCCGACTTTTTGATCATCACTTTTTGGCGCCGAGCCTCAATCTGATAAGCGTGCAGAAGCTTTTGAGGTGTTGGCTTGTCAGTGCGTGGCGCCTGCTGTCCATAGCGCTTACCGAAAGTTTTCCTTTTATCGACTAGGCGACGCACCCTCATCAATTGCTCGCCTTTCAGTACTCCGCTTTCGTAGGCTTCCATCATGGCCTTCTGGAGATCAGCATCCTTTGAGCGAGCGATTTCCATCGCCAACTTTATAGATAACCAGCCTTTCTCGACCGCCGCGATTAGGCGCTCTTCACCCTGACGCAATAGCACAAGAATTCCGTGTACATATCCTGAATCCAAGCATGTTTTGTCGGCTATCTGCTGACAGGTATATCCACGATCAGAAAGGATTTGAATTGATGTCAAAAGCTCACGGTTCGAGTGTTTTCGGCGTGCTAAATTTTCAACCAGCCCGATCAGGTATCGATCCGCCTCGCTAGCGCTGACTACGATACAGGGGATCTTTTTCTCCCCCAGCGCCTGTAGTGCTTCGAAGCGACCTTGGCCACAAACAATTTCATATGGCTCAGTACCGCTAGTCGTGGGAGCGACGGTAATGGGACGTTTAAGACCTAATGCCGATATGTTCTCTACCAGCCTGGCGAACACTTGCTTATTGCGCGCTCTTGGATTGAGCACCCGAATATCGTCAAGTGGAATGAGTTGGATTGTAGTCTCTTCTGCAATGTGCATCAGAGCTCTACGGTGGGCTTGAATCGCCGTCATGCCACTCTCCTGTAATCACTGCGGCGCGATAGCTCAGAAAGGATGTCCAGAGTGTCGAACCGATAGATTTCGAGGCTGGCCTGATTGCGTTCGGCAAGGCGAATCCGTGGGGTCTCAATGTCGATAGCTGGCAGGACGTAGTAATCCAAGGCTGCTTCTTCTTGCTCCTTCATCCGCACAGCTACAGTGATGTCGGGGCTCAAGCCGAAATCAAAGCGGATGTTCCATCGTTTGGTGCCCGCTGGAGACAGCTGACATCGGCTGAGTACGAGAGAGACTGTTACTTCCTCGTTGACCAGCATCAAATCAGTGTGAGGGTCGACTATGACTTTTCCGCCAACTTCTGCAATTTTTGACGTGGTTTGCTGAAGGAGCAGCGGGTGCATCTGCCGTAGTCGCTTGTTGGCTTCGATGTACTGGTAGTCGCGTGCCGGCGTATACCCAATCAGGGTGTAGCAGCGAAGCAGGCTTCCAAATCGATGCTGGTAAGCACTACTAGAGGGACAACCTTCAGCCTCGTCAATCACTAGGCCCGATAGGTATCCGCTGCGTTGGTAAATGGCCTTGAGCACCTTCAGCATTTCATCATCGGGCATCCGATAGGAGCGCGTCTCGATGATCGATTGAGCCGCCTTAAATAGGATCGAATTCACGATAGGGCGGAAGACACCATTGGCTCGAATCCACTCTTCAGGTGGGTTTTCTATACGCGTCTGTTTTAGCTTGAAGGAGCTGTGGTTCCAGACGTTATTGCCAACGTATTTTTCGTTGATCAGCACCTGATGCACAGTGCCGCGAGTCCACGATCTTGCACGGTCGTTGAGTACACCCCGGGCATTCAGCCAATCGGCAATCTCCCGTTCACTTCTACCTTCCTCCACGAACAGACGATAGATGTGCTGCACCATTTCGACCTCGCCCGGTGGGCCCGGCACCAGGATCACTCGGTCAGTCTGAATACTTTTGTGTTCGCCTATCTGCAGCTCATTTTTGGGTGAGCCGTGGCTGTCTACCAGCTGCCGCCGGAGCCCAAACCCTGCTGGGCCACCTTGGCGGTATCCCAACTCGATAAGTCGAGACTGTCCGGCAAAGACTTTCACTGACAGTTCGCGGCTGTACTCGCCTGCCATCATCCGCTTCACACTCTTAACGATGTTGGAGACAGGCGATCCGTCGTTGGTGAATTGCTCTGCACAGTATTGAACGGACACACCGGCCTGCCGGCAACGAACCTCGTAGCTCGCGCTCACGTCGGGATCCTGAAAGCGGCCCCAGCGACTAACGTCATAGACCAGGACTGTGGAGTAATCGGCACGACCGCTTTCCACGTCGAAGAACAGTTGCTTCAGCGCATCACGTCCCTCCAGGCGTAGGCCGCTTTTGCCCGCGTCGGTATAAACCTTGTTGATCTCAAGATCGTGGGTAACAGCGTACAGGCGGATGGTATCGAGCTGGTTCTCGGTCGAGTATTGCTGATGCTCAGTGGACATCCGGACGTACGCCGCTGCCAAGGCCGTGCTCGGTTCATTGAGTGTATTACCCACACCAATGAGGTTTTGCATCGACAGCATCCTCAACTTTCTCGCGGCCACCAAGGCATCGTCAGAGCCGTTTTAGTTACCGCACTTTTTCTGTATGGCTCTAAAGAAGGTAGAAGATCGGGGAGGAAAAAATGTTCACGAAAACGGGCAATTCTTTTCTGGCCCAAAAGGAGTATGCGGCCGGAATAGCCAGGGCTCTCCACATGGAGCTAGGTGAAACGCATCAAGCAACCAAAACTCTGATGCGTTGGACGAACGCGAATGAGCGAACTGTTAAAAATTGGATGGCTGGACATAACGGCCCGCGCGGTGAACATTTGGTGGCACTGATCAAGCACTCTGATCTGGCCCTGGCTGCATTTCTCGGTATGGCAGGGAGGCCGCTAGCGTTGACGGCTTCAGAACTCCCATTGCTCAGGCAGAAACTTCAGGTGGCCATCGAAGGGATTGATTCATGTCTAACGGATAGGGGGTTGTAGGTCACATAGTGAGTGAGTCAGATGAAATGATGACTTTACACATTGGTGCGACAGTCTTGGAAAGCCCTAAGCATGACGTCCTGATGGGCCACGTCTCCTCCCAAAATAGCATTCGCGATCAGAAAAAAACGACTCCCCAATTTGCCGGGAGCCGTCCGAGCTGGCTTGAACCAGCATACGAGAGGGAGGGTATTACCGCCCCCTACCAGGCGGGACTACATCACGCATACCACTCGATGAAACGCTTAAATTCTTCAAAGTGTTCAAAGTGCCAATACTGAGCGGCTTGCCCAACCCTCAACCGCGAAGCATGCTTTCCATTGAGTGCAGAGGTACGCGTTTTGGACGCAGGATAGAGTGCGGCGGGGGAGCAGGGTGCTGTGCTGAGTGATGTTTGCTCTGTCCAGCAGTAGATGGCTCCTCGATCCCGCTCAATAGCAAGCTGCCGTCCTAAGCGGGTAGTGAATCCAGCAATGTACTTAGACGGTTTGGCATTGAGGCTAAGCTTTGCTACGCAATACTCTTCAGCTTGCTTTGCGAGTCCCATGATCAGATCACCTGTGTTGGATTGAAGCTTCGACGACCAGACAACCAACGTAATGCTTCAGATAGCTCGACTACAGTTCGAGTACCTTGCTTGGTGGTCAGCAGACGATCTTGAGCCGTTGGCAAGGTCGCGTTTCGAACGGACTTTTCAGACATCTGCGCCATGATCGCGATCTCGAGCAGTGTGAGACATTCGGAATAAAGTCCCTCCAGCACGGCTGGAATCCCTTCGATGTCGGATCGTTCGGAGTCCAAGCTCGCGCGAATCCCTCCCATCACCAACACCTTCTCTAACGCCTTAGGTGGCGCAGCCCCGTAGTGCTCCACGTAGATTCGGCCAGTCGCTACAAACGCGCTCAAGTCCAACCAGTCCGCGTCATTGTCGTGTCCCTGGGAAGACCACTTTCCCTCCACTGCATACTCGTAGCAAACCTGTGCAAGATATTTGGGACGATCCGCGCTTCCGAGTGTGAGCTTGGCTGCGGACTTATTAATGTTGTAGAGCGTGGACAGTGCGGTGACCTGGACGTCGAATATCTCATCGACCTCCTTTAGCAAAGCTCGCAACGAAATGGGATCGGTAGGATGGACAAACTCTAGATGCTGGTTGGTTTTCATTTGTACGCCTCTCCTTTGATGAGGTGAGGCTAGACGTGGGAAAACGTTTTGTAAAGTAAACTTCCAGGCATATTTGGAATAAATGGAATTTCAGGATTGGCCCGCGTTTTCAGCAACGGAGCAGTCCTGCTGTTGGTGCTGACGCCGAATTGACCCAGTGGCCGAGATGTCACTGCCCCAGTCTTATTTCTCGCGAACCATTGCCTATGCTGGATTTCCACCTACTTGGGGTGGGGCAGTTTTACGTCGGCACGTGGGTCAATTCAGCGTCAGCGTCTACAGCGTATGCTCAATTACTGCATCACTGCTTTCCGGAGAGCGCTGCACGTCGCACCATCAGCGCTACGGGTAAGTGGCGTCCCCATTGGTTGGGTATCGAATGAGCTTCGGGGCACAGAGCGCTCTAGCAAGGGGAGCGCTCAGGCGTGAAGGATGAAAGCCCGCCAGGGCCGAGACCCGCATTGCGGGGCGCGGTTTACGACAGCCATCCGCCGGAGGCGGCACGCCTACAAAGGAACTATTCGCCCTGCCATTCGGCGGTAAATTCAGTCTGCTAACCGCAGAAGCATATGATCAACGGATAGGACTGTCTCAATGGAGGTAGTACCCCATGTCTGATCCATTCACGAAACCATACCGAAACCCTCGTACTGGCAAAACAAGCTCGGGAGGAGCCGCTAGGGAAGGGCGTATCAAAACGCTGGGAGGCGTTGACGAAATCATCAGCCAAGCTGTAACCAAGGCGTTGATAGCCAATGCGGATCAGATCCAAACCGCAAGAAAGCCCGGAAAATGAGATTAGCCAGCCATGTTGGGTAAAGTTATCGAGTTCAAGGCGCACATAAGGCAGAAGAAGCCAACCTTTCCTACTGAAGCGAGCTTGGCGGATTCCATCGTTCGTCAATTTCTTGATGAGGCCGATGCCCCAGTCAAAGATACCCACGTCCGTGCGCAAATCCTTGCGTTCAACCAAAACGGAAAGGGCGCGACCTTGGAGCTAAAAAGGACGGTGCATATACGCATCAGATCTCCCTTCACCCTAGGATACTGGCTAGCTATGTTGCATGAGCCCAGCTATTCCACGTCTTAATTGGCAAAGAGTACGAGGAGTACAACGAGTACTCCTCGTATGCCCATAAGAGTGTATGAGGCACGCTCGCGTGATCTGGCGAAATAGCGGGGGACTGCAAACTGGAAGCTGCTCTAGGTCAGTGCCGATTGGTTCGTCTCGCAATATCCGCACTTCACCGGCCCAGAATTCTCAAATCTCAGCAGATACAGAGAGCCCGTCATGCTCGATTAGTGCCGCAGTTACTCTGATGATTGACCTAGGCTGAAGGCGAGCACGATTTGGCATGCATCGCATTAGCTTGCGTGAGCAGTTGATTGAACGACTCATCGATAACATCGCAAGCGAGATCAGATATGATTCCGACCTCCACGACGTTCTGACCTTTCCAACAAAAATCCTCCCACCTTTATGAATGGACTCTGAATTGTTTTTGACTCTCCTGCACCATTGCATGCCTGATCTTGATCTAAAAAAATCCAAGCTGCACTTAGCTGGTTTTAATCAGGTCGAAGAGCCGATCGACCAGTTCATCGCGGGCACATTTGACACGTGGCAGTCCTATCAAAACGCGAAGAACTTCAGCCGCCAGTACCTAATCAGCCTCATCCAGCTACCAGGTACGAAGCGATGGTTGTTCGCGGGCGTCTACGACCAGCTAGTGCCAAAGGCAAGACCTGCAGGCAAGAAGACTAAGTGGGAATATTCCTATCGTCACATCAGTGGCTTTGAAGAGCTGGAAGGGCGACTCATCCTCGAATATTCAAGGACGGGGCGTCAGTCCTATGTCTACGCGGACAAAGTACTACCTGAGATGCGCGTTCATTCTCTACGGGCCAAGCGACTTACAGTGGGTGACTTTCCAGGGTTCAAAGCAGTTGATATCAGTCACGGAACCCTAAAGGTTGTTGTGAAGGAGCAGATCGACTCGTGGAAATCTGCTTTAAGAAGCGTCGCTGGCGTATACCTCATATCGGATCGAGAGCACCGGATGCTTTATGTCGGGAGTGCGACGGGTGATGGAGGTATCTGGTCGAGGTGGGAAACCTATGCTCGAGGTGGGCATGGCGGAAATGTGCGGCTCAAGGCGCTTGAGAAAGAAAAGGGAAGCATCTTCACCAACGGTTTTTATTTCTCGATTCTAGAAATCGCAGACAAACACACCGGTGAAAAACAGATGCTTCAGCTCGAGGACGAGTGGAAGAGACGACTGTTGACTCGTGATGCGGGATTAAATGGAAATTAGCGGGGCGGCGGGGGATGCCCCTTACTCGGTGAAGCTGAGGCTTAAGTCATGCAATGTGGCTCTGGCAGAAGCATACCGGTAACGCCATCAGGGAATAGTGATCGCCAATGCATCGCGATCCTGGGAAGCGTGACCAGTGAAAAGAGGCAACTGATCTCCTTATTCGGTAGGGAATGCAAAATTTCTGAATTCATCGACATCGATGATGGCTCTTTGCCTTATCATCACTGCACCTGAAAGCAACCTGCAATACATAAAATACGGAATCTAGGATTGCTCCAATGTTCAAAAAAACCCTTACTCGAATCGCTGCTTGCGCATACCTGTCCATGATGTGCTCGGGCATTGCTCTGGCGGACGGCCGAACCTGTTCCGACCCACAGGTCAAAGATGCGTTGACTCTCAAGGCCCAAAATTCCCGCAACAGCTACGTTGACGTAATCAACCGACAAGGGCGCGGTGTCTGGGCCAAAGTTACTGGCATCCACGAAGTCGAGAGCCTTTCGTCCAACAAGGAGTCAGGGCGAAAAAAATGCTTCGCCAAGGCGTCCGTGGAGTCCAACATGGGCATGTTGGCGCAGCCTGTGTGGATGACCTACACACTTGGCCAATACGATGACGGCAAGCAGTACACGGACATTCACGTGATGTCGGCAGACGAGCGCCAAAGTTTCTCTCGCGATCGCTGATTTTTTGGGCACTACAATGGAATGGAAACCTTCCTTTTGGGCTCGGCTGTTTAGAAAAGCTGGGTCATGGATACTGAAGATTGAAAATGAACAGCTCGTCGTCTCGCAAGACGATCAAGCCTTTACGATCCCGCCGGAAGCCTTCACAACACTGAAATACCAGCGTGGCCTGTTATGGACGAACCTGAAGCTATGGGGTGGTCGAGAGCTGCACCTAGTAGGGCTTTCACATTCCACTCGCACGGAGCTCAATCAGCATCTACATGCCGCACTAAGCAGGCACCAGTTCCGGTCGAATTACGCAAAAATCATCAGCTGGCTCAAGGATGTTGATCGGGTAGGAACTTCGGCAGATGTACAGAACCGCTGGTTCACCCGCGACATGCAGCATGACCTCCTGACGAAAAAAAACGCGTTGGGAATCAACACCGCTGAACTCAAAGCCCTATTTGATTCCCCGGTCATTCAGGCAGCTATGGGCGATAACAAACCGCGCATTGAGGCTCGCTTGCGCCAATGGTCACAGAATTGGCCCGATCATTGGAAAGCCCGTAACGAAGCCCACATGACGCGCGAACTCGATGCCTGTGAAGATTTGCTCAACAGGGTTGAGACGCGAAAGCTTAATGACGAACAAGCTAAGGCCGCAGTTTGTTTTGACAATCGTGTTCAACTCATCGCGTCGGCAGGATCGGGTAAAACGTCCACCATGGTGGCAAAAGCGATTTATGCCGTTCACCGTGGCATAGTGGCTCCCTCTGAAATCATCATGCTCGCCTTCAACAAGGACGCAGCCGAGGAACTCCAGGAAAGAGCTGCTCAATCCTTAGAGCGTTTGGAGATGACGGGCATCACCATCAACGCGATGACGTTCCATTCGTTGGGGCTGGAAATCATTGGTGGAGCCACCGGCAAAAAGCCTAACGTTCCCAGGTGGGCTACCAAAACAGAACTCGGTCTCGAAAAGCTAGGGGAAATCGTCGACAGCTTAAAAGATCGGTCGGTCGAGTTTCGTACCAAGTGGGATATGTTCAGGCTCGTATTTGGTAGGGATCACTCAGGTGCAGTCCTGCGTGATGTGGCGGAAGCGTTTGACCGGGATGGTGAGGCAAGATTAATCACACTAAACGGCGAGCATGTGGCGAGCCAGCAAGAACGATTGATTGCCAACTGGCTTTTCTATAACGGCGTCGAGTACCTGTACGAAAGGCCATATGAGCACGATACGGCAACCGCAGAAAGGCGACAGTACTTTCCAGATTTCTACTACCCGCTCCTCGACCTTTATCACGAGCACTTTGCATTCGATGGCGATGGACACGCGCCTGAGCATTTCAAAGACTATGCAGATGATGCTGCATGGAAGCGTAATACTCACGCGGCCTATGGAACAAAGCTCATAGAGTCCACCTCGCATCAGGTTAATACCGGTGAGATCTTTGCGTATCTCACACGCGAGCTGATGTCCCGAGGGGTAGTGCTAGATCCCAACCCCGACCGCCCGATACCCAGTTCAGGCCTCATCCCCCTGGAGCATCTTGATATGCTCAAAGTGCTTCGATCTTTCATCTCGCACTACAAGAGCAACAGCCTGACATCGGAGCAACTCCATCAGCGTTATGACGCACTTCCGCTGAGCGTATTCAAATTTCGCTACAAGATGTTCCTGGAGCTTGCCTTGCCAGTGATCGAAGGATGGGACGATGCGCTGAAAAAAGATCGAGGAATCGATTTTGAGGACATGATCAACCTGGCAGCTGACCACCTAGAGCATGGTTTCCCTTCGCCTTATCGATTGGTGATGGCGGATGAGTACCAGGATGCTTCACGCGCGCGCGCTCGGCTCTGCCGTGCGCTGGTGCAGGCTCCCCATAGCCATTTGTTTGCGGTAGGGGATGACTGGCAATCGATTAACCGCTTTGCGGGCGCCGACGTGTCAGTGATGACTGGTTTCGTTGACTGGTATGGTCATGGGCAAATCTTCCGATTGGAAAAAACTTATCGTTGCCCACAGGCAATATGTGACGCCTCTAGCCAATTTGTAGCCAAGAACCCAGCTCAACTGAAAAAGACAGTCATTTCCGTAACCGACCCTATCGGGCCCGTTTTCAATGCTTTCCAAGTAGCCAATAGGGATGAGCTGCCGGACGGTGTTCGGCAATATCTTGACGACCTCTACTTAGGCTTATCGAACGGTCATACCGCTCCAGCCAAAGACAGACTGGTGTCTGTCTTTGTGCTAGGTCGATACAAAAACGATGAGCAGTTTGTTCCCAAGAGCTGGAAGCAGCGCTATGGCGATCGGCTCGACATCCGGTTCAAAACGATTCACACCTCAAAGGGTGATCAAGCCGATTACGTGATCCTGCCGAACATGGTCGTTCGCGGCTTCCCAAGCCTGAAAGGCGACGACCCAGTGTTTAGGCTGGTGATGCCAGAAGGTGACACCTTTCTGCACGGAGAGGAGCGGCGTCTCTTCTATGTGGCACTGACTCGTGCTCGCCGCTCAGTAGTGATGTTCACCGTCACCGCGAGAAACTCACAGTTCCTCACAGAGCTCGTAAATGATGGTGTGGTCGCAGTGACCGACATCAAGGGTGAGCCGATCAAGGAGGAGCGCTGCCCAGTGTGCAAGCATGGCGTCATCTTGCCGCGTACCGGTAAATTCGGGGACTACAAGTCCTGCTCTGGTTTTCCTGTCTGCAAATACAAACCAATAAAAGCAAAAGCGCCGGGCTATAGATCTCCGAAACTGAGGATGCGTCGGTAGGGCACTGGAAGAGTTGTCCATAGAATGGGCGGCCCATCGCATTTTAGGCGCTCTCAGATTGAGACGTACGCAACGCTCAGGACTATCAAAACGGCATGATGGCATTTTGGATTTTCGAACGTTAGTCTTTAGTTCCATCACTTCATCAAGGATGACCATGAACAAGTTCATCTTAACAATAGGAATGTGCTTCGTGCTCGGCGGGTGCGCCACTTCCCACTACACCGTTGGCCGAGATTTCTCCTCTGAGAATGTGGCCGGATTGGTTACGGTACTTTTTGCACTCAATCAGCACGATGAATTCGGCGCCTGCAAAGGCCTGGAATTTCGCCTGCACATCGATCTGGTAGGTTGAGTCGAAGGCCTCCACCTTGACGTCGTGCCTCTCCTCCAGCGATGTCAGTTCACCTCCCTGTTTGAGGATCCAGTCTCTGACCAAGAACTCGAATTCAGTGGCGGTAATTTCGAGGTTGGGATTCGCCATTGGTGGGAACATTCTTTTCCTTATCGTTCAGTCGAATTGGCAGTGTGCGATAGGTGCGCAGGGCTCGGGGTAGTAGCACCTAAGACTGTCGAACCCTCAAAATGGAATCGGTGATGGCTTGAGCATTTGCGTCCAGCGCTTCCATGGCCGACATCGCATGAGCGGCGACGCTTCCCACGCCATTTTCTGAAAGCCACTTGGTTATTTCTTCTATTGCTGCACCTAGTGCGTGCTGGTTATGCAGCAGCAATGTAAGGGCGTCCGCCGTGGCGATCTTGTAGTTCGAGTTATCTGGCATGGCGGTCTTCCTTGGGATGATGCACAGAGCCTAGTTCATCTCACCGCTGGCTCAAACGGTGCGGGTAGTCGCATAGGTTTGCCCGATGTTTTGGCAGAGCACGACCTGGGCTGACAGGGGGCCAGAAGGCTGCACTCACCGTTTGTACTTGCCCGCGGTGCTTGGTCTGTGGAGCACGCGATGGGTAATACTTATCTACCCGAGCTTCAGGTTTGCGTACGGAGCCAAGCTTCCACCTTTTGCAATCTACCAACCTCGGAAAGCTTTGACTTCCTGTATCTAGAACCTCAAGCAGTCGCTGTCTTTCAGCTCTAGAGGAGAACCAATCATCAACCTCGACGCTGCAGTGGATGGACTCACTCAATGCCCATCTAACGATCATGTCCGCAGCGGCTCTGTAGTGATCGGCCATGAACAGACGTTGGCCCTCCACAGACCAGCGAAGGACAGCTAACCGATCAGTCACGTCTGTGATGCCAAGGTCGCCAAAATAGTCGGTGGTGTCAGGATAATGAATGCCTGCCAATGACACCTTGGCTACGCCGGATTCCCGATCAAAATAGGAAAGGAAATGCCATCCCCCTGTTCTGCTCCCAGAATAGGGAAAATTGATGGCGGCTTTCCCTGTTATGTAGTGCTGATGTGAGACGCGTTTGAGGTCAAAGTCGAAAAGCGGCTGGGCCATGAGGGCTTTCCTGAATTCTTGAGCGCCGATTCGGTTAAGCAGAGCACACACCCAGTCTCGTGGTATAACGCCCCATCGAAGGGTGGAGGATCGCGCTGTTCTAGTTGATGTAAATCATAACCGTATTAAAGCGCGTGGCATATCTCTACGCATTGAGAAGAATGCTGCGAACGAACAGGTAACGCTCAAAAAATACCAGTGAAAAAATATTTTAGTTTCGCTAAGGAATTAGTGAGTGCCGCCGATGATATATGTTCACTAATTAGCTAAGGGTCTGTGCGTGTCTGACGGTATATTTTCTGTGATCAAGAGTGTTTTTCCCACGTTCGTGGCTGGAGCTAAAGATCTACAGCGTTCTATAATTACTCCGACCGAATTTTTCAAAGATATGAAGCTGCGTAATTACTGGTGTGCGCAAGCCAGCGGGATCGGGCTCGTAATGGCCGTTGCGTTATCACTACTAAGCTTTCCATCGCTGAAAGGGATTGGGGTAGAGCTCAGTAAGGACTTTGTATCCGTCATGGTTGTCCTGAATTGCATGTTCCTAATCCTCTATGGCGCTTGCTTTTGGTTTGGCGCACGTCTCATGTTTGGAAAAGGATCGCTGTTTTCTACGATCAACTCATTTTTTTATATCTCGATTTGCCTAGTCTTCATGAAGATCGCTGAGATGCCAGCGCTGGGTTCGAGAATGACCGCTTTAGCGCATAGCTGTGAGCTTGGGGAATTTGGAGCGAATGTCACTGCAGCGATATCCGCAAGTTCTGTTTCGAGGACGTCGAACTTTTTGATCGGCGTATTTTACCTTGCATTTACCGTCTGCTCGGTAAAACTCCAGCGAGGCGTCAATGACTTCGGTATCGTAAGGGGAGTGGTGTCCGCGATTTTTGGGATGATATTCCTAAGTTTAGCCGTTATTTATATCCAAGAACCTGCAGTATATGCAGTGGTCTGCGGCTACTTAGGCGAAAATTAACTAGCTATGTTTTGATTGGTTGGCTAGCTAGCGTTACCTCGCTGTAGATCAGCGATTAAGATTGCTCATAACTGTACCATGGCTGGATGTTTCTTTGCGTCAACAGCCATGGCACCGTTATTGAGGGTTCAGAACAGCGGGTGTGGCCCGAATTCTTCATCAATTCTTTCACCCCATCCTGAGTTTTCTGGTTTGTTAGCGGCCCCTCCTACTATTTTAATAGCGTATGCGCGGCACACTTCCAGAAGCGAGGGCGGGATGTATTCCAGTATCCCTTTGTATTCTTTGTCGTCCCCGTCACGGTACTGGTACAAATCAGCGCACCAAAGATCGTAGACCCAGTCACTGATTTCCTCGTCGCTTTGCGGAAGGGCAATCAACTCTGTGACGAATTTGTTCAGGTGCTGACGCTCCCTCTTGGAAAAGCCTCGGGTGGTTAGGCTAAAAAACTTCAAAGCCCTTATAGCTGGTCTGACTCTCCAGGTGAGCGAGTCAAGTGAGTCTGGCTCTCGCATCAGCGGGACTAGCTGATAGGGGTTGAGATCATCGCCAGTATCAATTGCCACCGAGCATATTATTCGGTCAAGATTGAAGCTTCTACGGTCGTTTCGAAGGTGGCAAAAAGCATCGATAGTATTATCAGCTTCCTTGCGCAGGTCTGATATCTCCCTCTCTGTGACTGTGCCTGTGCCGTCTTGGTATCCAATATATATTCGCATCGTCTTGCCTAATGTATATTCAACAATGGAGCCACAAATTTCCCTGAGGATGACTCAGTCGGATCTCACTACCGTGGTTCAGCTGAGATGCATTCATTTCTTGAGGCCGGCCATTAAAGTTGTCTCAATGTACGACTGCACTCGAGGGGTAAGGTCACCGCTCAGCTTACAAATTCCGGTTCTCGTGAACCCTACCTGGCCCGTCAGACCTTTGTAGCGCACCGAGTAGGATCCTGCGTCCACGACTGAATGCGACAAACCAAAACCTTCGACGCTCTCGGGATCAATTCCGACTTTGGAGGCGATCTCAACACGTGCGGTTGCAGCAATGGAGCTAATGGATCCTGATAGTTTTAACGAGTTCAGAGTGATCGTCTGGAAGCTTTTGATTGAGTCTTTGATTATTTTATCAGTGACAAATATTTGCTCGCAGCTAAATCCGAAGCCAAGTATTTTGTCTAGACTGTTGAGAAGCTCTTTAGAGGAGCGGGGCGGGTCTTCCATTCGGAACATCAGCTGATCAGTACCAAGTAGTGTCACCCTTTGGCTACACGTTGACACGACTTCATTTTGCTTGCTGATACCATCAAGGTCTATAGACGTAGCATATATAGATGTTCTCCAAAAAAATTGGAATGAGCGCTCTGGAATATTTACTATGAAACCACTATTTAGTGAGGGATCGTACCGGCTCTGCGCCAGTTTCTGTAGAAGTTCATCCACAGAAAAAGGAACTCGAACGGCATACCACTTGAATCTTGAGATCATGTTTGCCTCACTATTTTATAGCTACCATGGCTTTTTTAGCGGACGTCTCAATCGCCTTCGATAGTTCATCAATTTCAGGTTTTAAAGGAGTTCTGGAGCGAGGAAACTTTCCATCAATATTTGGATGGACTGACTTCAACAGAACAGAAAATTTATGACAGTCTTTAGGGTCTGCAAAAGACGCCTCGAGCTTATAAATATCACCGTTCCCTAATACTCGCTTAGTAAGCCAGCAAATTTTTACAATAAAGTAAGTGTCCGATGATACTAAGTCATTAAGAATGCCTGACCTGTTCACACCGTTTCCACGGAGCAATACTTTTTCTATGTGCGTTTCGTCTTCGTCGCTTGTTAGGTCGTCTCTATCCTCATCGGATGGCTTAGGCTTGTACACGTAAACGTCCGTAACATCCCGCTTGCTAAAGCCCTCAAGGCCATCGATTAAGTCAATAAAGAATTTCGTTCTTACTTGAGGTGATGGTTTGTCAAAAAGTGTGACAATAAACTTTTCAATCTGGGTAGGTGCTTGCGTTGTTATGCTTGATACTATTTCATCCCGAATTTCGTTGGTGAAATCATTCTGGGGCGAAACAATACTGTATCCATTTTCCGTTTTAGTAAACTCGATTACTGCATCCTTGACAACGAGCTGTGCGAACTCAGATTTTTTGTAATCGAATCTGGAGTATTGGATGGTTAAACTAAAGTTGTCACCCTCTCGTGAGATGTAAGCGTTATCTCCTGATTCGATAATCTCACGTTTTAATTCCTCGATAGCTGAGCGAACATCGTTGACATCCAGTTCTCCCACGAGCTCCACTGTTGTTGAGCGCTCCCTACGTGGAGCTATTCCGATTTTTTCGGAAATGAGCTTGTGATCGTAGTAGTCATGAGTAAGTCGGGAAAAATAATCAGCCAATACTTCGCGGTCTGTTGCCTTGGAGACGATAGTATTTCTATTTCTAAATAGAGTGGTCAACGTCTGTGCGTCAACTTTATGTTTCTGTACGAGCGCATCAAATACGTTTTTGTCAGATGCGAAGTAAAGTGCGGGGCCAAATTTTCTCTTTTTCATTCTCTCCACCCCATCCATGCGATATTGTAACCATCTACCATCGATGTGATAGAAGAGATTTTTATGTCGTTTAGAACCTGCTCCCGTATAGGATCGAATCCCCACATTTTTGCGTATTTTGTTTTCGCAAGGTTGAAGTTCGCCGTCACATCGTGATGTGGGGATTTATGGGTGACACGAATTTGGACTTCTTTTCCCGATTCTAACATTTGGTATCTGGACAGACTATCGAGGAGATATTCAAACTCTTCAGGCGATGCACCGGGTCTGTTGTAATATACGACGTAACCAGCCTGTGAGTTGTTCCCTGCCTGTAGGTTACTGTGCTGCAGAATAAGGTAGGGACTGGTAAGCGCTTCTACAGTTGCTGGTTGTCCCCAAACATCACCCTGCCGGTGTCGCATTACTAAGTCTGGATAATAGAATGTATAGTCAGGCGATATTTTGCGCTGGTGCATTAATCGCATAATGTCATTTGCGATGCTGTATAAGCGCATCAAATCCTCAGGGCCGAAGAAGTGAAGGCAAACATTGGCCGGAATAGGGATGGAATCGAAGCCTATATTATCGATCAGGTCGCCAAACGCTTTGTGGTAGCCATGATCATGATTGTGGACGATCAGTAGTCCGCGAACCTCATGCTCTTCAGATGTATCTATGCTGAACGTGCTTCTCCAAGATTCAGAGTCCTGCGCGCATTCAATAGACATGGCCAATGCTTTAAAAGCGTCGCGAACCTTTGTTTTGGTGATTGATTCTTCTTTGTAAGCTTTTAAGTCGGAATGAAGGTAGATTGTCGATCCGAGATATGGATCTTCATAGAAAAAAATCACATCGCCAGGATGCTTGTCCTTAGGTTTTTTTGTAGGCGTAAGATGGTGAGGGCAGTGACAACTGAAGTTTTCATTCCAACGGGGTTTTATTTCCCATTTAAAATAAGAAAATATGTCTTGGACTAGCGCCTCAGCAATTTCGCCAATATTTACTGTTTCCGACATGGTGCATCCCTAGCAAATTTTCGGATTGGCCTATAGGCTATTGGCCATCATAGCAGTCCTCAGGGGGCTTGTACTCCCTAGGCGCTTGTCGATCCGGATCAATGGGATCCCTGCCGGAGCTTGGTCGGTGACAAACCACCTGGAATGGAGATTCCTGCTGGTTGCACGAAAGCAACGAGGTAGCATGTTCCGGTCACCTTCAGCCTTCACCTCACTTGTCGCTGAGCTGCTGCGTGGTTTATCAGGTGCATGAGAAAACAGGAGGGAAGAATGCGTAGTTTTCAAGGGGCAGTGTTGTTTGTAGATATGCTCGGATTCAGCGCTCTCACTCGAGGGAAACTCAAGCTCACGGAGTCAGAATACACACCATGGAAAATCACGCCTGAAGGAAACTTTCCCCATCAGCTGCTTGCTGCTCAGATTTTGCTAGCTTTTCGAAAGATACTGATGCGAACAGGCCGCCGATTCAAAACTGTGAAGCTTGCACAATTATCAGACTGTGCATTTCTTTGGTCTGAGGATCTTGGGGCGGTTACAGACGCAGGACGCTTCTTAATGCACGAAGCGATTGAGGCAGGATTGTTATGTCGGGGCGGTCTTGCCTTTGGAGATATCCACGAACCCAATAAAATTGATCGGACTATTGGAGCCTTCATTGTTGGCGATGCTGTGACGAGAGCAGCGACCTACGAGACTATGGGCAAGGGAATGCGAGTGTTTACAGATGCAGACACTGCTGCTGAGATCCTCCTGAAACGTCCTCGTGAGTCCTTTTACGGGCTTACCAACCCTCTGACGGGCGAAACGGTTGATGAATGGCTTTGGTACGCACCCGAGTCATTGCTGGAGTCTCAGCGCAGCGGATTGGCGTTAGATGATGTGGTTAGACGACTGGTGTCATGTCATACCATGCTCCGCTATTCACCACGTTTTGCATGGAATGCGGTTTCACCTGAAGGATGTCGGCAATTGGCATGCTCAATTGTCGCTATTTCGGATGCCATGCAAAAGCTCTCGCGAGGCTACGGGGAGTATGAATTTACGGTCGAGTACCTCATTGGTGCAATGCAAAGTCGCAAGGATGCCGTTCGTGAAAGGGTGCAAAAGCAATTTTCCAAGGAGCTTTTGGAGATGGCAATGTCTCGTGATGTCTGTGATCAGTGATCGAGTTTTGCGCCCCACCTGAGTAACGTCGCTCGTGCGGCAGCAGAAAAGACAGCCGGCGTGCTTGCCAGGTCAAGCAGTGCAAATAAGTACAATGAGGAAATCATCGAGACCCAAGGTGGGAGCTCCACGCTGCTGAAGAGGTGGAAGGCTCAGTATGGCTCGGATGAAATAGAGTTCAGGTTGGCCCACTCATAAGAAAGTATGTGTTAGCGGGACGATGAATTTTCGTCTCGCTACACGTAGTTTAGTTGGGGATTTTCCGCTTTCGTGAAATGCAGGCGGCTACCGCAGTCTACATTCCACAAGCAGAGATTTTTTATATGAGATATTTAGACGGCGCTGCTGGGCTTAGGGGTGTTGCACTGAAATATAAATACAACGATGGAAGTAGGTAGGTCGGCTTCCTCAAATTTCTTAGTAACAATCTTAATACATGCCGTTATATTTGTAACTTTAGGCTCGCTCGTGGGTACGTCAAGAACTAGAAC
The DNA here is from genome assembly GCF_044746405.1 of Pseudomonas sp. NPDC086251. Taxonomy (NCBI): domain Bacteria; kingdom Pseudomonadati; phylum Pseudomonadota; class Gammaproteobacteria; order Pseudomonadales; family Pseudomonadaceae; genus Pseudomonas; species Pseudomonas sp. NPDC086251. The sequence goes on from NZ_JBIVBY010000001.1 coordinate 517,575, forward strand.
GCAACCCAGGCGTGTAATTGCCGCGTATGCTGCCGCCTGGCTAGCCGGTTTGTAGGACTCGTCGACGATTTTGTCTATCAAGGCTCCTTTGTGGCCTTTTCTAACCTTGAGCTCAATTGGTACCTGCCCGAAAAGGATATCTACATTCCCGCCAAATCTTTCAGGTTTTTTCTGCACTTTGTCGTCGAATCGGTCGCGTAATTTTTCGTAGAGAAATGGAAGGAAGAAATCATCCTCCATGTTTTTATACCCTTTTTCTTCATTATCACGCCTCCAGGAAATTGCTTTACTCTTCAGGTAAGATGGCTCCTCGATACAATGCGATACCTGCTTAAGTGCCCAGGTGGAGAATTGAATAAAATCTTTTTCTAACTGTGGGTTTCCGTGAAAGCAGTAATTTTGTTGCAAGACTTTCGAGATTTTTTCATAGTTAACGATTTCTACTGTGCTCATGCGTTCGCGAGTTTCGTGAGGTAGTGAGCAGTAGTTTGCGCCAAATATATTATTGACTGCCGGTTTGTGTATGGAGAATTGAATGTCAATGTCTTGAAGGTTGTTGGCGGAAGATTGTATTCTTATCTGCTGAATATCAAGTTCACCTTGTACGGCGAGAAGCAGTGGCAGAGCGGCCTTGGTACCAGAACCTGATGTAAGGGGAGAGGGCATCATTGCGCTACCGCTCGGTAGATCGAGTTGCATCATTGCCTTTCGGAAGTTGAATTGACTTAGGAGAAAGCTGAATTTTGTTTCACCTGTTAATTCTGATCTTTTTTCAAGAAATGTCCGCAGGTATCCAAGCTGTTTGCTAGCAGATATGGCAGGTGTAGAGAGGGCAATGGATTTAATTAGCTTGGAGTAAGATTCTTCGCCAAAGTAAACCTGGCTCAAAATGTTGTCTTTGAAATTTTTGATAAAATTGGCTTTTGTTATTGATACTTTGAATTTAGGTGTTCCGGTATGGTCGATGCCAATTTTTTCGAATGAGTCAATTACCGGCTTGGTTCCGCACGAGTCACCATTCTTTAGATAGCCAAGTGTGCGTGTGAACCAAGAGCCAAAATGATCCTCATAGCTTACTGTGTTGAATTTCTCTACTGGCTTTTCCATTCCAAGCATCATATGAAAAAGGTTTTCTATATCCGAGGCTGTGGCACTCTTAGATGGTACTGAAATTTCATATTTCTCATGCTGGGGCGGGTTTATATCGAGGTAAAAAATATCGCTTAACTCTACCTCGATCTCTATAGTTTCTTGGTCGGAGTCCATCTCTAATTTGCTAAGAATAACCGCGCTTAAAAAGTTTTCTCCAATGTCGTCAAAGTTCAATTTGAAAACCTTTTTTTTATCATCGGAGCCGTAAATGTTCATGCTGCAACCTCCGTTTTGCTAAGCTACTCTCAGTGTTTGGAATTTAATACTATCTGATTTCGTATGGCTATTACTGCTAGGGAGGAATAGTAGTCGTTATCAATCTGCTTTGGTACCAGATCTAGCTTCGCTGCATACCTGAAAGCCTTAAAGCCCCGACTAACAGGTTAGTGCTTCACATCGCATGGTGGTGAAGCCGCTCTGGGAGACTTGTGTCTGTCTGAATCCAAGCGATCTTGGAGGGTGTCGCAGATCTCAAACCTGTTGATCGTCCACCCGCCGATGCCGTAGCCAACCAAGATGCAGGTCATGAATTCCCTCTCTATTTATGTGAGCCAGGCCGGCGAAGCCGAAGGCGTGAATGTTGAAGCTTCTCGGGTCAAGACATGGCTTGCTTCACTACAGCCAACCCAGCAAGGCGTTCACCATTGGATATGGTTTTCAGAGCGCATTCAGCAGGTTCTCAAGCGTCTGATGCTCCCATACAGATAGCAGCGCAATGGGATTTGTGCCAAACCGATCTCCGGAGTTGAATGACCAGCGGCGTGCATCCGGGCTCACACACGTTTAGCAGTAGTCCGCTAACCACAGTCGTTGAAGATCATAATGCTCTACCTGATAGCCACATTGGTGTCCTCGATGCCCTGGTGTAGTCTGAACAGTCCAGAGGGAGTCCCAATTTTATGATCGAACAGCTCTTCAAAGCGCTACATCACTACAACGAAGCATACCGCGAACTCATCAACGAAAAAGCGATGCGGCACACGACTGATCACGGCGACTTCGAGGTCTTTATTCAATCTGCGCTTAAGCTTACAAAACCTGAAGATTGGGGCTTCATTTGCTCATCGATGGACATTATCAACGACAGCCTTTTAGGCATTGAGCATTTTTGCAAGTATGGCCTTGATGGCCCCACGAAGTATGACGACTTCGGGGACAAATACATCCGCTTGTATGGCGTATTGAACGCCACGTACATCCAGCAACAAGCCCTGCTCAACCTACACCGGATTGCAAACGTAATGAACCTTCGTGACATTGAGCGCAAAGTGACAAACCTTCAGGTACGTGAAGTCAGGAATAAACTTGGCGCGCATAGTGTCGATTAATCGCGAAGCTGGAAAGACTGAAAGCTTTGTTCCAGTTCGATTTACCCTTTCAGGTATGCGCTGTGATTACTACAACAATACAACGCTACAACACACCGAAGTAGATCTAAAAGTAATTCTCGGTGAGCATATCGAACTGATGAATGATATGTATGATGCCATATATCGAAAGTCAGTTGGCACAATATATAAATCAAATAAAGATAAAATTGAAGAGCTTCTAGAGAGAATTGACGATGCCAAGGTACTACGAAATGGCGGCATCGTCATGAGAACACCGGACGGGAAAAGAATCTTTATTACAGCATTCGAGTCAGATAAATAGGAGTAAAGTTCACAATCACTTAGACGTGATAGATGTAAACCTATCCAGGAGAAGGGTTAGCTCTCCATCATATGATGTATCTTCTGTCGCCTCCAAGTATCCAACCATGATTGCTAGAGTAGGCTGCGTACAAAAGTTAGCTGCACTAAACACCTCATCTTTAGTGCCAGGCCCAAACCTGTAGCCACTCCACGTGTTATTTTCCTTATCGGAAACTATATAGCGCTTAAGAGAAGATGCTGAATAGTGCATGGCATCGTCGGAAAGATGCTTGTACATTAGGTAATGGTTAGAGAGCGACGACATATCGGCAATGTCTTTCCAGTTAAGATGGCGGCCCTTGTCCCCAGATATTCGTTCATCCATAGCGGCTTCAACGTCAGCAGCTAGGGAATAACTGCCATTTTTTAAAGCTACCGCCTGACCCCGTTTAGCTGCTAGGTTGTCGTGCTTCAGTAATGGGATGAACTTATCCGGATTATCTATCAGGGCACCGATACAAAATGAATTCTCATATAGACACCTGGCCATGATTCTTGCTTCTACTACCATGCCGCGCTCAAGATTCATGACTGCCGACTGAAAATTGCTCAGTGACCTAATGGCAGAGAACATGGTTAGAACCTTTACATCCATGGTTTTACCGTGATGCTTTTCAAATCCTGAGATGACTATCTTTTGCAGGAGCTGGTTGATATCCCTGAGCAGAGAAAACCACTCAGGATTTTCACCAGTAACATGATCAATGGTTTCTTGTATGTCGCCAGTCAGAAATCCATGGATATTAAATCCGGTATGCCCTGTCGCTGCGGTGCTCAAATCGATCTCCTTTCCTGGTGATTGCATAATCAGCTTAGGGTAGCAAAAGCTAAGGAATGCGTGGCCTGCATTCAAGCATTACCAGGCAGATGCTCCATTCTTCCTTCGGATCAAGCGCAATGTCGGAACCTAGCCCCCCCCGGTTGAGCCGGGGGGGGTGGGGTCGGATTAACAGTGGGGATAGGTGATGAGGATGATCGGGATTGGTTGAGTTGTTGGCACGGTAGGTGGAACGATGGCTATAGTGATGTTAACGGCCAGAAGAATGGCATTAAGAAGGCCGGTGATAGAGTTGATGAATTTGGACATTGTTTTTTCTCATAGTTGTCCTTTATTTAGTGTCCCTATCACAGAACTGACCATTAAATTGAGAATTTTTTGAAAATAAATCTACCATCCATCTATAATCGGCTCAGAAGAATTTTGGTACAGCTTTCGACGCTTCGAATTTGCGATACACATCCTGTGCCACAGCATAATTTATAATATGCCAACCGTGTGCAGTGGGATAAATAAAGCTTTTAATCTCAACCGGGGTAAAGGTGAAGTTTTCAGGCAGGCGTAGCTTTTTCTTTGCAGAGGAATCTGCGGAGTTACACTGCTCGCAAATTATTACCGGGGCAAATCTTGCGGCTGCAGCTCCTTGCAAGGTATACATGCCACCATAGGCGTCGCTGGCATGATCGTGATGTGTATGCAGACCAACAACCCAGCCTTCAAACCGTGAGGGGCTTTTAGGTAATCGCATAGTCCAGCGGAGCACCTGGAATTTGGTACGGTTGCAGCATGGGCACCGCCAATCCTCGGTTAATGATTTATATTTCTGCTTGCAGTGACCACCATCAAATTCTAAATACTCAATTTGTGTTGGGAACTTTCTGTCTCGATTACGGAGAATAGTAGCTTCGCGATCTTTATTACGTATCTTGCTACCATCGCAAGCTATGCAAAACTGATTTATTAGGAAGTCTAGATGACAACTGCAAGTAGCGTCGATAGAACTCATATCGTCTCCATTAACCACATAGCCCGATTGCTATGTGGTCAAATTGTAGATCAGCTTGGCATATCGTTCTGGGGGCCTCCATCTCGCGTCTCCACACGTTTTCCGGCGACAATACTTCCCCACCTAGCGCGGCCATGGATCATGCCGGGATTTCTCTGACAATGTCCCCCTTGATCACGTATTGGTTTTTCACGTACTCACCATCATCACCAGGGGCTTTATCTACAACGATCATGCCGTGCGTAGCGAGGATCGATAGGCCGTCTCGAAGAGAAGTCCACTGCACAGCAGCCCTATTTCTCAAGTTCTCGACATTGATGCTCGAGATCCTTGCTTGATTCGGTCGGACGATCAGTAGCACGGCGTAGATCTTAAGCGCCGCAAGCGCCTTCTCTCCCCGGCGCGAAATCTTCGGAAGCTTCTTAACAACCTCGTTGTTTGGGATTTTGTAGTAATACCCGTCCTTCTCTGCCTCGAAATGCGGGCATACCAGCGTGTACTCAGACTTGAGCTTGCCTCCCCCGGGCTTATGCCGGATCCAGCCGCGTGACTCCACATCTACTAAAGCTTGGCGAACCATGGGCCGACTTAATCCTGTGCACTCCATCAGCTCGCTGACAGAGGAGACGACCGTGTATGTCTTCGCAGTAGGGGTCATCGTTGCAAGAGGGAAGATCACACGAAGCATCGCCTGAGACCGCCCGGCATGAGCACCTCCGCGAAGGAGTGCAATCTCATCAGACCACCATGCCGGCACTTTCGACCAGGGTCTCATTCCTTGTCCTTCTTCTTCACTGATTCCAGCACTGATAGAGCTTTCCAAGCTACGCCGAATGCTGCAAATGCCAGCAATGCGATAACTCCCGAAGGCCCGCTACTTACGATCTCTTTAGCTAATTCCAACATGGTTGCTAACCCTGCTTCACTACGTTGGCTCCTTTGTACTTCAAGGTGCAGGGTCACTTCTAGAAAGGCCTATATTTGTAAAACTCTAAATATTCCTTATTTATCAAATTGTTAAGCGTTGATTTTAAGTATTTCAGGGGGCAATGAGAGGTATAAGATTTCCCCATGATTTACCTTTCATTGACCCCTTGAACGACCACGTTTCAATCTCACTTAATCTGCAAGGAGTCTTCATTGATCATTTTTTACCAGTTGAACTCACGCCAAATCACCCTCGATCATCGCGCAGTCCTTGCTCAAAACTTTTAGCAACGGCTTTCCGAAAGCCGTTCCATGCAGGTGCCACACTCGATGATCCTGTTGGGCGCACGTCTAGCCGTATAGCCAGGCCAGCGGGAGCGGCTACATCGATTTGACCGATACCACTTCCACATATTTGTACTTCTTCCTGGCAGCCTTCACAGCCTCTTGCTCGGCAAGCAACGAGCTCAACGTGTCGGCCTCGTGAGTCAACTCCTGCATCTTCCCCTCAAATTCGTTCCCAACCCGGAGCGTGACCCTAAGCCTGGGCGTAAACGCTTTCGCCGCTTTCTTCTTCGCTACGAGAGCAGCTACCGGCTTCGTAAAGAGAACCTCTGGCACAGGCTCCTCTACTACAGGCGCAGACACCTGCTCTTCGGGCTGAGGCGTACCGAACAGGGCACGACGCATTTCTTCTTCAGTTAATTCAGAGTTCATACAACATCTCAAAGGGCGGAGCTTAGCTCGACAATTTCTAATAGGATTGAAGTACACCCTCTGAGCCCAGATGCTCGAGAGCCATCTCTCATGGGTGCCCTTTCTGCGCCATATGTAGGCGAGCCCTAGTCATCACGGAGTGCTAACAGCATGAGGCTCTTTCTCGATTGCGAGTTTACCCAGCTCTCAGCGTCAGCGAAGCTTATATCGCTCGCTTTGGTGGCCGAGGATGGGCGCGAGTTCTACGTGGAATTACTCGACATATGGCGAGAAGCAGACTGCAGCGACTTCGTCGTAGAGATCGTCCTTCCGCAGCTCTGGGGCGGAAGCTATGCGCTACCGATCAGTGGGGCAAGATCAGCGTTGTTGAAGTTTCTTGCGTCGTTCGACGAAGCTTTGGAAATTGTCACAGACGCTCCACAGTATGACTGGGAGCTTTTCTGCGAACTCGCATATGCCGATGGGAAATGGCCAAGGAACGTCCGGAATTACCCCACTGACGCAACCACTCTAGATGCCATAAACGACGGGATTCCACTTCCACATCACGCTCTCCTGGATGCCCGTATCATTGCCAGCATGTTCGCCCCAGAGAGTCCAACGTAGGGGCTAAATTCTACCTTGCATTCGACCCACGGGCAGTCATGAATTCTACGATTCGATGGGTTCATGGCGAGCCCAGCGCAACGTAGCTATCGACATGAATTGCCTAATGGCCAATGCTCCCCGTTCATTTCTGGATTTCGACCCTGGCAAGGTCAGCGCTGCCTCCACCTTTGCTCGACCCGCCTCGTACATTGCAAAGGCATTGAATTCCGAATCAAGCAGCACTAACAGCACGGAATCGAAAGGTTGCCTCAAATCAATCGAGCCCAGGCGCCCAGTGATCTTTAGCGGATTCAGAATGCATCGGCCTTTGATCTGAATTCTTGCGACGCCATCGTCTTTGCTTTCTGTAGCGTCATAACCAGCCTGTCTGGCAGGGTGCAGTTCGAGTCCAAGTTTCGTAGCCGCTTCGTACTCGGCCACCTCGACAGTAATACCCAGCGGTTTACCGGTCAGTCGGTAGAACCTCCGTGCGAGCACCTTGGCCTCACTCAGCACCTCCAGGACTTCTTTTTGGATCATTTCAACGTCCGGCGACGCGTTGATACGACTGCACAGCTCACTCATCTGCAAACGCCTCAAGTGCGGTGAGAAGTTTAGCTAGCTCAGTAAGGTTGGCCGCAGTGACGATGTCATATTCTCCTCGACTGCTCAGGCGATAAACCTCGCGTGCTTTTTTAACGCGCTCGAGAAGAGGGACGACGATGCCCGATGCTCGCTGTAGGAAGTCGTTTATGTCCGCACGTGTTTGGGGAATCTTGTAACCCTTGACCGCGCTAGAGATGATTACCCCTGCATCGCGAAGCTTGGCAATGCCGCTGGAGCGAATTCTCTGGCCGTCAACCACTCCGAACCCACTGTCTTTTAGATGGGCGATGATTTCGGTAGTCAGCACGTAGTCCTTGGTGACGAATTCGCTTTGAAATCTCAAGAACCGCAAGATTCCTAGCTGCAGGCGCTCATCCTCATCAGAGTGCTTACCAACCCTCTCGCTAAAACTGTCAGCCTGACGAAGAGCTTCCTGGTGTATTTGGTAGTCTGCATAGCCAGACTCATTCGTCGGCGGCGGCAGAAGAGACTGGTACTTGGATGGCCACTCCAGCATGCCGAGAGTTTGGCTGCGAAGGATCTTCTTGTAGGCGAAAACTGCTTCTTCCGATGCTTTCTCTTCGTAGATCTGAGCCACCGAGCCGGCGAAAAAATCTGCAACCTGAACCAAAACGTTGTCCTTACTGGACTTCGTCTGAAAGGCATCCTCATCGCCAAACAGGTCGTCAACGAACCGTTCTACAACGTAGCTTTTGAGGCTCTCCTGAAATTCCTGTCCACCATGCTCGTCTACGATCATTCGGAGATCAGGGTGTGCTCTAAATAGACGTTCATAGAGCAAGCCGTTCACGTATTTAACGAACGAGGTCTTGATACGGAGGCCGCCATCTTTGTGGATTCGTGACTTATCAACGACGGTGAAATAGAGCTTGAACGGGAGCTCGGCCAGCTCGCTCAAGATCCGAGCACGGCGATCAGAATCCTTGGGCTTCAGGTTGCTGGATTTGATCTCACCTTTTTGAAAATGAAGCTTTCGGATTGCTTCAGCCTGGGCATAGGCAGCATCCAGATCTTTCTCTGCCACCAGAATGGAGCACACGATGAAGAAGCCCGAGCTTCCACTCTTTGACGTATCAAGGTCGGGATTACCGGACTCATCCACGAAAGCATACGTTCTGTCCATGGGCGTGTGCTCCATCAACACCTGACTGAACGCGGTGGGTCGCCCAGTGCCAAGGTGGCGGTCTCAGTTAGTAGCGGTGGTTGTGCCGGGCGCAGGGCCCTCACTGAACGTGTAGTTGATGACCACGTCATTGCGGATCAGAACGTCGAGCGTTTTCTGAGTGCCAGTGGTCGTCACCTTCATGGTAACCACGTAGCTTTGAGCATGGGCTGAGCCATTGGTGTAGGTGTATACCCACTTTTCATCAGTCTCGCTGACTGCGCTCTTGGCATAGGGCTCACCGAATAGCGACTTCAACTCGGTAGTCGTGGTTTTGCCCTTGGTGATATTCGCCACACTGGCCGACGGAAAGTCTCGGCCTGCGGTGTAGTGCGACGTAGCGCAACCGCCAAGAGCCAAATAAACTGCCATCACAGCGATGAGTCTTTTCATATCCGTCCTTGATGTTGAAGTGCTCCAGATCCTAGCTGGCATCGAGGCTAAAAGCCATCATCAGGTTGACCAGCTGCTTTCACATTCTCACCGCAATCAGAGTGCCTTGGGAGCCCTAAGCTAGCCTGAGTTGTCGCACAGTCAGACAGCACAATGAGCTGGCCTAATACGTGGTCAGGGAGCTGCACTACTGAGATTGGGTTGCCCAATCGGCGACAGTTACCTTGCTTTTTTGCCCATTGGAATCAAGCGTAAGTGTGCGAATCGTCAAGTGCGACCCGCACGCCTTGCTCAAGTAAGATTCTGGGGTATTTAGGACTGAGCTCGTCCTACCTTAACTGTCCCATTTCGCATCCGGTGAATAGCAAATTTGCTGTTGCAATCGAAGCAGAAACACCAAGTTGTAGCGTTAAGGTCTTGCTTGAGAACCGCTTCAAGACTGCTGGTACAGCTAGGGCATTCAACCGTCGTAACCTCCTCTATCCGATTTTCGAAACGCTTGCGGACGAGGACATCGCCCTCACCATTTCTGTGCAAGTGGAAATGGTTGTGGCATGCAGTGCACCCTGGCATAGCTGAGGAGCCTGGTGCGAGGTTAAGGTTGGCAGCGACCAAGCTTTCGCAATAAGGGCAGCCGATTGATACTTGGGTCGCTGCTTGCACCCGAGCTTCTTCCTGCTGCACCTCTTCCACCAGATCCTTCTTGGCTTCAAGGAGCTCCAGCAGCTTGCTGAGCTGAATGATATAAAAGGATCTTTCTTCCGCTACAGCAGCAAATTCATTCACAAGCTCGTAGCGAGGTGCAAAACCCGAACTATCGGAGCGATGCTGCCAGTCAGCCTTCTCGTCACCACTCACGAAAATTAGGTCTTTCTTATTCTGTCGTCCGATCTGAAGAATCGTTTTCCAGATCAAAAAATCACCAATCCCATAGTCGTCCTTGGACTGGTCTTTATAGCCCGGTGGGATCTGAAGTTTCTGGCGAGCAACATGCTCTGTCAGGAGCTCGCTCTCCTCTTCAGCCAGCTCAATGATGTTCTCGGCGTTAAATACCTTCTTGTACGAAGCACTGACAGGATCATCCCATTCCCAAGACTGGATTTGCTCGCCGAGGGCTCTTTGGGCATTCAAGATCTTTTTCTTGATGTCACGGGCCTCCAAGAGCAGCCCGTTCAAATCATTGTATTGACCAACCCCCTCCAAAATTGGATAAGAAAGCGTGGAGGGCACTACGAGTGCGCTGAGCTTGTCAGGGATACCTTTGATCAGCTCACCGATCTTGTTCGGGCGGTTTTTTACAAACTCACGCGCAGTCTGCGCCGGCAGATATATTCGATTCTCAGAGGCAAGGCGTCTGAAGATATCGATGATCTGCTGCAGACTGGCAGCGCCTGCGCCATAGGGGATCAGCAGTGCATTGGTATCCAGCACAATGTCCGCGTTACCAATGGCTTCTACGAGAGGTTTGGAACACCAGGCGAAAGCTTTCACGGCATCGGGGAGCACCCGCTGCGCCCGAAATGCCGCGTCCAAATCGTGATCGTCCTTGCTGTTTCCTGGATTTGCCATCGTCGCCCCTATAGTTTCAATGATGTAAGGCGTTGCTCCTGGCGTCAGATACCAAGAAAACCAATTGCCTACTATCGTGATGAATCGGCCCTGGTACGGCCAAAGGCACGATGAGCCCCTAATCTATCAATACCCACAAGCTGTCGCCATCATAACGCCATCATTTTTTAGCCCTTGGTTATGGATTGGCGCTAACACATGCGCGCAGTTTTGGTGGCGTAAACCTGCCGTTCCGAAGGTCGCGCACAGAATCAACGGCCAGCCACCGACCAAGTGGTCGACATGATCAACTAAGTGCAGCTACTTGAGTGGCAATGCGACATCGGTGTGGGTAGCCTATTGCCATTACCATCACCATTTGTCTATGTGGGGAAACGCGATTGGATCAGGATACCTCCAACCAAGGAATCGAACGCGACAGGCTTCGTCTCGAAAATACAAAATTTAGGTCGGAAAGCAGTCACAGCCGAACAGTTCTATGGGTAGGCGCTTTTGTTAGTGTTGTCGTAGTTATCATTCCCGCTACGTCAAGCTACCTCAATGAGTCGGCTCGGCTAAAACTTGATACCCAACGGCAGGAGGTAGAGCTACAGCAGAGGGCAGATGACCTCAGACTGAAGCAGAGCGAGATGGAACGCTCCAGAGATGCTACCCGAGTCAAGTTCTTGCAAGATCACATAGACATGATCATGTCAGATGAGCCCGACGCTGAATTGAGATTGACTGCCTTGGTAAAACTTGTATTACCAGCGGACGCTGATGCTCTAATCAGTCAAGTCCAAACGATCAGAAGGGAGCTCGCGTCACGGCGCTCTGGCGCTCAAGACGTCAATAGAGTTTCTAGTGCGCAACAAGATACCGCTGAAGAGGAAAGCTCGGTTCCACCATTGATCGTCACTACAAGCGCTGTGAGTGCCCTAGGAGATCAAAAGTTGGCGCTCGGGATGGCGGCAGGCCGGGCTTACGCTAGGAAAGGGGATTACGAGAGTGCATTGCGAAATTTCAACACTGCGGTTGCCCAAAACCCAAACGACCCTCTGGCCTGGAATTTTAAGGCGTATTCAGAATTTCGAACAAAGCAATTCGCTGCTGCGCTAGGGAGTATTAGTCGTGCTTGGAAGCTCAGCCCGAGCGAGAACAGGACTCGCCGGTGGGTAGCTATCAACGCAACAAAAATACTATGCGCTCAAGGGAGATCGAGCGAAGCGGCAACTTTCTTTAATCAGAATGCATCCGTCGTACCGGAAATCGTTACCGATGTTCACAGTGATGGTGAGTTCCAATCCACTTGCCAGGCCATATGGCAAGGATGAGCCAAGGCAGGACGATGATTTAACCGGGAGCATGCTGGCACTCACGGGATACCTGAGTTGAGCCCCCGCAGGAAGCACCGGTGGAGGTGGCATTTCGAGTAGGATGGCAGAGTTTCGGCAGCCCGCGTCGGGACTGCTCCTGACCTGCTTTGAGACTCGCGATGACCAAGCACTCGGACGCCTTCATTGACCTTGATCGCACCTTCTCCAAAATCCCTCTTGATGCTGATGCGTCTGACGATGTAGACCTAAGCGGTAGGCATAGCCGGCAGGGAGAGCTCCGCTGGCCTGACTTGCTAATTCATAATCGGGTGATACTGCTGTCCGAGGCGGGATCAGGTAAAACTGCTGAGATTCGAAACGTCGCTTGCCAGCTCCGTAGCCAAGGCAAAACTTCATTCTTTCTTCGTATTGAGAACGTCACTTCAGACTTGGAGGACGCCTTCGAGGTGGGGACGTTTGATGAGTTCGAGAGCTGGCTCGCTTCAGACACCGAGGGCTGGCTGCTGATGGATTCAGTCGACGAGGCTCGGTTAAATGATCCGAAAGATTTTGAGCGCGCGATCCGAAAACTTGGCCGATTGATCCAAAACACTGTAGCCCAAGCGCACATAATCATCACTGGACGAAGCACAGCATGGCGCGCAAAGACGGATCTTGCGATCTGTGAAAAGGCTTTCGCGTTTGGGCCCGTAGCTCGGCAAGCACCTTCCACAATAACTGACGGTTTTGAGGACGTTGTGCAGACGGTTCCATACAACACGGAGCCAGATACGTCGTTCCTCTTGGTGACGCTGGACGACATCCATGACGAACAGATTGATCGCTTCTTAAATGCCACTGGCGTCCAAGACATCAAAGCGTTTCGCGCCGCAGTTGAGCGCAAGGAAGCATGGTCGCTAACCACGCGCCCTCTGGACTTCCTGGAACTCGTCGACTTTTGGCGCGAGCACCATCGAATAGGCTCGCGCTTGGAGCTCATGAAAAGCAGCATTAATCGCCGCCTTGAAGAGCGTGACCAAGATCGCGCCGAATCTAGGCCCATTGCTCCAGATAGGCTCAGGGAAGGCGTACGCTTAATTGCAGCAGCAACAACATTAGGGCAAACGTCTGCGATCCGCGTCCCTGATGGTGAGACCAATAAAAGTGGGATTCCCATTCGCGACGTGCTGACGGATTGGAATGACACAGAATCAGCAGCCTTGCTGAATCGACCAATTTTCGAGCCAGGCATCTATGGAACGGTTCGTTTCCACCATCGTACTGTCCGAGAATATCTAACAGCAGAATGGCTACACGAACTCATCCGTGGCGCAGGTTCGCGGGTCAAAATCGAGAACTTATTCTTCCGTACACAATATGGGCTGGAGGTTATCAATCCTTCGATGCGTCCAGTTCTACCCTGGTTGGCCCTGTTGGATGATCGCATTTGTACACGCCTGGAGGAGGTTACTCCGGAGGTGTTTTTTGAGGGCGGCGATCCTGGGCAGCTCCCGCTTAGTACACGCCGCAGAGTGCTGCGCAAAGCGTGCGAGCACTTGGCACAGCCGGCTCACAGCTGGACGATGACTGACTATTCAGCCGTACAGCGATTCGCGCACCACGATCTCACTGAAGACATAAAAGAACTACTGACGCTTTACCGTATCAACGATGACATCGCCTGGTTCCTTTTAAGAATGGTGTGGCAGGGCGAGGTGGTGGGGGCACTTGCAGAGACTAAGCAATTTGCCCTCGATGCTCAGCATAAACATACTCGTTTGGCAGCAATCCGAGCCGTTATCGACCTGGGGACGGCCCAAGATGTAGCCGATGTGCGCCTAGCTCTTCTGGCAGGAGACTCCAAAGTTAACCGGGAGTGGCTAGCTGAGCTGCTTGACGGGCTTGCGCTCGATAGCCAATGGCTGCCTTGGTTGCTACAGGCGATCGAGAGAAGTGCGAAGAAGGAGCGATATAGCGGTAGGGATTCCCTAGCGTTGAAGCTTTCTTCCTTGGCAATGGATTGTCCGCTAGAAAACCTGCCAGCCCTCATATGCGGTCTCGGTGCGCTTTTAGACAAGCCTCCAACTGAAGGGCACGGTTTCAGCGCTATCTCTAAGAGGTACGCCTGGCTAGCCGAGATAGCTGGTCTGGCAGTACTCCGTTTGCTCCAGGCACGAGACCCGTTTGCGCTTGATGAGTCAGCCCTCGCGATTCTGAGCAAGCTGGCCCAGGCGCACATTTACGAAGAGCGAGATACTCGAGAGCTTGGCGAGAAACTCAGGGAGATAGTGCCTTCATGGCCGGAGCTCGATTACAAGCTGTTCTGGTATGATGTTGAATTAGCTCGCAACGGCCGAGTGCATCGTGGGGAACCTGTAACTAACGTCTGGCAGTTGCTTGGTTTCCGGCCATTCTGGTCGTTGAATAGCGATAACTTTGGCCTCGCCTGCGAACACATCGTTTGCCTCACGAATATGCATGATCGACAGATGTCGCTCAGCATGGCGTTTAACATCTACACACAGCACGGCAAACCATCTTCGTGGGACGCTCAACTTCGGCAATCAGCTGATGCTCACGACAAGCTTCGCGAGAAGCTTGAAATTCTCTTAAACCCACCGGAGCGACAAGTTGAGGAGTGGGAGATCAAGCAGGCTCAGTGGAAGGAAGAAGCCACCCAGCGAAAGTCTGAAGAGGCAGAGCATCGTCGCTCTTGGCGAGAAGGGCTCGCCGCCGAAGTGGCGCTGATAAACAGCCCCGAGCCAGGCGTGATGACTCGAAAGCAAGATTACCTAATGGAACAGATGCGTGAGGGCTCATCATCGTCAAATACTTGGAGCAGCGGTAATTGGCAGTCGCTCATAACTGAGTTCGGCCTGCCAGTTGCCCAAGCGTTTCGTACCGGCGCTGTTAATTTCTGGCGGGGCTATTGCCCAACTCTGCCATCCGAGGGGGCTCCTGCCAATTCGATTCCATACAAAGTGATTTTTGGCTTGACTGGGCTCGCTATTGAAGCGAAAGAGGAGCCAGCGAGCTTCTCGAAGATGTCAGCAGATAACGCTAAGTACGCAGCTCGCTATGGGTTGCTTGAGCTGAATGGCTTTCCAGAGTGGCTTCCCAGGCTTTTTGGGCTATACCCGCGTGATATCCAAGAAGTCGTACTGCGTGAAATCAATTACGAGATGGATGCGCCACGTTTGGAGTTGGGCGGCAATCGGGTGCTACAAAGACTGCGCTGGGGTGGGGGTTGGATGTACGAAGAGCTTGCTGCTCCGCTCATGGCCCGGCTGACACAGCATATAAGCGACCTTGAGTCGCTCCAGCTCGTGCTGAGCATTGTGCAGGAGTCGTCGGTCGTTGATGAGTTACTGGCCGAGCTCGTCAGCAAGCGTGCCATAGAAGAAGTCAATTCAGAGATTGCGCCGACTTGGTACGCCGCGTGGGTTGGAGTGGAGCCAGCGCTTGCTATCCCGGCATTAGTAGCTCGCATCGACTCGTTATCCTCAGATGAGGAAAAAGCCACATTTGCCATGCTTTGCCTGATCGCCATTGTCGGAAGCCGCACTGCCAGCCGTTGTCGGCAGAATTACAAAACGGTTGAGCATGTCAAATCGCTGTATCTGCTGATGCACACATACATACGTATTGCAGAAGACATTGACCGTGCAGGAAAAGGAGTCTATTCGCCAGGACTTAGGGACGATGCCCAGAATGCTCGTGATGGGCTTTTAGCTTTTATCCGAGAGACGCCTGGGAAGGAATCATTCCTAGCATTGCAGGAAATCGCACAGGCCCACCCTGCAGAGCGATTACGTTCCTGGAGTGCATTCTACGCTCAGCAAAAAGCTACAGCCGACTCGCAGACGCCGCCGTGGGAACCATCGAAGATCGTTGAATTTCACAAGTCGCTGGAAAGCACGCCATCCACCCACCGTGACCTCTGGAATCTCGCGATAGATCGACTTCTGGACTTAAAGCATGATCTTGAAGATAGCGATTCGAGCTACGCAGAAATTTTGCTCCAGACCAATCAGGAGACTTCCATCCGGAAGTTCATCGGTAAGTGGTTGAGGGATCATGCTGCTGGACGCTACGTCGTGCCGCAGGAAGAGCAGCTTGCCGATGACAAACGCCCTGATTATCGATTCCAAAACAGCCAGTACTATGCGCCCGTGCCTGTCGAACTTAAGCTTTCACAGAACTGGAGCGGCCCCGGGCATTTCGAACGGCTCGAAAACCAACTCTGCGGGGACTATCTACGCGACATAAGCTCAAGCTGCGGGATCTTCTTGCTGGTGAACCATGGAGGTCAGGCGACGTGGGAGACGCCCACCAAAGGCCGGGGCACGTTTAATGATCTAGTAATCGCATTGCAAGAACACTGGTTGGTAATCGCTTCGAGGTTTCCTAACGTTGAAGACATCAAGGTCATCGGCATAGACCTCACCAAGCGAGGAGGGGCGGCCGCGATCAAAGCCATCGAAGCCAATCTGTCGGAGGCTAGTCAGATCGATGGTGAATGAGTACAGCGCCTCGAATGGTTTCGTCAGTTGATAATGGTCTGTAACGTAAATTTGTGATCTGTAACGCTGCTTACGTTACGGCTCACAAAGTTACGTTACAGACCCCAGAAGGCTAGGGAACAGGCAAGCGGAGCGCGTAGGCGTGGTGATGGAAGCCCGAAGGGCCAAGACCGCCGCCTCGCGCCGGGCTTGGTTCACGACAGCCATCCCCCGAAGGGGCACGCCACAACACAAAGCCTCAGAAGCTTATCGAGCCGCGCGTTGATCGTGCGTCCGAGGCGTCACACCTGAAGCGCAAAGATCATAAGTCCTACGCAGCGCCCTCTCGTCGTCGGAGCTGACACTTGAATGCGCGAAGATCGTTGACAGGAACCGCTTGCGCTCGACATTACCGAGCTCCGACCATACTCGTGGCTGGCCTTGTATGTCCGGGACTGCAAGGCGATCCAGAAAATACTCTTCCAAGCTGTGCAGTCGTTGTTGCCCATCGAGGAGGATTTCACTGTTCTCCGCCGCAGCTCTCCCCGCGTAATCGCACCACTCATTGGTGAGATAGCTCCCCAGATCTGTGCCTGACCAGGCAGCAGTAATGAAGCGAGCCTTTTGCCCAACATTCCATACAAGCTCACGTTGCCAAGACGTAACGGGAATACCCATTACGAAGCGTGCTGCCCACGGGTACTTATCGTGAACAGATGAGGGGTCTGCCAGGTACTGCTCAAAGCGCAACGCGAGAACATCAATCGGATACTGATGAGTCGAAGTAGCCAGAACTCGCTGAGGCATTTGGATCGTTTGGTCTGAAATTTCGTCATCGACATAACGCAGAAACAGTTTTGACATGGATTTCCTTAGGGGGAGCAGTGGTACAGGCTAGCCTGAATATTTGAGCAGACGAGGTGTCGGCGCCATCCATCCACGGCCGCAATAGGTCGAATGAAGTTGATGTCGACCTTTTTACAGGTGCTCAAGTGTACAGACCGCCCGAGCTAGGCCACAGACGAACCCGGAAATGAGGCCCGACGTAAATGATCAGTCATTTTCTCGCTCACCACTGGATTGCCTCAGATCGTCTCGAAAACGAAGCGCATTGGGCATTTCAAATGTGTCTTAGGCTGTATTGGCGGCCAGCATTCGCTGAAGCATGTGAATACTGGATTCTGAAATTTCTTCATGGGCTTAACGCTGAAATAAGGTGGACATAGACTTCCTTGGAGGAGGGCAGTGTTACAGGGTGGCCGGAATGTTCGAGAGAATGTGATGCAGTCGCCAGGCATCTATCGTGGCGATGATCAGGAGGTCACGCTCCGTGGACTTGGTATCGATTTGTTCGCTGTCTACAAGTGCTTGAGCATACCCCTGCGCTCGAGCCGCAGCTTTGTCAAAACCAGCAAGGGAGGTGGATGATTCGATGTAACCGATCAAACGCTCCCAGGCCGTGCGCTGGCGATTGCCTCGCACAGTCCTGGAAAACGATATAGCGCCTTTGAGGCACTGGATGAATGCAATCGTCGATTGGTTCAAAGTTGGTTTCTCACCGTGTACATATAGATGAAAAACGGATCGTTTTGAGAAACCTTGAGCGCGATGGAAGATTTTTTTTGTATTAGCGGTATGAACGTAAACGACGCAGCATTGCGCTACACATATCGCTGCGTGGATGCATGTCCAATGTCATGATCTGTGGGAAACCTAACCAGGTAAAGCTGTCAGCTCCCTGTAGAAGTGCCGGTTTTGCGCGAGCTATAGCCGCTTCCTCAGTACCACCGAAGGCCTTGCTCTGAGGCCTTTCTTTGGCGTGACGCTTTTTCTTCGGTTTGAGCATCTCCAGTTCGCTCTCCCCGAAAAGTCGCTCTTTACGCTGACAGTATTCAACTGTACGTGAACCAGGTAACCCACTAATCACGCACTGGCTGAATCGGGCCGAATAGGTCTGAATCGGTATCAGCGCCCTGAGGCGAGGCTTTTTCTCGGTCATCTTCATGTCCTGGAATTCTGAACGTGCTAGGAGATCTGCGATACGGTAATACTCTATAGATAGGGAGGAGATAAGGAGTCCATCACGGCACCTACGAATCTGGGGCACTTCAGTGACTTTAGACCGGTCATTTTCACGTGAAGAGGTGTCTATAGCCGACAATGCACTTGGTATCAGCCCAAGCGTTTCTGACTCAAGAATTTCCTGGGCACCACACGAAAAAGAGTAATCGGAACGACCAGCGTAAATTTCGCTTTCGCTTGCGAAATGCACGGCCATACGGCGATGAGCGCACGCCCCTGTTAGCGTTGACCATAGCGACTCGATTGCAGCAACCGTGGTGCTGCCTACCTTTTCATCCAGGAAGAGATAGAGAGAGTCTTCGTGCGCGACCATGAGCTTGACTGGCGCTAGTGCCCCGACGTCGCGTGCATCCTCCAGGATCTGGAAGACGTCATCATCCACACACTCCGGATTGATTACAGCAAAACGTTGCACAGCAGGCTGAGGCAAATCCTTGAGGTTCGCATCTTTCGATTGCACACAACCGAAGACCCTGTACACGAGGAAGACGCTCGGATCGCCTGAATTGTCAGGGTCAGATACGGCACGAGCTAGCTTGAGCGAGGATAGATGGCGCATATCTCTTCTCCTGAATGCTGGTCTAAGGGAAGACCACAACAGGCTCGATGTCAAGGCGCAAATCGCACAGCAAAAAATAATTCTTCAATGTAATCAGTATCCTACGAGCATACTCATAAGCCTCACCATTGATTGGCGAGGGAAGGGCAGGCAGCAACGGGAGGCTTTTTTTGCGACGGCGGAGGGGCGAAAATCATTTGCTTTTCAGATCGAGACACTCAGCATGCTAAGAGCAGAAAGCTGGCGATGCGTTAGCTCGCTCTGGCGTACAGTGAAGCATTGGCATTCATGACTTCTTTAATGACCCCTAATAGGGACATTAACCACACAAATGCCACTTAATGACCCATTTTTGGATCATTAACGGTTGCCCGTGTTGATCGGTGTGAAGCCGTAGGGCTCTGCCAAATTCAATAACGCGGGGTTCCAACGGTTTTCACGTAACCGCCGAAGAAAAAGCAGGAATTTTTCTGTCGCGGGGTATTCGACCTTATCAACGCAGGAATTATTTTTTAGATTTCCGCTAAAGCTTTGAGCGGATGGATCCGTTTATATTTGTATTAACCCGAGGTAAATACAAATGTTGAATCTAGAATCGTCTATAAGCACTGCTTTCAAAGCTCAACGTTCAATCACACTTTATGGGTCTTATTACGAGGACGAGGAGAAAGAAAGCACTATTGCGTCTGTGGAATTGACCGGGGGCGGAATATTATGCGTGCTGGACAAATCCGAGTATTGCTTTACAGCTCAACAATGTGGCGAGTTGGCAGACAAACTATCGATGCTGATTCAAGCATACACCGTGCGCAAGGGCGACTCGGAGGATCACGGCAGTAAGATGAAACTGGATTTGTCCAAAATATTTTATTCGATGATTTTACAGCGAAGCCCGTCGACCCAGCGCGATTTTTTAGAGCTTTGTGATGACGAGTCAGACGCCTTAAGCTTTGGTGCCAGTGGGGAATTTTACTATACCAACTTGAATGCTGGCGGGAGTGACTACTATCGACTTTTTGTAGGAATCGATGATGAGCTCTGTATCCCGTGCTTTGGTATCGAAGACAGGGTGTTTAGACTGGGTTTTGATGATGCGATATGGCTGATCGAGCAACTGTGCGTGGGAGGCTATTTGCTCGCTCAAGTGGAGTGCGCTAAAGCGAACTCCATGGCTGTTATCATTTCGTAAACCCAAGCAGTGATCGCGAGCGCTCATTCTGCCGGCAAGCGGAGCGCGCAGGCGTGAGGATGGAAGTCCGTAGGGCCAAGACCGGCGCATGCGCCAAGGCTTGGTTCACGACAGCCGCCCCCGGAAGGGGCACGCGCAAAACCATAGGCGCCTCTCAATCAGAAGTAATACCAAATAGCCAAACCGAGTCACTCCTTCGTCATCCGGTACATATGGTTGAGATACCCTAAGTTTGTCTGCCAAAAATATTTCACTATTTCGCTAAAGTTTTTCTCCTAGACGTCCGTTATTATTTCAAACAACATAATATTGGTGAATTTTTTGAGCAACAATGAAGTCCGACCAGCAGTGTTTTTAGCAAAGCGCGAATTTATTTGCTGGCGAGGGCGAGAGCATGACGAACTGTATTCCTGCCAAGTGTCCAGGCAGTGTAATCACTATGTCAGTCTAAATTTAGACATCATGCCGTTTAGGTTCGCTGACGCGGTAGCTGAAGATATCGCGCGCTGTCTCTACGATGCTGTCCTCATTACCATTGGGAATTTGGCAGGATTTGTACCAACGCCTGCGGCATGCGACAGCAAGCTTACGAGGACATTTCGAAAAAGAGCATCTGGTGAGTGGGATTACGCAGCCGAGGGGAGATTCAACTGTCACGAAGCAGAAGATGACGTCTATGTCGTTGAGCCTTGGTCAGGCGGGCACGAACGGGCTGAAATGGTGGCCGTCTACACAATTGAAGATGGAGGAGTAGAACTTGTATTCGACTTCATGGGCTATTCCTTCGGCATGCTCGACGCCGTTTGGCTTGCCAACGCTTTGATGGAAGCCATGGGGAATGAACCGCTGGATGCCTTGGAGACGGCGAGCATGAATAGCAGGCCTATGGCAGGATTCTATCCTGCTGAATTCCGAATGGAGCTGTAAACCACTCTGAGTAATCAGCTGGTTTTTTCGTGACGTCATGCTTTTTCGTAGAGGGTTCGTCGGCGCATGCACTGCGGGCGAAACTTTAAGCCCGAATCAAATACGGCGGAGCAGTTCCTCGAGCTGGCGATGCTCCGCAGGGGCCAGTAGCTCGACAGGATCGGATGCATCTCTTGAGCTGAATTCGTACTTTCGGCCGTCGGGGCTGTAACAGCTATCGCAGTAGTCTAACTCTCCGCAGTCGTTGTAGAGCGTTATCACCCAGTCGTCGACGTTAACGGTCATCAGCCCGCAATAGATCTCATCCCAAGTGGCGTTTGTAATTCTGCGCATTGTGCGTGAAATCATGGAGACGTCACGCAGAACCAGGTAGACCTCTCGAGCGGTGAGCAATTTTTTATCTGACATGGCGTTCCTCACGGCTTGCGGATCTCAAACACAACAACATACTTCACCCTGCATAGAAATTATTTGTCCCTTTTCAGTGTGACGAAATGCCGAAGCCCTAAGCGCGCAGCTATGACTTTGTCCTGAATCTCAATTGGGTCAATGGACATGCCTCCATCCGCTGTGACAGCGAGGGTCTTGAGGTTGTTAACAGCTTTGATGAAGGCTTTTTCTCTGTTTTTCTCCCGCTCCGAACGATCATCACTAAACCATGCCATTGCGTTACTCCTTCTTCTCTAACGTGCCTTCACGGTGTGTAGCTTAGGGCGCATCGATTTGCGCCATTGGGGCTAGAACCGCCAGTCCTGCAAACGCCCCTCAGCATCGACATAGCACGCAAGGTAACACTGGCGGCTAGTGACGTGCGGCGCCGACCGAGGCAGAACAGAACAGAACACCTGTAGGCCTCGTATGCCTAGGACTCAATCAGTGTGTGGGTGATCACCGGAAATCTTTCTACACTCAATGGAGGGCGCTTGCTGGGCCGCGCGCAAAGCGATTCCGCCGAACGACATGCTGGCATCCACGTAGCGCAGCGCCGACTTCATGTCCTTCCAGCCCACATAGCTCATCAGCCCCTTGATGTCCCATCCGTTGGCGGACGCCCAAGTTGCAAAGCCGCGCCTCATCGAGTGGCTGCTATACAACTCCGCTGGTAGTCCTGCCTCTTTGAAAATGCGGCGCAGCACGGGGATGAGGCTATGCGGCTGCATGGCTTTGCCTGACAGATTGCCCCAGCGATCAATTCGCTGGAACACCGGGCCTTTCGCGACCCCGGCGACTGTTATCCAGTTGATGTAGGCCTCCACGGGGCAAAGCATGGCGAGTGCCGGCGTTTGGAACGTTGTTCCTTCATGCTGACGGTCACCCTTTGTGTAGGGCAGGAAGAAGGTAATGCCTTCACCGCTTATGGCTTGGGTATCCTCCACCGTTAGCCTGGCTAACTCGTCGCCTCGAAAGCCACGCCAGAATCCAATCAAGATGATCGCCACCGAGCGACGGTGACGCACCAGCGATTTGTAATCTCCGCGCTCAAGGGCGACTGCTGCTTCCCTTTCAAGCCAGGTGACCGCTTGCTCCAGATGCTTCAGCAGTAGCGGGGCGGCCTGCTTAACCTTTGCAGGGTGCACGACCCTGATGCCTTTGATCATCTGGCGAACGTCAGGCGTCTTGGTCGGATCAGGGAAACCCTGAGTGACGTGCCATTGAGCAAGGGCTGCCAGACGCTGCTTCAGCGTATTGATGGAGAGCTTGTCGGCGTACTCCGCCAGATAGCGAACGACGCCTACGCCAGTCGTGGGCAGGTACCCACCCCAAGTCACCTCGAAGTGCTCGATCGCCGCCCGGTAGCTTTTACGGGTGTTTTCCCGGGTGCCGGCGCTGAGATATCGATCTGCCTTTTCCATCGTACTTTGCCTTCAAAATCGGGGCCTTTCTGCCTTCCTGCGCTTTGCGGAGGCTCTCTGGGTGTCATAAAGGGTCAAGAAGCCATAAAGCACTATTATGGTCTTCTAGTAAACCAAGATCAAACGGCGTAAAATCTCTAGAAAGTGTTATGTAACTACATGACATGTAACACAGTACGAAATCGTAGGAGACCCCATGGCCCGAGGCGGAATCAATAAAGCTGTTGTGCAAGAAGCACGTCAGGCGCTGCTGGCCAGGGGAGCCAACCCCAGCATCGATGCAGTGCGCGTAGAGCTTGGAAATACGGGCTCCAAGACAACGATTTCTCGGTACCTGAAAGAGCTTGAGCCTTCCAGTCGAGCGCCCGTAGCAGCACGTGTACGTATAGGCGACACACTCAACGGTATGGTGCAAACGCTGCTGGATCAGCTTATGGAGGAGGGCCAGGAAGTAATCTCCCATGCGACCGCAGCTTTTGACCTGCAGCGGGCTGCGCTCGAAAACCAGCTCATCGAGCTCGGATCTGAGTTGGCTTCTGCCCAACGTAATTCGGCCACCCAACAGGCCGCGATAGAGACGCAGAACGCTGAACTTGCGACCACCCAGTCCTCACTCCAGGCTGAGCTGACCCGTAACGCGGGCCTCAGTCAGCGCTGTACCGACCTTGAGTCGCTGGTTGCTGAAAAGGAAAAGCACATCCAATCGTTGGAGGAAAAGCACGTCCAGGCGCGTGGAGCGCTCGAGCACTATCGGGAGGCGGCGAAGGAACAGCGAGATCAGGATCAACGCAAGCACGAGTCTCAACTGCATGAGATGCAAGGGGAGCAGCGCAAGCTGCGGGAGACCATCGCCGTGAAACAGGACGATTTGACGCGACTGAATCGTGACAATGAACGCCTGCTCGGTGAGGTCAGGCAGCAAACTAAAGCTCTGCATACTCAGGAGTCCTTGGTTCAGTCTCTCAACACTCAAATTGAGACCCTACGCCAGGGTGAGGCCAAGTCCGTTGGGGTGGCTGAGCACCTCATGGAGCAGATTTCAGCTTTGCGCGAGGAGGTCAAGGCATTCCACAGGGCAACAGCTATAGCTGATCTGCGTGAGCAAGAGACCGTGGCGCTGGTAGCGTCGCTTCAGAAAGAGAATGAGCAATTGCGGCAGGCTGAGATTGATGAACCAGGCCTGGAGGAGGGTGGCTATGCCTCCTCAGATGTAGAGGATCAGCAATTTCCAGGGCGCGCAAAGCCCTCGACCCACCCCTAGGAGATGAAGCATGGATCAGATCACCGGAATTCCACGTAGCAATGATGATGGCGCGTTGGCTTGGCGACTCGCACATGAGCGCCTATCCCAAATGCTCATGGAAAACGTTGATTCCTTTTGCCATCTAGCTCCGATTTTGAAGCTGGATGGCGCCATCAGAATGTATCAACGACTGCCCGTCCCATCGGCATATCGACGAATCGGAAGAGGTTGAGGGAGTTATGATACCCCTCACCTCGATCAGTCCAGTGCTTCCTTCAGCACTAATGCAGCCCCTTTGGCCAATCCACCTATCGATACCTGACCTTTGGGCGTCCATGGAAGGGTTTTGGTGGGATTGATGTAGATGCGCAGCTCAGTCTCATATCCCTCTTCCAACCCCGAAATGATCACTAAATAGAATTTAGTTTTGCTCTCTTCTGCACGGCGGAACTCGGTCTCAGTGAGAGTTATTTCCGCCGGGGCACCGCGGGCGAATGACTTCATCTCAATGAACGTGGCCTTATCCAGAGCTCCGTCGGCGCCGATCCCTCGGTAGGCCTGCAGGTCGACCAGAACAACATCATCCCGCTGCAGCGAAGCTTCGAGGTAAGCCCAAGCCTTGCGCTGCAATTCTGCGGAAGAATATTGCTTGTATGCGCTTTCCGGCACAGAGTTCGAAGATGACCGCTTAGGCGTGAGCGGCTGGTTTATTAGCGGGCCAGTCTTGCGCGGCTGCGGCCCCTTAAAAGTCAGATCGCTTCCGTCGACTACCTCAACAGTAAACTGGAACTCAGGAGGCAGCTCTTTCAGCTTGCGTGCCTGGACGGTACGTTCAGGATTGTCTGCGCTGGCCGTCGCCCCAGCATCTCGCTTGATTACTCGTTTGCGATTACTTCCACCCAATCGTTCCTGTTCGGCGATCAACGCATCAAGACTGGTTTCCACCGTTTCAGTAGCGAGACTGATGTCTGGGATGTACTCGCAGTCTTCGCTGGTAGCCCAGGCGGACACCCATGCGAGTGCGATTTCTCGAGTACACGTGCCATCGCCCAGACCTGCAATGGCGATGCCGCCATACTCGCTCCTACCGATAAATTTCTCGTCATCGAAATGCACAGAAAGAGCAGTTAGATCGGAGTAGGCGTGAAGCTGCATTGGGATTTGCCGCAAACCTCTGGGTGCTGCATTGACGATCAGCTGTCCCGGCAGATGCAGATTTACGCTGGCGTTGTCGAGCCGAGTCCATGGCTCCATTGCCTTGTACGAGCGTTCATCATTTCTCGCAAGGTCAGCCTTGAGCATGCGAAGTGCGGTGTGAAAACAAAAGTGCAGCTCGTCGGTAGTCGCGTTCGTTCTCACAGGAGCGGCTGCAGCGAATGGAAGCCTCTCCAGACCTGCGGCGTTAACGAATCGGGGAATGGTGTCAGCCGCGCAGGGTGGCACCCACAAGGCGATCTTGTCGGACTTGAGACTTGAGTAGTGCGAATAATACAGTGGGCGCTGCGTCGTCCAGGTTTCGCCTGAGCGCAAAGGCAGGAGGCTCAGGCTTCGTCGATCCGCGGCAGTCGCCTTGTCCAGATGCCTATCCATGTGCCTATAGATGTCGAGCAACAATGCATCGTGCTCAGGCTCATACGCTGTTTTAGCTAGGCACTCCAGCTCTCTGATACAGCTTTTCAAGTCAGGCTGACTGATGCCCAGCGCGTTCCACAAAGGGGTGAGGCTGCGGTCATACAGAACGAAAGGTTGCCTGCCATGAAAGATGTCTTTGCCGGCAAAGACAGCTCGCATACTGAACCATTCCTTGCTGCCTTTGGAAGTGGTAACGCACGGGGCAATGAGCCCTTTGTACGATCGCGCAATGCCGAATTTTCCACGCAAACTCAAGGCTTGCATGTCGCCGATCATCGTTTCAGGAGCAACGGCAGAGGTGCTTTGGGGGCAATGGCCAGCCAGAGCCTTGTATAACCTCATTAGACTGAGATCGTCAGATGACGACGTTTGCCGAGCACGCTCAAGGGCCGCCACTAGCTGTGAAACAGGCGGATTAACACGCATCCCCAGCGCGCGAGCAAATTCGCTGTTGGCGTCTGCTTCTGTCAAGCCGCTGGCGAAATCCGTGTGATGGTCGTACATCGCGAGCGTAACCTTCGTCTCGACAATGAGGCTGGTAGGTTTACAAGGTGTACCTGCATAGTTCGGATACCACGCATTGTCAATTAACCTCGCGAGCCACGTGGTAGGTACCGGTGAGCTATCGCTTCTGCCACTTTCTCGGTAGGCAAAGGTTCTGCTGTAGGGTTCGAAGGAGGCCCAGTCGCTATCTATACATAGGAACACCGCTATCGCTCTCTCAACCGCTGAGGGGGCGGAAGCTCCCAAGGTCGTACGAGATTTTCGACCCTTGCGCGATACCGGCAGGGGCGGGCTCTGCCGAATGTTGCGGATGACGGCATCAAGATCGGGCGAGACGAAATCTCGTCGTAACCCTCCGCGTGCTCGGCCCAGGAAGCGGCGAGCTGCAAACTGAGAGGGAAGCACAATGTGCGCGGAGTCGGTGTTGGCCTCGACAAGGCGAGGTGAAATCTCAGCGCCGAGCAATGAGAGAAAACGCTTCACGCCTCGCTTCCGACTTGTGGTAACAACCTCACTTTGAGTGGTTCGTTGGTCTGCTCTGCTGATTTTAAAAACCTCGGCATAGTTCGCCGATGCCCAAAGCAGCTCCGGCGTATTGCCTGCTGCTTTCGACCAGGCGTCTTGCGAGTCGGCGATGGATGCCGGAAGGTACAAGCTGGTGGGCGAGGCAAGCACCTTCGTTGTCGTTATTCGACCATCCTCGAGCGCGACATAGTTAAACGCGTCAATTAGCAGGGCCGCTCCAACCTCATGGCCCAAGTCGGTGTTCTTTGTGTCGACGTGCTCAAACAGATCACGCAGATCCAGAAGATCTTGTTTGTCTGCTGCGATAGGGTTTTCCGCGAAGCGTCTGGCGAATGCCTCAAGGACATCCTGCGCGGTTACCTCTGCCTTGAAGTTGGCGCTCTCTGATAGCCATTCTACAAGTGGTGCATAAGGCGTAGAGAGCAGAAGAGGGTGGACAACATGCGTCAGCTGGTGGCGAGCGGCGAAGTCAATCGAGGGAGGCTGGCCTGTTAGCCAGGAATCGGCTTCGTCGTCGCATCTAGCCTCGGTTCGCTGGCCGCATGCAAGCGGCACCCATTTGGTGTCGAGCAGCGGATAGTCATCATCCAGATCGAGACACCTCATGGCCATGTCCAAGAACCATGCTGGGGGCTTTCCCTCGAATCCATCGTGGTCACAGTGTTCGAATACATCCCCGAGCTCTAATGCATGTGAGACAGACAGGGCTTCCAAAACCACCCGCCAACGTCCGCTATCATCTCGCATCCACTCGGGCAGCATTGGCCTCCCGCTCACCGCGAGGTGGTCGGCTTCCGTAAGCATCCCGTCGATCGACACGTCGCAGTACGAAATCTGGCTCAAAGCGTAGCGACCATCGATCAGGGTCGAGCAAGCTTTGAAGGCATCTATCGCTTTGGCCCATTGTTCACTGAACAATTTGTTGAGCCATTCGGAACTGCTGTCTGTCTTGGCCCCAACTGGGACTGCTAACCACGCTAGCGTATTGCGTTGCTGCGCCAAGTGGATGGCCAGCTCACCGAGAAACTGCCCCGACGCTTCCGTCAGCCACTGATTCCAACCGCCATGGATCATGTCCTCTCGGGAAGTAGACGGGTCGAACTGAGCGTCCAGGGAGAATGCAGCATTGGTGTGAATCTTGGTGGGCAGCGCTACATGGAGTCGTCCTCGAGCATTACCCTCTACCGGCATCGCAATACCGATTGGGGTGTAATCGCCTGTCGCTTTTGCAGCGCGTGCTTTCCCGGCTGGAACCTTTACTTCACAAACGAAGCGCTCCCAAAGGGCGTCGTCCACCAAGAAGGTCGAGTGGGTGACACGGCTCTGGTGCTTGGCTAACGCCAGGTTAAAGTGGCAAGTGGGTTGAGTCTGCTGGATCGCCAAATGCTTTAGTGAAACGCGCTTGTCCAAGTCGAGTAAGGTAATGGCGCGTACGTTGTCCAGGAAGATCAGGTCGCTGGGGGCCCATTCATCAAACCAGGCCTCCAGGGAATCAAGGTCATAGTCCGGATAGAGATCGACGCTGACCATTGTCTGGTTGGCGCGGGGGTCGTAGAAATCGTCAATAGGAACGGCTTCTTCCACCATTGCCACATGGTCATCGCGTGAGCCGAAATGGAAGGGCGCGCTGTGGACTGTAAGATTTTCGCCCAGTTGGGTGAGGGTCTTTAGGCCGATGCCAAACCGTCCCTTCAACTCCGCCGATTTCTGCTTGGTGGAATAGAATGGGTAGATCATCGGCAGCACGTGGGGCAACTCAACAGGCAATCCGTTGTGAACGATGACCAACTGTTTGTTGCCCTGGACGGTCTGCACAGCAAACTGCACGGAGGTGGCGTTCAGATCATCAGCGTTCTGGATAACCTCACGAAGCCCTTGGTAAGGGTCGGTGTTCAACCGTTTGGCGCCCTGATTTCCCCCTTTTAGGAGCGTGCTCAGAATCTCGGGCTGCTCACGCTGAAGTTTGACAAACTCGGTGAGCGCCGCGTTTGCATACTCTTTGCTACGCAGTGTTGGCTCGTTAAACGTGGAGGCTGAGTTGAAGCAGGCTGTAGCGTGTAAGCGTCCGAGTTGCTCGTCCATGATGAACCACCCCATGCAGGCATTTTGAGATCGGCCGATCATAGACGGGCTATGGGTCGAGTGATATGCCTGCTACAGGAAATAGAGCTTCCGAGAGATAAAAGGCCTGTCCAGTCGTACCGATAAAATCTTATTGGACGCGCGCACAGGGGGCCAGTACTACAGAAAACGGATCTTCCAAGGATCGGGATATCGGTGTCGCGGATGAGCCAACAGCCTATCTGGTGAGACTCTTGCGGTAGCTCAGCAAGCTGCTGCAAGTCGATATGGCATTCACTCAAAGGGGCTCCATTTTCGAGTCGCTCAAGACATCCAGGCGTCGCAACATCTCCGAGGCGGTTGATCGCTCAGCAATAGCTTGAATTTGAAGCTGTGACAGAAGTGAAGCCACAGACTGCGACTCCCAGGCGGAACAAGTAGTTACCACTTTCCGGGAGAGATATCCTGGTCAACCTTCTGATGTCTGCCAAATCCTTCTCGATACTGGTCATTCGCCTTTTCCTTGATGGGCTGCCATGTCTGGCGGAGCAGCGAAAGAAGGGGTGTACAGCAGAAAATGACGGAGTCGACAACGTACCGCTTCGCTTATAGCATCAGGCATCCCGCCCATCAAAGCGCCATATAGTACCAACTCGCCAAGGAAGTCGAACGTGATCACCAAAATCCGCATCCGTGGATACCGCATCTACAAAGATTTCCTGCTGAAGCCCAACCCGGGTATGAACATCCTGGTCGGAGACAACGACGCCGGGAAGTCCACCTTAATGGAGGCCATCTCATTGGCGCTCAACGGGCGGATCGGTGGCAAGGGGATCCTGGAGGAGCTGAACCCTCACTGGTTTAACACCGAGGTGGTCACCGAGTTTCTGACCCTAAGAAGAACTGGAATGAAGCCGGCGCTCCCGCAGATTCTCATCGAGCTCTATTTGCAAGACACGGATGAACTACAGGGGCTGCTGGGCGCAGTGAATGCCGACGTTCCAACGAACGCTTGTCCTGGTGTCTTTCTCTCCATTTTCCCCAACGAGGAGTACAAGGACGAGCTGGATGAATGGCTCAAAAATCCTTCACCGCTACTCCCAGTTGAGTACTACACCTACGAATGGCGATCGTTCGCTGATAGCGAACTCACACGTCGGCCGCGGGCGCTCTCCGTGGCCACCATCGATTCTCGCACGGTCAAATCCGCCGCCGGCGTTGATTACCATCTCCGCCAGATCCTTAGCGACCACTTGGAGTCATCCGAGAAAGCAGAGATTTAGCTGGACTACCGCAATATCAAAGCGTCCATGACAGATGGCGCGTTAGCGCCTGTGAACAAGCGACTTTCGGGTCTAAGCGCAGCGCTCCAGGAAGAGCCCATGGCGTTGGCGATGGATCAGACATCCCGCACATCTTGGGAAAGCGTGGTCACTCCACATGTCGACGGCCTGCCATTTGCGATGGCTGGCCAGGGCCAACAGGCTGCAATCAAGATCTCACTCGCGATGAAGCGCCATTCCTCGAAGGCGAACATCGTGATGATTGAGGAGCCCGAAAATCATCTATCTCACACGAGCCTTACCACTCTACTCAATCGCATCGAAAATCTGGCGACGGAAGAGCAGCAGCTCTTCATTTCGACTCACAGCACATACGTGTTGAACCGGCTCGGCCTCGACGCATTGCTACTTCTTCACCGCAACAGCGCGTCCAAAATAACAGAACTTCATCCAGAGACAGTGAGCTATTTCCAAAGACTGCCTGGCTACGACACCCTCCGCCTAGTGCTGGCGAAAAAGGTTGTCTTGGTCGAAGGGCCGTCCGACGAAATCATCTTCGAACGCGTCTATAAGGATTGTTTCGGCGTACGCCCGATGGCCCACGGGATAGATGTCATCAGTATGCGTGGGCTGGCCCTAGCGCGATGCCTTGAGCTTTGCGCCGCGATGAACAAGCCTGTAGCTGTGATGCGCGACAACGATGGCGTTGACCCAATCGACCTACGTACTCCGGTTCTAAAGTGGCTGGACGTGAGGCGCAGAGAGCTGTTCATCGGCACCGTCGCTGACGGCACCACGCTCGAACCCCAGCTTATTACAGCGAACGGCGAGCCTCAGTTGCGCAAGATGCTTGGCATCACTGCGGCAGCAACCCTATTGACCTGGATGGCGCGCGAGAAAACAGAAGGGGCAATTCGACTGGCTGAGTCGGATGAGGTGCTCAGCCCACCTGCCTACATGAAGGCTGCGGCGGAGTTCATCCACAATGCCTAATCTACTGACCTTGGCTGTCGCTGGTGGTAGGAAAACTCAAGGACTGGTCGATCACTGCAAAGCGCTAGCTACCGAACGGCGTGTGCTCGTTGTCACGTTCACTCAGACCAATCAGCAGGAACTGATACATCGCCTCGGCTCCCAAGCCGGCGATCGCCACAACATCGAAGTTCTGGGCTGGTACACATTCTTGCTTCGCCACTTTGCAAAACCGTTCCTGCCATTCAAATTCCCAGGGGAGAGGGTAGGGGGCTTCAACTTCGACGGCCGTCCCAGCATGTTCGCGAAGGACAGGCAAAGGTTTATGGACGGTAGTAACCAGATCTACGCATGCGAACTCGGCCGTCTCGCTCGGGAGCTGATGGCGGCCACCCCCGCGTTGATACGCAGACTGGAATGTCTTTACGACGAGATCATGATCGACGAGGTGCAAGATCTCAGTAGCTATGACTGGGAAATCGTCCATGAGTTGCTTGAGTCTAGGATCGACATCCGCATGGTTGGTGACGTTCGCCAAGCGGTACTCTCGACTAACCCCAGAGGACAGAAAAACAAACAGTATGGGTATGCAGGTGCACTGGAGTGGTTTCTTGTTCGCGAAAAAGGAGGTCTGCTGAGCATTGACTACGCGACCACGACTTACCGCTGCCGAACTGAGATTGCGACTTTCTCTGACACCATATTTGATGCGTCATGGGGCTTCCCAGAAACCACATCTGAGAACCACGTGGTGTCTGAACATGATGGCGTGTACTTGGTGCATTCACAGCATGTCGCCCAATACGTCGAGCGGTATAAGCCTCAGTGTCTTCGCAGCACCATAGCTTCTGGTAAGGAGTTCGTTTTGGACTTCATGAATTTCAAGGTATCGAAAGGCGCCACGTTCGAACGTGTGCTGATCATGCCAACCGCGCCGATCAAAGCTTTCATCCAGAAGCAGACGTATCTCGAGTCCACGCCAGCTTCCGCCTTTTATGTGGCAGCTACGCGCGCCAAGCAAAGCCTAGCGATCATCATCGATAAACCTGGCAACTCGAAACTGCCGGTGTGGGTGCCTTCATCCAGAGGAAGACCTGATTGAATAGCCTCAACGAATTTGTTGCGGTAGAGCAGGGCGCAAATGAATGGATAGCGCGCCGTCTCCATTTATCGTTTGTTTTGGTCGCCGGAAACCCTGTCAATATAACGCCAAATATTGTCCTCTTAATTCTGAAATTGACTTAAGAGCTGATGTAGCAAACACATTAGTAAGCCTGCGTATAAGTAAAAGAACAGGAGGGATTAAACTGCCTTCCGACTTACTTTCGGAATGATTTCCGAATACTTGAAAATGTGAGCGTTCGAAACTTTTCCACAGCATTCCGAATGACTGGATCCGAAGCATTCGCGGCCATCTCCACCAGCTGGAGCCTACATTTCCTTGCAAATTTACCCTCGGGAGAGGTTGAAAAAAGCTTTGAAGGCTGGAGCGGCCTACCCGCATCTACATCCAAGTGCTTCAGATAAGGTTCAAAAATTTCGCTAAATTTTGGATCTAGCGCTCGCAATTCCCCCTGCGGCAACATCTCCAACCAGACGCCATTTGCGCCTTTAGAAAACTGGCTAAGTAGTCCTGGACTGCTCTGGCTTCCCATAACTTGCCTTCTAGACTGCAAAGAGAACCTTGCAATTGCGAAATACATGAGTGTGATTTGTTTGTATTCCTCGCCATACGGCAAAGCTGCGAGACTCTTCATGTACCAGTCCAGCTCGTACTCTGACAATTTACTAAAATGTCGCTCAGGCTGCGCCCATAAGCCACACAACACAGAACCAGTCTTAGCTATAGAAACGTCTTGAAAATAGAAATCGTAAAATCTGTTGATAACAACCTGCGCGAGACCAAGTTGGCATAATGAGTCGCGTGGCGATGATAGAAAGGGTCGCCAAGAAGGATTCATCATCCAGTTTCCGTATGGTTCCAGGGGATTCGGTAGAAATTTCAAACACGCTGCAGGAGCGCACCAATCAGCACCTGGAGTATGAAAAAAATCCACATATCGACACAGATCCTGGGCCTGCAGATCCAATAAAGACAGTCCTTCGGAGAAGCACCAATTCAGAAGGCGCTCGAGATGTATGGTCTCGAAGTAGTAGGACTCATTGGCTTGCTCAGGAGTCCAACTATGGGCCAGCCAAGCAAGATATCGCTGGCAGTACCATAAGCTAACAAACGGAAGGCAGAATGCATCTACAGCCTCAAGCCGGGCTGTCAGTTCGCTATTTTCTGGAAATTGTTCCAAGCCCCGCGGTCGCCATTGAGCGTAAGGGCAAAACATCGGGAATGGGACAAACGGCGACGCCATATGGGCACCAGCATCGTACTATCAGGGACAGCTTCAGAGATATTGTAGATGGTCACGGCGCACGGGTCGGACAACACAGATCATTGGACGCAAACTTTAGCCTGACTCTGAAGAGAACTATCTAAGCTCATGAAAAATCAGTCGGCACAGATTCGTGAAAATACCGACACAGAATCGCGAAAATGGACAGCTTCGGAAAGGTTCCACTCAGACACATCATTTAACATAATATACATTACACGTAACACGATGTTTCCAGATTAGCCTGGTTGCACGCAGATCTTGAAGAGCTCATTCCCCCAAACCCTTCATTCTCGAGTCAGCCTCTGAACCAGCTCCCAATGCTCCGGAAACTGCTCGCCGAGTTTGTGCTGGCTGCCCATCTCCATGTCCGCAAAATCAAACCCTGGTGAAACCGCTTCACTGATCAATCCGAACCCCTCCGACCCATCCGTCAGCTGCGAAGCTTTCCAGACGCCACCCGGTACGTGCAGCTGCAAACATTGTCCGGCGAGAATGTCGCTGCCCATCACGACAGTTTTCAATGTGCCGTTCGGGAAAATCAGGCAGTACTGAATCGCATCTCCCAAATGGTAGTAATGCAGGATGTCGGATCGGTTCAGATGAAAGTATCCAATTGGCGACTCGCGGGTCAGCAGGTAATAAATGGAGGACATCAAATAACGCTGGCCACCGGCGGTCTCGGCCATTGGCTGGTGATCGGTCTGAAAGGTTCTGCGAAAGTAACCACCTTCGACGTGAGGTTCCAGGTTGAGTTCAGCGATCACGTCTTGAGCGTTTTGAAAGTGCTTGTTGCGCCCGTTATCCGTCATGTTGCAAGCTTCCCGTCGTTCAAGAAGTCGTACCAGATCTGGCTATAACCCTTACCTGCTGAAAAAGGCTACATATAACAAAATTATATAACTACACTAAATAGATGTTTAGTTTAGTTATATGCAAGGCGCTTCCTGGCTTGTTATTTCGCCCTAAAATATCAGCTGCAGCCCCTCCTCCAGCATCGTCGCCCAAGCATAAGTTGCGAGTACTTCAGCAACAAGCTGACAAACTCACAAGCTCAACAATCCGCTGTACAGCCCGTACGCCGCCAGCCCCGCGCCGCTGATGACGCAGGTGAATATTCCTTTCTCGACCGAGGTGAACACAGGCTCGCCCTGTTCATGCCTTGCCTTGGCGAACAGGATCACCCCCGGCGCATACAGCAACGCCGAAAGCAGCAAATATTTGAGCCCGGCGGCGTACAACAACCACACCGCATAGCTCAGGGCAATGCCACTGATCAGCAGGTCTTTGCTCCGTTGCGCCGACGCGTGTTCGTAGGTCTCGCCACGCCCGCTCAACAGCACGGCATAGGCCGCCGACCACAGGTACGGCACCAGGATCATCGAGGACGCGAGGTAGATCAGACTGGTGTACGTTCCAGCGGAAAACAGCGTAATCAGCAGAAAAAACTGGATCATCACGTTGGTCATCCACAACGCATTGACCGGCACATGATTGGCGTTTTCCCTGGTCAGGAACACTGGCATGGTTTTGTCTTTGGCCGTGGCAAAGAGGATTTCGGCACACAACAGCGCCCAGGACAACAAAGCCCCCAGGAGTGAAATCGCCAGGCCGATACTGATCAGCAGTGCGCCCCAAGGGCCGACGATATGTTCCAGCACCGCCGCCAACGAAGGATTCTGCAACCTGGCCAGTTCGGGCTGGCTCATGATCCCCAGCGACAGTACATTCACCAGCACCAGTAACGCCAATACGCCAAGGAAACCGATGACCGTCGCCCGGCCAACGTCCGACCGTTTCTCCGCCCGGGCCGAGTAGACACTCGCCCCTTCGATGCCGATAAAAACAAACACTGTGACCAGCATCATGTGCCGGACCTGATCCATCACACTGCCAAAATCCGGATTGCTGCGCCCCCAGATGTCACGGGTAAAAATGTCTGCCTTGAAGGCGACAGCGGCAATGACGATGAACATGATCAGCGGCACGATCTTGGCCACAGTGGTCAACTGATTGATGAAGGCGGCTTCCTTGATCCCGCGCAACACCAGAAAATGCACGGCCCACAGCAGCACTGAGGCACAACCGATGGCGATGGGTGTGTTGCCATGGCCAAACACCGGAAAGAAATACCCGAGGGTACTGAACAGCAGCACGAAGTAGCCGACGTTGCCCAGCCAGGCACTGATCCAGTACCCCCAGGCGGACGAGAACCCCATGTAATTTCCGAACCCGGCCCTGGCGTAGGCGTAGACACCGGAATCCAGATCGGGTTTGCGATTGGCAAGTGTCTGGAACACGAAGGCCAGGGTCAGCATTCCCACGGCGGTGATCGCCCAACCGATCAATATCGCGCCAGCATCGGCATGGGCTGACATGTTCTGCGGCAAAGAGAAGATCCCGCCGCCAATCATGGACCCCACGACAAGAG
Organism: Pseudomonas sp. NPDC086251; assembly: GCF_044746405.1. Taxonomy (NCBI): domain Bacteria; kingdom Pseudomonadati; phylum Pseudomonadota; class Gammaproteobacteria; order Pseudomonadales; family Pseudomonadaceae; genus Pseudomonas; species Pseudomonas sp. NPDC086251. The sequence goes on from NZ_JBIVBY010000001.1 coordinate 553,633, forward strand.
CGATTAGCGCGCTCAGGCGAAGCTTGTGCGTCGATTGCGACATTTCGGGGCTCCTGTTCCCCGACATGCCGGGGCAGACCTGCATGGGCTAAACAGAGCGTAATAACGGTTATTCGATAACGCCAATAATTGTGCTTATTTAACGTTTATATTTTTACCGTGATGCATATATTTATTAGCTTTATCTATGACTTTTGATACAGCAATTCCGTACTTGAAAAGCCCTTTTGAAATTTGCTTAAAAGAAAAAAAGAACTAGCTTAATAACTCACTGTAATGCGTGATATTCCGACCGTGCCTTAGGCTCTAGAACGCCGGCGTCATAGGCGAAGTCACGTATTTTTTGCCTCCCTCCGGACTTAGGTCGCCTCATAAATACTGGCACGCTAAAAGCAGTAACCCTCCTCCCCTGCAATGGAGTGATGCAATGTCTGAATCCCCGGGCAAATTGAAACTTGGTGCACTGGTTGCTTTAGTCGTGGGTTCAATGATCGGAGGCGGGATTTTTTCCTTACCACAGAACATGGCTGCCAGTGCGGACGTCGGCGCCATTCTGATTGGCTGGGCGATTACCGCCGTCGGTATGTTGACCCTCGCGTTTGTCTTCCAGACGTTGGCCAACCGCAAGCCAGATCTGGACGGCGGGGTCTACGCCTACGCCAAGGCCGGTTTCGGCGACTACATGGGTTTTTCGTCCGCCTGGGGTTACTGGATCAGCGCCTGGTTGGGCAACGTAGGTTATTTCGTACTGCTATTCAGTACGCTCGGGTATTTCTTTCCAGTCTTCGGTGAAGGCAACACAGTCGCGGCGATTATTGGCGCGTCGGTGTTGCTCTGGGCGGTGCACTTTCTCGTATTGCGCGGGATCAAGGAAGCGGCGTTCATTAACCTGGTCACCACCGTCGCCAAGATCGTGCCGCTGCTGCTGTTCGTGTTGATTGCCGTGTTCGCGTTCAAACTGGACATCTTCACCGCCGATATTTGGGGCCTGAAAAGCCCCGATCTGGGCAGTGTGATGAATCAGGTGCGCAAGATGATGCTGGTCACCGTCTGGGTGTTCATCGGCATCGAGGGCGCGAGCATTTTTTCCGCCCGGGCGGAACAACGCAGCGACGTGGGTAAAGCCACGGTGATTGGTTTCATTACCGTGCTGCTGTTTTTGGTGCTGGTGAACGTGTTGTCGCTGGGCATCATGACCCAACCGGAACTGGCCAAACTGCAGAACCCTTCGATGGCCGCAGTGCTCAAACACGTGGTCGGGGAATGGGGCGCCGTGTTGATCAGCGTCGGGCTGATCATCTCGCTGCTGGGGGCGCTGCTGTCGTGGGTACTGTTGTGTGCGGAGATCATGTTCGCCGCCGCCAAGGACCACACCATGCCGGCGTTCCTGCGCAAGGAAAACGCCAACCATGTACCGGTCAACGCGCTGTGGCTGACCAATGCCATGGTCCAGGTGTTCCTGGTCATCACGCTGTTTTCGGCCAGCACCTACCTGTCACTGATCTACCTCGCCACCTCGATGATTCTGGTGCCGTACCTGTGGTCAGCGGCTTACGCCTTGCTGCTGGCCGTGCGTGGCGAAAGCTACGAAGGCGCGCCAGGCGAACGGCAGAAGGATCTGATCATCGGCGCTGTGGCGTTGATCTATGCGGTCTGGCTGCTGTATGCCGGGGGCATCAAATACCTGCTGCTGTCCGCCCTGCTCTATGCCCCCGGCGCGATTCTTTTCGCCAAGGCTAAACTTGAAATAGACAAACCGGTTTTCACCCACGTCGAGAAGCTGATATTCGCCGCAGTGGTGGTGGGTGCCCTGGTGGCGGCCTACGGTCTCTATGACGGCTTCCTGACCCTGTAACAGCCCTGTTTTTAACCTCTGGAGGATCACTGAAATGACCACGGAAAAAGTTAAGTACGGCGTGCATTCCGAGGCCGGCAAACTGCGCAAAGTCATGGTTTGCTCGCCTGGTCTGGCCCACCAGCGGCTGACTCCCAACAACTGTGATGAACTGCTGTTCGATGATGTCTTGTGGGTGGCCCAGGCCAAGCGCGACCATTTCGATTTCGTCACCAAAATGCGCGAGCGCAACGTCGAAGTGCTGGAAATGCATAACCTGCTGACCGACATCGCCGCCCTCCCCGATGCCCTGGACTGGATCCTGCAGCGCAAGATCACCGCCAATTCGGTGGGCCTGGGCCTGATCGATGAAACCAGCTCGTGGTTGCGCAGCCTGGAGCCGCGCAAGATCGCCGAGTACCTGATTGGCGGCGTATCCGGCGACGATCTGCCGACCAGCTTTGGTGGCAAGACCATCGAAATGTTCCGCGATTTCCTCGGTCATTCCAGCTTTATTCTGCCGCCGCTGCCCAACACCCAGTTCACCCGCGATACCACCTGCTGGATCTATGGCGGCGTGACCCTGAACCCTATGTACTGGCCGGCGCGTCGCCAGGAAACCCTGTTGGCCACCGCCATCTACAAATTCCATCCGCAATTCACCAACGCTGACTTCGAAGTCTGGTACGGCGACCCTGACGTGGAACATGGTAACTCCACCCTTGAAGGCGGCGACGTCATGCCGATCGGCAACGGCGTGGTGTTGATCGGCATGGGCGAACGTTCGTCCCGTCAGGCCATCGGCCAACTGGCGGTCAACCTGTTCAAGCACAAAGCGGTGGAAAAAGTGATCGTTGCCGGCCTGCCAAAATCCCGCGCGGCCATGCACCTGGACACCGTATTCAGCTTCTGTGATCGCGATGTAGTGACCATCTTCCCGGAAGTGGTAAGCCAGATAGTCGCCTTCACCCTGCGCCCCGACGAAAGCAAACCGGGGGGCATCGACATCCGTCGTGAAGAAACCAGCTTCCTCGACACCGTGGCTCAGGCTCTCAATCTCAAGGCCTTGCGCGTCGTCGAAACCGGCGGCAACAGCTTCGCCGCCGAACGCGAACAATGGGACGATGGTAATAACGTGGTGGCCGTGGAACCCGGTGTGGTCATCGGCTACGACCGCAACACCTACACCAACACGTTGCTGCGCAAAGCCGGGGTCGAAGTCATCACCATCAGTGCCGGCGAACTCGGGCGCGGCCGTGGCGGCGGCCACTGCATGACCTGCCCGATCATCCGCGACCCGATTGACTATTAATCTGCCCGCCAGGGCCGGCGCTTGATAGAGCGCAGGCCTTGGGGAAATCTGAAATTCAAGGAGACCCGATCATGGCTTTCAATATGCGCAATCGAAGCCTTCTCTCGCTGATGCATCACACCACCCGTGAGCTGCACTATTTACTGGACCTGTCCCGTGACCTCAAACGCGCCAAGTACACCGGCACCGAGCGTCCACACCTGCAAGGCAAGAACATCGCGCTGATCTTCGAAAAAACCTCGACCCGGACCCGTTGCGCCTTCGAAGTGGCGGCCCATGACCAAGGCGCCCACGTTACCTACATCGATCCGGTGTCGTCGCAGATCGGCCACAAGGAAAGCATGAAAGACACCGCCCGCGTGCTGGGGCGGATGTTCGATGCCATCGAATACCGGGGCTTCGAACAGGAGATCGTCGAAGAGCTCGCCGAGTTCGCGGGAGTGCCGGTGTTCAATGGCCTGACCGCCGAATTCCACCCGACGCAAATGATCGCCGACACCCTGACCATGCGCGAACACAGCGACAAACCGCTGCATGAAATCAGCTACGCCTACCTCGGTGACGCCCGCTATAACATGGGCAACTCGCTGTTGATGATCGGGGCCAAGCTCGGCATGGACGTGCGCATCGCTGCACCGAAAGCGTTGTGGCCAACGGAGGACTTTATCGCCCAATGTAAAGCCTTCGCCGAAGACAGTGGCGCGCGCATCACCATCACCGAAGACCCGAAAGCAGCGGTCAAGGGTGTGGACTTCATCCACACTGACATCTGGGTGTCGATGGGTGAGCCGGTGGAAGCGTGGGACGAGCGCATCGAGCAACTGCTGCCCTATCAGGTCAACGCCGACATGATGAAGGCCTCAGGCAATCCGCGTGTGAAATTCATGCACTGTTTGCCTGCCTTCCACAACAGCGAAACCAAGGTTGGCAAGGACATCGCTGCGCGGTATCCGCACTTGGCCAACGGCGTCGAGGTGACGGAAGAAGTCTTCGAATCACCGGCCAACATCGCCTTCGAGCAAGCGGAAAACCGTATGCACACCATTAAGGCGATCCTGGTGTCGGCACTGGCGGATATCTAACGGCCCATGCGGTCGGCTCTTTGTGGGAGCGTGGCTTGCCCGCGATAGGATCGACGCGGTGTGCCTAATGCACCGAGGTGTCTGCATCGCGGGCAAGCCACGCTCCCACAGGGAACTGTGTCTCCTGTTACTTCTCTGTTTAGAAGGACTGCATTATGCGTATCGTCGTCGCTCTGGGCGGTAACGCCCTGCTCCGCCGGGGGGAACCCATGACCTCGGACAACCAGCGCGCCAATATCCGTATCGCCACCGAGCAAATTGCCAAGATCCACCCCGGCAACCAACTGGTCATCGCCCACGGCAATGGTCCGCAGGTCGGGTTGCTGTCCTTGCAGGCAGCGGCTTATACCTCGGTGTCACCCTATCCGCTGGACGTGCTCGGCGCCGAAACCGAAGGCATGATCGGCTACATCATCGAACAGGAACTGGGCAATCTGCTGGACTTCGAAGTCCCCTTCGCCACTTTGCTGACCCAGGTCGAAGTCGACGCCAACGACCCAGCCTTCCAGAACCCCACCAAACCCATCGGCCCGGTGTACACCAAAGCCGAGGCGGAAAAACTAGCGGCCGAAAAAGGCTGGGCCATTGCCCCGGATGGCGACAAGTATCGCCGCGTGGTCGCCAGCCCCAAACCGAAACGCATCTTCGAAATACGCCCGATCCAGTGGTTGCTGGACAAGGGCAGCATCGTGATCTGTGCCGGTGGCGGCGGCATTCCGACCCTGTACACGTCGCCAGGCAAACTGGAAGGCGTCGAAGCGGTCATCGACAAAGACCTGTGCTCGGCGCTGCTGGCCGAACAGCTTGACGCGGATCTGCTGGTGATCGCCACCGACGTCAGTGCCGCCTTCATCGATTTCGGCAAACCAACCCAGAAAGCCATCGCCCAGGCTCACCCGGACGACATGGAAACCCTCGGCTTCGCGGCGGGGTCCATGGGACCGAAGGTGCAGGCAGCCTGCGAATTCGCCCGCCATACTGGAAAGACTGCGGTGATCGGCTCGCTCTCGGATATCGAAGCGATCGTCCAAGGCAAGGCCGGCACCCGCATCAGCACCGCGACACCCGGTATTTCGTACTCATAGACGCGTGAACATAGGGGGCAGGCCCGGTCTGCCCCGATTCAAGGTCTTTTTCGAGGAGAGTCGACAATGGCTACGTTCGAACCCGGTCACCTGCACATCGAGCGACACGCACTGAACGACAAGGATGTCAGCTACAACCTGCACATAGACTATGAAGTCACCCAGGATCCCAAACAGGGCAAAGGGATGCAGTTCACAATGCACGGCAGCATTCAGGGCAAGGACATGACGGAATCGTTTTTCCTGCCCAAGGATCAAGCCTATAACTTCGCCAGCAACGTCACAAAAATCGCCGAGAAATACGGGATTCCGAAGTCGCAGAGCAACATTGGTTCAGTCCACAAACCCTACGACAAGATGTTCGAAGATGTGCGGGTGCAACTGAACATGCAGTCCGGAGACCCCATCAATCCTGAGCACTTCGAGTGACCTGGATTCGTTCTGTCTACCCTCTATGGAACAGCAGACCCATGAAACCCATCCGCGCCGTTGCCCTCGCTTCACTCCTCTCGACCGCCTGCCTGACGGTCCATGCCGCCGATATCCCGTTGGGCAGCACGGCCATGGAAGGTCATATCGTTTCTCGCGTACTGGCCGTTGACCCCGCGAACTACCAGGTCACTATCGAAGATCGCAACAAGAGTCCAATCCCCATCCAGCTCACCGATCAGGCCAAGAACCTGCACAATTTGAAAGTCGGCGACACGGTCGATATTCAGGTAGTTCGTTCGGTCGCTTATGTACTTGATACCGATGTTGGCGGCGAACCGGGCGTCACGAATGAAGCCATGACCATCCGCGCCGCCAAGGACGATCCCAACCCCGGAGGTGAAGCGGTTCGCCAGGTCAAGGTCACGTCGAAGATCACTCGCATCGACTTGAAACAGCATGAGGTGACCTTACTTCCGCCAGAGGGAAAAGTGACTGTGCTGAAAGTCGAAGACCCGAAGCTTCAGGAAAGAATGAAGAAACTTCAGGTGGGTCAGACGATCGATGCCATTTATACCGAAGTCATGAAGGTCAAAACGTCACGCTAGCGACGTTCGCCGACAAGCGTGGCCTCGAACGACAGGACTTGAGTCCGACAGCGCTGTTTCCGTGAGTACCGCAGGATGAATGGCAGGGCCTTACTCGGCAAAGCGTCTGAAAGTCAGCTGTACTGAGCATTATCCGATCATCGCCAGCCTGCCTGGCCACATGGGGGGCGCAATGCGCATTCCATTATTTTACGCGGTGTCAGTTGTACTGTTTTTGCAGGGTTCTGCTTGTCTGGCGCAGTCACCGGATGCCACCGCTGCCGATGCGCCACCCGTGGCGGCGGCCGCCAAGGATGCGGTCTTTACTGAGGAGCAGCTGGATCAGATGCTGGCGCCGATTGCCCTTTATCCGGACCCACTCCTTGCACAGGTGCTGATGGCCAGCACCTACCCAGGGGAAGTCGCCGAAGCCGTCACCTGGTCTAAAGCGAACCCCAAAGCCAAAGGCGATGATGCAGTCAAAAAAGTAGCCAGTCAGCCCTGGGACCCTAGCGTGCAAGCGCTGGTCGCCTTTCCGCAGGTGCTGGTGACGCTGGGGCAGGATCCCGCCTGGGTTCAGCGACTGGGCGACGCCTTCCTGGCGCAGCCCGACGATGTGATGGGCGGCGTGCAACGCTTGCGGCATCAAGCGCAGGCCGCGGGCAACCTGCAGAGCAACCAGTATCAGAACGTGACGGTGCAGAATGTGACGGCCCCCGCCGCGGCACCTGCATCGCCATCGACAATCGCATCCTCGGCCCCCGGCCAGCTCCTCGTCCACTATCATCATTCAACCCGCCGATCCGCAGGTGGTGTACGTTCCTGCCTATAACCCGACAACCACCTACGGCACCTGGGCCTATCCGGCTTCGCCCCCCGTCTACTACCCGCCGCCACCCGCCTATTACCCCGGTTCGGCATTGATGGCCGGGCTGGCGTTCGGTACCGGCGTCGCGATCATCGGCTCGTTATGGGGCGACTGTGACTGGGGCAATAACGACATCGACATCGACGTCAATCGCTACAACAACATCAATCGCAACAACCAGATCACCAACAATCAGAACAAGTGGCAGCACAACGCAGTGCATCGCGACGGTGTTCCCTATCGAGACAACAGAAGCCGCCAGGAATTTGGCCGCCAACTTAACGGTGCCACTCAGCGCCAAGCCTATCGGGGCGACAATGCCCAGCGCGCCCAGGCCCGTGAAAATGCCCGTGGCGCCATGGACAGAAGCGGTTTCGAGAGACCGGCCACTAGCAACCGACAAGCCCGTGATCAAGCCCGCCAGGCGCAGTCGGGAATCTCGGCAGGTAATCGAATGCAGGCTGGCGCAGACAGACCGAAAGTGGCTGACAGAAGCCAACGCGATGGCAAAAACATTCGCGAGAACCCGCAGCCCAGAAGGCAGGATGCTCAGGTGAGTCAGCGCAGGCAGGACCTCTCCCAGACGCGCCAGGGTACGCAAAATCGGCCGGCCGCCAGCCCCGGCAGTGCCCGCAACAACGCATTCGCCGGCGTGCGCTCACCCTCCCAGACCAATGCACAAGCCCTACGTGGCCGGGCCAGCCAGGCTTCCGCTCAGCGTCCGAGCGCCATGCGTTCTGCCGGTCATCAGATCAGCCGGCCGTCCGCCCCAATGCGTTCGAGAGGGGGCCGTCGGTGAACAGCCAACATCGAGTCACAACGCTCATAACCGCTCTGGCGATCACCACAGGCTTGGCGTGGTCGTGCATGGCGATGGCGCAGCAGGCATTCTCAACGCCGGAAAAGGCCGCTGAAGCGTTCGTCAAGGCGCTCGGTACGGAACACGCCGATCAGGCACGCCTCACCGAGTTGCTGGGGGAAGACTGGCGCAGCGTCATTCCCCGCGAGGGTGTGCAACGCAGCGACGTGGATGCGTTTTTGCAGCAATATCACGAGCAACATCAGATCGAAAAACTCAGTGATCGCAAGACCCTATTGGCGGTCGGCAGTGACCACTGGACACTGCCGATCCCCATGGTTAAAGGGGCAAACGGCTGGCGGTTCGACATGAAGGCCGGCAGCGCTGAAATCCGTGCACGGCGAATCGGCCGCAACGAACTCTCCACGGTGCAATCCGTGCTGACCTATCACGACGCCCAGATGGACTACGCGTCGGTGGACCGTGAAGGTGACGGCACACTTGAATACGCGCAGAACATCTTCAGTACACCGGGCACACACGACGGACTCTATTGGGCGGATGACGACAGCGGTCAGATCAGCCCGCTAGGTCCATTGTTCGGCAACACCACTGTCGGCGAGGACTGGCACGGTTACCATTTTCGCATTCTCAAGGGACAAGGCCCGTCGGCACCCGGCGGGGCTTACAGCTACTTGATCGGAGACAAAATGAGCCGCGGCTTCGCACTGATCGCCTGGCCGGCAAAATACGACGACACCGGTGTGATGAGCTTCATGATCAGCCATGAAGGACAGGTGTTCGAGAAAGACCTGGGCCCCCAAAGCGGCAAGCTCGCTCAGTCGATGAAGCTGTTTGATCCGGACAACAGCTGGAAGGAAGTGACGGTCGACCCAAAACCGCAATGATGCCGGTCCCAACCCTGCGCTTCGGGTTGCATTCGCGAATTAGCGATATGCAGGGATAGTGACTACGCTTCTGATCGGGTGGCCTCTATGGAGCTTGGCGTGACTATGATTGCTGTCAGACGGCTCTTCATCTTACCGATCGTCACTCTGGCAGGGGGACTGGTCCTGCTTGCCGGCTGCGGTAAAGAGCCCGCCTCTCCCGCCCGCCAGCCCCCCGATGTGACGGTCATGACCGTCACCACGCGCAACACGCCAGTTACCTTTGAATTCGTCGCACAAACCCAGAGCTCCCGCGAGGTCGAGATCCGCGCCCGAGTGGCCGGTTTCCTCGAGAAGCGGCTATACACCGAAGGCGATCTGGTGAAGGCCGGGCAAACCCTGTTTCAGATGGACCGTAAACCCTTCGAAGCCGCGTTGCTGTCAGCCCAGGGACAACTGGCCCAGCAACAGGCGCGGTGGGAGGTGGCCAAAGCCACCCTGGCGCGCGTGCGTCCCCTGGCGGCACAGAATGCGGTCAGCAAGATGGACCTGGACAACGCCGTCGGTGACGAGCGTCAAACCCGCGCCGCTGTACTGGCCGCCGAGGGCTCGGTCCGCACCGAGCAATTGAACCTAAGTTACACCACCATCAGCTCTCCCCTCACCGGCCTTTCAAGCTTTGCCAAAAAGCAGGAAGGCAGTTACGTCACTCCCGGTGAATCAGGCCTGCTGACCACTGTGTCGCAGATGGACCCGATCTACGTCAATTTCAGCCTTTCGGAAAACGAGACCCTGAAGTACCGCGACGAGATTGCGGCCGGTCATCTCATCTTTCCGCCTCGCAGCGAGTTTGTCGTGGAGATAGTACTGGCCGACGGCACCGTGGTGCCCGACCGCGGTCGCCTGAATTTTGCCGCGCCCTCCTACAGCCAGGACACCGGAACCTTTCTGGTTCGGGCCGTGGTGGCGAACCCGACCAGCCTGTTGCGCCCCGGCCAGTTCGTGCGGGCGCGGGCCATCGGCGCTACCCGGCCGAACGCCATTGTGGTTCCACAAAAGGCGGTGCTGGAAGGCGCCAAAAGCCATTTCGTCTGGGTCGTCAATGCCGAGGGCAAACCGGAGCAGCGCGTTGTCGAGGTGGGTGACTGGCATGGTGACGACTGGTTCATTACCAAAGGCTTGCAGGCGGGTGAGCGCATTGTGGTCGACGGGGCAATCCGGGTCACCCCTGGCGGAGCGCTGAATATCATCTCCCCTACTCCACCGGTCCCGGACGTGGCGCCGGCGACGAAAGCGGCCGTGGCCGCGCAAAACAGTGGGCACAGCCCATGAGCATTTCCCACTATTGCATTGATCGCCCGATTTTCGCCTCGGTGATCTCGATCATCATCACCCTGGCTGGCGCGGTGGCAATGGTCCAACTGCCTGTCGCCCAATACCCTGACATCACACCCCCACAGATTACGGTTGCGGCAACCTACCCGGGCGCCGATGCACTGGTCGTGGCTAACAATGTGGCGGCGCCGATCGAGCAGCAGGTCAACGGTGCCGACAACATGATCTACATGAACTCGTCGAGCTCGGCGACGGGCAACATGACCCTCAACGTGTTCTTCGAAATCGGCACCGACCCTTCGCTGGCCCAGGTCGACGTGCAAAACCGGGTCAACCTCGCACTGCCGCAACTGCCCTCCGCCGTGCAGAGCCAGGGCATCCAGGTACAGAAGAAATCATCGGCCTTCATGATGGTCCTGGCGGTTTACTCCGCCGGCGATCGCTACGACAGCACCTACGTCGCCAACTACGCCAACCTGTACATTCTGGACGCCATCAAGCGCATCCCGGGGGCCAACCAGGCGAGCATTTTCGGTACGCCTGACTACGCGATGCGGATCTGGCTCAAGCCCGACCGCATGGCGCAACTGGGCATCACCGCGGCGGATGTGCAGAAAGCCGTGGCCAATCAGAACCAGCAGTTCGCGGTGGGCCGGGTCGGCCAGTCCCCCACGGGGCAGGCCGTGGAGCAGTCCTTTGCGGTGACCACCAAAGGGCGGCTGACCGAACCTGCCGAATTTGAGAACATTATTCTGCGCGCCAGCAACGACGGCGCCGCCATTGTCCGTCTCAAGGACATTGGCCGGGCCGAACTCGGGCAAAAAGACTACTCGTTGCGCAGCACTTACCAAGGAAAACCGGCGACGCTGATTGCCGTGTATCAACAACCCGGCGCCAACGCCCTCGATGTGTCCGCTGCCGTCACCTCGACGCTGGCGCAGATGAAGGCGACCTTTCCCGAGGGCATCGAATACAAGATCGTCATGGACACCACCGCGTTTACCCGCGCGTCGATTACCGAGGTGATCCACACCTTTTTCGAAGCGTTGGTGCTGGTGGTCGTGGTGGTGTTCATCTTCTTGCAGAGCCTGCGGGCCACGCTGATTCCGGTGTTGGCGGTGCCAGTGTCGATTGTCGGCACCTTTATTGGCATGTCGGCCCTGGGTTTTTCGGTGAACATGCTGACGCTGTTCGGCATGGTGCTGGCGATCGGCATCGTGGTGGACGACGCCATCGTGGTAATCGAAAACGTCGAACGCAACATGCAAGTCCACAAGATGTCGCCCAAGGACGCCGCCAAACGGGCCATGGATGAAGTGGCCGGCCCGGTGGTCGCCATTGTCCTGGTGCTGTGTGCGGTGTTCATCCCGGTGGCGTTCATGGGCGGCATTACTGGCCAACTGTACAAACAGTTCGCGATCACCATCGCCATTTCCGTGGTGATTTCCGGCCTCGTTGCCCTGACCCTTTCACCGGCCCTGGCCGCGCTGCTGCTCAAGCCCCAGCACGGTGACAAAAACGCATTCTTCCGCTGGTTCGAGCGCAGCTTCGAACGCATGACCGACAGCTATTCGCGATCGGTCGCGTTCATGATCAAACGCTTCGTCCTGGCCTTGTTGCTCTTTGCCGGCATGATCGTGTTGATCCTGTTGATGGCGCAACGCATACCCAGTGCCTTCCTGCCGCCAGAAGACCAGGGTTACTTGCTGGGGGCCGTGATCATGCCCGACGCCGCCAGCCTCGATCGCACCGGCGAAGTCGGGAAAGTGGCCAGTGATTTCTTCATGAACGATGCCTCGGTCGAGGGCGTTGCCATCGTTAACGGCTACAGCCTGCTGGACGGCCAGAACAAGAACAATGCGGCCGCTTTTTTCGTTGGCTTCAAGGATTTCGAGGGCCGTTACAAGGACTCGGACACGATCAAGGAACAAAGCGCTCCAGCGGTCATCCAGAAAGCGGCCCACGCTTTTTCCACGGTGCAAGGCGGGATCATTCTGCCGGTGAATCCGCCGTCCATTCCCGGCCTGGGTACGACTGGGGGCATGGAGGTGTGGGTGCAAAGCAAGGGCGACGCCAGTATCGGCCAACTGGCTGAAATGGTCGGGACGCTGGTTGCCAAGGCGAAACAGCGCCCGGAACTCGGCGCCATTACCTCCACGTTCAACGTGTTCTCGCGCCAGCTGCTGGTGGACGTCGACCGGGAAAAGGCGGAAACGCTGGGGGTGCCGGTAGAAGATGTCTACAGCACGATGCAAACCATGTTCGGCTCGCTCTACGTGTCTCAATTCAACAAATTCAGTCGCCTGTGGCAGGTCATTTTGCAAGCCGAGCCGATCTATCGCCTCAAGGCCGAGGACCTGCAACAGATTTACGTGCGCAGCAAGAACCTTGAGATGGTGCCGCTCAAGGCCTTGCTGACCACCCGCTACGTCACCGGCCCTGACTTGCTGACGCGTTTCAACAACTTCCCGGCCGTGAAACTCACCGCCAACGCAGCCCCTGGCTACAGCTCCGGCCAGGCACTGAAAGCTTTGGAAGAAATCAGCGCTGAGATCATGACCAACGACTATGCGCTGGCCCTGAGCGGCGAAGCGTTCGAAGAGAAGAAAAGCGGCGGCGCTTCGTCCCAAGTGTTCATTTTCGGCCTGATCATGGTGTTCCTGATCCTCGCAGCGCAGTACGAGAAATGGTCCCTGCCGGTGGGTGTGTTGCTGGCGGTGCCTTTCGCCTTGTTCGGTGCCCTGCTCGCCGTGTTGATTCGAGGGTTGAGCAACGACGTTTATTTCCAGATCGGCCTGACCATGCTGGTCGCGCTGGCCGCCAAGAACGCCATTCTGATTTTCGAGTTTGCGGTGCTGAACCGGGAAAACGGCATGTCGGCCTACGATGCCGCCATGACCGCGGCAAAAGAGCGCCTGCGGCCCATCGTGATGACATCACTGGCCTTTATCCTCGGGTGTGTGCCGCTGGCCATTGCCGTCGGTGCCTCGGAAAACAGTCGCCACTCCATCGGTACGGGGGTGATCGGCGGGATGCTCGCCGCCACCGTCATCGCCATCTTCTTCATCCCGCTGTTCTACTACCTGGTCGAACGGTTGACCGAGAAAAAAGGCCTGATCAAGCCCCCCGCCCAGCTCCCCTCGCCACTGTCCTCCGGGGAGCTTCCCAAGGGTGCCCCTCAACACCGACATGAGGGAGATTGAGATGCGCACCGCTCATCTCCCCTTCCTGCTGTGCCTGGGCCTGACCGGCTGCATGGTCGGCCCGGATTATCAGCGCCCCGCCACTGACGCCCCGGCTGCCTATCGCTATGCCGACAAGGAGGCACACGATCTGTCGAACACCCTGTGGTGGGAGCAGTTCAAGGACCCGGTGCTCAATGAGCTGATTCGCAGTGCCCTGGCCGAGAACAAGGACATCAAGATCGCCGCCGCGCGGGTCGAGGAATTCCAGGGCCGTTACGGCGTCGTGCGCTCGCAATTGTTTCCGCAGGTTGGCCTCGGCGTGCAAGGCACCCGCAACCGGGCGCCCCGCGACAACGGCCCGGTACCGCTGGATTCCAGCGTCGACCCGATATTCAACAACTACCAGGCCAATCTCAGCGCCAGTTGGGAGCTGGATGTCTGGGGTCGCCTGCGGCGCCTCAACGAGTCCGCGCGTGCCGACTTGCTAGCCTCGGAGGAAGGCCGGCGTACGGTTATTCTCAGTTTGGTGTCATCGGTGGCGTCCAGCTACATCACCCTGCGCGATCTTGACCAGGAACTGCAAATCGCCCGCACCACCGCCAAGGCGCGTGGCGACTCCTACGAAATCTTCAAACTGCGCTTTGGCGCCGGGACCATTTCCGAAATGGAGCTGGCGCAAAACCTCTCCGAGTTCCAGCGCACCCAGGCCTCGGTCGCGCAATTCGAATCGCAGGTTGGCGTACAGGAAAACAACCTGGCCGTGCTGCTCGGACGCAACCCCGGGCCCATCATCCGCGGGCGTGACCTGGAGCAACTGGCCCTGCCGTCAGTGCCGGCCGGTCTGCCGTCGGACTTGCTCGAGCGGCGTCCCGACCTGCGCCAGGCCGAGCTCGACCTGATTTCCGCCAACGCCCGGATCGGTGCCGCCAAGGCGTTGTACTTCCCGACGATCTCCCTGACCGGTCTGCTCGGTTCGGCTAGTAATCAACTCTCCAACCTGTTCACCGGCCCCGCTGCGACCTGGTCCTATGGGGTCGCGGCAAGCATGCCGATCTTCACCGCCGGCGGCATCGCCGGGCAGGTCCAGCAGGCCGAGGCGTTTCAACAACAAGCGCTGTTGAGCTACCAGCAATCGATTCAATCGGCGTTCCGGGATGTCGAAAACGCGCTGGTCACCGCGAGCAAATCCCGCGAGCAGATGGCCTCCCAGGCCAATCAGGTCGAAGCGTTGCGCACCTACACCAAGTTTGCGCGGCTGCGTTACGACAATGGCTACACCAGCTACATCGAAGTGCTGGATGCGGAGCGCAGCCTGTTCGACGCCGAGTTGAGCTACACCCAGACCCGGGGTCTGGTGTTGAACGCCATGGTCGATGTTTACAAGGCAACCGGTGGCGGTTGGGTGACCGAGGCGGACACGTTCACAGTGGCTTCGCCGCGCTGAAGCACTGCACGAATCGGCCTGCGCCCGACATCCGATGGGCGCTCCCCGCGATTTTAAACGCTCCCCCAACGATGGCGCCGGGCGGGGTCAATGCTTTGAACAGGGCAAGGAGTATTCCGATGGCCGATTCAAGCAAGAAGATGAGCCTCATGGGGCTGACCACGCTGGTCACGGTCAACATGATGGGCTCCGGCATCATCATGTTACCCACCAACATGGCCCAGTTAGGCGCGGTCTCGTTGTTGTCGTGGATCTTCACGGCCATCGGCTCGATGGCGATTGCCTACTGTTTTGCCCAGTGCGGAATTTTCTGTCCGCGTTCGGGCGGTTTGTCTGCCTATACCGAAGAAGCGCATGGCAAGTCGGGGTTCTTCATCTGCTCGTACCTGTACTTTCTATCCCTGGCGATTGCCAATGTGGCCGTTGCCATTTCCGCGGTCGGTTACATGACGTCGTTCGTTCCCTGGTTCGGCACCGGCGCGGTACCGTTGTTCGTGGGCACGGTTGGCTTGATCTGGCTGACGATCGTGGCCAATTTCGGTGGCCCGGGCATTACCGGAAAAATCGGCGCAATCACGGTCTGGGGCGTGATCATTCCGGTGGCGGGGCTGAGCGTCTTCGGCTGGTTCTGGTTCAAGTCCGACGTGCTGATCGCTGCCTGGAACCCAAACAACCTGGCGGTTTCCGAAGCCATCGGCAAGGCCATCCCGCTGACTCTATGGGCCTTCCTGGGCATGGAGTCCGCGGCCCAGGCTTCCGATGCGGTGGACGATCCCAAGCGTAACGTGCCGCTGGCGTGTCTGTTCGGAACGCTGGGTGCGGCGGTGGTGTATGTGCTGTCAACCACGGTCATCCAAGGCATAATTCCCAACGCCGAATTAGCCAACTCATCAGCGCCCTTCGCCCTGGTGTATGCGCAGATGTTCAATCCAACGGTCGGCAAGATCATCATGGCGCTGGCGGTCATGGCCTGTATCGGCTCGTTGCTGGGGTGGCAGTTCACCCTGGCGCAAACGGCGAAGATGACCGCCGACCAAGGCCTGTTTCTGAAGTTGTTCAGCAAGGTCAACGCGGTCAATGCGCCCATTGTTGGCATGATCGCCTGTGGCGTACTGCAAACCGCCATGGCCTTGTCGACCATCTCCCCCGATGCCAGCGCCCAGTTCAGTAAACTGGTGAGCCTGGCGGCGGTGACCAACCTGATTCCCTACGTGACGGCGCTGACCGGCCTGCTGGTCATCATGTACAAGGCCGGGGTCTCCCCGGCCATCTACACACGCAACACCGTGGTGTTGTTGATTGCGGTGGCCTATTCGTTGTACGCCTTGTATGCCTGCGGCAAGGATGCGGTGTTCGGCGGCGCGCTGGTCCTGACGTTCGGTTACCTGCTGTATGGTTTCCTCGCCCGGCGTTTTGTCAACGAGGCGCCCGCCTTGACGGCCAGGGCCGGCAATCCTTAGTCGTTGTCTTCGAGAATGGAAAGACATCTGAATTTGGAGAACAGAATATGCGCCTGCCCATAAGCACACCCACCCGTCTGATGCTCGCCTGCCTGCTATCGATGTCATCGGCACTCGCCTGCGCCAACACCCTTGAGCGCGTACGTGCCAGCCACACACTGACCCTGGGCTACCTGCCGCACTTCGCCCCCTTCAGCAGCGAGGACGGCTACAAGGCCAGCGGCTATGCCATCGAGCTTTGCCTGAAAATTGCCGACAAGGTGAAGACGGAACTGGGCTTGTCTGCGTTGCAGGTGCGTTACCAGTCAGTCGAGACCACCGACGAAATGAATGCCGTGGGGGCCGGCAAGGTCGACATTCTCTGTACCCCGACACCGCCCACACTGGAGCGGCGCAAGACGGTCAGTTTCACGGTGCCCGTCTACACGGCCGGCCTCTCGGTGGTCGTACGCCAAGGGGCGCCCGAGACATTGCTCAATGTGCTCAACGGCAAAGTAGCCCATACCGGACCCACCTGGCGTGCGACGGTCAATCAGGGCCTGGCGAACCAGACGTATGCCACGACCGCAGGTGGCATCACCCAGACGTGGATCCGCCAACAAATGCACTTGCTGGGTGTGGTCGCCACACTGGTCACCGTCGACAGTATCGACGATGGCCTCAAGCGGGTTGCCGAGGGCAAGGCCGATGCTTTTTTTGCCGAACGCATGATGCTGGAAAACCGGCTCAGCACAGCATACCCCGCTGGGAATCTGAGGCTGCTGGCGCGCATTTTCGAATACTCGCCAGCGGCGATGGCGGTGGATCGAGACGATGACGATTTCCGTCTGCTGGTCGACACCGCACTGAGTGAAATGTACCGCTCGGGCGAGATTGAAAAAGCCTACGACAACTACCTGGGCGGCGTCAGCGACACGGACAGGAAGCTGTTCAAGGTCTATGCCATACCGTAAAGACAAGCCCGGCGCACCGGGCTTCTCGGTTCAGCCCGCTTCGCTTTCCCGAATCAGCTTTTTGTTGATCTTGCCGACGCTGGTTTTAGGAATCTCGGCGACGAATTTGAACTGCTTGGGGATCGCCCATTTGTTGATGCGGCCACTCTCGACGAACTGTTGCAGGTGCGTCTCGAGAATCCGTCGGTCGAGGAAGGTTCCCGGTTCGCAGATCACCAGCGCCATCGGTCGTTCGCCCCATTGCTCATCGGCAATGCCCACCACGGCGACGGACATCACGGCCGGGTGTTGACTGAGCAGGTTTTCCAGCTCTAGGGAGCTGATCCACTCCCCGCCCGTCTTGATCACGTCCTTGATCCGGTCCTTGATTTCCACCCCGCCCATGGCGTCGATAGAGGCCATGTCGCCGGTGTGCAGCCAGCCGCCCAGCCAAAGCTCCGCGCCCTTCTCGGGTTCCTTCAAATAACCTTGCGTCAACCACGGCGCGCGGACCACGATTTCGCCCAATGACTCGCCGTCATGGGCAACGGCTTTACCGTTGGCATCGACGATTTTCAGATCGACCATCGGCACCGGCGTGCCGGTCTTGATGCGCTTGGGCAACTGAGCTTGCCGGGATTGTTCGAGGTCTTCTTCACGCAGGTAAGTGGTGCAAAGAATCGGGCAGGTTTCCGACATGCCATAGCCGCTGTGCACCTGGATGCCTTTGGCGCTCGCTTCGCTGGCGATACCCAAGGTCAGCGCGCTGCCGCCCAGGAGCATTTTCCAGCCATCAAAACGGCTGTCTGCCGCCGCCTCGCAGCCGAGGATCATTTGCAGGATCGTTGGCACGCAATGGGAGAACGTCACGCACTCTTCACGGTACAACCTGACCAGGCTGTTGGGCTCGTAGCGTCCAGGGTAGACCTGCTTGAGCCCCATCAGGGTCGCGACATAGGGCACGCCCCATGCATGCACGTGAAACATCGGCGTGATGGGCATGTAGACGTCATCGGAACGCAGCAGCGGCAAACCTTGATAGACCCCCAACGTGCCCACGGCATTCAGCGTGTGCAGCACCAATTGACGGTGGGTGAAATACACGCCTTTAGGCTGGCCAGTGGTGCCGGTGGTGTAGAACAACGTCGCGACCGAGTTTTCATCAAAGTCAGGGAACTCATACTGGTCCGGGGATTGCGCCAACAGCTGTTCATACTCGCCTAGCACCGGCAGAGACGTTTCGCTTGCCGTGTCGTCGGTCAACCGCACGTAGCCTTTGACGGTGCTGAGCTGCCCCTGAATCGGCTCGATCAGGGGCAGGAAATCATCATGCACCAGCACCAAATCGTCTTCGGCGTGATTCATGGTATAGAGCACCTGATCCGGCGACAGGCGAATGTTCACGGTGTGCAGCACCGCACCGATCATCGGTACGGCGAAAAAACATTCCAGGTAGCGATGACTGTCCCAATCGAGCAGCGCCACCGTGTCACCGGCCTTGACGCCGGCTGCCGTCAAGGCATTGGCCAACCGGCGAATCCGCTGATTGAGGGTCTGGTAGCTGTAGCGCAGTTTGTCGGCATAGACGATTTCCCGGCCCGGCTCGTAGCGCACGCCGGACAGTAACAGCTGCTTGATCAGCAAGGGATAGGCGTAGGCGCCGTCGGCGGGCGGAATTATTTTTGTCGCCATCATGGTTGTGGTTCCTGGTCCTTGTTTTGCGTGGGCTCGGCGATCAGAACTGCGCCGCATCCAGTTGGTAGAGGCAGTCGCTACCGGCCTTGGCTGACGCGCTCAACGAGTGGATTCGCGGCAGCAGGCGGGCGAAGTAGAAGCGTGCGGTGGCGAGTTTGCTGACGTAGAAATCGTCCTTGGAAGGCGTGCTCATGGCGGCTTTGGCCATGCGCGCCCACATGTAGGCGTACGCGGTGTAGCCAAAGACGTGCAGGTACTCGACCGAGGCGGCGCCGATTTCATTCGGGTTGCTTTGGGCGCGATCCAGTAGCCACGCCGTCAGTTCGTCGAGGGTGTCCACGGCGGCGTTCAACGGTCGGGTGAACTCGCCGAGGTCAGCGCAGGCATTGGCGGTGAAGTGGCGGATTTCGGCGGAGAACAAGCGGTAGAGCGCCCCGCCGCTACCGACGATCTTGCGCCCGGCCAGGTCCAGCGACTGGATACCGTTGGTGCCTTCGTAGATCTGCGTGATGCGCACATCACGCACCAGTTGCTCCTGCCCCCACTCACGGATGTAGCCGTGACCGCCGAAAACCTGCTGGCCGTGCACCGTGGTTTCCAGGCCCATGTCCGTCAGAAACGCCTTGGCCACCGGGGTCAGCAGCGACACCAGATCTTGCGCGCGGTGGCGGGTGACGGCGTCGTCGCTGAACTTGGCAGTGTCCAGTTGCAACGCCACGTAAGTCGAGAAGGCGCGCCCGCCTTCGTTCAAGGCCTTCATCGTCAGCAGCATGCGTCGCACATCCGGGTGCGCGATGATCGGGTCGGCTGATTGGTGGGGGGCCTGCGGACCGGTCGGCGCACGGCTCTGGGTGCGTTCGCGGGCATAGTCGATGGCGTTCTGGTACGAGCGCTCGCCCAGGGCCAAGCCTTGAATGCCGACGCCCAGGCGTTCGTAATTCATCATGGTGAACATCGCCGCCAGGCCCTTGTTCGGCGCGTCGATGATCCAGCCCGTGGCGCCGTCAAAGTTCATCACACAGGTGGCAGACGCCTTGATGCCCATCTTGTGCTCGATCGAGCCGCAGGACAGCGCGTTACGTTCGCCCAGCGAACCGTCGGCATTGACCAGCACCTTGGGCACCAGAAACAGCGAAATACCTTTGGGACCGGCCGGCGCATCCGGCAGCCTGGCCAGTACCAGGTGAATGATGTTTTCGGTCAGGTCGTGTTCACCGCCGGTGATGAAAATCTTGCTGCCACTGATCCTGTAGCTGCCGTCGGCCTGGGGCTCGGCGCGGGTGCGGATCAGGCCCAGGTCGGTGCCGGCATGGGCTTCGGTCAGGCACATCGAACCGGCCCAGACTCCGGCGTACAGGTTCGGCAGAAAGCGTTGCTTGAGTTCTTCGCTGGCATGCGCGTTGATCGACAGGCATGCACCCGCCGTCAGCATCGGGTACAGGCCGAATGACAGGCTGGCCGAATTGACCATCTCCTCGACCTGCGCCGAAATCACCTTGGGCATGCCCATGCCACCGAACTGCGGGTCGCCACCGACACCGCCCCAACCGCCCTCGGCGAACGCCTGGTACGCCGCCGCAAAACCATCCGGGGCGCTGACCGAACCGTTGCTCCAGGTACAGCCCTGTTCATCACTGTCACGGTTCAGCGGCGCGATCACTTCAGCACTGATCTTGCCCGCCTCTTCAAGAATCGCGGCTGCGGTTTCGGCATCGATCACCTCGGCCAGGCCGGGCATTTTGGCCCATCGCCGGGAGACCTCGAAAACCTCGTTGAGTACGAAGCGCATGTCGCGCAGGGGAGCTTTGTAGTCAGACATTGTTGGCTTACTCGGAAGTGGTCAAGGCATGAGGCATGCCGGGACGTTCAGTGGTTTCGGTATTTTCGGTTGATGCCACGGGGGCAGGCACCCGCTCACGCAGCAGGAAGTACGACAGGGCCGGAATCAGGATCAGCGCCCCGAGCATGTTCCACAGGAACATGAAGGTCAGCAGGATGCCCATGTCGGCCTGGAACTTGATCGGCGACCAGACCCAGCACACCACGCCGGCCGCCAGGGTGATGCCCACCAGGCCGACGACCCGGCCGGTGAACGACACGGCGTTACGGTAAGCCTGGGACAGCGGCAAGCCCTGACGCTGGAAATGCAGTTGCACGCTGAGCAGGTACAAGGCGTAATCCACGCCAATCCCCACGCCCAAGGCGATCACCGGCAGGGTCGCGACTTTCACGCCGATGCCCATGGCGACCATCAAGGCTTCACAGAGGATCGAGGTCAGCACCAGCGGCAACAAAGCCACCAGCGTCGCGCGCCAACTGCGGAAGGTGATCAGGCAGAACAGCGTGACCGCCGCGTAGACATACAGCAGCATGGTGCGATTGGCTTCGCGCACCACGATGTTGGTCGCGGCTTCGATCCCGGCGGTGCCGGCGGCCAGCAGGAACTGCCGATCATCGGTGCTGTTGTCCCGGGCGAACCTGTCGGCGATGGCCACCACGGCGTCGAGGGTTTCGGCCTTGTGGTCCTTGAGATAGGCAATCACCGGCATCAACGAGCAATCGGTATTGAACAACTCCGGGGAGTTGACCGAGGCTTGCTGCGCGGCGTAGTTCAGCACGTCCTGGTTGCGCTGGATGCTGTTGAGCTTGGGGTTGCCTTCGTAGGTCCCGGCGGTGATCTGGCGCACGGCATTGACCAGAGATGTCGTCGCTTGCACGCCGGGGTTCTGTTGCAGTTCCCAGGCCAGTCGATCGGCGAGGATCAACGTCTGGTAGCTCAGGCAGCCTTCCGCCGGGGTCTTGATCATCACCGCGAACAGGTCGCTGGACAATGCGTAATGCTGGGTGATGTAGGCGTTGTCGCGGTTGTAGCGCGAGTCGGCCCGCAATTCCGGGGCGCCACTTTCCAGGTCGCCGATCTTCAGGTTCAGGCTGACCACGAAGCCGCCGACGCCCATCAATACCGCGACCAACACTGCACCGGTGGCCCACTTGGCCGTGGTGAAGCGGTCGAGCCAGTCCCACAGTTTGCCAAAGCCTTTATGCGCACTCGCCCGCGTGTCGATTTTCAGTGCGCGCTCGGCCGCCTTGGCGCCGACGCCGACATACGACAGCGCCACCGGCATCAGCAGCAGCGAGGTGAAGATCAGCACCGCGACACCGATACTGGCGGTGATCGCCAGGTCCTGGATCACCGGGATGTCGATCAACATCAACACGGCGAAGCCCACCGCATCGGCCAGCAGCGCAGTGACGCCGGCAATAAACAGCCGGCGGAAGGTGTAGCGCGCGGCGATCAGCTTGTGGGTGCCACGGGCGATGTCCTGCATGATGCCGTTCATCTTCTGCGCTGCGTGGGACACGCCGATGGCGAAGATCAGGAACGGCACCAACACAGAATACGGATCGATGGCATAACCCAGCCAAGCGACGATGCCCAATTGCCAAACCACGGCAATCAGCGAACAGCCGACCACCAGCAGCGTGCTGCGCACGCAACGGGTGTAGGCGTAAATAATCAGCAGTGAAGTGATCACGGCCAGGCCGAAGAACATCATCACCTGGATCAGGCCATCAATCAGGTCGCCCATCAACTTGGCGAAGCCGATCACCCGCACCTTGTACTGGCCCTTGCCCTCCTCCCCGGCCTTGCGCGCAGCGCTATCACCGGCGTATTCGATCTTGTCGCGCAACTGCTCTTCGAGCATCTGCGAAAATGCGTGGTAGTTGATGCGTTGACCACCGGCCGCAGCCTTGTCCATCAACGGTACGATCAGCATGCTCGACTTGTAGTCGCTGGCCACCAGGCTGCCGACGATGCCGGCGCGGGAAATGTTCTGCCGCAGCTGTTCGATTTCTTCCGGCTTGCCCTGATAGGTATCCGGCATCACCGGGCCGCCCTGGAAACCGTCTTCGGTGACTTCGGTCCAGCGTACGGCCGGGCTCCACAACGACTTCATCCAGGCACGGTCGACGCCCTCGGTGAGGAACAACTGGTCGTTGACCTGCTTGAGTACGTTCAAATACTCGGGGTCGAAGATGTCGCCCTGAGTGTTTTCCACCACCACCCGCACCGAGTTGCCGAGGCCACGCAACGAGGCGCGGTTCTCGAGGAAGTTCTGGATGTACGGCTGACTCTGCGGAATCATTTTTTCGAAGCTGGGGCGCAACTCCAGGCGGGTCGCGGCCATGTAGCCGAACACCACGGTGGCCAGCGCCATCAGCAGCATGAACAGCGGGCGGTAGTTGAACACCAGCCGCTCCAGCCGGTTGCCGGACTGTCGGTCGAAATCACGCAGGTCGCGGATCACTGGCATGGCGTCTTGTTTGATATTGCCCATGTCTGGGTTCTCGCTCTAAGGGTTCGAGGGCTTGTCGACAGACTCTGTGCGCACGCCACGGCTGCCCACCAACACCAACGCGCCATCGGTGGCCCGGGTGGCGCCGGTCACTGGCGTCGGCCCGGGGCGCGGCAGCAGGAGCAATTGCGCACTCAAGTCCTGGCTGGCCAGCATCTGCCCACCCTGGGTGAACAAGCGGTAGTGACCGTTGCCGTCGACGAATCCGGCGGTGATGCTGACGTGCAGGCCTGTTTCAAGCCGAGTCCAGCTGCGACCGCCATCGGTGCTGCGCAGTACGTTGCCGCGCAACCCGTAGACGACCACCTCGCCCGGCTTGCCGACGACCCCGAAGAAACTGCCCTGATACGGTGTTGGCACCGCGGCAAAGCGCTGGTCGAGGTCATTCCACTTGAGCAACAGGCCCTGCTCCCCGGCGATGTACACGCCGTCGCCGGTCGAGGCGATCGCGTTGAGGTGAAATCCTTGCGGGTTGTCGGTCCGGTCCTGGAAAGGCGTCCAGCTCAGGCCGCCGTCCTCGGTGCGCAGGATCAGGTTGAACACGCCGACCACATAGCCGAGCTTGTCGTTGGCGAACCAGACGTCGAGCAAGGGTTTGTCCGCGCCCTGCTCGGTCAGGCGCTGACCTTCGGCGACCCGCAGCGGCCATTGCTCGTTGCCGGGCTCGGCAGTGGCCAGCGCCGAGTAATGCTTGACCAGCAAGTCGCCGATCTGGCGGCCGTCCAGTTGTTTGTGCCAGGTCACGCCGGCGTCGCTGCTGTGCAACACCACGCCGTCGTTACCGACCGCCCAGCCCTGCATCGCCGAGGGGAAATTGACCGCACTGAGGTCCGCGCTCACCGGTACTACGGCTTGCTGCCAGTGTTTACCGGAATCATCGGAATAAAGAATGTGCCCACGCTGCCCGACGGCGACCAGTCGGTCGCCGGCGCGAGCCATGCCGGACAACGGGCTGCTGACGGCCAAGGCACTGGCCCTGGCCGGCAGATCCAGTACGTCGATGTAACCCGACGCCTGGGACACGCCCTGCACCAAGACAATCAAGGCGCCCAGCGCCAGTTGCAGGTACTTCTTGTACGAACACATACCGCGTCCTCTTGGGAAAACCGCGCCGGGCTGCACAACCGTGCAACCCCACGTTCACACCGGCGCCCGGACCGATCGGACGCCGTGTCGCCACTGGCTCAGCGAATGCCGCTACCGGCCAGGGATTCCGGCGTCCACTGCGCCTTGGAGAGCGGATCGATGTACTTGATGCCGCCGTAAGGCCCCACAACGCCGTTGATGTTGTAGGAGCCACCGACCAGGTCGTAGATCATGAAGGGCGTGGAATCCGGGACTTGTTTGTCATAGCTCTGGCTGAGGAACGCGAACGAACCGCGATAGAGCTGACCACGGGCGTCGTACTGGTCGGAAGCCACAGCGCTCCAGCTGTCTTCATCGAGGTAGAAGCGACGCTTCTGATAGATGTGCCGCGCACCGGCCTTGAGGTTGCCCTCGACCACCCAGACGCGGTGTTTTTCCCAGCGCACAAAGTCCGAAGCCAAGTGATTGGGCGTGGTCAGCGACTTCGGATCCTGCGCGTAGGTCAGCTTGTAGGTGTTGTAAGGCACGATCATTTCCTGCTTGCCCACCAGCTTCCAGTCGTAGCGGTCCAGCGCACCGTTGAACACGAACACATCGTCATAGGTGCCAGCGCCGGCGGTGCCGGGGTTCGGCGTGTCGTAGGCCAGGTTCGGTGCCAATTTCACCCGACGCTGACCCGGCAGGTATTGCCAGGCGCGGCGCGGTTGCTGCAATGGGTTGGCGGCGTCCTTGAGCATCACCGCTTCGCCGGCCCGGCGCGCAGGGCCGGTGTAGGACAGCTTCATCTGGTAGTAAACGTCGGCGCTGCTGATCGGCTGCGCGAGGTTTTCGTAGATCGGGTAGGAGATGAACGCCTGCCCGGTGGTGGCCAGGCTCGGAACGCCGGCGGAATCGACGTTCCAGGAGTCGTACTTGGAGTTGATGTTCACGCCCTGATAGCGCAACAGGAAATTCCACATCGCTTCGTTACCCGATTGCGGGATCGGGAACGGCACGCCCGGCAACACATTGTCGATGGCCAACCCGCCTTCGAGGGATTTGGCCTCGGTGGCGTTTTTCACACCGTTGTCGAGCACCGCCTTGGGCAGTGCGACGGTGCGGTGGGTCGGATAGACATTCACATGGAAACTCGGGAAGCGCTTGGCCAGTTCCACGGTGGTCGCCGTGAGGGCACCCTTGTATTGATCGACGTTCTTGCCGTCGATCACCAGCAGCGGTTTTTCATCGGCGAACGGGTCCGGGCGCATGCTGTCACCGGCCTTGAAGCTGGCCGGCGGCGTGATCAGGCCACCGGCATAGGCAGGAATGGAGCCGTCGGCATTGCCAGCCTTTTCAGCGCCGACCAGCGTCAGGCTGCTGCCCAGTTTCGCCGCCTCCTGAGTGGAGACAGCGGCCTGTGCCTGGGCGGCAATGACCATGGCCAGCGAGGTGGCCAACACGGTGTGTACGAGTTTCATCTTGTTATTCTCCTGCTTGCATCGAGCAAGCCAGTGGTGAATCAAAAAGTGGTTTTCATCGTCAGGTAAACAGCGCCACGGTCCTCGGTCGTGGCACCACCACCGGAGAAGGCCGAGTAGCCACCGGCGTAACAGGCGTAGTTTTCGTTGCCGCTGAAGGCGTTCGGCGTCGAGCCGTCACCGCTGCCCGCGGCCGCCGCGCCGGTGCTCGAACCGCTGACGTTGCACTTGTCGGTTTTGCCGAAGGAGTCGACGTACTTCAGGTCGACAAAGTATTTGTTGTACACAACGGCACCGACGCCGATGGCGTAGTTGCCGGTGTCCTTGGCACCGCCACCGGACACCGGTGACACGCCGGCCAGGCCGACGTTGACCGACATCGGTGCGTTGAGGTCGACACCGGGGAACACCTGGTACCAGGTCGGTGTGAAGTTGACCGCGACGCCCCAGTTGTCCCGGGTCGGCTGGTCGATACCGCGATAGGTGTCCTTGCCTTTGTAGAGCGCTTCGTTCTTGCTATCGAGCTTGAGCAGGTTGCTGTAATACAACTCGCCAAGCAGGCTGGCCGAATCGAACAACGGCGTTTTCGACAGGGTCATCAGGCCGTTTAGCGTCCAGTGCAGCGTGTCGCCGGTGGCGCTCATGCTGTCGCCCTTTTCCGGGGTGTCGTAGATCACACCGGTCGCGGCGGTACGCGCCGGCAACAGGCCGAGACCGGCACCCAGGCCCAGCGGACTGGTCGAGCTGACAATCGCCGGAATACTGGCCAGCGGCATGTTGTGGCGGATGTTCAGGTCCGAACCCACGCTGACGCCGCCGACGTCCTTGGACAGGCTCAGGCCGACGATGTGAATGTTGTCGGCGTAGGCCAATTGATAGGTGCTGCTGCTCAGCGAGTTGAGGGTGTTAACCACGGCGGGCACCTGACCCGCCGGCGGGGTGCCGTTCGGATTCGCCGAGGTCAGGCCGGTGGCGTTGAGCCAGGCTTGCGGCAGGATTTCCGAGGTGTTGCGGTAGTAAACGCCGAGCGTTCCGTCCAGCCAGGCCGGCGACCACTTGGCCATCACGCCCCAGTCGCCGCGCTTGTCCGGCGTCAGGTCGTGGCCACGACGCACGTTGGTCAGGCCGTTGCACGGCGCCAGGCCGCAACCCAGCGGGCTGCCCGGGACCACGGCGTTGGTGTTGCCCAACAGGAACGATTGCGCACCAAAGCCCACCAGATCGGAACCGCCGTAATAGGTCCCCGCCTCAGGCAGGCGCGCGGCGTCCCAATCAAGGAAGTATTGCGCGCCGATGGTCAATTCCGGGTTGATGGTGAAGGACATCGACAGTTGATTACGGGGGACGAACAGTTCCTTGGCTTCGGTCCCCGGCGATGCCGCCAGTTTGGCCAGGTCCAGGCCCGACTGGCCGTAGCTGATCGAGTGCACCGGGTTGAGGATGGTCTCGCCCCAGAACACGTTGTGCTGGCCGGCCTTGACGCTGAGCATCGACTCCTCGCCCACTTCGGTGCTGTAGAACACGAACGCGTCGAGGATTTCGCCGGACGGACCGTTGTAGTAACGCTGGGCGTAGTTGCTCAGGTGCGGGCTGCCATTGCCGACGTTGTCATTGGTCACACCGGCCAGACGCGGGTCGTTGGCGACCAGGCCCGACGTCGATCCGTTGCCGTTGACGAACGGGTTGGAGTTGGAGCCGGTATTCTCATAAGCCTTGTCGTACCAGCTGGCGGCGCTGACGCGAAAGCCCATGCTGTTTTTGTAGACCACATCCATCTCGGTCAACAGATCGACACGGTTGGTGATGTTGGTCCCGGCCTTGCGAAAGTTGTAGTCGCCGTCGTTGTTGTTCGGCGTTGCCAGCATGCGCTTGTCGGCGCTTTCGGTGCGTACGCCGTAGTTGTACTTGACGGTGTTATCGAAACGGGCGGTCCAGTCCGGGTTCCCCGTATCAAGCTCGACGGCCTGAGCCGCCGGCAGGCTGGCGGCCAGGATCGCCGAGGCCAGCAAGGTGTAGCGCGAGGGTACGAACCGATGACTCTTATTGTTGTGCATTGCGTTGTCTCCGCCTTTTTGTATTTGTTTTAAGCGCAGCCGCCCTCACGCACGCCCTTGTTCCAGGGGTTACGTTTTCAGAGATGAGGGCAATGACCGGATGGCTTGCGACCAGCCGGCGTCTGAACTATCGATCCAGCTGTTGAATGAGTGCTTCGGCCTGTGGCCAGGCGCCGTAACCGGCCGCCGGGTTTAGATGGCCGACATCGCCCAGGTTGAGCAATTCGCTGCCCCAGCCTTCAGCCATGCGAGTCACCGCCTCCAGGCTGGCCAGGTGATCGTTGGTGCTGGCCGCCACCAGGCTGCGAAACGGCAGCGGGCCTTCAGGCAGGGGAT
This sequence comes from Pseudomonas sp. NPDC086251, assembly GCF_044746405.1. Classification (NCBI taxonomy): domain Bacteria; kingdom Pseudomonadati; phylum Pseudomonadota; class Gammaproteobacteria; order Pseudomonadales; family Pseudomonadaceae; genus Pseudomonas; species Pseudomonas sp. NPDC086251. Next base: position 581,858 of record NZ_JBIVBY010000001.1, read on the forward strand.
CCCAGCCGTGGGTGCGCAACGTTTCAGGGGATGGGTAGCCTTGCGGCCAGGTGGCATGAAGATCCGGCGGCGCGGCCAGCAGTGCACCCTTGATCGGGCGACTGTGTTGCGCCGCCCAGTGCGCAACCATCAACACACCGGCACTGTGCGCCACCAGAATCACCGGGCCGTCGATCTGCTCCAGCGCGTGCTGGATCGCCCGGACACGGGCGGCGCAATCGAGCTTGTCGGTTTCAAGTGGCGCAACGCTACGTACATTGCTCAAGCGCGCCTCAAGCAGCGTTTGCCAATGTTCGGCAACATGCTCGCGCAGGCCCGGGACGATCAGAACGGTTGCGGCAGTCTGCAGTTTGTTCACTTGAATACCTTCGGCTTCTCGGTGATCGACTGGCTCTGTGGCCAGACTCTTCTTGTAGTGCCGACATTAAAGAGCCCCCACCCGACGCGCTTTTCATTCGACGTCAGTGACTTTTCTTTTCATGACAGATTGACGGGAAACGGAAGGACGCGACCGCTGGTCGAAAAACGCCCCGAGCGCGCTGCAGGCCACTGTAATCAATGCGTGGGCGATAATTGATCGCTGCCGAAGTGGTCAAGAGGCGCTGGCCTGGCTGCCTGTCACCGCACGCCTGGCAACTATTCAATCGATGACGTGCTGGCTATAGTCGCCACGCTTGTTTCCATCGCTACCGGCCCAGGGAAGAACCTCGCATGACCAAGCTTGTTCGCGCCGCCGTCCTGACCAACTACCTGGAGGTCACCCAGTACCTGGGGTTCAATCCGCGGGATGTGCTGGACGCCGTTGGCTTGAAAAAAGCGCAGCTGCAAGCCCCCGAGCACCGTATTCCCATCGATTCCGCCGTGCGCCTGCTGGAAGAGTCGGCGGCGGCCAGCGGCTGTCAGAGCTTCGGCCTGAGCATGGCCGAATCGCGCCAGCTCTCGGACTTCGGTGTGGTCAGCCTGCTGCTCACGCACCAGCGCACGCTGCGTGATGCCTTGCAGGTGGTGGTCAATTACCGGCATCTGATGAACGACTCGCTGGCGATCTTTATCGAAGAGGCTGGCAAGATGGTGATCATTCGTGAAGAAGTGGTCACCGAGTCGCCGATGCCCTGCCGCCAGGCCAATGAGCTGGCCATCGGCGTGATGTTTCGCCTGTGCGCCGCCCTGCTCGGTGCGCACTGGCATCCCTACAGCGTCAACTTCACCCACCAACCGCCGGACAGCCTGCAACTGCATCGCCGCCTGTTCGGCTGCAATCTGGAGTTTGGCAGCGAGTTCAACGGCATTGTCTGCCCCGATGCCAGCCTCGACATCACCAACCCCCATGCCGACCCTGCCATGGCGCGCTACGCGCAGCGCTACCTTGACTCGCTGCAGGGCCACGAAGGACCGTCGATTTTGTTCGAGGTGCGCAAGGCAATTTACCTGCTGTTGCCGATGGGCCGCGCCACGATCGAGCAGATTGCCCAGACCCAGGGCATGAACGTACGCACCCTGCAGCGTCGCCTCAAGGACGATGGTTGCGCGTTCAATGACCTGATCAACGAGGTGCGCTGCGACCTGGTGCTGCGTTACCTGGAGAACCCGAACTACTCGCTGGGCCGGATCGCCGACATGCTCGGCTACTCCATGGCGAGCTCCTTCACACGCTGGTTCATCGCCCAATTCGGCATGCCTCCGGCCGCGTGGCGCAGTACGCACAAACAGACCGGCACAACCCCCAAACAGCCCTGACAACGCAGCAAAAAAACGGCGACTGCTGGTACAGTCGCCGCAAAAAATTGATGTGGACACCCAAATCCCTGTGGGAGCGAGCCTGCTCGCGAGGGCGGCGTGTCAGGCGATATTGATGTTGGATAGGCCGGCCTCTTCGCTGGCAAGCCAGCTCCCACAGGTTTCGTGTCGTGCGCGGATTTCAACGCACGCGAATGGTCGGTGTCTCTGCCCCACGACGCAGGGTCGTGAGGAAGCTTTCCAGCGGTGCGGGTTCGGCGATCTGCGGCAGCGCGTCCTTGTCCGGGCGCTGTGCCCAGAACGTGTCCCAGGATGGAAACAGCTCATGGAAGGTGCCAGCGTACGGCTCGCGGCCCGGCCAGCGCATTTTCAGGCCGCCGATCGGCGGCTTGTTCAGGTCGGTCGCGTACCAGTAACACGGCAAGCGGCGCCGGAAACACCAACGTCCGTCGATGCGCTCATAGTCGTCCCAGTACAGCATCTGCATGATCACCCACTCCGGGCCGGTCTCATGCTCGTTCTTCGAATAGACCACGCCGGTGGCGTGATCGACATCACTGAACTCGATGATGTGCTGGCCCAGGTGATGGGACGTACCGTGGAACTGCTTGCGCATGGTTTCGTCCAGCCACACCTTCAGGTGCGCGCGGCCACTTTTGTCGCGGCCCACGCGCACGTCCGGGGCGAAGCAGTTGGCCATGGCGTCCATGTCGCGCATGTCCAGGGCCAGCGCGTACTTGCCGGCCAGTTGACGGATTTCGTCCAGCGATTCCAGGCGATCGACCCGCGCGAGCAAGGCGCTCGTCTCCGGGCCCATCAGTCGAGCACCGTGTACAGGTCCGAACCGCGCCCGCCATCCACCGCCAGGCTGGCGCCGGTGACATACGAGGCTTCGTCACTGGCCAGGAATAGAATGGCGTTGGCCAGTTCCACCGGCAGGCCGACCCGTTTCATCGGGATCACTTTTTCAGTGTTGCTGCGGGTCTTGGCATCGCCCAACATGCCGGCCGTGGCCGGGGTGTCGACCACGCCAGGGATGATCACGTTGCACCGGATGTTGTGCGGTGCGCCTTCGCTGGCAGCCGCCCGGCTGAAGTTGATCACCGCGGCCTTGGCCGCCGAGTAGCCGGCCATCCACGCCGTGCCGAACAGGCCGCAGATCGAGGCGATGTTGACGATCGAGCCGCCGCCCTGCGCTTTCATCAGCTGCATCGCGGTGCGGGTGCCCCAGAAGGTGCCATCCACGGTGGTGGCGAAGTTGGCGTGCCAGTCTGCGGTGGTCATCGCGTCGATGCCGCCCCAGGTGTAGGCCATCGCGTTGTTGACCAGAATATCGAGGCGCCCATGGCGTTGCGCTGTGGCTTGCAAGGCGCCGACGTAAGCCTGTTCATCGCTGACATCGGCCACGGCGATCTCGGCCTGCCCGCCCTGGGCACGGATTTTTTCCTGCACGCCTTGCAGGGGCTCGATGCGTCGTCCACACAACACGACCGTGGCGCCCTCTTCGGCGAACCGTAACGCAGTGGCTTCGCCGATGCCGGAACCGGCGCCGGTGACGAAGGCAATTTTTCCTTGTAGACGCTTGCTCATGGGTAACTCCCTGATCAGATAAAGGCCATGCCGCCGTTGACGGCGATGTTCTGCCCGGTCATGAAACTGGCGTCTTCACTGGCCAGGAACACCGCGACCCTGGCGATCTCGTCGGTCTCGCACATGCGGCCCAGCGGCACGTTTTTCAGCAGCGCTTGCATGTATTCATCAGGAATGCCCGCCATCATCGGTGTGTTGGTCGGCCCTGGCACCAGGGTGTTGACGCGGATGCCGCTGGCCGCCAGTTCACGGGCGATCGAACGGGTCAGGCCCATTACCCCGGCCTTCGAGGTGCAATAGTGCGTGGGGCCGTCACCGGTCAGCGCGGCGGTGCTGGAGAGGTTGATGATCGCGCCCTTGCGGCCGCCCTTGAGCATCAATCTGGCGCCTTCACGGCTGCACAGAAAAGTACCGCCCAGGTTCACACCGATCACTCGCGCCCAGCTCTCGTCCGAGGTCTCGAGAAAACTGTCCAGACCGCCGACGCCGGCATTGTTGACCAGGATGTCGAGGCCGCCGAAGTGCTGCTCAGCCTGACCCATGGCATCGGCCACGGAGGCGCCGTCAGCGACGTTGCAAGCCACGGCCAGGACCTTGTCGCCCAGGTCCGCGAGGCTCTCGGCCAGGGTGGCCTGGTTCAGGTCGACTGCCACCACCTTGGCGCCTTCGGCGACAAAACCACGCACGATGGCCTGGCCCATGCCCTGTGCGGCACCGGTCACAAAGGCCACTTTATTGAGTAACTTCATAGCGTTCTCCGAATGTGCAAATACGCTGCGGCCCGCTGCCCTTGCAGTGGAACCGTCACCCGAATGATTAGCGGCCAGTGCCCTGGTCCACATCGTCCGATGGGACTAGCGTCGCGTGGTCTGAACGGACGATGCCGGCATCGCCATGCGGGCCCAGCATCGGCAGGGTGCGCACCACGCCAGGCGCAGCGTTCCCCTTCACTTGCCGTAGCGCCTGGCGCGGTTGTGCTTCATGAATCCGCAGACAATGGAGAACCCCATGAACCAACCCGTAGACCTGCCCCTGCCCGTCGGCCATTACGCGACGCTGCCCAACGGCTTGCGCCTGCACTATCTGGATGAGGGAGCGGGCCCCGTCGTGTTGTGGCTGCATGGCAGCGGGCCCGGCGCCAGTGGCTTCAGCAACTTCAAGGGCAACTACCCGCAATTCGTCGCCGCGGGCTATCGCAACCTCGTGCTCGACCTGCCGGGTTTCGGTCGCTCGGACAAGCCCGAGGACGCCCAGTACCACCTGGAATTCTTCGTCGACTGCGTGGCGGCATTCCTCCAGGTCGTCGGTGTGCAGCGCTGTACGATCCTGGGTAACTCGCTCGGCGGCGCGATTGCCCTGGGCCTGGCCCTGCGTTTGCCGCAACTGCCGCAGAGCCTGATCCTGCTGGCACCGGGCGGTGTCGAGGAACGGGAAACCTACTTCAAGATGGAAGGCATCGTGCGCATGGTCAGCCTGTTCAATGCCGGCCCCATTGGCATGGAGGAAATGCGCAGCATGATGCGCTTGCAGTTGTTCGATGATTCGATCCTGCCTGAAAGCCTGCTGCAGGAACGAGTGGCGGTGGCGGTGACGCAGCCGAAGAACCTGTTCAGCACGATGATGGTGCCGAACATGGAAGCGCGTCTGGGCGAGATCCAGTGCCCGATCTTCGGTTTCTGGGGCACCAACGATCACTTCAACCCGATCAGCGGCGCCCAGCGCATCATCGACGGCGCGCCGAACGCGCGGTTCCTGGTGCTCAACCGCTGCGGCCATTGGGTCCAGGTGGAACACCGCGAACTGTTCAACCGCAGCTGCATCGACTTCCTGCAAAACGGTTGATCACAGTCACCCTGAACCCGCTGATGCCAACCTGTTTCCACCAACCCCTGTAGGAGCTGCCGAAGGCTGCGATCTTTTGATCTTGGCGGCCTTCTAGCCGACCAGATTGTTGTTGACCGAGTACATATCCATTCCTTCGGTAACGGCTGCTGGCGGTTCCGCTTTTACAGCGGGTCACTTGGAAAAGCCCCAAGTAACCAAGGGCTCTTGCCCCTTTCGTTCGGTGCCTCGCTGTGGCTCGGCATGCCCTCGAGGGGGCGCCAAAATCAAATGCGCTCGAGGCGGCCTACCGGCTGGCCTGGTAGGGGGGTTGTGCGCAGCTCCTGTGGGAGCCAGCCTGCTGGCGATGGGGCCACCGCGCCTGGTGAAGACGGTTGCTCCCACAGAAATTTCTGGTGCACCCCGCCTTTGCATAACGCCCACGCCCTGTGAAAGCAGACTATGCGGTTCATCTGTAGCGTCCGGTTATCCTTTTAACGATCCGCCGCCTTCTGGCTATTCAACACGGCGTCGCCGGGCTGGCCCAGTACGCAGGAGGTGCCGCCGGGGGTGTACATCATGGCGACGCAGCGGTTGCAGGCGGTGCAGATCGAGTCACGACTGGCGCCGCTGGCGAGTTTGTTGACGTAATCGTTTTCGGCCAGCAACACCCGGCCCATGGCGACCAGGTCGAAGCCCTCGGCCATGATCTTTTCGATGCTCGCCAGGCTCTTGGCACCGCCCAAATAAGCCAGGGGCATCTTGACCGCCGCACGCACTTTGCGCGCATGTTCCAACAAATACAGTTCCCGGAATTCTACGGTCGGCTCTTTACGGCGCTGGATGGCCATCGCCAGGGCAATGATCTTGTTCTTCTGCTGCACGCGGTTTTCCTTGGGGAAGGAAGAGCCGAACATGGTGGTGATCGATTCGGCGTTCATCCCGGCGCTGAGCACCAGCAAATGCGCGCCCTCTTGTTCCAGCATGCGGGCGATCCGGGCGCCGTCTTCGGCGCTGTTACCCGCCCTCACGCCTTCAGTGATGCTGTATTTGCAGATCACCGCCATCTCCTGGCCGACAGCATCGAGCACCGCGCGCAGCACCCGCCGCGGAAAACGCAGGCGGTTTTCCAGACTGCCGCCGTACTGGTCGCGGCGCTTGTTGTACATCGGCGAGATGAACTGGCTCAGCAAGTAGCCGTGACCCATGTGGATTTCCACGGCATCGAAACCCGCCTGGCGTGCCAGGCGCGCGCCTTGGGCGAAATCACGAACCACTTGTTGCATGTCGGCTTCGTTCATTGCCTGCTTGAGGAACATGCCGCTCATCAGGCCGATCTTGTTGAAACCACCACTGGCTGACAGCGGGCGCTTGGTCGAGCGTTCGCGAATGAAGGTGAAGCAGCCGCCGTGGGTAATCTGCGCGCTGGCCAGTCCACCGGCCTGGTGCACCCCGTCGGTCAGGGCCTTGAAGTGCGGCAGGCTGGATTGGCTGAGGGTCAACTGGTTGGGCAAGGTGCGACCATCGCTGCTCACCGCGCAATAAGCCACGGTGGTCAGCGCAGTACCGCCGGTTGCCAGCGCCGAATGCAGTTTGACCAGTTGCTTGGAAGGCACGCCCTGGGCGCTCATGCCTTCATTGGTCGCCGCCTTGATGAAACGGTTTTTCAGGGTCAGTGGACCAATCTCGACGGGGCTGAACGGAGATGGGATTGAACGAGGATTCATGACAGGCCTCTCTTTATTTTTATCAGGCTACGAACGAAAGACTGCGCCGCCGGATCGCGACGCAGCACTGATCTTCAGAAGGTGTATTTGGCGTTGAGCGACAGGTAATCGCGGTCAGCCAGCAATCGACCCTGCGCGACATCCGGCGAACTCAGGTAGGCGACATAGGTCATGCCGACCTGGAAGTTGCCCAGGTACTTGAAATCGCCACCCACGGTCAGGCGCTTTTCGTCGCGCCCCAGGCCTTGATAGGCACTGCCGTCGACATTTTGCGTCCACACCACTTTGGTGCTCAGGTCCAGGCCGTTGGCGATGGACGGGTAGTCCATATAGGCGCCAATACCCAACAGGGTCGAGCCACGGGTCTGGGTCGCCGACTCGAACCTGTCGAACGTGCCGTCCACCCCTGCCCCTCCGCCGGTAATCGTCAGGCTGTCGACGCCGGCGATGTGTTGATGCACCACTTCCCCCATGAAGGTGGTCTGCTGGGCCAGCATGCTCGGGCCAAGGATGTAAGAGGCATTGAGGTTGCCTTGCCAGATCTGTCCGGTGGTCGGTGCGCCGTTGTTCAGGTACACCGAGGCGCCATCGCGGTAGCTCAGGTCACCGGCATACTGCACCGAGTCGCCGACCTTTGAGCTGAAGCTGACCCCCGTCAATTTGACGTTTTCGAAATAGCCCATTCGATAGGTCGACGCGGTGCCGTCATGGCCGATGTTCTTGAGCGAGGAGTATTGGGTGGTGCCGGTGAAGTCGAAAAACAATGAACCGACGCGCTCGTTGTAGCGGTAGTGAAATAGCCCGACCTCGGTGTTTTCGGTGAGCCGGTAGCGCACGCCCAGGCCCCATTGACCGCTGTCGCTGGCGTCTTTCTCACCGCCATAACCAACGGCCACGCCGTTGGGCAGGCTGTCGACTATCCCACTGCCCAGACGGTAGAACTCGGCACCGGGTCCGAAGGTATCGCTGCCGAAGTAATCACCCACAGGGTTGAGCTGAGTCTTTTCCCACTCATACTGGTAGAAGCCCACCAGCGCGAGGTTTTCATTGAGCGACCACGACCCGGACACCTGCCCCACCGGCAGGTAAGAGTCCTTGGCCTCGGTGCCCGGCACGTTGAATTTGGTGGCATCCACCGGGGCCTGGCCCTGGCTGATGTTGGCCCAGAACAGGCTTTCGCCCCAGGCCACCAAGTGCCGCCCGGCCTTGAGCGACAGATACTGGGTCTCGCCGACGTCGAAGTTGCCGTACACATACGCGTCGAGCAGACGCGCGGCGCTGCCGCTCAGCCGACGGGTTTCGTCGCTGAAACCGTCGTTGTGGCCCGTCTTGTTAACCGTCTGCGGCGAGTCGTTGGCATTTTTCTGGTTGTAGACATCGTCATAGAACTGACTGCCGCGCAGCACCGCACCGAGGTTGTCGTGCTTGAGCTGCAACTCACCGAAAAGGCTCAGGCGATTGTTGATCAACGAGCCGCGCTTGAAGTTTCGCGTGCCATCGTCGTTGTTCGGGTCATTGAGGTATTGACTGGCCTGCTTGGCCGTACGCATGGAGGCGGTGTAGTTGACCGTCAGCGACGAATCCAGGGTGGTGTTTTCCCCCAGTTCGATCGTCGGCGCCGCGCTGGCCGTGGCACTGGCGACCGTGATGCCCATAGCGAACAGGCAACGCCCATCGAACGCTTTCCCCGGACGGTGCGCAACAATGTTTCGGATAAACATGTCCATCTCCTTTTTTGTTGTTTTGTTTTGTGCCCCCACAGCATGAAAAAAACCGCTTTCGCGCACATCGTCCGTTTGGTGCGATGCGCGTTTCTCATGCCTGAGCGCTGTCGGCCACCATCGCGCGCAATTCGCTCTTCACCACCTTGCTCGACGGGTTGAGCGGCAAGGCACTGAAAAAACGTACCTGGCGCGGCACCTTGTAATTGGCCATGTGTTCACGGCTCCACGCGATCAATTGCGCCTCGTCGAGTTCTGCTCCATTGCGCAGCACCACGCAGGCACAACCGACTTCGCCCATGCGCTCATCGGCAATGCCAATCACCGCCACCTGCGCAATCGCCGGATGCCTGATCAGTGCCGCTTCGATTTCTGCCGGATAGCAGTTGAAGCCGCCGACGATAAACATGTCCTTCAGCCGGTCGGTGATCATCAGGTTGCCCGCTTTATCCAGACGCCCGACATCGCCGGTGTGCAGCCAGCCCTCGGCGTCGATGGCTTCGCGAGTCGCTTCGGGGTTCTGGAAATAGCCTTGCATGATGTGAAAGCCACGCAGGCAGATCTCACCCGTCAGCCCTGGGTCCAATGCCTGGTTTTGCGGATCGCGGATGCTCACTTCGGTGCCGGCGATCGGCCGCCCGCTGGTGCCGGCGATCACCTGCGCCGAGTCTTGTGGATCGCAGATCGTTGCCAGACCGCCGCATTCGGTCAGGCCGTAGGCGGTGGTGACCACGGCGAATCCCAACTCGTTGCGCATGCGTTCGATCAGGCTCGGCGGGATGCTCGCCGAACCGGTGACCGCAATACGCAGGCTCGACAGGTCGGTCTGCTTGAGCAGCGGATGAGCCAGCAGCGAGAGGTACAGGGTCGGCGCACCGGGCAAGACGCTGATGCGCTCACGGGCGATGCGCTGGAACACCTGCTCGGCATCGAACACCGCATGGGGCAGGATGGTCGCGCCGCCGATCAGGCACGTCAGCCAGCCGGCCTTGTAGCCAAAGGCATGAAAGAACGGGTTTACGATCAGGTAACGGTCGCCTGGTACCAGGCCGATGACCTTGACGTATTCGGTGAAGGCTCGCAGGTTCTGTCCGTGGCCGCTCATCACGCCCTTGGGTTTGCCAGTGGTGCCAGAGGTGAACAACAGGTCGCACATGGCTTGCGGCGGAACCGCCAATGCCCGGTGCCTGGCGCTATCGACGTCGATGGTTGCGGCGCCGAGCAGGAACGAGGCAAGGGTCAGGTCCGCAGCGAGACCCGGCGTATCACCGTCAAATATCACCTGGTGTTCGAGGCTGGCCGGTCGATGGGGCGCGAGCAGTGCCGGGTAATCGACATCGAGAAATCGCTGCTGCACAAACAAAAGCCGGCAGCCGCTGCGCTCCAGCACATCGGCAGCCTCAAGGCCCTTCATTCGCGTGTTGATCGGCACCAGCACCGCACCGGCACACTGGATGCCCAGCGCGGCGAGGATCCACTCGCCACTGTTCGGTGCCCAGATACCGACCCGGTCACCGGCCTGGATCCCCAGGGCCATCAAGCCCCGGGCAAAGCCCATGACCCGCTCGGGCAACTCGGCGTAGTCGATGCATTGGCCGTTGTCGTCTATGGCGGTGCGCCCGGCAAAACGTTCGGCGCTGCTGAAGACCAATTGGGCCAGCGTGGCGGGGGTGGCGCTCAGAGGCGCGGCAAGGTTCAGGCTCTGATTCATCGTGGGCTCGTGCTTGGCATCATTGAGGGCTTCATTCTGGAAAGCGGATACGCAGTTGCGCGCTGGTGGGCACCGCCTGACAGGCCAGGATCCAGCCTTCGGCCAGCTCACCCGCATCCAGCGCATCGTTGTGCAGCAACTCGACGTCGCCACTTTCCAGCGTGCACATGCACGAGGCGCAGCCACCGACACGGCAGGCGCTGGGCGGGTTGAGGCCGGCACGTTCCATGGCGGCCAGTACGGTTTCGCCGCTGTCGCAGGCCAGCTGGTGGTCCTCGCCATCCAGGCGCACTGCCAACTGCGCGGCGACTGCCGCCTCGCTGCTGGTCACCAGCGGCAATTCGCCTTCGCCGGGCAATGAGACGAAGCGCTCGACATGGACCCGGCGATCCGGCATGCCCAAGCCCTTGAGTGCACTGACAGCCGCGTCCATGAACGGGCCCGGACCGCAAATGAACGCCTGGGCGTCGATGAATGGCCGGGCCAGTTCGGCCAGTTGACCGACGCTGGGGATGCCCTGCACCGAATCCAGCCAATGGACGACTTGCAGGCGTTGCGGATGGGCGCTGGCCAGCGCTTTGAGCTCATCCTTGAAAATCACCGACGCCTCGTCGCGATTGGCGTAGATCAACAGGACCCGCCCGGTGCCCGCGAGTAACGCCGAACGCAGGATCGACAGCACCGGCGTCACGCCGCTGCCTCCGCCGAACAACAACAGATCGCCGTCCAGGCTGCGTGGCACGAACACGCCGGCGGGCGCCAGGACTTCCAGGATCTGACCGGCCTGCAGTTCGCTGCACAGCCAGTTCGAGGCACGTCCCTGGTGCACGCGCTTGACCGTGACCCGCAACGGTTCACCCAGCAACGGCGTGCTGGACAATGAATAACAACGGGGCAGCCAGCCGTCCTCGAAGGGCACGCGCAAGGTCAGGAACTGGCCGGGTTGATAGCGAAAGCGTTCAGCCAGATGCTCCGGCACGTCGAACACCAGCGAACGGGCATCCGCCGTTTCCTCGATGACTCGCGCCACGCGCAGGGCAAGATAATTGTTCATAGTTCAGGTACTCATGACCACCTGCCCGCGTATCGCTGGCAGGTGTGAACCCAGGGGTTTCAAATCGGGCGTCATGCCCTCAGACGTAAGGGTCCGGGTTGGGCAGGCCGAGCATCACTGCGCCATAGCTGCGCCCGTAGGCCATATAGTTGTTGGCGATGTGCCCACGTGCCTGGTGCAGGTCGCGGAACAACCGCGCCACCGGGTTGGTGTTATACAAGCCAGAGGCGGCCATGCTGCGTAGCAGGTCGTTGGCCCGTTCGGCGCAGATGTTGGTTACGTAGGCCGACTGGTAGCGATACAGCAAGCGCGTTTCGGTATCAGGGTATTCGCCGGCTCGGGCCAGACTCATCAGGTGCTCGTAGTTGCGTTCCAGCACCAGGCGCAGGCTGTCCACGGTGATCATCGCTTCGGCGACGGCGGTTTGCGCCACAGGATCGTCGGCCGTGCGGGCGCCGTGCTTGCCAATATGTTTGGCGGCATTGTCGCGGAACTCGTTGATCGCTCCCTGCAAGGCGCCGATGGCCGAGGTGGACACGGCGCGGGAGAACACCTGGGCAAACGGGATCGCGTAGATCGGGTTGGTGTTGACCAGCCGCCCGGGGGTCGCTTCGAGGGTCCAGTTGTTGGTGCGCTGCACGCGATGGGCCGGAACGAATACATCCTCGACCACGATGTCGTGGCTTCCGGTGCCGCGCAGGCCCATCACGTCCCAATTGCGTTCGATCTGATAGTCCTTGCGCGGCAGCAGGAAGGTGCCGTGCTCAGCGCCCAGTTCGCCATCGGGTGGCAGGATCCCGCCCAGGAACACCCACTGACAGTGCTCGCTGCCGCTGGAAAAACCCCAGCGCCCGCTAATGCGGTAACCGCCCTCGACCACCGTGACGCTGGCCGCAGGCATATAGGTCGAACAGATCAGGGCGTCGTGGTCATCAGCCCAGACTTCGCGCTGCGCTTCGATCGGGTAACGCGCCAGTTGCCACGGGTGAACCCCCATCACGCCGTAGATCCAGGCGGTTGACATGCAGCCCTCGGCGAGAATGGTCTGGATTTCGAAAAAGGTCCGGGGGTCCACTTCATAACCACCGAACGCCCGTGGTTGCAGGGCCCGCAGCAGGCCGGAGGACTGCAACTCGACGACGCTTTCCACCGGCACTTTCAAATCCTTGTCGGCCTGCGCCGTGCGTGCCTTGAGTGCCGGCACCAGGCTGCGTGCCCGTTCCAGCAGATCACGTTCGTCCTGGGTCTTTTCTCGCATGCTGTGCATCACTCAACTCTCCCGATCTCACTGCGCCACTGCGCGAGTTGTGACGAATCATCGGATCGAGCGGGCAATCATTCATCGTCAAAGCGGACTAGGGGAGACCGGCCCCCTCCCCCGTAGGAGCGAGGCTTGCCCGCGAAAAACGATGACACGGTCTGACTGTTACACCGCGGCGCCTGGTTCGCCGGCAAGCCTGGCTCCTACAGGCGAGGAACGATAGCGCGGTGAGACAGAGACACCGCCACATCCGGTTCGTCCGTAGGCGCGATAGCGCTAGTCCGTTGAGACGATGCTCGCGCCGGCCGTTGCGGCGATATTCAATCCATCGACAACCGACCCCACGGAGCAAGGGCCCATGAGTATTTTGCAGCGTTTCCAGATGCACGGCAGTGTCGCCATCGTCACCGGCAGTGGCCGAGGCATCGGTCGGGCGATTGCCCTGGCGTACGCCGAAGCCGGTGCCGATGTTGTGTGCTCGGCGCGGTCACTGGACGAAGTTCAAGCCGTGGCCGAAGAAGTTCGCGCCTTGGGCCGACGCGCCCTGGCGGTAGCCTGCGACGTCAACGATGCTGAACAACGCCAGGCGCTGGTGCGTCAGAGCATTGAACACATGGGCCGCCTCACCCACCTGGTGAACAACGTCGGCGGCGGCGGCCCCAACGATCCATTGACCCTGTCACCCGACCAATTCGCCCAGGTGCTGAACTTCAACGTCGCCACCAGTTATGCCTTCTGCCAGTTGTGCGTACCGCTGATGCGCGAGGCCGGCGGTGGCAACATTATCAACATCAGTTCGGTGGCAGCGCGTTATGCCCAGCGCCATTTCAGCGCCTACGGCACGGCCAAGGCCGCCCTCAGCCATCTGACCCGCCTGCTGGCCCAGGATTTCGCCCCGCAGATCCGCGTCAACGCCGTCGCCCCGGGCCCGACCCTGACCGAAGCACTGAACGGCGTGATGCCCGCCGCCATGCGCCAAACCATGGAAGCCAATACTCCGCTCCAATGCCTGGGCACCCCGCAAGACATCGCGGCCGCCGCGCTGTACCTGGCCAGCCCGGCGTCGGCCTGGGTGACCGGCAAGATCATCGACGTCGACGGCGGTGCCGATTCGTCGGTCTGGCCCGGCTGAACCCCTCCTTTGGGCTCGTCCTCGATGACATTTGGGACGGGCCTTTTTTTTCTCCCTCAACCCCTCTGGAGCCCTCGCCATGGACGTTCATTTGATCAACGCGCTCGGTGACGAGCTATTCAACGCCCTGCGCGGCCGCCAGACGCTGGCGCCCCTGACCCGCCGCTATCCGCAGATCACCCTTGAACAGGCATACCGGATTTCCCTGCACTTCCTGCAACGCCGCGAAGCCTTGGGCGAGCGGGTGATCGGCAAGAAGATCGGGGTTACCAGCCGCGCCGTGCAGGACATGCTCGATGTCCACCAACCGGACTTCGGTTTCCTCACCAACGCCATGCAGGTCGAGGATGGCAGCGACGTCAGCCTGGCCCGCCACAACTTGATTCAGCCGCGGGCCGAAGGGGAAATCGCCTTCATCCTCGGTGAAGACTTGCAGGGCCCGGGCATCAGCGCCGACGACGTGCTGGCCGCCAGTCAATGGGTCGCACCGTGCTTCGAGATCGTCGATTCGCGGATCGACGACTGGCAGATCCGCATCCAGGACACCGTGGCCGACAACGCTTCGTGTGGCGTATTCGCCCTTGGCAACCAACGCATTGACCCGCGTTCACTGGACCTCGCTGCGGTGCACATGCAACTGCTGAAAAACGCTCAACCGGCAGGTTCGGGCTTCGGCTCGGCAGTGCAAGGCCATCCCTGCGCGGCAGTGGCCTGGCTGGCCAATACCCTCGGCGAGCTGGGCATCCCTTTTCGCCGTGGCGAAATCATTCTTTCCGGTGCCCTCGCGCCGTTGGTGCCAGTGGTCGCCGGCGACCGTATCAGCCTGTCCATGAGCGGGCTCGGTGAAGCCAGCCTGCGCTTTGTCCCGTGATCACCCCTTCCCTTCCCAGGAGCCCTAGACCATGAACAAAAAGATCAAATGCGCGCTGATCGGGCCGGGCAACATCGGCACCGACCTGCTGTACAAATTGATGCGCAGCGAGGTGCTGGAACCGGTGTGGATGGTGGGCATCGACGCCACTTCCGAAGGCTTGTCGCGTGCTCGCGAGCTGGGTCTGAAGACCACCGCCGAGGGCGTCGACGGCCTGCTGCCCCACGTCCTTGAAGACCAGATCCAGATCGCCTTCGACGCCACTTCGGCCTACGTGCACGCGCAGAACTCGCGCAAGCTCAATGCCCTGGGCGTGTTGATGATCGACCTGACGCCGGCGGCCATTGGCCCGTATTGCGTACCGCCGGTGAACCTCAAGGCGCAACTGGGCCTGGGCGTGATGAACGTCAACATGGTCACCTGCGGCGGCCAGGCCACCATTCCGCTGGTGGCGGCGGTGTCCAGTGTGCAGCCGGTGGAATACGCCGAAATCATCGCCACCGCCGCCTCAAAATCGGTCGGTCCCGGCACCCGGAAAAATATCGACGAGTTCACTCGCACCACCTCAAGCGCCGTGGAAAAAGTCGGCGGCGCGAAGAAAGGCAAGGCGATCATCATCATCAACCCCGCCGAGCCACCGCTGATCATGCGCGACACCGTGCACTGCCTGACCGAGAGCGAACCGGATCAGCCGGCGATCACTGCCGCGATCGAGGCCATGATCCTGCAAGTGCAGCGCTACGTGCCCGGCTACAAGCTGGTCAACGGTCCAGTGTTCGATGGCAATCGGGTGTCGATTTTCATGGAGGTCGAAGGCCTGGGCGACTACCTGCCCAAGTACGCCGGCAACCTCGACATCATGACCGCCGCCGCGGCGCGCACCGCCGAAATGTTCGCCGAGGAAATCCTCAAGGGCGAGCTGGTGCTGCAAGCCACTGCCCATACCGCCCACGCATAAGGAACCGACCATGGATCTTCGCGGCAAAAGCATCACCGTTCACGACATGTGCCTGCGCGACGGCATGCACCCCAAGCGTCACCAGATCAGCCTGCAGCAGATGAAAGACATCGCCTGCGGCCTCGACGCGGCCGGTGTGCCGCTGATCGAAGTCACCCACGGCGATGGCCTGGGCGGCAGCTCGGTGAACTATGGTTTCCCGGCCCACACCGATGAGGAATACCTGTCGGCGGTGATTCCGCTGATGAAAAAGGCCAAGGTTTCGGCCCTGCTGCTGCCGGGTATCGGCACCGTCGACCACCTGAAAATGGCCCACGAACTGGGGGTCAACACTATTCGCGTGGCCACCCATTGCACCGAGGCCGATGTCAGTGAACAGCACATTTCCCACGCCCGTGGCCTGGGCATGGACACCGTCGGTTTCCTGATGATGGCCCACATGAACAGCCCCGAAGGTTTGGTCAAGCAGGGCTTGTTGATGGAAAGCTACGGCGCCAACTGCATCTACCTGACCGACTCGGCGGGCTACCTGTTGCCCCATGATGTCAGCGCTCGTGTGGCGGCGATGCGTGCGGCACTCAAGCCCGAGACCGAGATCGGGTTTCATGGCCATCACAACCTGTCGATGGGTGTGTCCAACTCCATCGCCGCGATTGCCGCCGGGGCCAACCGCATCGACGCTGCTTGCGCGGGCCTTGGCGCCGGCGCCGGCAACACGCCGATGGAAGTGCTGGTAGCGGTGTGTGATCGCATGGGTATCGACACCGGCGTCAGCGTTTTTGGCATCCAGGACGTCGCCGAAGACCTGGTGGTGCCGATCATGGACTTCCCGATCCGCAGCGACCGCGATGCCTTGACCATGGGGTATGCCGGGGTCTACGGCTCGTTCCTGCTGTTCGCCAAGCGTGCCGAGAAGAAATACGGCGTCTCGGCCCGGGAAATCCTCGTTGAAATGGGCCGTCGCGGCATGGTCGGCGGCCAGGAAGACATGATCGAAGACACCGCCATGACCCTGGCCCGCCAACGGCGCCAGGCATAACCCCGCAACGCTGGTTCCGACGCTTTCGCGGGCAAGCCCGCTCCCACAGGGTCCGTGTCGTACACAAAATCTGCGTACATCACTGAACCTGTGGGAGCGGGCTTGCCCGCGAAGAGGCCATGTCGGTCGGCATCGTTGGCGACTGGCCCACCGCTTTCGTGAGCAAGTCACTCCAACATGATGTCAGCGCCAGTCGGCAACGATGCCGTGCGCCAGGGCAAACGGCTGCGCCGCGATGGTTCGGCGTTGAAAATCAGGTGCCTGGTCGGCAGTGGCTAACCACAGCATCACCGCCGCCGGCACATGCGGCGGGGCACTGCCGGCGCGCAAGGCGATCATGCCCTTGTCGCCGATGGTGGCCTTGAGCGCTTCAGTGGTGACCACGCCCGGATTGAGCGTAAACGCGCGCACACCCGCCTCACCCAGCTCCGTGGTCAACACCCCGGAAAGCCTCGACACCGCTGCCTTGCCCGCGCCATAGGCATAACCCCAGCCGCCCTTGCCCGCTGCCACCGGAGGGTCGCTTTCGCCGGCGCCGGAAGTGACGTTGATCACCACCCCGCCGCCGCGCTTCACCATGTGTTCGGCCACGGCCCGGGTCAGCAGGAACGGAGTGAGGATGTAGCCCTGGAACATCCGTTCCAGCGTCTGCACCTGCAAGTCCATGAACCCGGCATTGAGGTCACTGCCCTGGTAGATCGCGTTATTGATCAGCACGTCGATGCGCCCGTACTCAGCCAATACCGCCTCACAGGCCGCCAGCGCCGAGTCGCTGTCGAGCAGGTCCATCGGCACCACGAGCACCCGGCAACCGAGTTCTCGCAACGCTGCTGCGGTGCCGTTGAGACTGCCCGCCAACGGCGCCCCGGCAGCATCGCGCAAAGCATGTTCATGCTGCTCGCCCTCGTTGAGGGTACGGGCGCTGATCGCCAGGTCGAAACCGGCGCGGGCGAACGCCAGCGCCGCCTCGCGGCCGATACCCCGGCTGGCGCCGGTGATGAATGCCACCTTGTTCATACCGTTTCCTTTTAGAAGCGCGGGGCGCGGACCATGGCGTCCATGCCGCCATCGACGAACACCACACTGCCATGGACAAACGAGGCTTGCGGCGACTGCAGGAACGCGACCACCGCAGCGATTTCCGCCGGTTGGCTGGCGCGGCCCAAGGGCGCGACGAAATCACGGGTCGCCTGACCGAAGCGTGCATCGTCCAGCGAGGCCTGGTGCAACGGGGTTTCCACTGCGCCCGGTGCCACCACGTTCAAGCGTATGCCCTGTTTGCCCCAGTTCACCGCCAGACTGCGGGCATGCCGGCTGATCGCATACTTGGAAGCGGCATAAGCCACGTGGGGCTGGCCGAGGGTGTTGGCCAGTTCCAGCGCCTGGACCTCATCGCCTGCGATCATCATTTCAATCATCGGCTGGCCGTCTGGCCCCGAGTGAGTCGCCGCCACTGAGCCGATCACCAGCGCCGCCGGCTGCTGCCCCTTGGCCAATGCGCCTTGCAGGCCGTCGAGCAACTGGCTGACGCCAAAGTAGTTGACCGCCAGGATCAGACCGCCGTTGGGCGCCGTGACACCGATCCCGGCGCAGCAGATCAGCCCATCGAGCACCCCGCCGCTCTGTTCGAGCACGTGTGTGATGGCCGCCTCTCGGCCCTGAGGCGTGGACAAGTCGGCGATCACTTCGGCGTTGCTGCGATCGATACCGATGACCCGGTGCCCGGCGGCACGCATGGCGGCGGATACGGCAGCCCCGATTCCCGAGGCACTTCCGGTGATGACGGTGATAGGCATTGTTGTTCTCCGTGATTGGTCTGCCCAGTATCGACAGCGCGATCACGGACCGGCATCGTCCGTGCGGACTAAAAACGCCGCGGCGTGCCTGTCAGACCGCGTTGTCGTTCTTCGCCGGCGAGCCAGGCTCCTACAGGCGAACCGGGCGTCGCGGTCAGGCCAGGCGAGACATCGGCACGGCCAGCTTAGGCGGTGGGACCTTGATTTTCTCCGCCACTTTCAAGGACAGCCTGGGTTTGCCCAGAGCCACCACGCTGTTGAGCAGGATGCGCACCAGCTCGGTCTGGCGGCGCACGCCGGTCTTGGAGAAGATCGAGCGCAAATGTGCACGCGCCGTGTTGCGCCGAATATTCAGGACCTCGGCCGCTTCCTCCAGGGACAAACCGTTGGCCAGCTCCATGGCCAGGGCGGTTTCAGCCTTGGTCAGGTTGAACAGTTGCTTGGTCACCACTTCGCTGGCCAGGGATTTGCTCGAGGCATCGCGGATGTACACCAGCGCCGCCGGCTGCCCCTTTTCCTCGGCCCAGTCCAGGGACGGTATCGACTCAACCACCACCCCAAGATTGACCAGCCCTGAAGGACGGGTTACCGACATGGCCTCGGCGCTTTTCGGCGCGTCGGGGGAAAACGCGCCGCGAATCAGGCGCTGCAGCTCGCGGTTGTCGCTGGGGTACGTTGCCTCCAGGCGCCCGCCCACCAGTTTCAGGCCATCGGAACGGGCGAGGATTTCCTGGGCCACCGGGTTGACCCGCAACACGCTGCCACTCTCGTCGAGCACCAGCGTGGCCACCGACAAACGGCTGATGGCCTGGGAATACAGCTCACTGAGCGACTCGCTGCGGTCCAGCAGGTTGTGCAACTGCAATGCCCGGCGCAGGTGCGGCAGGAACATGGCGCACAGCGCCCGCTCATTGGCAGAGAAATTCGGCGAGCGTTTGGGACGAGTGATGCGGAAGCGCAGCTTGCCGCCGTCCGGCGTGGAAATATCGGCGCCCATCACGTGGTAGACGTCGTTGGGACCGCAGAAGGCCTTGAAGTAGGCGCTGTGCTCCCACTCCGTGGAGGTCATGATGTCATCGACGGCGAATACCTGATCCAGCGGCTGGTTGACGAACGGCGTGTTGGTCTGCGGATAGGTCATGTAGCTGACATCCCCGGCGCCTTCGATGTCGCCGGCGATAATCATCACGCCCATGTCAGGTTGATCCGGCACCCGCAGGATCAGGGTGACGTAGTTGGCATCGTAGAGCTTGAGAAAGCTTTTGAGGGCGTTGGCCATCAGTTTCGGGTCGAGCGCACCTTCGTAGACTTCACCCACCAACTGGCTGAAGCGCGTAAGGTCCAGGCCAAGGCCCGCCAGGGCTTCAGCGGTCAAGACAACATCTTGCATAGTCTTCTCCTCGCACGGGTAAGGACGTTGCCCTTCCCTTGTTATTTTTATAATTTCGGCTGGGGAGAACCGAAGTTCCCCCTCTTGACTGCGAATTGCCTGTGGGGGCCCGGCAATGGGGCCCGTATTTATTTTCAGTTTCCCTATCGCCTGGGCACTCCACAATAGGCGTGGCAGGTTTATTTTTGGCTACTGTGAATCACGCGCCGCCGGGCTGTTTTTCAGCTGGAACCGGCCTTGCACAGGCGCCGGCTGGCGTAGCCGCTCAGTGACCAACGGTCGTCCGCGATTGAACCAGGCCGCCAGCGCCGGCAGGAGGAAAATCGCCCCCAGCACGTTGACCAGGAACATGAACGACAGCAACACGCCCATGTCAGCCTGGAACTTCAGCGGCGCGAACGCCCAGGTGCAGACGCCGATCGACATGGTCACAGCCGTGAACACCGCGGCGGTTCCGCGTTGGCACATCGCTTCGTAGAACGCCTCGCGCAGATTGGCGCCGCGCAGCATTTCGTGCTGGATGCGCTCGTACAGATAGATGCCGTAGTCGACACCCACGCCCACGCCCAGTGCCATCACCGGCAAGGTGGCGACCTTCAGGCCGATGCCGAGCAGGGTCATCAGTGCGTTGCACAGGATCGCGACAATCGCCAGCGGCACCAGAATGCACAACACGGCGCGGATCGACAGGAACGTCAGCCAGCAAAACAGCGCCACCGAACCGAACAACGCCCCCAGCATGATCACCTCGGCACGCTTGACCGCCTCGTTGGAGGCCGCCATCACACCAACGTTGCCACCGGCGAGGAGGAATTCGACCTGCGGCGAACTGACTTCGGCAATGATCCGTTTGGCTTCATTGATTGTATGAGTGACGGTGCTGCCTTCGTGGTCGGCCAGGAACACCAGAATCTGCATCTGCTGGCAGCCATCGGTGACCAGTCCGTCATCCGGCATGTAGGCCCGGGCGCCCTGACTCAGGCCGCGCGGCGAACCGGGTATCGCCGCCCACCGCGGGTTACCTTCGTTATTGCCGGCAATCACCCGCTTGCCCATGTCCGCCACGCTCTGGATCGACTGCACGCCGGTGACCGTGCGCATGCGGAAATCGAACGCTTCCACCGCACGCATCACGGCAGGTGACAAGCACCCTTCTTCGACGCCTTTGACCTGGACGAACACCGACATCACGTCGAGCCCGATCGAGTAGCTGCTGATGATCTTGCCGTTGTCCTGGTTGTAGCGCGAGTCGGCCCGCAACTCCGGCGCACCGGCACCGATATCGCCCACCGCCAGGTCGCGGGCCTTGTAGGCTCCGGCCAACAGCAGCAACAGGCTGACGGCGAACACACCCAACGCAGGCCCGGGTTCGGCCAGCGCCGACAGCCGCCACCACAGGCGGTGCTTGCCCGCCGGGCGCAATTGCGCCCGACGCAACAGCGCAGGTTCCAGGCGCAGGTAGGAAATGATGATCGGCAACATCAGTTTGTTGGTGATGATCATCAGCATCACACCGATGCAGGCCGTCACCCCCAGTTCATGGACGATGGGAATGTCGATCAGCATGATCACCGCAAACCCCAGGGCATTCATCAGCAAGGCCAGCGAACCGGGGATGAAGATTTTGCAGAACGCCGAGCGCGCCGCTTCCTTTGACGTATGGCCGGCCAGCACGTCCTGTTTCCACGCATTGGTCATCTGCACCGCATGGGACACGCCGATGGAGAAGATCAGGAACGGCACCAGGATCGACATCGGATCGATGCCCAATCCCAACAGCGGCAGCAGGCCCAGCAGCCAGACCACCGGCAGCAACGCCACCAGCAGCGCCACCACGGTCAGCCGCAGGGAGCGCGAATACAGCCACAGCAGCAGCCCGGTGATCACGAAGGCGACGACAAAGAAGCCGATCACCGTGTTCAGCCCTTCGACCACATCGCCCACCAGTTTGGCGAAGCCGACGATGTTGATCTCGATATCGGCGCTGTTGTACTTGGCGCGGATTTCTTCCAGGCGCGTGGCGATGTCGACATAGGACACCGGCTGGCCGGTCTTGGGGTCGGTGTCTTGCAGGTCGGCGCGGACCATGGCCGACTTCAGGTCGTTGGCCACCAGGCGCCCGACCTGGCCGGAAGCCGCGGTGTTGCTGCGCACTTGCGCCAGGTCTTGTGCCGTGCCGCTGAAGCGCGGCGGCACCACCACGTCGCCGAAAAAACCTTCCTCGGTGATTTCGATGTAGCGCACGTTGGCGGTGAACAGCGACGTCACGCTGGGGCGACTGACGCCGGAAATGAAAAACACGTCGTCGGTGACTTTGCGCAGGGTCTCGAGGTACTCGGCGTTGTAGATGTCGCCCTCGCCTTTCCAGCGCACGCTGACCAGGAAGCGGTTGGCGCCGGTGAAGTAGCGGCTGAACTTGAGAAAATTGATCATGTAGTCATGGCGCACCGGGATCTGTTTGTTGAATCCCGGATCCAGTTGCGTATGAGTGGCGCTGTAGCCCAGGCCCAGTGACACCAGGACAAACAGCAACAACAGTCCCTTGCGCCAGGCCATCAGGTGGTCCGCACACGTTTCGACGCAGCGCGTCACCCAGTGTTTACCTTGATTCATTGCCCGCCTCTCATTTACTGGGTGGCCTGTGTGGCCACTAGGGCAGCGACGCTGCCACCTGAACCTTGCAATACCCCACGCTCACCGCCCACCAGCAGGCGTGAGCCGACCACCGTCGCCGAGGTCAACGTACCGAGCCCGGCAAGGCGCGAAACGCCAATTAGCGCGCCTTGTGGATCAAGCCGCACCACCGAGCTGCCGGCACCGACGATCACCAGCCCCGAGTGGTCGGGCAGCAGCACATGGCCGTACAGCGGCAGTTGGTTGCCGACGTTGATCTGGGTCCAGGTGTCGCCGAAGTCGTGGCTGACGAACACATGCCCGCGCATGCCGTAGGTCACCCAGTTCTCCGCGCTCAGGCGCACGATGCCGAACAACGAGCCGCTGTAGAACGCCGGCAAGGTTTGCCAGTGCTGCCCGGCATCGGCCGTGCGCAGCACCAGGCCCTGCTCGCCCACCAACATGCGCCGGCCATCCTTGCCACCGGCCATGCTGTTGAGGTGCGCGTTGTCGATGTCCAGTAACTGCGGGGTCCAGGTCTGTCCGGCGTCGAGGGATTGATAGAACTTGCCGAAACTGCCGAACGCCATCACGTTGTCGCCACCACCGCTCCAGATGCCCAGCAGCGGCTCGCCCAGATCGGCGTCGTAGCGAATTTCCTGCCAGTGGCTGCCGGCATCAGTGGAACGCAGGATCCAGCCGTCATGCCCGACGGCCAGCAAGCGTTTGTCATCCAGCGCCACCAAGGCAGTCAGCGTGGCATTGCGTTGCGTGGTGACGCTGGCGGGTTGCCAACTGACGCCTTGGTCATCGCTGAGCAGGATGCTGCCACGCTCACCGACGGCGACCACACGCGAGCCAAGATTGAGCAGGCCGTTGATCTGCACCCGGTCCGGACGCGTGGCCAGCGATTCTGCTAGTGGGGGAGTTTTTGGGGAAAAGGTGTAGCCAATGGTCAGGGCGACCACCAGGCAGACCACGTAACCGATCACAGAGCGCATGAAGCACACTCCTGTTCGCGGCACGCGTGCATAGGGCAAGTCATAGGGCCAATCCTCTTGTTCTTGTCAGGCGCCGGAGCATGCGAGGCAATCGAGATAGGCGTTGCCTCTGAGGAGATAGTCGGCGCAAGGCCTGGGTAACACATCGTCCAAATGGCTTATGCAATGGCGCAAATGACATAGAGCCGGAGGGAGCGGTGCATCTGCTGCACCGCGATATCACTCACGCCCTGTAGGAGCGAGGCTTGCCCGCGAAGAACGATGACGCGGTGTAACAGTCACACCGCAGCGCCTGGTTCGCCGGCAAGCCTGGCCCCTACAAAAATCGGGAGCAGTGCATCTGCTGCACCGCGATATCACTCACGCCCTGTAGGAGCGAGGCTTGCCCGCGAAAAACGATGACGCGGTGTAACAGGCACACCGCAGCGCCTGGTTCGCCGGCAAGTCTGGCCCCTACAGAAATCGGGAGCGCGATCAGGCGATGTAGAGGATCACCAGATCGTTGATCACCGACGGCCGGTCCTGGCCCACCACGTGGGTGGTGAGTTCCAGGGTCAATTGGGTGCCACGGGCCAACAGCTCGATTTTTTTCACCCGCGCCCGGGAATGGATGCGCGAGCCGGCAGGTACCGGCGCCGGGAAGCGCAGGCGATCCGAGCCGTAATTGATCTGGGTGGTGAAACCGCTGATCTCGAAGCCCAGCGCCAGCTTCATCCGTGACTGCAACACCTGCACCAGCGCACCGTGGGCGATGGTCCCGCCGAACGGGCTTTGCAGACGCGCCCGCTCAGGATCGGTGTGGATCCAGTAATCGTCCCCCGACAACTGCGCAAAGGCATCGATCAGCGCCTGATCGACCACCACCGCATTGCTCCAGTCGCAGAACGCTTCACTGACCAGGGCTTGCAGGGCCGGCCCGTCATTCATGTCGATCTGCTGCACGGCCGGTTGCTCCGACGCCACCGACAGTGCCTCGCTGTCCTGCGCGGGAAGCGATTCCAAGCTCGACGCATCCTTGTCCACCCCGGTGAATCGCAGCAGGCGGTTACCCTTGGCATCGACTTCGGCGAACACCGGTTGCAGCGGCATGCCGATTTCGATTTCGCCCTCGTCCAGACCGACCAGGTTGGTGTTGATGCGCACCCCTTGCGCCAGCTCCACCACCGCAAGTTTCTGCGGCATTTCATCGATGAAGTCGGGCAAGGTGGCAATGCGCGTCACGGTGTAGCTATAAAGCGTCGCGGCGCCATCCACTTCGCGCCACGCCAGGTCATGCTCCAGGCACACCGGGCAATGCCGGCGCGGGTAGAAGTTCCAGTGCGAACAGGCGTTGCATTGCTGGATCAACAGACGGCGAGCCTTCAGGCCCTCCCAGAACGGCGCGGAAATCTGCGTCGGAACCGGCATCGGTTTGTTGTTGGACATGTGTTTATGCTCCCTGAAGTATCAATGCGCCCTGCTCACTCATCACGCCACCGGTGCCGGAGACGTAGACGCTGTCGCAGCGCCCCAGCTGGCGCTCACCGGCGGTACCGGCGATTTGCGTCACCGCCTCGATCACTTGACTCATGCCACCGGCCGAAGCCGACTGACCGAAACTGAGTTGCCCGCCGTGGGTGTTCATCGGGAAATCGCCACGCCAGGTCAGGTCGTGCTCGCGCACGAACGCCATGCCCTCGCCCTTGCCGCAGAACCCGGCATCTTCCAGGGTCAGCAACGTGGTGATGGTGTAGCAGTCGTAGATCTGCGCGGCGTCGACGTCCTTGGGCTTGAGCCCGGCCATGGCAAAGGCCCGCTGGGAAGCCGGGCCGATCGGCGTGTTCAGCATGTCCTCGGCATAGGACGGCGATTTGAACGCCAGGTGTTCGCCAAACCCGGTGATGAAGGCCGGACGTTTACGCGCCCGTGCCGCCACTTCCTTGTTGGTGATGATCATCGCGGCGCCACCGGCCACCGGCATGACGATCTCCAGCACGTGCAACGGATCGGCGACCATTTTACTGGCCAGGACCTGCTCGATGGTCAGCGGCTGGCCGTAGAACATCGCTTGCGGGTTGGCCAGGGCATTGGTGCGCTGGTCGACGGCGATCTTCGCCATGGCCCGCTGATCGTAGTTGTACTGCGCGGCATAGCGCTGGGCGATCATCGCGTAGCCGGTGTTCTGGCCCATGTGCCCGTAAGGCAGATCGAACTCGGCTTCGGGGGCGCCGAAGGCCGTGCTGTGTCCACCAAAGCGCATGGACCGGGCCATCCAGCCAGGGTCTTCATCGGGACCCAGCGGCGCCATGCGCGCGGGAATCACGCACAGCACGGCCTGGCACAGCCCCAGTTCGATCGCGGCGGCGGCGCGCCAGACCATGCCCACCGAGGTGCAGCCGCCCAGGTCCACCACTTCGGCGAAGTTCAGGCGCAGGCCGAGGTACTCGGCGGCCATCGCCGGTACGAACACCGACGCTTCATGAAAATGCGGGCCGTTGATTACCAGTCCGTCGAGGTCCGAGGCTTTGAGCCCGGCATCGCGCAGCGCCTGGGCCGCCAGGTCGGCGACCTGCTCAAGATGAAACATCCGCGGCGCGGTCGCGTATTTTTCCGGTTTGTATTGCGCGGTTCCAACAATGGCCGCATGCCCTTTGAGCCCCATGGTGCCTCCATGCCGAAGCGCAGGGCTTCGGCCAGTTCAAGGTGGTGTTCAGGTCCGCGAATAGCGGACATCGAGTGGTCAATCAGAAGGTGTATTTCATCGAGAACGTGGCGTAGTCAGGGTCCGCGAACGGACGATCGATCGGGTCCGGCTCGCCCAGGTAGGCGATGTATCTCAAGCTGACTTCCAGGTTGCTCAGGTATTTGAAGGTGGTACCCGCGCTCAGGCGTCGGTCGCCTGCGACTCCGGAGATGCTCCCGGCCATGGGCGTGGAGCCACTGAAGACGTTGGAGAAGCTGAAGGGGACTTCCAGATCCCAGCCTTGGAAAACGCCCGGATAACTGAACGATGCGCCCACGGTGTAGGCGCTGGCGGACTGGGTGCGGTAACCGGCACTGGTGCTATAGGTGTAGTCATCGGAAGGGGCCACTAAAGTTGCCACGGCGGGCACGAGGTTAAGACCTTGCAGGTTGGGCGCGGCCGACGTCGAGTCGACGCTGTCGACCTGCACACGGATGACTTCGGCAGTCAGCGTGGTCTGGCTCGCCCACGGACGGCTCCCCAGGATACGCATCGCCGACAACTGCATCTGCTGACCCTTGCCCTTGGCCGGTACGGCACCAAGCCCGGTATTGACCATCACCGGCGCACCGTCGCGATACGACCACTCGCCGCCAATCTGGTATTCACCGATCTTGGTCGAGGCACTGATGCCGGTCAGCTTGATGTCTTCGAAATACTTGATCCGGTAACCATTGGGACCGGACATGGCAAACAAGCCGCCACCGAGCGCTCGCGGGTCGTAGCCGACCAGGGCGCTGGCCGGGTTCTTGTCGTGATAGTTGACGTGGAACAGCGACAGCTCGACCGCCGGCACCGGGCGATAGCGCACTTGCACGCCCCACTGTCCACCATCCCTCGGTTCATCGGTGCCACGATAGGCAACCTTCTGGCCGTTGGCATAAAGGAACTCACGACCCGGCCCCACCACATCGCTGCTCGACAGGTAACTGCCCACCGGCGGAAGTTCGGTGCCCTTCCATTCGTATTGCACATAGGCACCGAAAGTGATGCTGGGGTTGAGGCGGTACGAACCGGAGAACTGCCCGACCGGCAACAGCACCTCCTTGACTTCAACCCCCGGCTGCGAGGCTTTCACCGCATCGGACGGGTTTTGTACGCCGTTCACCCCCGGGTAGTACAAGCTCTCGCCCCAGGATTCGATGTGCCGCCCGGCCTTGACGTCGAGCATGGTGTCGTTGTCGAAGCGCCAGCCGCTGAACACGTAGGCATCGAGCAGACGGGTACGACCGCCGCTGTAGTAACGGGTATCGCTGGTGAATTCGTCGTTGCTGCCGTTCTTGTTCACGGTGGCGGGCGAATCGTTATCGTTGTCCTGGTGGTAGACGTCGTCGTAGAACGTACTGCCGCGCACCACGGCGCCGTAGTTATCCTTGCGCAGGATCAGTTCGCCCAGCGCGCCCACGCGGTTGGTCGTCAGACTGCCGCGATCGAAGTTGCGGTTGGCATCGTCGGCGTTGATCGTCAGCAAGCGATCGCTCTGGCTGCCCGTTCGCACACCGATGCCGTAACTGGTGGTCACCGACCAATCCATGGTCGCACCGTTGTCGAACTCGACCGTGTCACCGGCCCATATCGGTGTGGAAACCATTGCCATGGCGGCCGCCAGGCTGGTGACCTGAAAGGCGCTCGAAGCCATGATCGTAGCGTTATTGTTGTTTTTGTTGATCACACTGACTCTCCTGAAGGGCAACCGACGGGTTGCCTGGAATGTTCAACACTGCTGCCGTGCCGTCCGCTCAAAACACATTGGGCGGTGTAACAGCGCACGCTCCCCTTACAGCACTCCGGTAGCGATAGCGCCCCCGGTCCTCTTCCCGCGCCAGCGACCCTTCGGCCACCAGGTAGTTGGCATGGGCCAACGTCTCGCCCAGTGCCATCAGCTCGTCGAAACGACCCGATAACCGGGGAAACAACACGGCCATCAGTTCGAGCACGGTGCGTGGCTCGTCACAGGTGGCCAGAACCAACGCCAGATGCCCGCGGTGATGGGCTTCCAGCTGATCCAGGCGCTGATGCAGATTGAAGAACGGCCGCTCGTGCGCCGGCAGTACCAACACGCTGTCGGGCAAGGCACGCAGGCGTTCGATGGATTCGAGCCAGTCACGCAGCGGATCGGCCAACGGTTCGGTGGCGTGGACGCCGACGGTGGAGGTAATGCGCGGCAACACCTGATCGCCGGAGATCAACAGGCCATCGTCGGCGGCATACAGGCAGGCGTGTTCCGGCGAGTGGCCGCGACCGACGACTACCTGCCAGTCACGGCCACCGATGTGCAGGCGGCTACCCTCGTGCAAACGACGGAAATGGTTCAGTGGTGCCGGCAGGAAATGCGCGTTGCTCATCACCCCGAACATCTCGGTGCTCTGTGCATCGTCGACGCCCGCCTTGCGGTAGAAGTCGAGGAAATCCCAACCTGGCGGTTGATCGCCGGGGAACCGGACATGCAACGACTGGAACTCGCTGGCGGTCATGTACACCGGGCAGTGAAAACGCTCGGAAAGCCACGCGGCCACGCCGGCGTGATCGGAATGAAAGTGCGTGCAGACCACCGCCAGCAGCGGCAGCCCGCCACACACTTCACTCAGCACCCGGTCCCATACTTCGCGGGTCTGGTCGGTGTTCATCCCGGTGTCGACCACCACCCAGCCATCGGTGTGGCGCAGCAGGTAGAGGTTGATGTGGTCCAGGCGAAACGGCAGCGGCATGCGCAGCCACCACACGCCCGGTGCCACTTCGCGCACCTGCCCGGCCTCCGGTGCCTGCGGCCAGGGATAGCGCAGGCCGCCGCGCAGTTCGTGACCGTTGGCGTCGAGATCAGTCATGGTCGGCCACCGCGAAAGGCGTCAAGCCAGCGTGCGTCAATGCCTCTTCTGAATAGGGCACATAGGTGCGGGCTTTGTCGTCACGGATAAACAGCGGATCGCTGCAACGGCGTGGGCAATAGCCCTGTCGCTGCAAATCGACCTTGCGCAATTTGTAGCTGGCGGTCAGGTCTGCCGAACGCGTCACCCGCACGAACACCGGGGCGGCATAGCGCGGCAGGCGCGCTTCAGTGAGGTCGTACAGCGCGGCCGGATCAAAGGTCTGGTCCGCCTGCATCAGCACCGCCGCCATGCCGGCGCGGCCTTCATGGCCCGGCACCTGCACGCCATAGATATTGATCAACTCAAGGCCCGACAGATCGCTCAGGGCGTCCGCCACTTCCTGGGTCGAGACGTTCTCGCTCTTCCAACGATAGGTATCGCCGATGCGGTCGACGAAATAGCAGTAGCCGTCGGCGTCCTCGCGCAGCAAATCGCCGGAACTCCAGTAGGCATCGCCCTCACGCAAGACATTGCGGCGAATCTTGTTCTCGGTGGCTTCGCTGGAGGTGTAGCCCTCGAAACGCCCGCCGCCGATTTGCGGATGATCGACAATGAAGCCCATCGCCTCGCCGATCTCGCCCACTTCGCAGACTTGATAAAAACCGTTGTCGTCCCGTGGATGGCAGTCGTTTTCAATGTCGTAACGGATCAACCGCAGGTTGGTCTTGTTCCAGTCCGGCACGCGTCCGCAGGAGCCGAAATAGTTGTCGACGTTGATCAGCGCCGCATTGGCCTCGGTGGCGCCCCAGCCTTCGAACACCTGGATCGGACCAAAGCGTTCCAGCCAGCGCTGCCACGAATCAGGCGCCAGACCGGCGCCGAGCATGCAGCGCAGGCTGTGCTCACGCTCGTCCGGCCGCGCCGGCTGATTGAGCAGGTAGCGGCAGATTTCGCCGATGTACTGGAAGATGCTGATCTGATGGCGCGCCACGTCGCTCCAGAACTCACGCACGCTGAATTTGCGGCGCACCACGATGGCCGCGCCGGCCCGCAGCGCAGTCGACGTCACCGACGTGGCGGCGGCACCGTGGTACAGCGGCAAGCAGCAATAGAACACGTCTTCGCACGTGACATTGAGGGTCGGTTGCATCACATCGCCGGAAGACATCCAGCGCATGTGGCTGTAGCGCGCGGCCTTGGGCAAGCCGGTGGTGCCGGAGGTGAAGATCAGCAGCGTCGGGGTCTGCGCTTCGATGTGCGCACGGATATCACGCGGGAACGGCGTGCTCGGGGCTTTCTCCAGACGCGCATCGAAATGCCCGTCGATGCCTTTGGGCAGTGCTTCGGTCCACGGATTTTCCGCGTCGCGGATCAGCCAGCATGGCACGTCCGGAAAACCCTCGGTGGCCTGCACATTGGCCAGGCATTCCTCGCCGATCACCAATGCCTTGGCCTCGGTGGTGTGCAAGGCGTGCAACAGCGGGCGGCCGTTGACCTGGGTATTGATGAACGCCACCACCACGCCGAGCTTGACCAGGCCGAACCAGGTGCAAAAGAACGCCGGGCGGTTTTCCATGGCCAGCGCGCAGACATCGCCGGCACGCAAGCCGTTGGCGTAAAAGGTGTGGGCCATCTGGTTGGCCCGTGCATCGACCTGCGAGTAACTCAGGGTCTGATCGCCGTAGATCAGAAACGTCCGCTCACCTTGTTCGCGCGCTTGCTGCTCCAGACGGTCGGCCAGGGTGTAGAGGTCGCCGGGTTTGATCAGCCCCGCAGCCGCCGAGCGCTTGTCGAGCAGTGCCTGGGTGTGTTCCCGTGGCACGGGGTGCTTCGGCAGGACGTGGTTCATGTCATTCAGGTTCATTGCGCCACCTCCCGGGCAGCTGCTTGATAGGCGGGGTAATCCGAGTAGCCGGTGGAGCCCGGCGTGTAGAGGGTCTTGCGGTCGAAGCGACTCAATGGCAGGCCGTGCTTCAAGCGCTCGACCAGGTCGGGGTTGGCAATAAAATGACGACCGAACGACACCGCAGCCCCCTCGCCCGACGCGAGTGCTGCGCTGGCCGACGGGCCGTCGAAACCGTCGTTGAGAATCAACGCGTGAGGGCTGTGCTGGCGCGCCAGCGCGAAGGCATCGAGGTCGGCCAGCGGCGAACGCATGATGTGCAAGTAAGCCAGGCCCAGCGGCGCGACGGCTTCGCACAGGGCCGCCGCAGTGGCCGCCGGGTCGTGGTCTTCGATGTCGTTGTAAGGGTTGCCGGGGCACAGGCGAAATCCGACACGCCCGGCGCCGATTGCAGCGGCCATGGCCTCGATCACTTCCCTGGCAAAACGCACTCGAGCGCTCGCATCGCCGCCGTAGGCATCGCTGCGCTGGTTGCTGCCGCTGGCCATGAATTGCATCGGCAGATAGCCGCTGGTGCAGTGCAGCTCGACGCCGTCGAACCCGGCCTGGCGCGCATTCAAGGCGGCCTGGCGATAGTCTGCGATGACCTCGCCGATGCCTTGCAAGGTCAGCGCCTCGGGTTCGTCGGTGTCCACCAGCCCCGCGCTGTCACTGAATACCTGGGTACGCGCACGCAGGGCCGAAGGTGCCACCGTAGCGGCCCCCTCAGGTTTGTTATGCTGACTGGCGGCGCGGCCGACGTGCATCAGCTGCAGGACGATGCGCCCGCCCTCGGCATGCACCGCGTCGGTCACCTGCCGCCAACCGGCGATCTGCTCGCGGCTGTAGATGGCCGGTGTGCGGCAATAGCCCAGGCCGCTGGCGGAAGGCGCCGTACCCTCGGCCACAATCAGCCCGGCACTGGCGCGCTGGCGGTAGTACTCGACCATGTCACGGCCGGGTATCGCATCGACCAGGGCGCGGCTGCGTGTCATCGGCGCCATGACAATGCGGTTGGCCAGTTGCAGCTCGCCCAGGGTGACCGGCTCGAACAGGACGCTCATTTCAATTCCTCAGCTTCTTATAGTTTTCGGGTGGTCGCCTGGCCCGCCACAAACGGGGCTAGTGCTGACTGACCAGCGAAGATGGGCTGAATGATTGATCCTGAGCGCGAGCGAAACATCGTCCGACAAGACTAGGTTCGCTATGGTGTACGGCGGTTTGCCCGCCGGGGAAAAATGGTCTGAACGGACGATGAGAAAAAACCGCGGCAAGCCGAGTATCGCGACCACCAGAATAAAACCGGGAGCACCCGCAGTGAACCAATCCACCCCCGTGACATGGCGAACGCATTACGCGCTTTTCGTGCTCGCCAGCATCTATGTGTTCAACTACATCGACCGCCAGTTGATGGCGATCCTGATCGAGCCGGTGAAGCTCGAATTCGGCATTTCCGACACCGGGATCGGCCTGCTCTCGGGCGTCACCTTCGCGGTGTTCTACACCGTGTTCGGCTTCCCGCTGGGGCGTCTGTCGGACCGTATCGGGCGCAAGCCGGTGATCGCGTTCAGCTGCATCGCCTGGAGCCTGATGACCATGCTCTGCGGCATGGCCGGCAACTTCTTGACCCTGGTGCTGGCGCGCATCGGTGTCGCCGTGGGTGAGGCCGGCGGCACGGCGCCGTCGGTGGCGATGGTGTCGGATTTATACCCGGCCAACCGCCGCTCAACGGCCCTGGCCTTCCTGATGCTCGGTTCCAGCCTGGGGGCGATTGTCGGCCTTGGCCTGGGCGGCTGGATCGCCCAGCACCATGGCTGGCGCTACGCCTTCCTGCTGATCGGCGCGCCCGGCATATTCCTCGGTCTGCTGCTGCTTTTCACCGTGCGCGCTCCCAAACGCGTCGTGCCGCTGAGCAACGTCACGGTGCAACAGGATGGCTGGCTGAAAACCCTCGTCGAGTTGTTCCAGATGCCCTCGTTCCTGTGGCTGGTCCTCACCGGTGGCGCGGCGGCAATTGCCGGCTACGCCATCGGCACCTGGAGCCCGAGCTTCCTGATCCGCTCCCACGGGCTGAACATGCAAGAGGCCGGGTTTCTGGTCGGCGTGGTGGGTGGCACCGGTTCGACCGTCGGCACCCTGGTCTGTGGCCTGCTCACCGACCGCATGGCGCGCCGCGACGTCGGCTGGCAAATCGGCGTGCCGCTGCTGGGCACGCTGATCAGCATCCCCTTCGCGCTGGCGTACTTCCTCTGGCCACAGGGCACCGCGTTCCACATTGGCAGCATCGCCGTACCGCAAGCGTTCCTGTTCTACAGCGCCTTCGGTTTCTTTGGCGTGTGGTGGGCGACGCCTTGCCTGAGCGCCATCACCCACCTGTTCCCGGCCACGCGACTGGCCCAGGCCACGGCGATTTTCGTCATGTCCATGACCCTGCTGGGCGTGGGTGTCGGGCCGCTGTTGGTCGGGATGCTCAGCGACTTCTTTGTGCCGAGCCTGGGCACTGAATCCCTGCGCTATGCCCTGGCTGCCTCCGTGTCGATGCTGGTGCTGGCCAGCGTGTTCCTGACCCTGGCGCTGCCACGTTACCGCCAACAGATGAAAAACCCCGCCGTGCTTCGCGCCCCGGTACAGGCCGTGACGGCCTGAGTACTTCCCACCCTTTTGCCGCTGCCATCCTTACGGGTTGCGGCGGCTTTTTTTTATGAGGATCGCCATGAGCAACAGCGCCCTGCAGATCAGCAACCTGCTCTACCGCTACGCCGAATACCTCGATAGCGGCCAACTGATCGAAGCCGCCGAACTGTTCCGCCATGCCCGCATCAAGGTGCAGCGCCAGGGCTTGCTGGATCACAACGATCTGCTGGGGATCTGGCAGCAACGCATCAAGCGCTACCCCTGCGGCACACCCCGCACCAGACACATCATCAGCAACCCCATCATCGACATCGACGAAACCTCGGGCACCGCGACGGTGCGCTCCAGTTACACGGTATTGCAAGCCACCGACACCCTGCCCCTGCAACCCATCGCGGCCGGGCGTTACCTTGACGAGTTCGAGCGTGTGGACGGGGTGTGGCGGTTCAGTTTTAGGGATTATTCGCAGTTGGACATGGTGGGGGATATGACGGGGCATCTGGTGGGGTGAACTTAAAAAAGTGCTCGTCACGTTTAGCCGCGTTTACCTTTAGTGTCGCAATATCGGATGACGCCGTAGGACCTTGTAGGCAAACTCCGAATCTCGCGTTTGGGCACTTTGATGCCTTGTTGCGTTTTTCTTCGACGGGATACTCTCCGGACGTCGCTGACCCTTCAGCGATCGGGCTTGGAAACCCGTCGAGCGTAGAACAACAACGTGCCCAACATGACCGCAGACGTTTACGCCTGCAATCCTGTGTCATGGCGGCTGTGCGTGGGACGTCTTCGGACGTGCCGGTTTCCTAAGCTCCCGGTTTTCCAACCTGCGCACAGCTGCCACCCATTCGCTTGGAAACGAACGTGGCAGCTCCTCAAGCTTAGGAGTTTCACCATGGCTAAAAAAAATCCGTCCAGCTCATCACAACTCAAAACCATCGGTTTCACCCCCTTCATCTACTGCTCCAACCAGGCGCTGTTCCACGTCAGTCGCGGCGTGCCCGTCGTCGACGCACTGGCCCAAGCCTCCAACCTGCTGTACCTGGCCAAAGAATTCGCGATGGACGCCGCCTACGCCAAAGACACCGACCGCCACGCCTGGGCCGCGCATTACCTGACCGCCATGAGCAAAGCCGTGATCGATGACGTAACGAAAGTGCTGGAACGCGGACCCGATTGAAGCGCAGCAAACACACCCCTCTGTAGGAGCTGTCGAGTGCAACGAGGCTGCGATCTTTTGCCGTTAACGCATTTACAAACCGTGAGCGTAGAAATGCGGGTTGTCGAGGCCAGGCTTGCCGTAACGCAGCACATCCCCGGCAAGGGTGCGGATCTGCCCACCCGCCGCGACCAGCACCGCATGCCCCGCAGCAATGTCCCATTCCATGGTGCGTCCCAGGCGCGGATAAAGGTCGGCCTCGCCGGCCGCCACCAGGCAAATCTTCAGCGATGAGCCGGCGCTTTTCAGTGATCGCACCGGGCGCCCGTCGAGGAATTTCTCCAAAGCCTGGGCATCGCCATGGGAGCGGCTAGCGACCACGTCCAGGCCCTCTGGCGAGACTGCACGGCAGTGGATGGGCTGGTGTTGTCCGGCCTGTTCGATAAAGGCACCACAACCACGGGCACCGGCGAACAAACGCTCCAGCGCAGGCGCGAGCACCACCCCGAGCACGGGCTCACCGTTATCGATCAGCGCGATGTTGACGGTGAATTCACCGTTGCGATTGATGAATTCCTTGGTGCCATCCAGCGGGTCCACCAGCCAGAAACGCTCGCCCACTTCGGGTACCTGACCGGCTGCGGCGGCCTCTTCCGATATCACCGGAATCTGCGGGGTACGCGCAGCCAGGGCTTGCAGAATCAAGGTCTCGGCACGTTCGTCCGCTTCGGTCACCGGCGAGGCATCGTCCTTGCCACGCACTTCGAAATCCGAGCGATATACCTGCAACACCACTTCGCCCGCTGCGCGAACAATACCGATGACATCGTCGAGCAGAACAGCCATTGACTCGTTCATGGGGTCTCTCCTGTTTTTATTCTTCGTGTAGTCCATACAGCCTATGCGCCGTTTTTCGGATCCGGGAACAGTACAGACATCCACACCTTCGCTAATCAGCAAATGGATGTTTAACAGGAGTTCCTGTGTCCCACGGCAATCCGTTACCCGTTGCACAGATCAATCAGCTGCGCCTGCGCGCCGTGCAGTTGCGCATCGCCGGCAGCACGCTCAAAGCCATCCGCCAGGACACTGGGCTCTCGTCGCCGACGATCATCGCGGCCTACAAGGCGTGGCAAGCCGGTGGCTGGAATGCCGTGCCCGTGCGCGACCGCGGGCGCAAGCAAGGGGAAGGTCGCAGCCTCTCTGCCGAGCAGGAACTGAACATCTACCGCTTGCTGGTCAGCACGCCACCGGAACGGCATCAGTTGCCGTTTCTGCTCTGGCACCTGGAAGCGATGCAGGCACTGGTCAAGCAACTGCACGCGATCGATTTGCCGGAACGCACCGCCGCCCACTATCTGCAACGCTGGCAGCTCAATGCCGAGCGCCCGGCAAAACGCGTGGCGAAGGCTTCGCTGGCGGTGCAGCGCTGGTATCGCAGCACCTACCGGGACATCGTCGAGCAGGCGCGGGTGCAGAACGGCGAGATCCACTGGATCGATGACTACGGTGCGCGCAGCGACCAGGGCAAGCTCAGTCACGGAGTACTGCGCGCGGTCAGCAATCGTGGCAAGGTGCTCTGGCTGCCTTACGAAGACGGGTTGCGCGCGCCCCACCTGGAAGCGTTCTTCGAGCGCCTGCATCGATCAACCGAACGCACCGTGTTCGCCCTGCTCTCGGGTATGCACTGGCAACGCGCGGCGAGCTTCATCACCTGGGCCGGTGAACACGCCGAACGCCTGCATCTTTTTCATTTGCCCGAAGCCAGCGCCATGCTCAGCGGCGCCCGCGAACTGGCGTCGCAGATCAGTCGGCAAGCCGCGCGCGTCAGCCCTGACGATGGGCCAGCCAAGGTCGTCCCGCCCCTGCCCCGCGACCCCATGCTGCAGATGTTGCGCCTGATGTTAAAACATCAAGTCGCGCATAAGTCCGAATCGCAGCAGTTGTACGTTGATAAACGACAACAACAAAAAGCGAGAGGCAAATCCATGACGCTTACCCACCTGCAACGACTGGAGGCTGAAAGCATCCAGGCCATGCGCGAGGTCGTCGCCGAATCCGACAACCCGGTCATGCTCTATTCCATCGGCAAGGACAGCGCGGTCATGCTGCACCTGGCCATGAAGGCCTTTTACCCGGCCAAGCCGCCCTTCCCCTTACTGCATGTCGACACCACCTGGAAGTTCCAGGAGATGTATCGCTTCCGCGATCAGATGGTGGCCAAACTGAACGTCGACCTGCTGACCCACACCAACCCCGAAGGCATTGAAATGGGCATCAGCCCGTTCAAGCACGGCTCGCAGATCCACACCGACATCATGAAGACCGAGGGCCTGAAACAGGCGCTGGATCACTACGGTTTCGACGCGGCTTTCGGTGGCGCTCGTCGCGACGAAGAAAAATCCCGGGCCAAGGAACGGATTTTTTCCTTCCGCTCCGACCAGCATCGCTGGGATCCGAAGAACCAGCGCCCGGAGCTTTGGCACCTGTACAACACGCGTAAACACAAGGGCGAGTCGATCCGCGTGTTTCCCCTGTCCAACTGGACCGAGCTGGACATCTGGCAATACATCTATCTGGAAAACATCCCGATCGTGCCGTTGTACTTCGCCGCGCCACGGCCAGTGGTGGAGCGTGACGGCATGTTGATCATGGTCGACGACGAGCGCATGCCGCTCAATCCGGGCGAAGTGCCGATGATGCGCAACGTGCGCTTCCGCACCCTCGGTTGCTACCCCCTGACCGGTGCCGTCGAATCCGATGCCGACACCCTGCCCAAGATCATTCAGGAAATGCTGCTGACCCGCACTTCCGAGCGTCAGGGGCGAATGATCGACCACGATTCGTCCGCATCGATGGAGAAGAAAAAACAAGAGGGATATTTCTGATGGCACACGTATCTGACCTGATTGCCGAGGACATCGGCCAATACCTCAAGGCCCACGAGCACAAGAGCCTGCTGCGTTTCATTACCTGCGGCAGTGTCGACGATGGCAAGAGCACCTTGATCGGACGCCTGCTCTACGATTCGAAAATGCTCTTCGAAGACCAGATGGAAGCGCTCGAGGCCGACTCGAAAAAAGACGGGACACAAGGCGGCGAACTGGACTTCGCCCTGTTGGTGGACGGTCTGGCTGCCGAGCGCGAACAAGGCATCACCATCGATGTGGCCTACCGTTTTTTCTCCACCGACCTGCGCAAGTTCATCGTCGCCGACACCCCCGGCCATGAGCAGTACACCCGCAACATGGTGACCGGCGCGTCTACGGCGGACGTGGCCGTGGTGATGATCGATGCCCGGCGCGGCGTGCTGACCCAGTCCAGGCGTCACAGCTTTCTGGCCTCGCTGCTCGGCATTCGCAAGGTGGTATTGGCTGTCAACAAGATGGACCTGATGGACTACTCGGAGAAAGTCTTCAACGCCATCGTCGAGGACTATCGCGCCTTCGCCCGGCAGATCAATCTGGAGGATTTCACCGCGATTCCGATGTCTGCGTTGCGCGGTGAAAACATCACCGAACAAAGCGAGCACATGCCGTGGTACCGCGGCACCACACTCATGGGCTACCTGGAAACCGTCGAGATCGACGAAGCACGCCAGCAGAAGCTGTCGTTCCGCATGCCGGTGCAGTGGGTCAACCGCCCCAACCTGGATTTCCGTGGGTTCACCGGCACCATCGCCAGCGGCGTGGTCCGTCCCGGCGACCGCGTGCGGGTGCTGCCG
Source organism: Pseudomonas sp. NPDC086251 (assembly GCF_044746405.1). Classification (NCBI taxonomy): domain Bacteria; kingdom Pseudomonadati; phylum Pseudomonadota; class Gammaproteobacteria; order Pseudomonadales; family Pseudomonadaceae; genus Pseudomonas; species Pseudomonas sp. NPDC086251. The sequence continues at coordinate 620,205 of NZ_JBIVBY010000001.1, forward strand.
GGCGGCCAGGAGAGCCGCATCTCGCGTATCGTCACCCTTGACGGTGACCTGCAACAAGCGCTGGCCGGACAGTCCATTACCCTGACCCTCAGCGATGAAGTCGATTGCAGTCGCGGCGATGTGCTGTCCACCGCCGAGGACCCGACCAGCGTGGCCGACCAGTTCCAGGTCAGCCTGATCTGGATGCACGAACAGCCCATGCTCGCCGGGCGCCCGTACCTGATGAAGATCGGCGGCAAGACCTTGCCGGTGACCTTGTCGATGCCCAAGTACAAGATCAACGTCAACACCATGGAGCACCTGGCGGCCAAGGAACTGGCGCTGAACGAGATCGGTGTGTGCAACCTGTTCACCAGCCAGCCGATCGCTTTCGATGCCTACAAGGACAACCGCGAGACCGGCAGCTTCATCCTCATCGACCGCCTGAGCAACGCCACGATCGGCGCAGGCCTGATCGATTTCTCCCTGCGGCGCTCGCAGAACATTCACATGCAGCACGTGGATGTGAACAAGAAAGCCCGCGCCGAACAGATCGGCCAGCAACCAGTATTGCTGTGGTTCACCGGTTTGTCGGGCGCCGGCAAGTCGGCCATCGCCAACTTGCTGGAAACCCGCCTCTACGCTCGCGGCCGCAGCACTTACCTGCTCGACGGCGACAACGTGCGCCATGGCCTCAACCGCGACCTGGGCTTCACCGATGCCGATCGTGTGGAAAACATCCGCCGGGTAGCCGAGGTCTCGAAGCTGTTCGTGGACGCCGGGCTGATCGTGTTGACGGCGTTCATCTCGCCGTTCCGTTCCGAGCGCGAAATGGCGCGCGGGCTGCTGCAGGAAGGCGAGTTTATCGAGATCTTCGTCGACACGCCGCTGTCGGTGGCCGAGGAGCGCGATCCGAAGGGCCTGTACAAAAAAGTCCGCCGTGGCGAACTGAAGAACTTCACCGGCATCGACTCGCCGTACGAGGTGCCGGACAAGCCCGACATCCACATCGAAACCAGCAAGCTGACGCCCGAGGGTGCGGTGGATCGCATCATCGCAGTGCTGGTCGAGCGCGGCATCATCACTAAAACGTTCTAGTCCCGGCGCCCGGTTCGCCGGGCGTTCAACTCAAGAGAGTCTAACAATGACAATCAGCTCTATTGACGAACAACAGCTGTTGAGTGGCCAGACCTGGGCCACGTTCTGCGATCACCTCAAACGCTGCGGCGAGCAGATTCTGCGCCCAGAAGCCCCCGCCGATGCCGCCACCCGCGCCGAGGGCTTCCGCTACCTCACGCGCCTGCTGCGCATCGGCCTGGAGATGCACATCGAATTTGCCGACCCGGCCTTTCCCAGCTTCTTCAAAACCTCCCACGAGAGCGCGAAGATCGGTGCCGACAACCCGGACAATCTCTACGAATATTCGCGCCTGGACGGCACGCTGCAGTACCGCATCAAAGGCCAGCGCGGCAGTGTCGCGTACCTGAGTTTCGGCACCCAGAAAGGCGGTTATGAAACCGACGGCACCTTGACCCAGACCGGGTTTATCGATGCCAGCCAGTTACAGCTCGATGCCCAGGGCAACTTTGAAATCATCCTCAGCCGTGAAGCGCAACCGGGCAACTGGTTGAAAATGGAAGACGCCACCAATGCGCTGATCGTGCGCCAGACGTTTCTTGACCGTGGGAGCGAAGTGCCGGCCAAGTTGAGCATCGAGCGTATCGGTACCGATGCCAAGCCGGCGGCCCTCGACCCGGCCACTTTCCAGCAAGGCCTGGCGCGCGTGTCCAGCTTCGTGGAAAACACCGCCAGGCTGTTCGCCGACTGGAGCGAGAGTTACTTGCCGCACAGCAATCAGTTACCACCGGCCAACCAGGCGCTCTGCCAGTCCGTGGGCGGCGACCCGAACATCTTCTACTACCACTCGCACTGGGCGCTGGCCGCCGACGAAGCGCTGGTCATCCACATCGACAAGGTGCCGGAATGCGACTTCTGGAACCTGCAGATCAACAACTACTGGATGGAGTCGCTGGACTACCGCTACCACCAGATCTGCATCAACAAACACCAGGCCCGCTACGACGAAAACGGTGGCGTCACCCTGGTCCTCAGTGAGCTCGATCCTGGGGTGAACAATTGGCTGCGAACCGCTGGCGTGCGCCAAGGCACGATGTGCCTGCGCTGGGTCGGTGCCCAGGAGCAATGCCACCCCACCACACGGGTTGTCAACGTGGCTGACGTCGCGGAGGTCGTATGAACGCGCACACCCGAATTGCAGATTTGACGGTCGACAAGCTGTTGGCCAGCGCCATCGCGCGCACTGACGGCCTGAGCCATTTTGGCGATGACAACTATCGCGAGTCCTTGCAGGCGCTGCTGGTGGCCTTGGCCGCCGAAGCCGAACTGTCGCCCTCCGGCCTGTATTTGCTGGAGGAAAGGTTGGTGGGGCAATTGGTCAACCGCCTGGTGATGGAGGACTACCTGAGGCGCTATCCGCAGATCACCGAAATACCGATCGACGACCCGTTGGTGATCGTCGGTCTGCCGCGCACCGGCACGACGATGCTGCAGCGCACACTGGCAGTGGACCCGCGCTTCTATTCGGCTGCCTGGTGGGAGACTCGCTATCCAGCACCGCTGCCGGACGAAACCCTGGCCGCACCGGCCCAGCGCATTGCCCAGGCCAGGGCCGAGGTCGAGCTGATGGCCCGGGTCATCCCGCAGATACTCGCCATCCACCCACTGGACGCCATGCTCTGCGACGAAGAGTTCATGCTCATGGAGCATTCCTTCATGTGCGCCATGGACGCCTACGTCAACGTGCCCAGCTACACCCGTTGGCTGGATCAGCAAGACCAGCGGCCGGTCTACACCCAGCTGAAAAAGATGCTGCAATTCCTGCAATGGCAGAAGCAGCAACGGGGTGAACCGACCGGCCAGCGCTGGCTGCTCAAAGCCCCGCAACACCTGCACACCCTGCACCTGCTGCTGGAGGTTTTCCCCAAGGCGCAGGTGATTCTGACCCACCGCGAACCGGCCCAGACCATCCCTTCGATGGCCAGCATGGCCCACACCCTGTGGCAGATGTACAGCGACAACCCGGACCCGAAAGCCGCCGGCGAACAGTGGAACAACCGCATGGCCCGTGGCATCCGTCACACCCTGCAGGTTCGCGAACAACACGCGGCCGAGCGCTTCCTCGACATCCACTTTGCCGACACGGTGACCCAGCCGCTGCACGTGCTGGAAAGGGTTTACGCCTTTGCCAATCTGCCCTTCACCGACCAGGCCCGAGCCGACGCACAGCGCTGGCTGGCGCAAAACAGCCGGGAAAAACGTGCCAGCCACGACTACAGCCTGGAGCGCTTCGGTCTGACGGAAGCACAGATGACCCAGGACTACCGCGAATATCGCGCCCGTCATCTGAGCGTCAATCACTGAGCGAGCGCCCATCCGGCAAGTGAGGTTTCCCATGTTGGATCTACAAGCCATCGAGCTGATCAAACAGCTCAAGGCGCGCTATTTCCGCGCCATCGACACCTGCAACATCGAGATGCTCCAGGGCATGCTCACCGAAGACGTCGCCTTGTCGTTCAAGAGCCCGGCCTACTCGTTCCACGTCAACGGCCTGGGCGATGCGCTGGACTTCTACCGCAGCTCGTTCACCAAGACCCGCCTGGCCACCCACAACGGCCACACCCCGGAAATCGAGGTCGACGGCAACCACGCCACGGCCCTCTGGTACCTGAGCTATGTGTTCATCAACCTTGAAGACAACACCCACATGCACGGCAGCGCGATCTACCAGGATCGCTACATCAAGCGCGGCGAGCGCTGGATGATCGCCGAGACGGGTTACCAGACCCTGCTCGAGACGGTCGAGCCCTTGAGCGAACACCTGCAAATCACCTCCCGCCCCATCAACTGATCACACAACAGGAGACAGTCATGGCCAGAGCCGAAAACATCGTGACCTCCCACACGGTGGAAATTAACGCCCCCGCCCGAGTGGTCTGGGAAGTGCTGATAGATCTGGACAACTACCACCAGTGGAACAGCTTCTGTCCAAGCATTCAGTGCGGGCTGCAAATCGGTGACGAAGTGCATATGCAGGTACGCAACCCCGATACCGGCGAAACCGTTCCGGTCTTCGAATACCTCGTGGCCTGCGACCCCGAGCGGTTGTTGTCATGGGAGCAGCGTCCTGTCCCGGAAAACATGGACGCCGCCCGCCGTGACCAGTACATCACGGCGATCGATGCCAACCGCTGCAGCTATTTCACCACGGATATTTTTCTGGGCCTGAACCAGGACACCATCATGCGAGAACACGGTGCGTGGGTAAAAATCGCCTTCGATCAGGTGGCCCTGGACCTGAAACGCCGCGCCGAAGAACTGCACGCCAGCGGCGTCTGAACGACCCATTTCCCCTCATAAAAACAAGAAGGTAATTGCCATGTTGCTGAAGGATAAAGTTGTCATCATTTCCGGTATTGGCCCCGGCCTGGGCATCAAGCTGGCCGTACGAGCCGCGGAGTACCAGGCCAAAGCCGTGGTGTTGGCCGCGCGCACGCCCGCCAAACTGGATCAGGCCGAAAAAGCCGTCCGCGACGCCGGCTACAGCACGCCGATCCTGAAAGTCCCGACCGACATCACCCAGGCCGACCAGTGCCAGACACTCGCCGACCTGACGATCGAGCATTTCGGCCGCATTGACGCACTGATCAACTCCGCCTACGCCCATGGCGCCTGGGGCAGCGCTTCCGAGTCGTCAATGGACGACTGGCGCAACGCGATGGACGTCAACCTGTTCGGAACCATGAACATGACCCAAGCCGTGTTGCCGCAGATGAAGAAACAGCAGTCAGGGAGCATCGTCATGATCAACACCATGGCCACGCGCACCCCCAACCAGCTGGAATCCGGCTATGCCGTCTCCAAGGGCGCGTTGAAAACTGCCGTGCAGTACCTGGCTCAGGATCTCGGTCCGTTCGGTATCCGCGTCAACTCCACCTTCATGGGCTGGATGTGGGGCGCGCCGGTGATCGGTTACTTCAACAGCGAAGCCAAGCGCCTGGGTGTACCGATGGAGTCGCTGGTCGACCAGGTCGCCCAACAGATCGCGCTGCGCAAAATCCCCGAAGACAGCGACTGCGCCATGGCCGCCCTGTACCTGGCCAGCGACTACGCCAAGGTCATTACCGGCGCACAACTGGATGTCAACGGCGGCCACTTCCTGCCTTGCTGAATAACCCGAGGCGACAGCGATGTCGCCTCGATCAGCGACTCACCGAATGGCCGCATGGCCATCACCCTTCCCCTGGAGATCAACACCATGATGGATCTCGTTGCCATCGAGCAAATCAAACAGCTCAAGGCCCGCTATTTCCGCGGTATCGATACCTGCAACCTGGACCTGCTGCGCAGCATTCTGGCCCCTGATGTGAAGATCAGTTTCGACAGCCCGACCTACCAGTTCGAACTCAACGGGCTGGAGCAGGCCATCGAGTTCTACCGCTCCAACTTCAATAACCGGCGTTTCGGCATGCACCACGGCCACACCCCGGAAATCGAGGTCAATGGTGATGAAGCGACGGGCCTGTGGTACCTCAACGACCTGTTCATCAACCTCGATGCGCAGACCCTGCTGAACGGCAGCGCGATCTACGAGGATCACTACGTCAAGCTGCAAGGCGAGTGGCGCATTCTGCGTACCGGTTACAAACGGCTGCTGGAGATGATCGGGCCACTGGATCCGCAATGGTCGATCACCTCTCAACCGATCAACTGACTGATGTTCCCCTGTAGGAGCGAGCCTGCTCGCGATGGTCGTGAACGATAACGCGTTAAACCAGATGCCCCGCAGCGCCCTCAGGTTTTTCGCGAGCAAGCTCGCTCCTACAGGGATTTTTGGGCGAAAAAAAGCCCCATCCGTTTTCGATGGGGCTTTTGTTTAGCTGGGCTTAGCGGCCGATGGCTCGCGCGGCATCCGCAGTGTACTGGTCTGGGGTGAATTTGCCTTCGTTGAGGATCGGGCCCTTCTTCGACTCGTTGGTCATGCCGTAACCGGTGTACTGGCCAGAGTTCAAGTCCAGGAAGAACTGCGAGCCGGCCTGCCAGCCGCTCATGTCCGGGTGGTAGTAGTAGTTGATCATGGCGTGCTTCCACAGTTGCCCACGAGCATCGTAGTTGTCGGCCATGACCGCATTCCAGGTGTCTTCGTCGATGAACAGCACGCGCTTGCCATAGACATGGCGATAGCCTTCCTTCAAGTCGGCTTCCAGCACCCACACGCGACGCAATTCATAACGCATCAGGTCCGGGTTGGGGTGGTTAGGCGTCAGCATGTCAGCGTACTTGACGGTCGCGGCATTGGCCTTGAACGCGTTGGCGGGGGTGTAGATCTCGCGCTTGCCGATCAGTTTCCAGGTGTAGCGCTCTGGTGAGCCGTTGAACAAGCGGTCTTCGTCGACGGTCATGGTGCCGTTGGTGCCGATCATCGGCTGATCGTACCCGTAACCCGGCAGTTGCCGCACGCGCCGGGTCGACGGGCTGTAGGACCAGGCCTGACGCGCATCCGTGCCGTAGTTGTAGGGTTCATGGGCAATGCTCAGGGTACCGTTGTCACGGGCCGGCTTCAGGGTCATGTTGTTGCTCATGGCCGAAAGCTTGTCCTCGGTCCGGGGGTCTTTGTTGGGTGAGTTGGCCATCGACAGGTTACGCGCGTAGGCACGTCCCCAGCCGATGCTGCCGTTGGGCAGGACCGAGGCCAGGTCGGAGGTTTTTTCCTCGGTGTAGGCTCGCGCCGGCAGTTGGTGGTTCCACAACACTTCAGTGCCGTTTTTCGGGATCGGGAACGGCACCTGGCCAATCCCGGTGAAACCTTCCCCGTCATTGACCAGCTTGGCGTGCAGCGCGTTGTCCATCGCGCGGCGGCAGACGTAATCGGGATAGCGGAAGTCCCGATGGCCAGGGTAGATGTTCATCTTGTAGGTGGTCGGGTATTTCTTCAGCAGGGCCTTCTGCCCTTCGGTCAGGTGCGACTCGTACTGGCTCATGTTCTGCGCGGTGATCACCAGGATCGGCTTCTCGGCAGCGTAAGGGTCAACCGGCTGATCACCGGAATACTTCACGTGATTCCAGCCCGGCACCTCGCCCAGGTATTTGCCGGTGTACGGTGGAATGGTGCCCTCGGCGTTCCCCGCCTGCTCGGCGCCGACGCAGGTCAGCTCCTTGCCCAGTTTGGCGGCTTCCTGAGGGGATACCTCGGCGTGCGCATAACCGATCAGCCCGCTATTGGCTGAGACTGCGACCGCGAGCATGAGACCTGTTCTTGTTATTTTCATGTATTGCCTCCTTCGCTGATAAGGCTGTGTGGATGGACCCATTGTTCGTGTTCTGCCGGCTCGAACATCGTCCGGAAAGACTAAGGAGGCGTTATGCGCCCAACTTTTCCTGCAGTTGCGCCTTGAGCACCTTGCCCGTGGCATTGCGTGGCAAGGGTTCGAAGACGCGAAAGACGTGCGCCGGCACTTTGTAGCCTGCCAGGCGTGCGGCGATGAACGCGCAGACTTGCGCCTCGTGCGGCAGCGTCGACGCCTGGCCATGCACGGCCAGCCCGACCGTTTCGCCCAGCAGCGGGTCGGCGATGGCGAACGCCGCCGCCTCCAGTACGCCGGGCATATCGAGGATGCAGGTCTCGATTTCGGCGGCGGAAATCTTCTCGCCACCGCGGTTGATCAACTCCTTGACCCGGCCGGTAATGCTGAGGAAACCCTCGTCGTCGAGGTAGCCGATATCGCCGGTGTCGAGCCAGCCGTCGCGCAGGGTTTGCGCCGTGGCTTCGGGCAAATTCCAGTACTCGCTCATGAGCGTTGGCGAACGCAGCCAGATCACCCCACGCGTGCCCGCCGACTGTGGTTGGTGCGGATCGGCGCCGATGCGGATATCGACAATCGGCAAGGCCCACCCCGCCGTCGCCGGCTTGTACACGAACGGGTCGCCACCGATGGCAGCGCCAATGCCGTTGCTTTCGGTCAGGCCGTAGCCGGCACCGCCGATGGCATCAGGCTTGAGCTTGAGCATGTTGTCCAGCACCCCGGCGGACGAGGCGCCGCCGCCCAGACCGAGGCCGAACAGACTGGCGGTGTGCTCGCCACCAAAACGTGGCGACGCGAGCAATTGCTGCATCATGACCGGCGCGCCATTGAACTGAGTGCAACGCTCGTCGCGGATCAGGTCCAGCGCCTGCTCCACATCCCACTTGTACATCAGCAACAACCGCCGTCCCCCGCGCAAGGCTGAGAGAAACTGTGCATGCAAGCCGCTGACATGAAACAGTGGAACGGCCGCCAGCGTGGTGGGCAGGTAACCGCTGTTGATCACCACGCCAATGCGCTCGGGCGAACTCATTGCACAAAACGCACCCTGGAATTCCAGGGCAAAGAGCGCCTGGCAAATCGCCCGGTGACTGGACACGGCGCCCTTGGCGCGGCTGGTGGTGCCGGAGGTGTAGAGGATCAGCGCCGGCGCGTCGGGGTCGATTTTTATCGCCGGCAATGGTGATGCCGGGGCGTTGATCAGGTCTTCGAAACGCACGCAATTCTCGGGTAACGACCCGCCTTCCACGCCGACAACAATCGTTGCTCGTAGCTCTCGGGGCAAATTTTCGCGCAGTATGTCGAGGCGTGCTTCGTCGCATAGCAGCAGCCGCGAACCGCTGTCCTGCAAGGCGTATTGCAACTCATCGCGCAGCCCCCAACTGTTGAGTGGCACACACACCGCGCCGCAACGCTGGATAGCGGCGAACGCCACCAGCCATGCCGGTTGGTTGCGCATGGCAATCGCCACCCGCTCGCCCGGTCGCAGGCCAAAACGAGCAATCATTTGCTCGGCCAGACGATCGACCTGATCGAAGTATTGCTGGAAGGTCAGGCGTTGCGACTGCCAGATGAGGAACTCACGATCACCATGCACACGACCGGCGTCGATCACCTGAAGCAGGTCGTGGGCGGCGTGACGGAAATAGCGTGGGCCGCCGTCATCGGGCGTCACCACTTCAAAAGGCGCGCCGGGGGCGATCAGTTGTCGCCACGCGGTTTGCCAGCGTTCAATGCTCATTATTGTTTTCTCCAGAACAAACGAAAGGCCTGTGGGAGCGGATTTGAGTCGTGCTCATGTGTTCCGCCCCCGCCGAATAACCTGTGGGAGCGAGCCTGCTCGCGATGAGGCCGGCGCAGCCAACACCTGCATCGCCTGACACTCCGCCATCGCTGG